>NZ_JBIVMG010000005.1:496267-788718 GCF_044752965.1 Streptomyces sp. NPDC088553 | reverse complement strand
AGACTTCCTCCACACCTACAACCACCACCGCTGCCACACCGCACTCGACGGACACCCGCCCATCAGCCGCGTCAACAACGCTGCGGGTCAATACAGCTAGCGCGCGAAGGGGCGGCGGCGCCCCGCGCCCTACCGCCCGCTGTTCACGGGGTCGGCGCCCTCGAAAGCGCCGGCCCGCTCCCGAACCCCCGGCCACGGATCCCGCCGCACCCACACCAGGCCCGCCAGCAGCACCACCCCGGCCGCCACGAACCCGTACCAAGGCGTCCGCCCGTCCAGCGCCGTCTCGTACACGAGCGCCGCCGAAAGCACCGCCGTCACCTGCCCGACCCGGCTGCGCCAAGCCACCGCCGCGACGACCGCCGTCCCCCACAGCAGGTACCAGGGCTGCACCATCGGCGACAGCGCGACGAGCGCGACCAGCGAGAGCCCCAGCCCCAGCACCGGATCGAGCGCCCCCCGCCAGGCCCGCCACGCCAGCACGAGGATCAGCGCCACGGCGACGAGCAGCCCGAGGTTCTGCACGACCGCCTTGACCGGGTCGGGGTCGTCTCCGAGGAGCAGCCCGAGGCCGAGGCCGAGATCGCTGCTCACGGACAGCGCCGTGTGGATCGTCCCGGCGACACTCTGCGTCCGCAGCCACCCGAACCCGGTCCCGGCGAGCACCGTCGCGACCGCCGCCACCGCCCCCGCCACGAGCCCCGGCAGCACGAGCCCCTTCACCAGACCCCGGGCGCCGCCGCCGTCCCGCCGCGCGATCATCACGCCGATGAAGAGCAGCGCGACCGCCGCCGGCGACTTGACCATCATCGCGAGGCCCACCAGGACGCACCCGAGCACCCACCGGCCCCGTACGGCGAGCAGCACGCCCGCCAGCATGAGTCCGATCATCAGGCCGTCGTTGTGCATGCCGCCGACGACGTGGATGAGGAGCAGCGGGTTGAGGGCGGCCAGCCACAGCGCCCCGTCGGGGCCCCCGCGCCCGCCTCCCAGACCCCGTACGGCCCAGACGATCAGCGCGAGCGCGCCGACCGCGAGGAGCCGCATCCCGAACACGGCGGGGACGATCTCGCCCCCGGTCAGTCTCACGACCAGCTGCGCCAGGACCAGGAAGGCGGGCCCGTACGGCGCGGGGGTGTCGGTCCAGTGACCGCCGACGCTCGCGGCCGCGTCCGTCCCGAGGTCGCCGGGCCCGAGGACGGAGGGCCCGCCGTCGTACACGTCATACCCTTCGAGGACCATGGCGCCCTGCGCGATGTAGCTGTAGACGTCCTTGCTGTAGAGCGGCGGGGCGAGCAGCAGCGGCCCGGTCCACCAGGCCAGGGTGGCGAGCACCCCGTGCCGTGCGCCCCGGGCGAGCAGCACGCCGTACCGCCACCAGGCGGCGACGAGCACCGTCAGGCCGAGGTACGCGAGGAGCGCGCCGGCGAGGGTGAGCGCGGAGCCGCGCGGCTCCCACAGCCCCCAGCCGCCGCGCACCGGCAGCGACCCGGCGGCCCAGCCGCCCACGGCGACGGCGAGCGACCCGGCCGCGCCGAGCCACCGGCATCCGGAAGCAGTCATGACCCACATGACGGGCCAACCTATCCCGCCGGACGGAGGACCCCTATTCGGCGGCCCTCACCTGGGGAAAGCCCCGCCGCCACGCCCTCGCACCTGTCCGACGTGTCCCAAAACACGAAGCGTCCCGGCCGACCCGGCCGTAAGCTCTCGTCATGCAGGTGATCCAGTCCACGAAGCTCGCCAACGTCTGTTACGAAATCCGGGGTCCGGTGCTCGAAGAGGCGATGCGGCTTGAGGCCGCGGGTCATCGCATCCTCAAGCTCAACACGGGAAACCCGGCCGCCTTCGGCTTCGAGTGCCCGCCCGCCATCCTCGAGGACGTGCTGCGCAACCTCTCCGAGGCGCACGGCTACGGCGACGCGAAGGGGCTGCTCTCGGCCCGCCGCGCGGTGATGAGCCACTACGAGACCAAGGGCATCCCGCTCTCCGTCGAGGACATCTACCTCGGCAACGGCGTCTCGGAGCTGATCCAGATGTCGATGCAGGCGCTGCTCGACGACGGTGACGAGGTCCTCGTCCCGGCCCCGGACTATCCGCTGTGGACGGCGTCGGTCTCGCTCGCGGGCGGTACGGCCGTGCACTACCGCTGTGACGAGCAGGCGGACTGGATGCCGGACCTGGCGGACATCGAGCGGAAGATCACCGATCGCACGAAGGCGATCGTGATCATCAACCCGAACAATCCGACGGGCGCCGTCTACGACGACGAGATGCTCCGCTCGCTCACGGAGATCGCCCGCCGCCACGACCTGGTCATCTGCTCGGACGAGATCTACGACAAGATCCTCTACGACGGTGCCACGCACACCCCCACCGCCGCGATCGCCCCCGACCTGCTCGTCCTGACCTTCAACGGGATGAGCAAGAACTACCGGGTGGCCGGTTTCCGCTCGGGCTGGCTGGCGGTCTGCGGCCCGAAGCACCACGCGTCCTCGTACATCGAGGGCCTGACGATCCTCGCCAACATGCGCCTCTGCGCGAACATGCCGGCGCAGCACGCGGTGGCCGCGGCGCTGCAGGGCCGGCAGTCGATCGAGGACCTCGTCCTGCCGGGCGGGCGGCTCCTGGAGCAGCGGGACACGGCGTACGAGCTGCTGACCCAGATCCCGGGTGTGACGTGCGTGAAGCCGAAGGGCGCGCTGTATCTGTTCCCGCGGCTCGACCCGAACGTCTACAAGATCAAGGACGACCGGCAGATGGTCCTCGACCTGCTGCGGGCCGAGAAGATCATGGTGGTGCACGGGACGGGCTTCAACTGGCACGAGCCCGATCACTTCCGGATCGTGACGCTGCCGGCGGCGGCGGACCTGGCGGACGCGGTGACCCGGATCGGCCGCTTCCTGGACGGCTACAGCCAGCCGTAGCCCACCGAGGCCGGACCACACTCAACTTTAGACTGAATCTAAGCTAGGATGGCTCCAGAGCACTCAGGAGGCCGTCCCATGTACGAACCGATCCGCACCAAGTCGGTCCACCGGATGGCCGACGACGCCCACGACGCGTACCCGCACCGCTCCCGCGAGGAGGAGCTGGACATCCAGCTCGCCGGGCACCTCTCCGCCCTGCTCGCCGTCACCGACGAGCTCGGCGACACCGAGGCCGGCGAACTGATCGCCCGGCAGGTGGCGCGGCTGCGCGGCGCGCCGCCCGCGCGGCACGCGGGTCTGAGCGGTTCGTCCGCGCCGGACCTGCACCGCAGGGCCCACGCCCTCGCGGGCCGCGCCCTGGTCGTCGCCGCCTCCCGGGCCGACACCGCCGCCGCGATCCTCGCCGCGGAGCGCATGGACGCGCACACCGCGGCGCTGGCCGGGGAGTCCACCCTGGCCGCGGCCGGCACCCCCTGACGGCCCCGGTCCGCGCGCCACGAACCGCGCGGACCGGGCGCCACCCACCCGGCACACCCCCGCACCACCGCCGGGCGCCACCCACCCGGCACACCCCCGCACCACCGCCGGGCGCCACCCACCCGGCACACCCCCGCACCACCGCCGGGCACCGCGCCCTTCCACGCCCCCCTTTCCGCGCCGCCTCCCTGCACGCCCTCTCCACGCACCGGAACCGCGGAGATACGGCAGTCCGCGCTCCGGTTCGGTACCGGGATCGGTCCTTCACCCCTCGTCCACCCAGCTCCCCCTGGAATGTGGAATTCCGTGAGCACTCTGCCCATGTGAGACGCATCCTGGGAATCGTCCTGGCCGTCCTTCTCCTCGGCGGCGTGGCCGCCGTCCTCGTGACGGGCGGCGACAAGGACACAGGCACGGCAACGAAGACCGTGCGAGGAGTCATCGGGTCGGAGAAGGCGGAGTTCTTCACCGACCCTCAGGTGGTGAAGGCCCTCGCCGCGAAGGGCTTCACCGTGGGTACCGAGACCTCCGGGTCCTGGGACATGGAGGAACTGCCCCTCGACGGCTACGACTTCGCCTTCCCGTCCTCCAAGGCCCCGGCCGACGGGCTGCGCGCGAAGGCCGCGCGGAAGACGAAGGCGACGACGGCCCCGCTGCGGCCCTTCTACTCGCCGCTCGTCGTCGTCGCGCACAGCGCCGCCGCCCGGGTCCTCGCCGGGAACGGCCTGGCGACCCTCGGGCCGCGCGGCACCAGCGGCACCCTGAAGATGGGCGCCTACCTCGCGGCGGCCCGCGCCGACCGGACCTGGCAGCAGCTCAAGGGCTCCGCCGGGCACGCCGAGCTGAGCGGCACCCTCTTCATCACCTCCACCGATCCGGTCGCCTCCAACTCGGGCGCCCTCTACCTCGCCGCCGCGAGCTACGTCGCCGACGGCGGCCGGGTCGCGAACGACAAGGCGGCCGTCACGCGCACGGCCCCACTGCTGCGCAAGCTCGTCCAGGTGCAGGGCGCCCAGCAGTCCGGTTCGGACGCCCCCTTCCGGGACTTCATCAGCGGCGTCGGCAACCCGCTCGTCCTCGTGTACGAGTCGCAGGTCGCCGCCCAGCTCCTGGCCGGCCGGCCGATGGGCGACCTCGTCGTCCTCTACCCGGACACCACGGTCAGCAGCGACCACACCCTCGTACCGCTCACCGAGAACGGCCGGGCGCTCGGCGAACTCCTCTCCACCGACCCCGAGCTGCGCGAGCTCGCGGTCCGCCACGGCTTCCGGCCGCAGGGCGCGGCGAGCGAGTTCACCACCGCGACCCAGAGCCACACCGCCTACCTCAACCAGACGCTGACCGGTGTCCGCCAGGCGCCCGTGCCCACCAGCAAGGTGCTGCACGAGATGGCCCTGCGGGCCCGCGACCAGGGGGACACCGCATGACCACGCCCGAGGATCCGAGAAGAACGATGGCCCTGACACCTCCCGAGCACGACACCCCGCTGGTCCTCACCCCGCCCGAGCCCGTGCCGCCGGTCCGCGCCGAACAGGCCTCCGGCCTGGTGCCGATCGACGAGGCCACCCGCACGGAGCTGTCCCGGCGGGCCGCCGAGTACGTCGGCTCCATCGAGGGACTCGACCCGCGCTCCCCCGAGTTCGCCGGCCGCATCGGCGAGATCGCGGGACTCGGCGCGGGCGAGATGCGCTCCGCCGCCCAGCAGTCGAACCGGATGCTCGACCGTACGGTCCGCTCGCTCGGCTCCTCCGGCGGCGACGCCCGGTCCCGGGTCGGCTCGTCACTCCTCGAACTCCGCCGCACGATCACCGACCTGGACCCCCGCGACACCCCCGGCAAGGGCATCAAGGGGCTGCTCTCGAAGCTCCCCGGCGGCAACAGGTTCCGCGACCACGTCGCCATGTACGCCTCCTCGCAGGCCACGCTGAACCGGATCGTCGGCTCCCTGCGCGGCGGCCAGGACGAACTGCGACGCGACAACGCCGCGTTGCAGACGGAGCGGGCCCGGCTCTGGGAGACCATGGGCAAGCTCCAGGAGTACGCGGTGCTCACCGACGCGCTCGACGCGGCCGTGGAACAGCGCGTCGCCACCACGGCCGACCCGGCCCAGGCGGACGCGCTGCGCGCGGACGTCCTCTTCCCGGTCCGCCAGAAGCACCAGGACCTGCTGACCCAACTCGCCGTCTGCGCGCAGGGATATCTGGCGATGGACGTGGTCCGCCGGAACAACGACGAACTGATCAAGGGAGTGGACCGGGCGGCGACGACGACCGTGTCGGCGCTGCGGATCGCGGTGATGCTGGCCTCGGCGCTGGAGAACCAGCGGAAGGTCACCGAGCAGGTGAACGCGCTGCGCTCGACGACCGAGGACCTGATCCGCGGCAACGCCGAGATGCTGGCCGGCCAGGCGGGCGAGATCCAGCGGATCGCGGCGGACCCGGCGGTGGGCGCGGAGACCCTCCGCACGGCGTTCCAGCAGATCTACCGGACGCTCGACGCCATCGACACGTACAAGGTGCAGGCGACGGAGTCGATGGCGGCGACGGTCGAGTCGCTGACCGCCGAACTCCAGGAGGCCGGTGCCCACCTGGCGCGCAGCCGCCGCACCGGCGCGCTGGAGGGTGGTGACCTCGCATGACGACGACCCGCTCGCATCGCCGCCGCTCCCTCTCCCGCACCGTGGCCGGGCTCGCCCTCGCCCTGCTCGTCACCGCCTGCTCCGGCGGGCCCGGGGACAGCGGAGGCGGTGCCACCGGCCAGCCGGACGAGCAGGGCCAGGAGGCCGTCGCGGGCACCCTCCGGGTCCTCGCCTCCTCCGAGCTCGCCGACATGGAACCGATCCTCGAAGAGGCCCGCAAGTCCGCCGGCGTCACCGTCCGGCCCACCTACGTCGGCACCCTCGACGCCGTCGAGCAGATCGCGTCCGGCACCGCGGAGAAGGAGTACGACGCGGTCTGGCTCTCCTCCAACGACTATCTGCGGCTCCGTCCCGACACCGCGAGGAAGATCACCGGCGAGACGCCGATCATGGTCTCCCCGGTGGCCCTCGGGGTGCGGCCGGCGGCCGTCGCCCGGCTCGGCTGGGACCCGGCGAAGGTCACCTGGTCGCAGCTGCACCGGGCGGTCGCCGACGGGAAGCTGACGTACGGCATGACCGACCCGAAGCGCTCCAACTCGGGCTTCTCCGCGCTGGTCTCGGTCGCCTCCGGCCTCTCCGGCGCCCAGTCGGCGCTCACCGAGCGGGACGTCGTCGAGGCCACCCCGCGGCTCAAGGAGTTCTTCACCGGCCAGAAGCTGACCTCGGGCTCCTCCGGCTGGCTCGCCACCGCGTACGCCCGCCGCACCGACGTCGACGCGCTCGTCAACTACGAGTCGGTGCTGCTGTCCGCGCCCGGCGGGCTGACGGTGATCCGGCCGTCCGACGGAGTCGTGACGGCCGACTACCCGCTGACCCTGCTCACCTCCGCCCAGCCCGAGGCGAAGGCGGCCGCCGGGAAGCTCACCACGTTCCTGCGGACCCCGGACGCCCAGCGGCAGATCACCGAGAAGACCCTGCGCCGTCCCGTCGTCCCCGGGGTCGACCCGGCCCCGGGGCTCGCCCGGGACCAGCGGCGCGAACTGCCGTTCCCCGGCAGCCGGAAGGTGGCGGACGGGCTGCTCGACGCGTACGACAACACCCTG
The DNA here is from genome assembly GCF_044752965.1 of Streptomyces sp. NPDC088553. Classification (NCBI taxonomy): domain Bacteria; kingdom Bacillati; phylum Actinomycetota; class Actinomycetes; order Kitasatosporales; family Streptomycetaceae; genus Streptomyces; species Streptomyces sp. NPDC088553. The sequence continues at coordinate 781,630 of NZ_JBIVMG010000005.1, read as the reverse complement.
CGCAGGCCGTCCCGCACGGTGTACGTGCTCGACACCTCGGGTTCGATGAGCGGTGAGCGGCTCGACCGCCTCAAGAAGTCCCTGGTCGAGCTGACCGGTGACTTCCGGGACCGGGAGGAGGTCACCCTGATGCCCTTCGGTTCCGTGGTGAAGCAGGGCGAGGTCCGTACGCACACGGTCGATCCGGCCTCGCCGCAGGCGGCGCTGGACGCGATCAAGGGGGACGCGCAGAGGCTCTCGGCCTCCGGGGGCACCGCGATCTACTCCAGCGTCCAGGAGGCGTACCGCTTCCTCGGGAAGTCCCGCGGTGACACGTTCACCTCGATCGTCCTCATGACGGACGGGGAGAACACCGACGGCGACCCGGCCACGGCGTTCGACAGCTTCTACACGTCCCTGTCCGCCGAGCAGAAGCGCACGCCGGTCTTCCCGATCCTCTTCGGGGACTCCGACCGCGGCGAGCTCGACCACATCGCGGGCCTGACCGGCGGCAAGCTCTTCGACGCCAACCAGGGTTCGCTGGACGGTGCCTTCGAGGAGATCCGTGGCTACCAGTGAGAGACCCGGGAACGTCGTACTCCGGTACGCCGAGTCCCGTAAGAACCTCCTCGGTTCCGTCTGCGGTCTGGCCGGTGTCGGCATCGCCCTCACCGGGGCCGCGGGCGCCCTCTGGCCCCTGGTGGTCGGCGGTCTGTATACGGCGGGGGCGCTGATCGCCCCGCCCGACCGGCCGGCGACCCCGGAGTTCGCCGAGGAGGGCGACCGGCTGGACGGGCTGCGGGCCGACTTCGCGAGGCTGCGCGCGTACCTGGCGGAGGCGGAGCTGCCGGCCGACGCGCGCCAGCGGCTCACGGCGCTCGACACCCTCGTCGAGGCCCTGCTCGCACCGGGCTGGGTGACCGACCCGGAGCATCTGCACGTGCTGGCCCGCGCGGTCCGCCAGGACATCCCGGAGGCCGTCGACACCTTCGTACGGACGCGGTGGTGGTCGCGGTTCACCCCGGGCACGGAACAGCCGGAGCACCATCTGGAACGTCAGCTGGCCGCGCTCCACGAGGAGGCGACGGCGATCGCCACAGCCCTCCAGGAGGCGGAGGCCGTGCGGCAGGAGATCCACACCCGGTACGTGGAGGGGCGCGACGGGTGATCAGTTATGTTCCGCGCATGACTTCCACCGAACGCACCACGTCCCGCCGTACCGTGCTGACCGCGCTGGCCGCCGCGGCCACGGTGGGCGGCCCGATCCTGTCGCAGCTCGCCGCGGCGGCCCCGGCCGTCGCCGCCGCCGACGACCCGGTCGAGTACCCCTCGAACACCGCCCTCTACAAGGACACGAACCTGGTCGAGGGCACCTCGTACAGCCGTCGTTACCGCCGCCATCAGCAGTTCGACCTCAAGATGGGCGAGAAGTACGACTTCCCGCGCACCGCGGTCCTCGCGCTGCACGGCGGTGGCATCGAGATCGGCACGAGCGAGCTGTGTCTGGGCATAGCCGGCTACAGCCCGGGCGACTCCGCGGGCGCCCCGGTCCTGCCGACCGTGCACGACTACTTCATGTTCGAGGGCCTGCTCTCCACCGGCAACCGCGCCCTGCACGTCACGTCGAAGAACTGCGACGACCACGTCGCCCTGTCGACCGCGGCGAGCCACCTCAACGTGCTGTCCCTGCACGGCTGTCAGTTCGACCAGCTGAAGCTGCCCACGTCGGCCTTCCCCTCGACCGGAAACCGCGCTGTCGCCGTCGTCGGTGGCCTCAACCCCGAATTCCGCACGGCCCTGGTGACGGAGATCAGGAACGCGGGCTTCCAGGCGGTCGACGCCTTCGACCCCCGGTACTCCGCCACGCTCGCCGACTTCAACGGCAGCCACGTCACCAACCCGTGCAACCTGACGATGCTCCGGAAGGGCGCCCAGCTGGAGCTGACCACGGAGCTGCGCGAGAGCCTCTTCGGCGACTCCTCGTCGCGTTCCGCCCGCGCGGCCACCTGGAACCAGTCGGACGGTCGTTTCGAGGGCTTCCGCGACGCCTGCCGCAAGGCGATCGCGACCGTCGAGGCCGGCCAGCCGATCCTCTGACCGGCAGGCCGGTGGACATGCGCCGGCCCCCGGAGCCTGAGGGGGCTCCAGGGGCCGGTTGCGTCGTGGTGGGCCGTCGTGACCCCACTGGTCAGGGCGGTATCTCGGGGCAACCCACCACGAGTGTGTGGTGCGGGATCAGCCCAGGCGCTCGACGAGCGCGTGGTACTGGTCCCACAGCTCCTTCGGCGTGTGGTCGCCGAAGGTGTTGAGGTGGTCGGGGACGAGGGCGGCTTCCTCGCGCCACACGTCACGGTCCACCTTGAGGAGGAACTCCAGGTCCTCGGCCGGCAGGTCGAGGCCCTCGGTGTCGAGGGACTCCGCGGTCGGCAGGATGCCGATCGGGGTCTCGACGCCCTCGGCCTTGCCTTCCAGGCGCTCGACGATCCACTTCAGGACGCGGCTGTTCTCGCCGAAGCCGGGCCAGACGAACTTGCCGGCGTCGTTCTTGCGGAACCAGTTCACGTAGTAGATCTTCGGGAGCTTCGCGGCGTCCGCGGTCGCGCCGACCTGGACCCAGTGGGCCATGTAGTCGCCCATGTTGTAGCCGCAGAACGGCAGCATGGCGAAGGGGTCGCGGCGCAGCTCGCCGACCTTGCCCTCGGCGGCGGCGGTCTTCTCGGAGGCGACGTTCGCACCGAGGAAGACGCCGTGGTTCCAGTCGAAGGACTCGGTGACCAGCGGGACGGCGGAGGCGCGGCGGCCACCGAAGAGGATCGCCGAGATCGGGACGCCCTTGGTGTCCTCCCACTCGGGGGCGATCGTCGGGCACTGCCCGGCCGGGACGGTGAAGCGGGCGTTCGGGTGGGCGGCCGGCGTCTCGGACTCCGGCGTCCAGTCGTTGCCCTTCCAGTCCGTGAGGTGCGCGGGGGCCGTCTCGGTCATCCCCTCCCACCACACGTCGTTGTCGTCGGTGAGGGCGACGTTGGTGAAGACGGAGTTGCCCCAGAGGGTCTTCATGGCGTTGGCGTTGGTGTGCTCGCCGGTGCCGGGCGCGACGCCGAAGAAGCCGGCCTCGGGGTTGATCGCGTAGAGACGACCGTCCTCGCCGAAGCGCATCCAGGCGATGTCGTCGCCGATGGTCTCGACGGTCCAGCCGGAGATCGTGGGCTCCAGCATGGCCAGGTTGGTCTTGCCGCAGGCGGACGGGAAGGCCGCGGCGACGTACTTCGCCTCGCCCTGCGGCGGGGTGAGTTTGAGGATCAGCATGTGCTCGGCGAGCCAGCCCTCGTCACGGGCCATGACGGAGGCGATGCGGAGCGCGTAGCACTTCTTGCCGAGCAGGGCGTTGCCGCCGTAGCCGGAGCCGTACGACCAGATCTCGCGGCTCTCGGGGAAGTGCGAGATGTACTTGGTGGAGTTGCAGGGCCACGGCACGTCCTCCTGGCCCTCCTCCAGCGGGGCGCCGAGGGTGTGGACGGCCTTGACGAAGAAGCCGTCGGTGCCGAGCTCGTCGAGGACGGCCTGTCCCATGCGGGTCATGGTGCGCATGGAGACGGCGACGTACGCGGAGTCGGTGATCTCGACGCCGATGGCGGAGAGCGGGGAGCCGACCGGGCCCATGCAGAAGGGCACGACGTACATGGTGCGGCCACGCATCGAGCCGCGGAAGATGCCCTTCTCGCCCGCGAAGATGTCCTTCATCTCCGCCGGGGCCTTCCAGTGGTTGGTCGGGCCCGCGTCCTCCTCCTTCTCGGAGCAGATGAAGGTCCGGTCCTCGACGCGCGCGACGTCGGTCGGGTCGGAGGCGGCGTAGTACGAGTTCGGGCGCTTCACCGGGTCGAGCTTCGTGAAGGTTCCCTTGGCGACGAGCTCCTCGCACAGGCGCTCGTACTCGGCCTCGGAACCGTCGCACCAGACGATGCTGTCCGGCTGGGTGATCTCCGCGATCTCGTTCACCCAGGAGACGAGCTCCTGGTGCTGGGTCGGAAGGGTCTGGGGAGCCGCGTTGTCGCGCGCCACGATTGCTCCTTGTAGAGGGGTTTTTTGGTGTGTGCCCCGTGGGGGCCGCGACCCGGATGCTTCGTAGCTGCTCATCCGGTGCCGACCGCACTCATTTGATCATCCGACGGATCCGCCCATATGTCCAGGGGCACGCACACGTGAGCATCGCCACTCACATCCAGGACCTACGGGGCCGTAGGTACGATTCCGTTCATGACTGCAGCCACGCCGGAAGTGACCCCGATCGAGCCGGATCCGATCGGGCAGGCCCCGTCGCTCCCGCTGAAGCCCCGGCTCAGAGGATGGCTCCACGCGGGCATGTTCCCCGCCGTGATCGTCGCCGGACTGGTCCTGGTCGCCCTCTCCGACTCGCCCCGCGCCCGCATCGCCTGCGGGATCTACGTCCTCACCGCCTGCCTGCTCTTCGGCATCAGCGCGCTCTACCACCGCGGCAACTGGGGCCCGCGCGGCGAGGCCGTGCTCCGGCGCCTCGACCACGCCAACATCTTCCTGATCATCGCGGGCACCTACACCCCGCTCACCCTGCTGCTGCTCCCCGACTCCACCGGGCGTCCGCTCATGTGGGCGGTCTGGGCGGCGGCCCTGGCCGGCATCGCCTTCCGGGTCTTCTGGGTCGGCGCCCCGCGCTGGCTGTACACGCCCTGCTACATCGCGATGGGCTGGGCCGCCGTCTTCTTCCTGCCCGACTTCATGCGCGCGGGCGGCATCGCCGTCCTCGTCCTCGTCATCGTCGGCGGACTGCTCTACAGCGCGGGCGGCGTCATCTACGGCATCAAGCGCCCGAACCCCTCACCGCGCTGGTTCGGCTTCCACGAGGTCTTCCACTCGCTGACCCTGGCCGCCTTCATCGTCCACTACGTCGGCATCTCCCTGGTGGCTTACCAGCACTCCTGACCGGTACACCGCGAAGGCACACGGGAACGGGGCCGGCCCCCTCACGGACCGGCCGGCCCTCCCAGCGCCTTCCGCACCACCCGCGCCGACTCGGGATTGTCGGCGCACCCCCACACCCCGTGCGGGCAGTAGTCGGTGACCGTCTGGTACACGGGCCGATGGGCCGCGAACCAGTCCAGCATCCCCCGCGCGTACGCCGGGTTGTCGCCGTTCCGGAAGAGCCCCCACTCCGGGTACGAGACCGGCTTGCCGTGCGCCGCCGCGAACCGCACATGGTGTTCGAGCCCGTACTCCTCGGCCACCTGGTCCTCGAAGGAGAGCCCCGCAGGCTGGTCGTACGCGTCCATCCCGATGATGTCGACGACGTCGTCCCCCGGGTAGCAGCGCGGCCACTCCACGGCGTCCCGCCCCCGGCTCGGCGTGAAGTCGAAGCGGAACCGCTGCCCCGCCACCCCCCGCAACACCTCGACGACCCGGCGCCAGTACGCCTTCCAGGCCTCCGGGTCCGGCCCGCAGCGGTGGCTGTACGTGGTGCCGTTCATCTCCCAGCCGAGCACCAGGACCGCGTCCCCCAGCCCGTGCTCCACCAGCCGCTCCCCCAGCGTCCGGAAGTGCCCGTCGAACGCGCCGGCCGCGCCGCTCCGCAGCCCCGCCCGCACCTCGGCGTCCGGCAGCCCCGCCTCGCTGCGGTCCATCATCGGCACGTTGAGCACGAAGAGACGCCCCGGCAGCGCCTCCTTCCAGCGCGCCCAGGGCGCGAACAGCGCCGGATGGCCCTCGATGTTGGACCAGCGGTCGCCCGGCAGATAGGTGTGCCCGACGGTCAGCGCCCCGCCGCCGAGCCAGGCCTGCGCCTGGGCGATCCTGCGCACCCCGGCCTCGTCGGAGCCGGTGAAGAATCCGGACGGCACCCCGGGCAGTGGCGCCGGATCCGGCTCGGGCACCGCCCGGGACCCGGTGTGCCGGTCGCCGGGCGCGAGCCGGTCGTACGGCAGCAGGAGCACGAGAACGGCCGCGAGCAGCACGACGAGTGCGGCCCGCGGCCCGGGAAGGAGACGTCTCACGTCAGCTCGTCCAGAATTCCCACCAGCGGGTCAGGATCAGCATCCCGATGATCCCGATGTGCAGGACGGGCAGGGCGAAGGTGAACTCGCCGAGGAAGGTCCGCACACCCGCCGGGGCGGGGATCACCCCGTGCCGGACGTTGTGCGCGGTGACGTACCAGAACATGACGATGGTGGCGACCCAGGCCAGGCAGCACCACAGGCAGAGCGCGTTGATCTCGTACAGCGACTGGTACATCAGCCAGGTGCAGAATCCGACGCCGAAGAGCATGCCGGCGTTGAGGCCGAGCCAGAGCCAGCCCCGGTAGCGGGCACCGGCGAGGAGCCCGGCACCGAGGGCGACGACGACGGCGTACGTGACGAGCCCGAGCATCGGGTTGGGGAAGCCGAAGACCCCCGCCTGCTCGCTCTTCATGATGTTGCCGCAGGACACGACCGGGTTGAGGCTGCACCCGGGCTGGAAGCCCGGGTCCTCGAGCAGCTTGAACTTGTCGATCGTGATCACCCAGCCGGACAGCACGCCCGCCGCCCCGGTGATCATCAGCATCCAGGCGAGGGCCCGGCTCCCGCCGATCGTACCCGCGGTCTCCCGCGCGGACTCCTCCCCCTCCTGCCGCTGTTCCGGCACCCCGCCCCGTACGTTCACCGTCGCCATGGCGCGACCCCCTTCCCGCTCAGCCCTGCAGACGCCGGACGGGCATCAGGACGTGGGCGCTCTCCTTGAGCATCTCCTCGTCGGAGACGAACGCCCGCAGCCGCGCCTCGTCGACCGGCTGCCCGGGGACCGCCTCGGGCCAGGGCCGCACGGAGCAGATCAGATAGACCTGGCCGCGCTCGCGGGCCGCCTCGTGCCACTCGTCGGGCACCGGGCACTGCACCTTCAGGAACGGCAGGTTGAGGACGGCGGAGCCGCCCTCGACGAGCAGCGAGGCGGTGATCCCCGCGTCCTTGTCCAGATCGAAGAGCCGGTCGCCGACGGAGAGACCCATGGCCTCGAGGGCGGCCCGCATGGCCTGCTGACCCGCCTCCGGCCCGTCCCGGCCGTCGCCGAGCGAATACGCCATGAGAAACGGCGTACCGGCCGAATCGGCGGAGGGCTCGCTGGCCCACGGAATCACCGTGAGAGTTCCCAGCGGAGAGGCGCTGCGCGCCGAGGAAACGACGTTGGAAGTGGTCATGAATCGGATGCTAGTGCTCCAACCACCCTTTCCCCGCCCCGTTTTCACTCGAACGGCCGACATTCACGCCGCTGGCATTTCCGGCGCAACGAACCCGGGTTTTCATCGTTGTGCCCTGAGGGCTCCCCCGACCCCGAGGAGATCACCCATGATCGTCCCGCGCCGCGTCGCACTGCGGTCCCTCTTCGCGCTGGCCGTCACCGCTTTCACGGGGGCCGCCCTCGGCCGCGTCACGAGCCGCCCACCCTCCGGAGCACCCGCGGAGAACGCGCGCGACCCGCACGCCTTCGACGAGATGTACGGGGGCCGCCGCATCCTCGGCTTCTCCGGCCCCGAGGGCGATCCGGTGGCCCTCGTCGACGGCCGGCCGCTGCATCTGATGCGCTGCGCCGACGGCGGTTACGTCACCCCCATCGACCACTACGAGTCCTGCCCGACGCCGCTGGCGGCCGTCCGCGCGGCCGTGGACGAGCTGGGCACCGCCCGGCTCTCCCCGCTCGCCGCCGCCCATGGCGTCCACACCGACCCGACGGGAGGGAGCCCGCGTGGTGTACACGCGTAAGAACCAGCGCGACCTGACCGGCGCCGAGCGCCGGAAGTTCGTCGCCGCCGTCCTGGAGCTCAAGCGCACGGGCGCGTACGACCGCTTCGTCCGCACCCATATCGACCACTACTCGGCCGACGGGGAGGGCCGGCTCCGGGTCGCCCACATGACACCCAGCTTCCTGCCCTGGCACCGCAAGTTCCTGCTGGAGTTCGAGACGGCCCTGCGCCGGATCGACCCGACGGTCTCCGTCCCGTACTGGGACTGGACCCGCGACAACAGCCCGGCGTCCTCTCTCTGGGGCGAGGACTTCCTGGGCGGCAACGGCCGCCGGACGGACCTCCAGGTGATGACCGGCCCCTTCGCGCACTCCGCCGGACGCTGGGCCATCACCCAGTCGATGACCGAGGAACGTTTCCTGACCAGGGACTTCGGCCGCCCCCGCGACCCGATCACCCTGCCCACGCAGGCCCAGCTCGACGAGGTGATGCGGGAGCGGGTGTACGACGTGACGCCCTGGAACTCGACGAGCGCCTCCGGCTTCCGCAACCGCCTGGAGGGCTGGGCGCCGGGCCGGGGCAATGAACGGTTCCGCATCCACAACCGGGTGCACCGCTGGGTCGGCGGTCTGATGCTCGGCGGCGGCTCCGTGAACGACCCGGTGTTCTGGCTGCACCACTCGTTCGTCGACCTCGTCTGGTCGCGCTGGCAGCAGCGCAACCCGGGGGCCGCGTACCTCCCCGCGGAGCCGCCGCCGCTCGGGGACGCGCAGTACCGCAAGGTCGTCGCCCGGCACGAGCCGATGGCGCCCTGGGGTGTGACGCCGACGTCGATGTTCGACCACAGCCGGATCTACCGGTACGTCTGAGGGACCCGCTGGAGGCGCACCGGGCCCCCGTAACGCACGTGTCCCCCCGACCCGGCTGGGTCGGGGGGACACGTGCGTTACGGGGGATCAGCCGCCGTAGCCGCCGTCACCGTTGTCGTGGCCGTCGGCGTTGATGCAGGTGTTGCCGAACGCCGGGTTCAGCAGACCGATGACGTTGACGGTGTTGCCGCAGAGGTTGACCGGGACGTGGACCGGGACCTGGACGACGTTGCCGGAGGCGACACCGGGAGAGTGGGCGGCGACGGCCTCGGCGCCCGAGTCGGCGACGGCCAGGCCGGCTCCGCTGAGGGCAACGGCACCCGTGCCGGCGAGAACAGCGGCAGCCTTCGCGATGCGAGACATCAAGAACTCCTTGGACGTGGAAAGCGACCGCAGGAATCACGGCCGTCATTCCCGTTCAACGCCGCACCACGGGCCGGGTCACGGGCATTGGGCCGAACGGGAAGAAGGAAAACCGAAGAATGGCCCGCGAGCCGAGAACCGTCCGCCGCCGGATACGGCGGGACGGCCTCGGTCCGCGGGCCGCGGCCATGCGACAAGCCTCCTCTTGCAACGAACGAAAGCCCTTACGGTGGCGGGGAAGAATCGTGTCTTCACCCGCCGGGCCGCGGATCGCACAGAAGAACGAAAAAAGGGGGAACAGCCTTTTGCCCCCGCGCCTCGCCGGACCTCCACGGGCCTCGCAGGGCCTCAACGGGTCTCGACGGGGCTCGCAGGGCCTCGACGCGTCAGCGCGCCTCGGGTGCCAGACCGAGCTGGGAGTCCAGCGCGCCGCTCAGCATCGGGGCCAGCAGACCGACCCGGGGCTTCGCGAGGTCCGGAAGGCCCGCGAGACCATTGCCCTCGGGTGCGACCACCGGGTTGCCGACGACGGCGCCCGGGGTGGCCGCCGCCATCTCCGAGTGCGGGGTGGCGAAGAGCGCACGGCCGGGCTCGCTGTCCTTCAGGACCTCGGGCAGCGGGGCTTCCACCACCGTCGCGGGGAGGGTGCCGGTGAGCGGGACGCTGGGCAGCGCCAGGTCGGGCAGCGAGCCGAGGCCCTTCTGGAAGCCGGTGGGTGCGCCGGGCATGGGGACGGGTACGCCGGTGGCCACCGTGGGGGCGTCCATCGGGAGCACCGGGTCGAGCCCCTGGAGGGGGACGATCACCGGCGCCTCGACGGCCGAGGCCGGGGCGGCCAGGGCGGCGGAGGCGATTGCGGTCATGAGGAGTCCCATGCCGGCGTGAGAGCGCAGAGTCATGTTCTGACAACGAGACCTTCGGGCGAACGTCGCCGGAACTCCCCCATGTGCAGCAACGGGCGAGGCCCTCACCGGTGAAGGTGAGGGCCCCGGTTGACGCTCGGCCGGTGGACGGCGTCAGTGGCGGCGGGCGATCCGGCCACCGCGGAGGTACACGACGGTGCCGCCCACGATCAGTGCGGCACTGATCGCGGCCGCGCCCATGAGCGCGGTCTCGCTGCCCGTGTCGGGGAGCTCGGGCGGGGAGGTGGGCGGCCTGGTCGTCGGGTGCGTCGTGGGCTCCTCGCAACCGGGCTCCGGCTCCTCACCCGGCGGGGGCTCCTCGCACTCACCCGGGTGGGTCGGCGGATGCGTCGTCGGCGGGTGGGTCGGGGGGTGCGTGGTGGGAGGCGTCGTCGGGGGATGCGTGGTCGGCGGCGCCGTCGTGGGAGGCGTGGTCGGGGGGTGCGTCGTCGGCGGCGTCGTGGGAGGCGTCGTCGGCGGGTGGGTCGGGGGATGCGTGGTGGGAGGCGTCGTCGGCGGGTGGGTCGGCGGATGCGTCGTCGGCGGCGTGGTGGGGGGATGCGTCGTCGGCGGCGTGGTCGGCGGATGCGTGGGCGGGTGCGTGGGCGGGTGCGTCGTCGGCGGCGTCGTGGGAGGCGTCGTCGGCGGGTGCGTGGGCGGGTGGGTCGGCGGGTGCGTGGGCGGGTGCGTCGGCGGGTGCGTCGGCGGGTGCGTCGGCGGGTGCGTGGGTTCACCCGGATGAGTCGGCTCGCCGGGGTGCGTAGGTTCACCCGGCTCGTCGCCGTAGCCGCCGGGATCCTCCGACTGGTCGCAGAGGTCACCGACGGCCGCGGCGACGAGATCGCCGAGTTCCGTGCTCTTTCCGCAGACGTCCGCAGGGAGCGGGGCCTGGACATGACCGGCATTGCCGGGGCCCGGACCGTCGCCCGTACCGGCGTGGGAGTTCGCGGCCAGGGCGAATCCGCCGCTCAGCGACAGGATGCCGGTCGCTGCCGCCGCGGTGAGTACTTTCCTGCTGATGATGGACCGCATACCGCTCTTCCTCTGGAGAAAGGGAGAGGCCGGCGAGGATCCCCCCTCGCTCCGACCGGCCTGATCCACGCCGACGTTCGCGTGGGACTGGCCAGAGGGTATGGGTCGGCGAACCCCGTGCAACGGGGGCCACACGGCAGCTGATCAGAAAATCATTCGATCAGCCGACCGTGGGGAACGACGGCACCGAGGCCGCCGCAAGTGCCCGGAAAGGCAGGCTTGCTGATATGACGTCAGTCGAGTGACGCGCCAGGTCACCCACCGACCGGCAGGCCACCGGGGACCGGCAGGCCACCGAGGAGCGGAGCGCCCTTGGTGGTGTCGTTCAGCTGGGTGGCGGTGTCCGTGACGGTCTTGACCGGGGAGCCGTCCGTGGTGCTGCTGAGGACGTCCGACTTCAGCCCATTGGCGGCGATCGCTTCGAGGCCACCGTTCAGGCTGGTGGGGGTCAGCGCCTCCGTGGCCATGGCGGGCGCGGCAGCGCCGAGGGCCATCAGCGAACCGGCGACAACCGCGGCGACCTTGGTGGGCTTCATGGAGTGAATCCTTCCTCTGTACCTTCAAGTCACTTACCGCACAGGCGTCTTGGCCGAATCCCGCGCGCTTTGTTCTGCTTCTGTAACGAACGGCGTGCCGCACGGAAACTCCGGAAGGAAGGATTTCTCGACACTGCACCCGATCGATGCGGACCGGTGCTATTTGCCGATCGGGCACCGCCGCGGCCGGGCCGCACCCCGCCGCACACGCCTGTGCCGGCCCGGCGGGACGCCGGGCCGGCACGAGGGCCTGCGGGTGACTACCGGACCGGCAGCGGGGGCGTGACCGGGAGCTCGGGCACGTCGGCCGGCGGGTCGACGGGCAGCTCGGTCGGGTCCACCGGCAGCTCGGGCGCGGTGACCGGGAGCGTGGGCAGCGTGGGCAGTCCGGCCAGGTCGGGAGCGGGCAGGCCGCTGCCGAGGACCGTGGCGACGGCCAGGTTGACCAGCGAGGTCAGGGTCGCCGTGACCTGCGGTACGACTCCGGTGGCGTCGCCGGAGGTGACAGCGGCGAGCAGGGCGGCGACCGCCTTCTCGACCGTGGCGAGGGCGTCGTCGACGACGTCCGCCGGAGCGGCCGCCTTTCCGGCCCACGCGGCCTTCGCGTCGGCCGCGACGGGCAGGGTCACGGGCGGATTCACCGGCAGGGCCGGGGCTTCCACGGGTGGCGTCGCCGGAAGCTCGACGGGGGTCTCCGCGGCAGGCGGCGTGACGGGGAGCTCGGCCGCCGGCGGGGTGGCCGGGAGGTCCGTCGACGGGGGCGTGACCGGGAGGTCGGTCGACGGGGGCGTGACCGGGAGGTCGGTCGAGGGCGGCGTGACCGGCGTGTCCGGCAGCGGGGCCGGCGCGGTGGCCTTGGCCTCCTCGACTGCTGCCGCGATCTTGGCCTTGAGGGTCTCGGCGTCGGCCGCCGGGAGCTGACCGGAGTCGGCCTTGAGCGCGGCCGTGACGAGCTCGGTCACGGGAGTGGTCACCGAGCCGAGGTCTCCGAGCGCCTCGGCCTGGGTCAGCAGGGCGGCGGCACCGGGGAGGGGCGCGCGGGCGGCCCGTTCGGCCGCGGTGGACGGATGGCGTTCGTCGGCCATGGCGGGTCCCGCCGTGCCGAGGGTGATGACGGCGGATATCGCCAGGGCGGTGATGCGGCGTGTAGCCAGGGGACGCATATGTGTTCCTTTTCCTTATGCGTCGGACAACTTCCCTCTCACCGTGCCTGCGGGTATAGCCCTCCGCAACCGCAGAACTACTGAGCGCCACGCCTCCGTTCGAGTGAATCCGCCCCTCGAACATGCCACCCGAAGGGGCGTGCGCCGTTGCACCGACCGGCGCACGAGGATGCCGCCGAACGAGTACCGACCCCATGACGACAAGGAAAAAGCCGGTGCGCCCACCCCGTCGGGAGTGGGCGCACCGGCTTCGGAAGGACCGATCAGGCGTGCCGGATCAGGCGTTGACGCAGGTGTTGCCGAAGGTCGGGTTCAGCGCGCCGATGACGCTGACGGTGTTGCCGCAGAGGTTGACCGGGATGTGCACCGGGACCTGCACGAGGTTGCCGGAGAGGACGCCGGGGGACTTCACGGCCGCGCCCTCGGCGCCGGCGTCGGCGGTGGCGGCACCGGCGGCACCGGCGACCGCGGCGGCGGCACCCACGGTCAGGACAACGGCCTTGGCGATACGGGACATGGGGAAGTGCTCCTCGATCGAAATTCAACGTGGACTGCGCGGACTGTTCGGCCCGGCTCTCTCAACAACGCCTCGGCTTTTCATCGGTTGCTCTCCCGAACGGGTGACGTTCAACCGATCTTTGGGCCATAGGAGGGCCATTGGAGGGACTGGGCGTGGAATGGCGCAACACGCTCAACGAGGAACCTGCCCCGTGGATACGGGAGTTAGCGTTTCCAGGCATCTAATGCTTACTATCGCCCCGCATCGGGGTTATAACGTTCCCGAACGTTGCTTCCGGGCCCGCCGCGCGTTCACCCATTTCGTGCGGACGACACCTTCCCCTCTCCCGGCCTTCGCGGGTCTTCCCCTCCTTCTCTCATCAAAGCGGAGAACCTGTATGCGGAATTCAGCGGTTCTTGCTGTGCGTCGCAGCGTGTTGTGCGCCCTGTCGTGTGCGGCGCTGTCCGCCGCGCTGCCGGCCGCCTCCGCCACGGCCCCCCGGCCCGGGGAGGCGAGCCGCGTCCCGTTCGCCGCGCGCTACCAGGCCGTGCAGCACGGTGGGGTCGTGCGCGCGGCCAACTCCTCGGCGAAGGGCGCGAAGGGCACCGAGTCGGTCAACGACGACGCCACGATCGCCTACGTCGACGTGGACAGCGACCCCAACACGTACAACTCCAGCCGTGCCGAACTCGCCGTTCCCGCGGGCGCCCGGGTCAGCTGGGCCCGCCTCTACTGGGGCGGCAACCTGCGGGTGGGCGAGCAGAAGCCGCCCGAGGACAACGGCCGGGTCCTGATCGCCGAGCCCGGCGGCGCCTACAAGGCGCTGCTCGCGGACACCCTGATCGGCCACCGCACGGCCGGCGGCGCCGACGCCTTCCAGGCCTCCGCCGATGTCACCGAGCTGGTCCGTTCCTCCCGCTCGGGGCAGTGGACGGTCGCTCAGGTCAACGTCGCCATGGGCCGGTCGGCGGTCGGCGGCTGGGGCGGCTGGACGCTCGTCGCCGCGTACGAGAAGGCGTCCGAACCGCTCCGCAGGATCGGTGTCTGGGACGGATTCGAAACGGTCGGACCACGCTCCGGCGAGCTTCGCGTACCGCTCGACGCAAACCGTTACGGCAAGGCCGCGAACGGCAGTCTCGGGGTGATCGCCTATGACGGCGACCGGGGTACTTCCGGTGATTACCTGGCGGTGGAAACGGGTCGCGCGAAGAGCGTCCGGCTCTCCGATTCCGCCAATTCCGCGGACGACGTGATGAACTCCAGCATCACCGAATTCGGCACCGGTCGTACGGTCCGCTCACCCGATGGTACGAACACTCTCGGGTACGACTCCGACGTCTTCGATCTGCGGGGGGCACTGCGCGATGGGGCCGACCGTGTCCACGTCCGGTCGGGGAGCCGGAAGGACACCGTCTGGCTCGGTGCGCTCTTCTTCCAGGCGGACGTCCGGCGCTGACGTGCTGCCTCCACGAGACACGGACCCCGGGTCCGTCACCGTCCTGCACGCGGTCCAGCCCGGTGACGGCGGGGTCGCCCGAGTCGTCATCGACCTCGTCCGCGCCCAGCTGGCCGCCGGCCTGCGGGTCGCGGTCGCCTGCCCACCGGACACCGTCCTCGCCGCCGCCGTGCGCGCCGAGGGGGCCGACACCCATGCCTGGCGGGCCGGCCGGAACCCCGGGCCGCAGCTCGTCCGCGAGACCCGCGGCCTCGCCCGGGTGATCCGTGCCGTCCGCCCCGGACTCGTCCACGCGCACAGCGCGAAGGCCGGGCTGTGCGCCCGACTCGCCCTGCGGGGACGGATTCCGACGGTGTATCAGCCGCACGCCTGGTCCTTCGAGGCGGTCGAGGGAACGACCGCCGCGCTGGCCCGGCGCTGGGAGCGGTTCGGCGCCCGCTGGGCCGACCGGATCCTCTGCGTCAGCGAGGCCGAGCGGCGTACCGGCGAGGCCGCCGGGGTCACGGCGGACTGGTCCGTCGTCCACAACGGTGTGGACGCGGCCCGGTTCGCGACCGGGGGACCGCCCGGCAACCCCGCGCCCACCGTCGTCTGCGTGGGCCGGCTCTGCCGCCAGAAGGGGCAGGACGTGCTGCTCGCCGCCTGGCCCGCCGTCCTCGCGGAGGTGCCCACGGCCCGTCTCGTCCTGGTCGGCGACGGCCCCGACGGCGACCGGCTGCGCGCCGCCGCCGGCCCCTCGGTGCGGTTCACCGGGGCCGTCGACGACACCGTCCCCTGGTACCGGGCCGCCGACGTGGTCGTCCTGCCGTCCCGCTGGGAGGGCATGGCGCTCGCGCCCCTGGAGGCCATGGCCGCCGGCCGGCCGGTCGTCGTCAGCGATGTCGACGGGGCCCGCGAGAGCCTGCCACCCGCCCATGAACCCCTGTGCCTGGTCCCGCCCGAGGACCCGGCCGCGCTCGCCACCGCTCTCGGCCGCCTCCTCGGCAGGCGGGAGCTCCGGCACCGCCTGGGCCGCGAGGCCCACGAGCACGTACTCAGCAGATTCGATGTCCGGCGCACCGGCGCGGCCGTCGCGGATGTCTACCGCGAACTGGCCGGAGTGCGAGGCACCGAGCACAGAGAGCCGATTGCGCAGTGACCACCGAAAGCACCAGCGTCCCTCCCTCACCGGGCCCCTGGCCCACGGCAGGCCGGTCCTTCGGCCTCGCCTCCCTCGCCCCGCGCCGCGACAGGACCGACCGGCTCGCCCTCCCGTACCGCCCCGCGCGGTCGCGGTCCGGCGTGCTGCCGCTCGTCGCGGTCGACGTCCTGGCCGTCCTGGCCGCCGCCACGCCGCTGAGCACGGCGCATCACGACGCCCGGCTGCTGCTACCGGTCGTGGCGCTCATCCTCGTCCTCAACGGGCACGCCGGGCTCCATCGCCCGGCCCCGCACACCCGGGCCCTCGACGAACTGCCCGCGCTCGCCTCCCGCGCCGGCGTCGCCTGGTGTCTGGCGGCGGCCGCGGTGGCCGCGTACTCCCCGGACCTGGCGATCGGACCGCTGCGGCTCTGCGCCGCGTACGCCACGCACGTCGGCGTCGTGCTCCTGGTCCGCGCGCTGCTGCTCACCCGGCGGCGCCGGATCGCCCGCGCCCATCCCCGGTCGGCGCTGGTCGTCGGCGGGGCGGGGGCCGCGCGCCGGTTCGCCGCCGCGGCCGCCCAGCATCCCGAGTACGGGGTGCGGCCGGTCGGCATCGTCGGCGTGCCCGAGCAGGGCCGTACGCCCCGGCCGGGCGGCGAGACCGGGCTTCCGGTGCTCACCACGACCGAGGAGATCCACCGGGCCGTCATCCAGAACACCGTGCGCGACGCGGTGTTCCTCGACGACGACCCCGGGCTCGTGACCCTGTTCCAGCACTACGGCTGCACGACCTGGCGGGTCGGCGGACGGCACCAGGACGGGCCGATGGGCGCGCACATGTGGGGGTACGCCTGGCAGCGCGTCGCCCCGCCGGTCGAGCGGCGCGCTCTGCCCGCCAAGCGCGCACTCGACATCGCGCTCGCCGCGCCCGCGCTGGCGCTCGCGCTGCCGGTGCTGCTGCTCTGCGCGCTCGCCGTGCGGCTCTCGGACGGTCCCGGGGTGCTGTTCCGGCAGGAGCGGGTGGGCCGGCACGGGCGGCACTTCACGCTGCTCAAGTTCCGTACACTCCGCCCCTCCGACGACACCGAGTCGGCGACCCGCTGGAACGTGGCGGGCGACCGGCGGATGAGCGCGGCCGGGAACTTCCTGCGGAAGAGCTCGCTCGACGAGCTGCCGCAGCTGTGGAACGTGCTGCGCGGCGACATGAGCCTGGTCGGGCCGCGGCCCGAACGCCCGTACTTCGTCACCCAGTTCAGCAAGATCCATGCCGGATACGCGGCCCGGCACCGGATGCCCGTGGGGCTGACCGGTCTGGCTCAGGTGCACGGACTGCGCGGCGACACCTCGATCGAGGACCGCTGCCGCTTCGACAACCACTACATCGACCACTGGTCGCTCTGGCAGGACGTCTGCATCCTGCTGCGCACGGCGGCCGGACTCGTCCGACCCACGGGGAGCTGAGGATGGCCACGGCCGTGACGGTGCCGGCGCTCGCCCCGGACGACGTACGGGACTGGGCGCGCAGGGCCGGGGCGCTCTCCCCGGTCCTCGCCGTGATCGCGCTGCTGCTCGTCCCGGGCGGCGGCGGCGCGCAGGGCGGCACCGGCGGTACGGGGACGGTCGCCGACGCGGCCTCCGGGCTGCTCGTCCTGATCTGTCTCGTCCGGGTGCTGCGCGGCGGCGCCCGGCCGCTGACCCGGACGGCGGCCGTCGTCCTGGGTCTGCCGGTCCTCGGGATCTGTCTCGCGGCGATCACCTCGAACGACCCGGCGGCGAGCCTGCCGGGCGTCGCCCGGTACGTACAGATCTTCGTGCTCGTCCCGGCCGCCGTGCTCCTGATGATCCGTGACCGGCGGGACTTCGCCGTGGTCGCCTGGGGTCTGGTCGGGCTCGCGCTGCTCCAGGGCGCGGTCGGCGTCGCCCAGTACCTGACCGGCACCGGTGCCTCGTACATGGGTGAGGACATCCGGGCCGTCGGCACCTTCGGGCCGACCGATGTGATGGGCATGGCGACCGTCGTGTCGTACGGGCTGGTCGTCGTCACCGGGATCGCGCTCGGCAGCGGCCCCGGCCGGACCCGGACGGCCGCGCTCGTCTGCGCCGGACTGCTGTTCGTGCCGCTGGTGCTGTCGTTCAGCCGGGGCGCGTGGATCGCGACCGTGCTGGCCTGCGGGATCCAGCTGCTGCTGTCGGGGCCCCGGCGGGCCGCGCGCGTGGCGCTCGCCGCCGGCGCGCTCGGGGTGGTCCTGGTCGGCGGGCTCGGCATCGGCTCGGCGATGGTGAAGGAGCGGGTCGCCAGCATCACGCAGGTGGCGGCCGCGCCGGACCAGTCGGTGACGGACCGGTACACGATGTGGGCGGCGGCCGGGCGGATGTGGGCCTCGGAGCCGGTCACCGGCGTCGGTCTCAAGGGCTTCCCGCAGTACCGCGACTCGAACGCCTCCCTCGCCCTGTCCTCCGGCAGCGACACGGCCGGCGCGGGCGCCGCCTTCGCGCGCCAGCCGCTGCTGTCCCCGCACAACATGTACCTCCTGGTCCTCAGCGAGCAGGGCCTGTTCGGGCTGCTCGCCCTCGCGGGCAGCTGGGTGGTGCTGCTCGTCGGCGCGCTGCGGCGGCGCCGCCTCGGCGCGGACTGCGCGCTCGTCGCGACGGGCCTGCTCGGGTGGCAGCTCATCGACTTCTTCTACGCGGACATCGGCGGCCCCTCGACGGTCCTGATGTCGGTCGTGCTGGGCCTCGCGGCCTGGTGGGCCCTCGCGGAGGTCCGGCGTGCGTGACCCGTGGGCCGGGGAACCGGAGCCCACGGACACCCCGCGGGCCGGTGAACCACGCCCCACGGGCGGACCGCCCTGCGGCACCCCGCTGACCGATCCCTGGCCGACCGCGCCTCCGGGCCCCACGGACTCCCCGTGGCCCTCGGAGGCCGTCGTGCTGCCGGGGACGGGAACCGTCCTTCCACCCACCCCCCGCGCCGCCGCCCCCCTCGCCGTTCCTCCCCGCACCCCCTCCCCCCGGCCCACCGGCCGCCGCGCCCACGCGCGCGGCCGGACGGCCAGGACCGGCGCGCCCGAGGGCCGGGGATTCCTCGCGAAGGCCGCCGCCGTGACCGCCGGGCTCACCGCGGTCGGGGCGCTGCTCGGGCTCGTACGGGACCAGATCCTGGCCGGGTACTTCGGGGCCGGCGCCGAGACGGACGCGTTCCTGGTGGCGTGGACGGTGCCGGAGTTCGCCTCGACGCTGCTGATCGAGGACGCCATGGCGCTGATCCTGGTGCCCGCCTTCTCCCGCGCCCTGGCCCGCCGTTCGAGCGGCCTGTTCGGCGATCCCGTGCGCGCCCTCGTGCGCGGCACCCTCCCCCGGCTCACCCTCGCCGCCGGTGTCGTCGCCGCGGTCCTGGTCGCCGCCGCCCCGCTGATCGTCGGCGTGCTCGCGCCCGGACTGCCCGACCCCGGGCTCGCGATCGACTGCACGCGGCTGACCGGGACCTGCGTCCTGACCTTCGCCCTGGTCGGCTACTGCTCGGCGGCGCTCCGCGCGCACGGTTCGTTCCTCCCCCCAGCCACCATCTACGTGGCGTACAACGCCGGCATCATCGGCACCATCCTGCTGCTCCGCGAGCCCTGGGGGGTGCGCTCGGCCGCGGCCGGGGTCGCCGTCGGCGGGCTCCTGATGGTCCTCGTCCAGGCCCCCTCACTCATCCGGGAGCTGCGCGCCCGCCCCGTACCCCTGCGGGAGCCCGAGGCGCTCACGCCGCCCTCCACCGGTGAGGGCCGCATCCTGGTCCTCGGCCTGATCGCGCCCGTCGTCGCGTTCTCGCTGTCCCGCCAGTCCCAGACGCTGATCGAACGCTTCCTCGCCTCACCGCTGCCGGCCGGCGCCATCTCGCATCTGAACTACGCGCAGAAGGTCGCGCAGATGCCGATGATCCTCTCCCTGATGCTGTGCACGGTCAGCTTCCCCGTGGTCGCCCGCGCCCTCGCGGCGGGCGAGACGGAGGCGGCCCGCCGCCGCGTCGAGCGGGACCTGCTGCTCGCCGCCGTCGTCGTCCTCGTCGGCGCCTCGACGGTGATCGCGGCCGCGCCGCGGATCGTCGAGCTGCTCTTCGAGCGCGGCGAGTTCACCCGTACCGACACCGTCGCCACCGCCGCCGTCATGCGGGTCTACGCACTCGGGCTGCTCGGCCAGACGATGGTGGGCGCCCTGGTCCGCTGCTACTTCTCCGCCGCGCGCCCGCTCTGGTACCCGGCCGCCGCGATGGCCGCCGGGCTCGTCACCACCGCCGCCGCCGGTGTCCCCGGCGCCCACTACTGGGGCGCCGTCGGCATCGCCGCCGCCAACGCCCTCGGCATCACCCTGACCGCGGTCCTGCTGCTGCGCGGCGCGCACCGGCAGGCCGTACCGGTCCACGTCGACCGGCTCGGCGAGGGGCTGCTCCGGCTCGCCACCGCGGGCGCGTGGGCCACCGGCGCCGGCTGGCTGTGCTCGCTGGCCATCGGCCCCGCCGCCCTCGCGGTCGCGGTGGCGGGCCTGGTCGTGGCCGGCGTCTTCCTGATCTTCATCGCCTGCGCCTCCAAGGCGCCCGAGATTCCGCCCCTGCCCCGCTCCGCCTCCCGGAGGACCCCCCATGCCCGCCGCCACCGCGCTGAGCCGTCTGCTGCCGAAGCCGCCCCTGTGGATGAAGCCGCCCCCGTGGGTGGCGATGTACCACTCGATCACGGACCCCGCTGACGATCCGTACCGGGTGACCGTCTCCCCCGTGCGCTTCGCCCGGCAGCTGCACTGGCTGGGCGACCGTGGACTGCGCGGGGTGTCGGTCCGGGAGCTGCTCGCCGCCACCGCGGAGGGGCGCGCCAAGGGGCTCGTGGGCCTGACCTTCGACGACGGCTACGCGGACTTCCTCGACTCGGCGCTGCCGCTGCTCCGCCGGCACGGCTTCACCGCGACGGTGTACGTCCTGCCGGGGCGGTTCGGCGGCGAGAACACCTGGGACGCGGAGGGTCCGCGCAAGCCGCTGCTCACCGAGGACGGCATCCGGCGGATCGCCGAGTCCGGCATGGAGATCGGCTCGCACGGGCTCACGCACGTCGCGCTCACCGAGGCCGACGACACGGAGCTCGCCGCCCAGACCCGGCAGAGCCGCGCGCTCCTGGAGGAGCTGACCGGCACCACCGTCGAGGGCTTCTGCTACCCGTACGGGAAGGTCGACCCGCGCGTGATCCACGCCGTGCGCAGGGCGGGCTACCGCTACGGGTGCGCGATCGACCCGGGCCCGCACACCGGCACGTACGCCCTGCCCCGGGTCCACATCGGCGAGGACGACACCTCGTGGCGGCTCACCGCCAAGCGCCTCCTGCACCCGCTGCGCCGCCGTCACCCGGCCGACCTGATCCCCGCCCGGTACGGCCCCGCCGTGGTCGGTGCGTCATGAAGGTCCTGCACATCATCACCGGGCTCGGCATCGGCGGCGCCGAGCAGCAGCTGCGGCTCCTGCTCCGCCATCTGCCGGTGCGGAGCGGTGTGGTCACGCTCACCAACCCCGGCGCCGTCGCCGCCGGCATCGAGTCCGACGGCACCCCCGTCACCCATCTGGGCATGGTGGGCAACCGTGACATCGGCGCGCTCCCCCGCCTCGCCCGGATCGTCCGGCAGGGCCGCTACGACCTCGTCCACACCCACCTCTACCGGGCCTGCGTGTACGGCAGGACGGCGGCCCGGCTCGCCGGCGTGCGACGCGTCATCGCCACCGAACACTCCCTCGGCGAGACCCAGATCGAAGGCCGGCCGCTGTCGGCGGGCACCCGCGCGCTGTACCTCGCGTCCGAGCGGCTCGGCACCTCCACGGTCGCCGTCTCCCCCAGCGTCGCCCGCCGGCTCGCCGACTGGGGGGTGCCGCCGGACCGCATCCGGATCGTCCCCAACGGCATCGAGACCGACCGCTTCGCCTTCGACGCCCGCGCCCGCCGCCACGCCCGAGACGTCCTCGGGCTCCCCGAGGACGCCTATGTCGTCGGCGGGGTGGGGCGGCTCACGCCCGGGAAGCGGTTCGAGCGGCTCGTCCGGGCCGTGGCGTCGATCCCGGACGTCCGGCTGCTCCTCGTCGGCGAGGGCGAGCAGCGCGCGGAACTCCTCCGGGTGGCCCGCGAGTGCGGCGCCGCAGACCGGGTCCTGCTCGCCGGGGCCTGCGAGGACCCGCCGAGCACCGACCGGCCCGGGCCCTCGCTGCCCGGACTCCTCGCCGCCATGGACGTCTTCGTGTCCACCTCTCCCGACGAGACCTTCGGGCTCGCCGTCGTCGAGGCCCTCGCCTCCGGACTGCCCGTCCTGTACGTGGCCTGCCCGGCCGTCGAGGACCTGGCATCGCAGGCGGCACCGGGCGCCCGCCGGATCGGCGAGTCCGTCCCCGAACTGACCTCCGCCCTGCGCGGCATCCGCGACGCCCGGCCGGCCCGTTTCCCGCTGCCGGCCGCCGCCCGCCGCTACGACATCGCGCACAGCGCACAGCAGTTGATGTCCCTCTACGACCAGGCCGTCCACGGCACCCCCTCCCCCGCGAAGTGAGAGAGCCCGTCCCATGAACACCACCCCACGCCGCACCTTCCTCCCCGCCGGTCTGCGCACACCGGGCCGCTGGGCGGTCCTGCCCGCCGCCGTCCTCGCCGGAGCCGTCCTCGGCGGCGGTTACGGAGCCCTCAAGACCCCGCAGTACGCGGCGACGAGCTACGTCATCGTCGTACCGGCCGAGAAGTCCGACCCGGCCGCCGCGCTCGGCTTCGCCCAGGCCTACGGGCGGGTCGCCACCGACATCGCGGTGACCGGCGACGCCCAGGTGTGGGCGGGGGTCAGCGCCGACACCCTGCGCAGGAGCGTGCAGGCCGCGACCTCCCCGGACGCGCCGATGATCTCCATCACCGCCAAGGCCGAGAAGCCGGCGAAGGCCGTCTCCATGGCCGACGGCGTGGCCCGCGCGCTCGTCCTCAACAGCACCCACGTCGCGGGCAGCACGGGCGTGAAGGTCGTGCAGTTCTCCCGAGCGACCAAGCCGGTCGCACCCGTCTCGCCCTCCGCGCCGCTCTCCGCGCTCGTCGGCGGCTGTGCGGGCGGGCTCCTCGGCGGCCTCGCCCTCCTGGTCCGGCCGAAGCGCGCCGCCGCGCGCGGCGAGGCCCGGCACTCCCGGCAGGCGGCGGCCACGTCCGCAGCCGTGCCCGCTCCGGCCGCAGCCGCGCACCAGCCGGAGGCGGTGTGAGTCCGAGAGCGACGGGCGCCGGACCGGCCCTGCGGACGGAGGTCTGCCGTGACGAGGAGGGCTTCGGGCGGCTGGCGGCCGAGTGGACGGCGCTGTACGGACGCTGTTCCACCGCCACCCCCTTCCAGTCCCACGCCTGGCTGCACTCCTGGTGGCTCTCGTACGGCAGGCCCGGTGCGCTGCGGCTGGTGCTCGTACGGCGGGAGGACGGAGAGCTCGTCGCCGCCGCGCCCCTGATGCGCGCCCGGGGCCCGCTGCCCGTCCTCACCCAGCTCGGCGGCTCGATCACCGACTTCACGGACGTGCTCCTCGACGACGGCTGCCCCGAGGCGGCGCCCGCGCTGGCCGGGGCGCTCGCCCGGACCGCCCGGGGCGCGGTGATCGACCTGCGGGAGGTACGGCCGGGGGCGGCCAGCGAACGGGTCCTCGTCCACTGGCGGGGTCCACGCCGGCGAATGCCCGACTCGCTGTGCCTGGAGCTGCCCGCCGTCCCCATGGAGGGGCTCCTCGCCCGCATCCCGTCCGGGAAGGCCCAGCGGGTCCGCGCCAAGCTGCGCAAGCTCGACGCCCTCGGCATCGACACGCACGTGGTCACCGGGTCCGAGGTGCCCGCCGCCCTCGACCGGCTCCTGAGGCTCCATCAGCTCCAGTGGCAGGGGCGGGGCGTCACCGCCGAGCACACCAGCGAGCGGTTCGCCCAGCACCTCACCCGGGCCGTGCGGCCGATGGTGGAGCGCGGGGACGCGATGGTGACCGAGTTCCGGCTGGCCGGGGACGTGGTGGCCGCCGACCTGACCCTGATGTCGCCGCGGCTCGCCGGCGGCTATCTGTACGGCGCCGACCCGGCCCTGCGGGCCCGCAAGGTCGACGTCGCGACGATGCTGCTCCGGCACGGCGCCGGGGAGACGAGCGCGGGCGGCCGGGCCACGCTGAGCATGCTGCGGGGCACCGAGGCGTACAAGCACCACTGGCGGCCCGAGACCGTCGGCAACCAGCGGCTCATGCTCACCGGACGGGGTACGGCCCCGCTGCTCTGGCTCCGCGCGGCCGCCGCCGGCGCGCGCCGCTGGGCGGCCCGGCAGGCGCGGGAGCGCGCCTGGGTGGGCCGTGCGCTCGGCCGGCTCACCGGACGCACGCCGAACGACGGCGGCGGATGAGCTCCGCCGCCGCCGCGGGGGGGGGTCAGAAGGGCCAGACGCCCTTCAGCGCGTCCTTCCAGTCGAGGTCGACCTCGTCCTTCCAGGAGTCCTTGGGGACACAGACCGGCCCACCGATCCAGCTCTCGACCCATGAACCGAGGTTCACGGTCCAGCAGGCGGGCTTGGGCTCGGGTTGCGGCTCGGGCTTGGGTTCCGGCTTCGGCTCGGGCTTCGGTTCCGGCTTGGGTTCCGGCTTCGGCTCGGGCTTGGGCTCGGGCTTGGGTTCCGGCTTCGGCTCAGGCTTCGGCTCAGGCTTGGGCTCGGGCTTCGGTTCCGGCTTGGGTTCCGGCTTCGGCTCGGGCTTCGGTTCCGGCTTCGGCTCAGGCTTGGGTTCCGGCTTCGGCTCAGGCTTCGGTTCCGGCTTCGGCTCGGGCTTCGGTTCCGGCTTCGGTTCCGGCTTCGGCTCGGGCTTCGGTTCCGGCTTCGGCTCGGGCTTCGGCTCGGGAATCGTCGGGTCCACGGGGTCCGTGGGACCCGTGGGATCGGTCGGGCCCGTGGGATCGGTCGGCTCCACGGGGTCCGTCGGGTCCACGGGGTCCGTCGGCCACGTCGGGTCCACCGGATCCGTCGGGTCCACCGGGTCCGTGGGATCCGTCGGCTGGGTCGGGAGTTCCGGCTCGGTGCCGTACATCATCTGACGGAACATCTGCGACGACCGCGGATTGTCGTCGCACTGCCAGACGCCGTGCGGGCAGTAATCGGTGATCGTGTGATACAGCGGCTTGTGCTGCTTCATCCAGTCCAGCATGCGCCGCATGTATTCGGGGTTGTCGCCGTTGCGGAAGAGCCCCCATTCGGGATAGGAGATCTGCTTTCCGTGCTCGGCGGCGAAGTCGATCTGCTTCTGCAGTCCGTACGGTTCGCTGACGTGCTGCTCGAAACTCGAACCCGGAGGCTGGTCGTACGAATCCATCCCGATGATGTCGACGACGTCGTCGCCCGGGTAGCACTCGGTCCACGGAACGGCGTCACGGCCGCGGCTCGGGTTGAAGTCGAAGCGGAACTCCTGGCCGGGGACGGAACGCATCGCGGTGACGATCCGGTTCCAGTACTTCTTCCACGCGGTCGGGTCGGGCGCACAGCGGTGGGTGTACGTCGTCCCGTTCATCTCCCAGCCGAGGACGACGACCGTGTCGGCCGCCCGCAGCCGGACGAGCCGCTCGGCGAGGGCCGTGAAGTGGTGGTCGTAGTAGCCGGCGGCGCCGAGCTGGAGCTGGCGGCGGACCTCGGCGTCGGAGACGCCGGCCTCGTTGCGCTCCAGCATGGGGACGTTGAGGACGAACAGGCGGTCTGCCTTCTCGTTGCGCCAGTCCGCCCAGGCGTCGAGGAAGCCGGGCGGACCCTCGATGTTCTTCCAGAGGTCGCCGGGGAGGTAGGTGTGGCCGACGCGGAGTTCGCGTCCGCCGAGCCACTGCTCCAGCTGCTCGATGCGGGCGACCCCGAGCGCGCCCGAGTCGAGGAAGGCTCCCATGGCGCTGGAGAGAGTCGGTCCGGGGTCTTTCGTCGTTACTGGTTCGGAGGCGTGCGCGGGGGACGAGAGCACGACTGAGCCAGAGGCGAGGAGACCGGCGGTGAACACCCCCAGCCACACTCTCGATGATCGCCGATGTGTAGCCGCCATGGCCGCTCCTTCGCGTCGTACGCGTTTTGATGATCCGTCAATCCGATACTCCGAAAGTATTCCTAATGAGCCGACCGTGAACTCGGCTTCCCTCTGATCAGTAGTCCATTAGAGGATTTCATCGCCCAGTTGGGGCACCCGAGATGAAGGGCATGCCGTGCTGCGCCGTCAGAGTTTCGACACCAGCGTTCCCGCCGTCCTCGTACGGCTCGACCGGAATCCCTTCCATCACGGCACGCTCGGCGCCGCTCGTTCGCTCGGCAGAGCGGGAATTCCGGTCCACGCGGTCATCGAATCCCGTACCAGTCCTGTCGCCCGTTCCCGTTATCTCCGGTCTGCCCGCGCGAGTCCCGGGGAGACCTCCGACGCCGAGCTGGCGGCGCTCCTCCACCGGTACGCGGACGAGATCGAGGACGAGGCGGGCACGGCTCCCGACGGTTCGTCAACTTCCCTCCTCGTGCTCCCCCTGGACGACGTGAGCGCCCTCGGCCTGGCGCGCCGCCGTGCCGAGCTCTCACCGCGCTTCCTGCTCCCCGAGCAGACCGAGGAGCAGCTGCTGCGGGTCGCGGACAAGGCGGCGCTCGCCGAGACCTGTGCGTCCCTGGGCCTGCCCCATCCCCGTACCGAACTCCCCACCGGTTCCGACGAGGCCGCCGCGATGGCCTGGTCCCTCGGCCTGCCGGTGGTCGCCAAGTGGAGCCGTCCCTGGCTGCTTCCGGCCGGCTGCGGGCTGCGCAGCACCTCGATCGTGCGGTCCCTCGCCGAGGTGCGGGAGCTGTACGCCCGGACCCCGGAGGCCGGCAGCCGGCTGCTGCTCCAGGAACTCCTCCCGGCGGGCCGTGACCTGGACTGGTTCTTCCACGGGTACGTGGACGCGTACGGCGGCTGTACGACGGGGGCCACGGGCCGCAAGGAACGGTCCTGGCCGGACGGGGCCGGGCTCACCGCCGTGGGCCGCTGGACGGCGAACCCGGCCGTGGAGCGCACGGCCCGCGAGCTGTTCGACGCGCTCGGCTACCGGGGCGTGTGCGACCTGGACTTCCGGATGAACCGGTCGACGGGCGCGTACCACCTGCTCGACTTCAACCCCCGGCCCGGCGCGCAGTTCCGGCTGTTCGCCGACGCGGACGGTCTGGACGTGGTCCGGGCGCTCCATCTGGACCTCACCGGGCGTCCCGTACCCCCGCTCTCGGCCGCGTACGGCCGCCGGTTCGTGGTCGAGAACTACGCGGCGCTGTCGCTCCTCGCCTCCCCGCGCCGCCGTCCCGCCGCCGGGGCCGGAGCCGGGCCGGAGGACGTGTCACGGCGGACCGAGTACGCCTGGTGCGCGGCGGACGATCCGGCACCGGCGTTCGCGATGGGCCTCGCCTGGTTCGGCCACCTGCTGCGCAGGGCGGTGGCCTCGGCGCGCCGGTTCCTCCGGTCCCGGCGGGCGCGTCCGCCGCTGCCCCCGGCGGCTCCGCCGGCCCGCAGCTCCTCCCACCAGCTCACCCCACGATGAAGGCGGAAGGCACGATGTCGAAGTCGATGTACGACCTGGTGGTCGTCGGGGCCGGACCGTACGGTCTGTCCGTGGCCGCGCACGCGGCCGCCCACGGGCTCCACCTGCGGACCTTCGGCCGCTCGATGGAGTCCTGGCACACGATGCCCTCGGGCATGTTCCTGAAGTCTGAGCCCTGGGCCTCCCATCTGTCCGACCCGGAGCGGGCGTACGGGCTCGACGCCTACGCCGCCACGCGGGGTGTGCGCGCCACGCACGGGGTGCCGCTGCCGGTGGACTTCTTCGCCGCGTACGGCGACTGGTTCGCCCGGCGGGCGGTGCCCGCGCTCGACGAGCGGCTGATCGACTCGGTCGCGCCCGGCGCGGACGGCTTCGAGCTGCGTACCGAGGACGGCGAGGCGCTGCGGGCCAGGACGGTGGCGCTGGCGGTCGGCGTCCTGCCGTTCATGGAGATCCCGGGGCCGCTGCGGGGCCTGCCCCGGCGGTACGTCACCCACTCCAGCCACCACGGCGAGCTGGACCGCCTCGCCGGCCGGGACGTGACCGTCGTGGGAGCCGGGCAGGCCGCCCTGGAGACGGCCGCGCTCCTCGTCGAGGGCGGCGCCGCGACCGTACGGATCCTCGCCCGCGCGGACCGGCTGAACTGGAACACCCTGCCCCCGGCCCTCGACCGGGGCCTGTGGCCGCGCGTGCGCGCGCCGCACACGGGGCTCGGCTGCGGCTGGCGGAACAAGCTGTACGCGGACACGCCGGGGGTCTTCCGGCGGCTGCCGGCCGCGACCCGCGAGCGGATCTTCGACTCGGCGCTCGGCCCGGCGGGGGCCTGGTGGCTGCGCGAGCGGTTCGCGGCGGTCGGGGACGTACGCCTGGGGCAGCGGATCACCGCGGCGGCCGTGACGGGCGACGAGCGGCTGCGGCTCGACGTGACCGGGGCGGAGGGGACGGCGGTCCTGGAGACCGACCATGTCGTCGCGGCCACCGGGTTCACCCCGAGCCTGGACCGGGCGGGCGTGCTCTCCCCGGAGCTGCGCGGCGCGCTGCGGACGGTCGGCGCGTGCGGCGCCCCCGAGGTCGGTGGCCTCTTCGAGTCCTCATGGCCGGGTCTGTTCCTCTCCGGGCTGATCACCGCTCCTTCGTACGGTCCCTCGATGCGGTTCGTCTTCGGTGCGGAGTACACGGCGGGGCGTCTGGTGCGCGGGGTGCGGCAGCGGCTGCGGGCGGGTGCCCGGGGCGGGGCGGTGGGCCGGCCGCGTACGGGCGGGAAGGCGCCGGTCTCGGCATGAGGGAGGGCCGGCCCCGGGGAGCGGGCGCTCTCCGGGGGCCGGCCCCTGTGCCTGCGTGGCGCTGAGGACTCAGACGTTGGCGCAGGTGTTGAACGCGGCCGGGTTGAACAGGCCGATGACGTTCACGCTGTTGCCGCAGACGTTGATCGGCGCGTGGATCGGGATCTGGACGACGTTGCCGGAGAGGACGCCCGGCGAACCGACCGCGACACCCTCGGCGCCCGCGTCGGCGAAGGCGGGGGTCGCCGCACCCATGGCCATGATGATTCCGGCGACGACGGCAGCAGCCTTCTTACAGTTCATTTTCGTCTGCATCCTTTCGGTGGCGGAACAGTTTCACGCAACACAACGAACATGCCGCACAAAGGAAACCGCGAAAACGACGACTTTCGTTCTTTCACTCCATTGCGCGCACAGACGGGGCCGGAGGGAACGCGATCGTTCCCTCCGGCCCTGTCGTGCGCGAGACGGATCAGCCGTTGTAGGCGCCGTTCCCGGAGAGGACCGGGATGTCCTCCAGGATGTGCGACAGCGGCTCGTCACCCTTGGCCTGGGTGGAGTTCTCCGTGCACTGCTGGTTCTGCGGGGAGGAGAGGACGTTGATGTCCTGGACCGCGACCGGGACGAGGACGCCGACGACCGAGCCGACGTTGCCCTTGACCGGGGCGCCGAGGCAGAGCTTGTTCAGCGAGCCCTGGACGGCCGAGAACTGGGGGCTCATGTCGCCCACGGTCTTGGAGTTGCCGAACGACTGGCTCGCGGCGTTGCCGCTGAGCGAGGTGGTGCCGCCGTCGTCGGCGATGGCGAGCGCCGGGGAGGCCGCCGCAGCAGAAGCGCCGACAACAGAGGCCGTCACAGCCGCAGCCGTCATAATCTTCTTGATCACGGTGATTCCGTTCCTGTTCCCACCAATCGACGTGATTGATGCGACGGGATCAACTGCGCGCGGGGGCTGAGGTTCCGACGCTTCACCCGTTCGACTGACACCTCGTTTGGCGCTGTCGAGTGCGCTCCGCCAAGGGAGTGACACAGCGGAACCCTTGCGTCCACAGCCAGTTGATCAGGCCGCTCCCTGCACGGAGCCGGTTCTAGAAGGGAACTCCCGTGATCAAGAAGGTTATGGCCACTGCGGCCGCAGCCGTCTCCATCGTCGGCGCCACCGCCGCCGTCGCCTCTCCCGCGCTCGCCATCGCCAACGACGGAGGCACCACGTCGCTCAGCGGCAACGGCGCCCACCAGGAGTACGGCAACTCCGCCACGTACGGCCACATGAGCCCCCAGTTCGCGCTGGTTCAGGGCTCCCTGAACAAGCCGTGCATCGGCCTGCCGGCCAAGGTCAACGCCGGTTCGCTCATCGGGGCCATCCCGATCGCGGTCCAGGACATCAACGTCCTGTCCTCCCCGCAGAACCAGCAGTGCACCGAGAACTCCACCCAGGCCAAGGGCGACGAGGCACTGTCGCACATCCTGGACGACATCCCGGTCCTGTCGGGCAACGGCGTCGGCAACAACTGACGTTCCGCCTTCGCGCGACGACGTTCACACGTCAGGGGCCGCCCTCCGGGGCGGCCCCTTTCGCGTCTGCCTCGTCGCCGCAGGTGCCCTCGCTACCAGGTCGGCCAGACCGGGGTCGCCATCAGTCGTTCCCACTCGCGGTCGGGCATCCCCGGTACCGTCCGACCCGCCTGCACCCACTGGGTGACGAGTGAGGAATAGAGGGGGAACGGTGTGCGGTCGGGTGGGGGTGGGTCGCTCACATATCGGCTCTTCGGAATGAAGGCCATCCGTTCCCATTTCCCGGGATCCGGCGCCATCTTCGCTCCTTCCGCTGCGATTCCCGCATCATTCCACAGGCGCCGCAGGAGAGTGATTCGTCCTGTTCATGTCGCGTCGCGTATCTGTGTGCGAGAGTGATCGAATTACCGTGCGGGCATGAAATTCCCGCGATCACGGCGCCCCCGACGTCCGCTGCTCGTCGCGGCGGCGCTCGCCGCCCTCGCCGCCCTCGCTCCCGGCGCCCTCGCCGCCGCCCCCACCGATCTCCCCGCCCCCGAACGGGGTCTGAACCTCCTCGTGGTCGGAATCGACAGCCGCAAGGGTGTCACCGCGGAGGAGAAGGAACGTTTCCGGCTCGGCGGGAAGGAGTGCGACTGCACGGACGTGATGATGCTCGTGCACGTCTCGGCCGAGAACGACCGGGTCGACGTGGTGAGCCTGCCCCGCGACTCGCTCACCTCCTTCCCCGACCAGCATCGCGACCGGCGCACCGGAAAGCTGCACGCCGCCCACCAGGCGAAGATCAACGGCGCCTGGGCGGAGGGTGGCCCCGCCTTCGCGACGGAGATCGTCGAGTCGATGACGGGGCTGCCCGTCCACCGGTACCTGGAGATCGACTTCCGGCGCTTCATGGACACCGTGGACCGCGTCGACGGCGGCGTCCCCATCTGTACGGAGAAGCCCCTCAAGGACCCGTCCACCGGCATCGACCTGCAGCCCGGGACCAAGCCCGTCGGCGGCGGCGAGGCTCTCCAGTACGTGCGGTCGCGGAAGGCCGACGGCCAGATGGACTTCGGCCGCATCCAGAAGCAGCAGAAGTTCGTGGTGAACACCCTGGAGCGGCTCCGCGAGGGCATCCTCGACGACCCCGACCGGCTGAGGGACTTCGCGGAGACCCTGCGCGGGACGGGCGCGACGGCACGGGGGATCACCGCGGCCGAGCTGGTCAGGCTCGCCTGGCGGCTGCGGGACCTGCCCCCGGACCGTACGGAGTTCGCCACCGTGCCCGTACGCGGCTTCAACCCGGAGATCGCCGGCGTCGGGTCCACCCTCGGCTGGGACGAGGCAGGGGCGGCGGAGGTCTTCCGGCGGCTGCGCGAGGACCGGCCGCTGCCGGCGGCGGACGAGGTCGCGCCCAGCCAGATCTCCGTCGCCACCTACCGGCCGGCGCCCGGGGCTTCGCTCATCTGCCCGTAGTCCGTCCGGTGGACTTCGCGGAACCTCCGCACCGCTGACCAGTTGATCAGCACGGCTCGGCACTCAGCGAGCCACGATCCGAAAGGCCTGAACAATGAAGAAGCTGTTGGCTACGGCTGCTGTGGCCGCGTCGGTGCTCGGCGCGACGGCGGCGGGTGCCGGACAGGCGCTCGCCATCGCCGACGACGGTGGCACCACGTCGCTCAGCGGCAACGGCGCCCACCAGGAGTTCGGCAACTCCGCCACGCACGGCAACATGAGCCCGCAGTTCGCGCTCGTTCAGGGCTCCCTGAACAAGCCGTGCGTCGGCCTGCCGGCCAAGGTCAACGCCGGTTCGCTCATCGGCCTCATCCCGATCGCGGTCCAGGACGTCAACGTCCTGTCCTCCCCGCAGAACCAGCAGTGCACGGAGAACTCCACCCAGGCCAAGGGTGACGAGCCGCTGTCGCACATCCTCAGCGACATCCCCGTGCTGTCCGGCAACGGCGCCGGCAACAGCTGAGCGACGACGCCCGGCACGGCGCGGCCCCGCCGCCCCTCCTCGGAGGGGTCGCGGGGCCGTCCCCGTTCCGGAGGCCTCAGAACTTCCGGCGCAGTGCGTCCGGGTCGGTCACCGGCGCGTCACAGGTGAAGTGACGGCACACGTACGCGGCGGGACCACCGGACACCAGCGGACGGTCCCTCAGCAGCGGGAACTCCTCGCTGTCGGGGGCGCCGAAGGCGAGCACCGCGCCGGGGGCGGTCGCCAGGAGCGCGGTACGGCGCAGCTCCTGGAAGGCCTCGTCGCCGGGGGCGCCCACCACGGCGATCTCCCGGGGCCCGTCGAGGAGGGCCTCGGAGACGGCCAGGCCCCAGCCGATGAAGCGGGGCGCGCGCGGGCCGAGGGCCTTGACGACGCCGAGGGCGCCCTCGGCGGCGGCGCGGTGGGCGTCCGAGCCGGTGTGCGCGGCGTACGAGAGCAGCGCGCCGGCCGCGGCCGTCCAGCCCGACGGGGTGGCGTTGTCCGTGGGGTCCTGCGGGCGGCGGATCAGCGCCTCGGCGTCGTGGGCCGTGTCGTAGAGGGCGCCGCCCTCGGCGGTGAAGCGGTCGATGACGAGGTCCAGGAGGAAGCCGGCGAAGTCGAGCCAGGCGCCCTCGCCGGTGACGGCGGCGAGGGCGAGGAAGCCCTCGGCGACGTCGGCGTAGTCCTCCAGGACACCGTCGTTGGTGCCGGCCCGGCCGTCCTTGGAGGTACGGGTGAGGCGGGCGGACTCGTCCATGTGGACCCGGACGAGGAGGTCGGCGGCCTCGGTGGCGCGCTCGACGAGGTCGGGGCGGTCGAAGAGGGCGCCGGTCTCGGCGAGGGCGGCGATCGCGAGACCGTTCCAGGCGGCGACGACCTTGTCGTCGCGGCCCGGACGCTCGCGCTCCTCGCGGGCGGCGAGGAGCCGGGCGGCGATCGAGGCGATCCGGCCGGCGTCGGCGGTTCCGGCCTCCCGCGGAAGCTGGAGGACGGAGCTGCCGTGCTCGAAGGTGCCGTCCTCGGTGACGCCGTAGTGGGCGGCGGCGAGGGCGGCGTCCTCCGCGCCGAGGACCTCGGTGAGCTGCGCCGGGGTCCACACGTAGTAGGCGCCCTCGACGTGCCTGCCCGTTCCGTCGTCGCTGTCCGCGTCGAGCGCCGAGGCGAAACCGCCCTCGGGGGTGCGCAGTTCGCGGACCAGGAAGTCGGCGGTCTCCAGGGCGACCCGGCGGGCCAGGTCGCTGCCGGTGGCCTTCCACAGGTGGGCGTAGGCCCGGCAGAGCAGGGCGTTGTCGTACAGCATCTTCTCGAAGTGGGGCACGACCCAGGCCCGGTCGACGGCGTAGCGGGCGAAGCCGCCGCCGAGCTGGTCGTAGATGCCGCCGCGGGCCATCGCCTCGCAGGTGTCGGCGGCCATCTGGAGGGCGCCCTCGGAGCCCGTACGGGCGTGGTGGCGGAGCAGGAACTCCAGGGTCATGGACGGCGGGAACTTGGGGGCGCCGCCGAAGCCGCCGTGGGTCGCGTCGTACTCGCGGGTGAGTCCGAGGAGGGCCTGGGCGAGTTCCTCCTCGCCGGGGACGCCGTCGCCGCCGTACGCCAGGGAGCGGCCCGCGAGGTCCTTCACGATGCGCTCCGCGACCTCGCCGACCTCGTCGCGCCGGTCGGACCAGGCGCCCTTGACGCCCTCCAGGACCTCCGGGAAGGAGGGCATGCCGTGGCGGGGCTCGGGCGGGAAGTACGTACCGAAGTAGAAGGGGGCCGCGTCCGGGGTGAGGAAGACAGTCATGGGCCAGCCGCCCTGGCCGGTCGCGGCCTGGACGGCCTCCATGTAGACGGCGTCGACGTCGGGGCGCTCCTCGCGATCGACCTTGACGGCGACGAAGTTCTCGTTGACCAGGGCCGCGGTGGCATCGTCCTCGAAGGACTCGTGCGCCATGACATGGCACCAGTGGCAGGAGCTGTATCCGACGCTGAGCAGCACGGGGACGTCGCGGCGCCGGGCCTCGTCGAAGGCCTCGGCCGACCACGGCCACCAGTCGACCGGGTTGTCGGCGTGTTGAAGGAGGTACGGGGAGGTCTCATGGGCCAGTCGGTTCGCCATGGTGTCCATCCTGCCCTGCCGTCCCGGAGTCGCGCGGGACCCCTGCCCCCGGCGGACCGGGGGCCACTCCCGCGGGGCTCCGCTACACCCTGCCGAGGCGGGCGACGAGGGGCCGGAGGGACCAGCCTGTGCGACGCAGGCCCGCCCAGACGCAGCAGGCGGCCGCACCCAGGGCGATCAGGGCCGCGCCGGACGCGGACGGCATCCCGTTCATCACGAGGACGCCGGCCAGGACGACGACGAGTCCGTCGAACTGCCAGACGAAGACGCGGACGGCGGAGAGGTCGCCCAGCGGCGTGATGAGGGGAAGCAGCAGTTCTACGGGCAGGTTCATCTTCATCTCGCGCAGGAACCTGGCGCCCAGCACGAGCACCACCGACCCCGCCGTGAGCAGCACCGCGTCGGACGGTCCGCCGCCCTGGAGCGGCCACCGGGCCAGGACGGTGACGGCGCTCGCGAGCCCCACCGGGACCACCACGGCGACGACCGGCCAGGCCAGGGTGCGGGCGAGCAGGCCACCCCACCACTCGCCGAGAAGCGGGGCCAGGGTCAGCTCGTCGCGCAGTCCGCGCCAGCTCTCGCCGGTCCACCCGGACCCCAGGTACACGCCGACCGCGCCGGTCATCCAGGACAGGGTCGCGAGCCGGGCGTCCGGCTCGGCGACGCCGAGCGTCAGCAGGGCGCCGCCGGCCGGCAGGAACACCGCGGCCGCGAGCGCGCGGCCCCGGGTGCGGACCGCGCGGACAGCCCCCTGGGCGAGGTGGCCGCGCAGCCGCCCGTCGGGGCGCGTGAGGGCGGACGTGAGCCCGCGCGGCTGCGGTCGGTACAGGTCGAGCGCGTGGTGGAGCGTGCCGGTCCAGGCGAAGGTCTGGGCCTCGGCGGCACGTGCCGACTCACGGGCGAGCCGGGCGAGGTCGACCGTACGGACGGACCGGAAGGCGGACCGGCCGAGCAGGGCGGCCGCGGCCGCGAGGACACCGGTGACGAGCCACGGGCCGCTGCCGCCCAGGAGGGCGGACCGGCCGAGCAGGGCGGTGGCGGCCGCCACGACGGCCACGGCGGCGGCGAGCAGGACGTTCTCGCGCACCGTCCGGACCTGGCCCCACAGCCAGGCCACGGGGGCGACGGCGCCGACGCCCACCGCGACGGCCAGGCTCTGTGGCAGCAGCGCGCTTCCCGGCCGGTCGAACAGGTCGGTCGCGAGGAACGTCGCCGTGCAGACCGCCAGGAGCGTGCCGAGTCCCGCGTACCCGAGCCGGCGGCGGGCGATCGTGCCGAGGTAGTGCGTCGGGGACAGGTCCGTCGACATGAACACGTGCAGCAGGAACGGCTTGAGCACCAGCGGGCCCCAGAACCGGCCGGTGAGCTGGGCGCCCCAGAACACCGCCGCCGCGACCAGGCACGCCACGGGCGTCGCCGCTCCGGCGGACGGCAGGGAGACGAGCGCCTCCGTGGTTCTCACCAGGTAGACGACGGGCGCCACGTAGACGGCGCCGAGGATGACGCTGAGGTAGACGGTGTACGCCCAGTCCTGCACCGTGGCGCGGTCGCCGCGGTGGGCGTACCGGTGCCGTACGGCGTGGACGCGGTCCCTGGGGTCGGCCTCGACCGCGGTGATGCTGTCCGTGGTCATCCCAGCTCCATGAGGCCGTCGCAGGCGTCCACCATCGCGGCCTCATGGGTGGCGACCAGGAACGACGTGCCCTGCTCCGCGCGCTCGGCGAGCAGGGCGGCGACGAGGCCGACGCGATCGGTGTCGAGATGCCGCTCCGGTTCGTCGAGGAGGATGACGTCGGCGGGGCGGACCAGGGTCAGCGCGAGGTTGAAGAGCTGGAGCTGGCCGGAGGAGAGCTGGGAGGGGAAGCGGGTGCCCAGGGCGGTGAGCCCCAGTCGCCCGATGATCTCGTCGGCGCGTGCGGCGGTCTCCGTGCTGTTGCCGTACCAGGAGGCGGCAACCAGGGTCACCTGCTCGCGGAGCGTCATGTCACGGGCGACGGGGACCGGTTCGACGAGCGAGGCCATCAGGCGCCGGTGCCGGGGCCTGGCCATGTCGACGGTCTCGCCGCGGACGAGGACGGCGCCGTCCGTCAGCCTCCGGCTCCCCAGGAAGGCCCGCAGCAGGGTCGTCTTCCCGGAGCCGTTGCTTCCGGTGAGGCACCAGAACTCGCCGGGCATCACC
Organism: Streptomyces sp. NPDC088553; assembly: GCF_044752965.1. Lineage (NCBI taxonomy): Bacteria > Bacillati > Actinomycetota > Actinomycetes > Kitasatosporales > Streptomycetaceae > Streptomyces > Streptomyces sp. NPDC088553. The sequence continues at coordinate 745,369 of NZ_JBIVMG010000005.1, read as the reverse complement.
TCGAACGTCGTCGGCGCGAGGAGGGTGGTCCCGTCCAGGACGACCGTGGCGCCCTCCGCGGCGATCGCCGGCACTTCGCTCACTGCCGCTCCAGAACGACCAGCATCTCCCGCGAGCGCGCGGTGTAGGGCTCTCCCGCGTACGACCCGTCGACGCCCGTCACCTCCAGACCCGCGATCCGCGCCATCAGCCGGATCTCCGCCAGCGTAGCCCAGGTGGCCTGCTCGTGGAACGCGGTGAGGGTCGTCGCGCCCTGGACCAGGAAGATGCTCAGGATCTGCTGGCCGGCGCGGTCCGCGGTCTGGGTCACCGTCACCATCCGGTCCCGGCCCAGCGGGTAGGTGACCGACCGCGCGTCGCCGCCCGCGCGCTGGAACTCGGCGGGGTCGGTGCAGTCCAGGAAGGCCGCGCCGCCCGGCTTCAGGTGCCGGGCGATGCCGCGCAGGAGCGCGATCTTCTCCTCCTGCTCCTGGGCGAGGAAGAAGGTGTTCCGCGACATCGTGACGACGTCGAACATCGAGTCGAACGTGAGGTCGCGGAAATCGCCCTCCACCACCTCGACGTCGCGGTCGAGGCGCTTCTTCTCCAGCATGTCCAGGGACGGCCGTGAGGCGTCGACCGCCACGACCCGCGCGCCGGCCTCGGCGAGCGCGAACGAGGACACGCCCGTGCCACACCCCAGGTCGAGGACGGTCCGCCCGTCCAGGGGACGGTGCGAGGACACCCAGGCGACGAGCCCGGCCCCCGGGGAGAGCATCGACGACACCAGGTCGTACGCCTCGATCGCCGTCTCGTCGTACACGCTCGGGTCACTCACCGGAACGCCCTTCCTTCCGCATCCTGTTGGCCACGGCGAGGGCACCCGGCAGGTTGAACCCCACCTCGGCCGTCTGCCGGTTGCTCGCGCGTACGCCGTTGACCCGCGGCGCGAACTCGACGTTCGGGCGGAGCTTGAGGGTCTGCACGTTGTTCTCGACGATCTCGTTGGACCCCGGGAACGTGTCCGCGATCACGAGGGGCGCGTCGGTCAGCTGGAGCATCATGAGGGCGGGCGAGTCCGCGCGCCCCTGCGCCAGGCGCATCACGGTGTCCAGCGTGGCGGGGAAGACCAGGAAGCACTCGGAGGCGCCGCTCTTCCCCGAGTTGACCTCGGGCGGCACGTCCGGGTCGTCCCAGGAGTCGACCCACACCTTCCCGTTGGCCAGGTGCCGGAGCGCCCGGACCGCCAGGAACCGCGACGCGGCGGGCGTCACCGACACGTTCACGACCAGTTCCGGCTGGAACTCCCGCAGCCAGTGGATCCACCACGGCACGAGCGCCGCGCTGATGGAGCCCGTGACATGGACGTGCAGCTCCGCGCCCTCGAACTTCTCCACGTTCACGCGGCGGCTCCCGCCGGGCGGCGCCCGGTGCCGAGGGGGATCCACTCGGAGGTGAGGATCGGCTTCATCCGCTGGTCCGCGGGCGCGCTGGGAAACACGTTCATCAGCAGGAACTGCAGCGCCCGGGCGTCGTCGGCCACCGCGGCCCGGCTCGCCGCGAGCACCAGGTCGTACGGCAGGCTCTGGGTGACCCACGAGAAGTCGGCCTGGTTCGCGCTCATGATGGAGAGCTGCTGCATGGCGTCGAAGAGCGCCTTGGGCCCGCGGCTCCGCGGGTTGTACAGCACCTGCGTCCACCCGTGCGGTACGACGGGGGTCACGTCGCGCCACGGCGTCGGGCCCTCGTCGGTGGTCTCCCGCACCAGCAGGTGCACGTTCTGCACACCCGGGTTCGGTGCGAAGAACCGCCAGCCGGGAATGGGCCAGCCGCCCGTGAAGGTGCGCATGTCCTGGTTGTACGAGTCGGGGGTGTTCTGCAGCACGGTCGCGACCAGGTGCGCGGCGAGCGCCCCGACCGCGACGGTGGCCGCCCCGCCCTTGATCCGGTCAGTAAGCATCCATGAACCTTCTGATAGCGCCCTCGACCTGTTCGGCGTGCGCCCGGTATCCGATGATCGACCGGTGCGCCGAGCCGCGCACCACCTCGAACTTCGCCCCGAGCTTCTCGGCCAGCACCGCCTGCTGCTCGGCGTACTCGTCGGAGGCGACGACCAGGACCGAGTCGACCGCGCCGAGACGGTCCACGGCGCCCTCGGTGCGGATGCGCCGGTACTCGCGGACCGAGTTGACGATGTTCCTGGGCGAGAACACGAACTGCACGTGGCTGTACTGGACGTCGGGCGTGTAGCCCGCCTGCCGCTCCACCGCGTTGGGAGCCCACTCGTAGATTCCGGTGAGCGCCGCGACGAGCGTGTAGACCTGCGCCTGGAGGAACCGGCCGAGCCGCCTGCGGTCCGTGCGGTCCTCGTCCAGCAGCACCGGGTCGGTGCCGTCGACGACGATCAGCTTGTCGACGCGGCCGGCGAAGGGACCCTCGCCCAGGTAGGAGGCCGCGCTCAGCGATCCGATCGAGTGGGTGGCCACCACGATCCGCCCCTCGGCCCCGACCTCGTCGAGCACGGCGGCGAGCAGGTCGCCGTTGGCCGCGCGGGACGTCGTGAGGCCGTATCCGGAGCGGTGGTAGCGGATGACCGTGTGGTGCTCGGCCAGGCTCTCAGCGACCCACTCCCACGATTCGAAGGACTGTCCGAGGCCGCACTCCAGGACGATCACGCCGCGGGAGGGGGTCCCCTCCGCGGGACGGTCCACCCGGTACTCGACGTCGCCGTCGCCGTGGCGGAGCCGCGCGGCGCCCTTGGGGCCGAGCCGCCGCTGCTCGGCGATCCGGCGCTTCTCGCGCGCGATCAACGCGCTCGTGAGGACGGCGCCGCCGGCGATGCCGAACACGGCCTTCTCGAAGGTCCGGGGTGCGCCTCGGGTGTCCAGGACGTAGCCGACGGCTCCGTGGGAGCCGAAGAACCCCCAGACGAAGCGCGGCAGTTCCATGGCCGTCGCCACGCCGACGTGGAAGGCCTTGACGGCGTGGAGCGCGTACGAGGCCTGCTCGCGCGGCAGCAGGTAGATGAGCGGGAAGGACGTCTCCCACACCACCGTTCCGACGGTCAGGGCCCGGCAGAGTCGCGGGTACTTGCGCAGGATCGCCGCGGCGGGCCCCCGGCCGTACGCCTCCGTCTGCAGGACTTCGAGCAGGGCGTCGCCCTGGACCCAGCTGCTGCCGAAGGCCTTGGAGATTCCCGAGACCGCGTAGCTCAGTCCGGCCTGGAGGTTGACCGCGCGCAGGAAGAGGTCGTCGGAGAGCCGCTGGTCGGGAATCAGCCCCGTGAGGGCCCGGTATTGCGTGATGACCGCCGTCATCTGGTCCGCGCCGTCCCGTCCGTACGGGGTGCGGATCTCGCTCAGCCGGTTGCACGTCCCGATGACCGCCGCGGCGGCGATCTGCGCCTTCCGGTTGCCGCGTGCGAGCGCCAGCCCGGCCGATGCGGCGAGGGTCACTCCCGCGAGCACGCGGGGAGTGCGCGGATGGTCGAGTACGCGGCCTATCCGGTGTCGTAATGTGCCTTGCGGATACTGCTGGGCCGACGCGCCTCTGAGATATCCGTCGTCTTCGAATTCTTCACGGAGAAAAAGGGTCTCCGCGGCCGCCAGGGCCTGCCCGATCGCTATCGGAAGAAATACGCGGTCGGCCGCTTCCTGAGCGCCTTTCGCATTCGAGGCGTACTGCCTCCGCCACTTCCATCTCACCGGATTGTCCGTCTCCCCCGTCGCATACCTGGCCGCCGTCGTGAGTCGTGCGGAACCGCGCGCCGGAGAGGCCCGGTGGTGACGGGCCTCTCCGGCGGCAGGCTCAGTCCCGCGTCAGCAGACCAGGCAGATCGTGCTGCCCTGGACCACGAACTGGGCGACGGTCGGCGTGGCCGGGGTGGCCATGGCCGGCGTCTCGCAGTCCGCGTGGAAGCCCGGGGCCGCCGCGCTGAGAACGGTGTTCGCAAAGTCCTGCGCCGCCAGAGCCTCAGCGGAATTCGTGCTCGTAAGAGTCATCTCAGATCGCACTTCACTAACCCTTCGTCGGTGGTCATGCGAGCGAATGGTCCAGGCGTATCGAACGTTGCCACCCCCGTCGCCCGCTCTGTGTGAACGCGCTGCACAACGTTTGCAACTAGACGTTGCGGACCGACCTTAGGCAGACCTCCAAGAGACCGTCAAGCGCAATTGACGGCCTCTTGCCGCATAACACAGGACCAGGAAAGCAACTGAAGTGACAGCTCTTTTCGGCCATCACTACGGATCCTTTATACGGGGCGACTCGGAAGATTGAGGGCGGTGATTTCGCCGGCCGCGAACGGTGTTTGAGGGCCGCCTCGCGGGGGCGCCCCGCCGCCCGGGGGCCGGGCGCGGAAGCCTCGGGTGCCGGGCCCCACGGAGCCCGGCCCGCTCGGCATCCGGCCAGTTCTCGCCCCACCACACCCCTCACCGTTCGGGATGCCGACCGTCCCGCCGCGGCCGGCCCTCCTTTGTCCGCTCTCGCGCCTTCGCGCCCCGCGCAGCACACTGGACGCGCACGGTCCGGGGTCTGACAGGGCCTCAGGGACGGGATGGGCGGGCACGCGCGGAGGGGGACGCACATGCGGGACAGCCATCGGGCCGAGGCTGAGCGGCTGTGGGAACGGGCGGTGGAGGAGGAGCTGCGGAGCTCCGGGAGCCGGGCGGGCGCGGAGACCCTGCTCGCCCGGGGCCGGGCCGCGCTGGACTCGATGGCGGCGGGTGCGGGCGAGGAGTACGCGGCGTACGTACGGGCCGTGGAGGAGGGGGAGACCGGCGCCCGGACCGCGGCGAACCGCTCCTCCGGCCCGGTGTTCGGCGGTCCCGCGCTCGTCGCCGGAGTCGCGGCCGTCGCCGCGGTCGGCGCGGACCTGGCGCTCGGTACGACGACGGGGACGGCGCTCGGCGCGGGCGCGGTGGTGGCGGTGGCGGGCGCGGCGGCGACGGTGCTGAGGGCGACGGCGGGACGGGCCGGGCAGGCCGTGCCGCCGACGGTGACGGCAGCGGAGCCGGCGCTGCCGGACGGCGCCGTCGAGGCGGCGCGGGTGCGCTGGCTGACGGCCCTGGAGGTACGGGGCATACGCCCGTTCCTGGAGCGGGAGCGGGTGGCGCCGGCCGACGGGAGCGGGGACGTACCTCCGGCGGAGGACCGGACCTCCCGGGACCGGCGGGCGGTGGCGTCGCGGCCCGAGCGGCTGCGCGGGGCCGATCGCAGCGCGGCGGCCCGGCAGCGGGCCGTACTGGAGCGGTCCTTCGGGCATCTGCCCGACCCCGGCGGGGACTTCGCGGGCCGGCGGGAGGAGCTGGCCCGGATCACCCGGTGGGTGCAGACGGGGCGCGCCTCGGCGGAGACCCGGCCGACGGTGGTCCTGCTGCACGGCGAGCCCGGGTCCGGGCGGACGGCTCTCGCGGTACGGGCGGCGCACGCGCTCCGCGACCAGTTCCGCGGGGCGTGCGTGGTGGACCTGCGGGGAGGAGCACGCGATGAGCGGCCCCTCGCGACCCGGGAGGCGCTGCTCCATCTGCTCAACCGGCTGGGCGCCCCGCGCGAGCGGCTCCTCTTCCGGGAGGGCGCCACGGCGGACCAACAGGTGGCGCGGCTGACGGAGTTGTACCAGCGGCAGCTGACCGGGGTGCCGGTGACGGTGATCCTGGACGACGCCGTGGACGCGGCCCAGGTGCGGGCGCTGCTGCCGGAGCGTTCCGAGAGCCTGGTCCTGGTGACCTGCCGGGAGCCGCTGGACCTGGGGGACGTGGCCGCGCACGTCCTGCCGGTGGCGGCGCTCGACGCGGCCGGGGCGGAGGAGCTGTTGCTGGCGGCGGGCGGGGAGCGGGATCCCGGTCCGTACGACGCGGAGGCGCTCGACCGGATCCGGGAGCTGTGCGGCGGTCTTCCGCTGGCGCTGCGGGCGGCGGGGTCCCTGCTGGGCCGGCGGTCCATGGACGATCTCGCGGAGGTGCTCGGCCGACCGGGCTGGGGCGACGCCCCGGTCGAACGCGCTCTGTGGGCACGGTACTTCGTCGATCTCGACGACGAGGCCCGGCGGCTGCTGCGGCGTCTTTCGCTCGCCGGACGTGCCTCCCTCGGCGCCGCGGCCGCCGCCGCGCTGCTCGACGGGAGCGGCGCCGACGGCGCCCGGCTGCTGCGCGAGCTGGCCGGCGCGGGGCTGCTCGCCCCGGTGCGCGGGGAGCGGTACCGGCTGCACGACGCGGTACGCGGCTTCGCGGCGCTCCGGCTCCTCGACGAGGAGGACGCGGCGGAGATCGCGGCGGCCCAGGAGCGGTTGATACGGAACTACGCGGAGCTCGCGGACGCGGTGATCCGGATGGTCGACGGCAAGATGTCGACCCGCGCCAACCGTTTCGACGGGCACGGCTTCGGGTCCCTGGAGGCGGCCCTGAGCTGGCTCGACGAGGAGTCCAGCTTCATCACGGCGGCCCTGCGGCACACGGACGGCGTCGACCAGCAGACCGTGCTCGATCTGCTGGGCGCGCTCTGCGACTACTGCCTGCTGCGCGGCGACCTCTACCGGCTCGGCGAGATCAACGAACTGGCCGAGGCCGTCGGGCAGGGCCAGCTGTCCCGCTCCGTGCAGTGGCGGACCGGCATCGCGGCCCGGCAGCTCGGCGAGCTCGACAAGGCGCGGACGACCCTGACGTCCGTGGTGTCGCTCTACCAGGAGGCCCACCAGGACCCGGGGGCGGCGCTCGCGCTCTGCTCGCTCGGCATCACCCTGCACCACCAGGGCCGGCTCACGGACGCGGCGGCCCGGCTGCGGGAGGCGCTCGCGCTCCAGGAACCGGAGGCGCTCGCCGCCGACCGGGGCTGGACGCTGCACGCGCTCGCGGCCGTGGAGCGGGACCGGGGGAACCTGGCGGAGGCGACGGCACTGCTCGACCGGTCGCTCGCGCTGCACCGGCAGCACGAGTCCCCGCACGGCCAGGCCTGGGCCCACTTCCAGCGGGGCCAGGTGCTGCTGCTGCGGGGGGACGTGCCGGGCGCGGAGGCCGGGCTGCGGGAGGCCCTCGACGGCTACGGGCGGATCCACGACGGTCGCGGCGAGGCCTGGGCGCTGACCCAGCTGGCCAGGGCGCGGCTCGCCGCCGGGGACGCCGAACCGGCCGTCGAGGGGCTGCGCGGGGCGCTCGCCCGGCACCGGGAGCAGGAGGACGCGCGCGGGGAGGCGTGGACGCTGTTCCATCTGGCCCACGCGCTGGAGGAGCGCGGGGACCGGGACGACGCGGTACGGGAGCTGGGCAGGGCGCGGACGATGTTCTCGCGGATGCGGGACGTGTACGGGCTGGCCAGCGCCCGGCATCATTCGGGGCGGGTCACCCGCGACCAGCTCGCGGCCCGCACCGGCGGTCTGCGCAATTCGGGCTTCGCCCGGCAGCTGCTCGTGGACGCGCGGGCGGACTTCCACCGGATCGGGGTGCCGCACGGGGAGGCCTGGACCTCGCTGGAGCTGGCGATCATCGACGCCGGCAACGCCCGGGTGCCGCAGGCGCTGGGGCTGTGCGACGAGGCCCGTGCGCTGTTCGGCACGTACGGCGATCTGCGGGGCGCGGACTGGGCCCGGTTCCTGCGCTGCACGCTGCTCCCGCACGCGGTCCCGGGGAGCCCGGAGCCGGGGACGGTCACGGCGCGCGAGGAGCTCGCGGCGCTGGTCGCGGACCGGCATCCGGCGCGCGACCCGCGGCTCGACGACTGCGCGGAGGCGTACGCGGTGGTCCTGGGCCGGGGCATCCACCCGTCGACGCCCTGGCAGGCCTGGGACCTGGGCATGGTGCCGAACCGGCACGCCCGGGAGGTCCTGGGGGTGCCGGCGGGGTAGCCGGGCCGTTCCAGACGGCACCCCCGGACGCGGTGAAGTACGGGCCCGGCGGCACGACGACGCCCCGGACGCGGCGGCACCGCCCCGGGGCACGACGACGCCCCAGGCCCCGTACCGCTGGGGCACGGGCCCGGGGGCGGGTCGGCTACTTGCCGGCGGGGCCGGCCGAGGAGGCCGGGGTCTCCACGGCGGCCGCCGGGTCGGGGGCCTCCTCGAAGGAGACCTTGCCCATGTGGCGGTTCATCGACTTCATCAGCTGCCAGACCGCGACGGCCAGCAGCGCGAAGACCACGAAGCCGAGGACGCCGGGGGTCACCTTGTTCTCGTCCAGCTCTTCGGCGGCGAAGGGGACAAGCTGGGTCAGTGCCAGGTGTGCGCTCATGTCAGGCATTGTCGCGGATGCCCGCGAAGAGATCTTCCTCGGGGAGGGAGGTGGGCACCAGCGCCTTGCTGAGCTCGTACTCCTCCGTCGGCCAGACCTCCTTCTGGATGTCCATCGGGACCCGGAACCAGCCGCCGTCGGGGTCGATCTGGGTGCGGTGGGCGATCAGGGCCTTGTCGCGGATCTCGAAGAAGTCCGAGCAGGGCACGAAGGTGGTCAGATTCCGCTCCTTGCCCGCGAACTCCTTCCAGCGCTCCAGCCACTCGCCGTACGGGGACTCCAGGCCGCGCGCCAGGAGCGCCTCGTGCAGGGCGACCGTGCGGGGGCGGTTGAAGCCCTGGTTGTAGTAGAGCTTCAGGGGCTGCCACACCGGGCCGAACTCGGCCTCCGGGAACTTCTCGGTGTCGGTCGCACCGTCGAAGGCCACCATCGTGATCTTGTGGGTCATGATGTGGTCGGGGTGCGGGTATCCGCCGTTCTCGTCGTAGGTCGTGACGACCTGCGGACGGAAGGAGCGGATCTTGCGGACCAGTTCCCCGGCCGCGTGGTCGACGTCCTCCAGGGCGAAGCAGCCCTCGGGGAGCGGCGGCAGCGGGTCGCCCTCGGGCAGGCCCGAGTCGACGAAGCCCAGCCATTCCTGGGAGACGCCGAGGATCTCGCGGGCCTCGTCCATCTCCTTGCGGCGCACCTCGTGGATGTTCGCCTCGACATAGGCGTCACCCTGGAGCTGGGGGTTCAGGACCGAGCCGCGCTCGCCGCCCGTGCACGTCACCACCATGACGTCCACCCCCTCGGACACGTACTTGGCCATCGTGGCCGCACCCTTGCTCGACTCGTCGTCGGGGTGGGCGTGAACGGCCATCAACCGCAGCTGCTCAGTCAAGACTCGATCCTCAGTGATTCGACGCGGAGCGTGGTCTCTATAGTGACGGAATCGGGGGAGTGAAAATTCCGCCACCCCCGGCTTCGAGAGGATCGATCATGAGCGCGGTGCGTGAGCAGCTGCCCGAGGGGCGTTACGGACGCTCCGCGGACGAGGCGGCCGACCGCAAGCTCAAGATCACGGGCGCCGTGCTCGGCGTCCTCTTCCTCGGCCTGATGGGCTGGTTCGGCTGGTACTACGTCGTCGACAGCAAGATCAGCGCCGAGATGATCAAGTTCGACGTGGTGAGCTCCACCGAGGTACAGGTGCACCTGGAGATCCGCAAGGACGAGGGCGTCAAGGGCGTCTGCACCCTGCGCTCCCGATCCGAGGACGGCGCCGAGGTGGCCCGCAAGGACGTCCGGGTCGATGACGCCGCGAGCCGGGTCGACCGCGTCTACTCGCTGCGCACGACCGCCCGCGCGACCAGTGCGGAGCTCATGGGGTGTACGGCTCGGTAGCGGTGGGTAGGGACCCGGTGTCGAGTCCCGGCGCGTCACCCCGGTGACCTGGGGTGACGCCATCTTGATGGTTATGTCCTCCCGCTTTTCGCCACTCATTGTTAGGCTCGTGGTTTCGCCCACCCGGGACAGCAGAGCTTTCCCGTGTAGGGCGATGCTTTGTATTCCCAGTACCTACGAGGAGCACCTGTGACCCAGACCAGCGACAACGTCACCTGGCTCACCCAGGAGGCGTACAACAAGCTCAAGGACGAGCTTGAGTACCTGTCTGGTCCCGCGCGCACGGAGATCACCATCAAGATCGCCGCCGCCCGCGAAGAGGGGGACCTGCGCGAGAACGGCGGGTACCACGCGGCCAAGGAGGAGCAGGGCAAGCAGGAGCTCCGCATCCGGCAGCTGACCCAGCTCCTCGAGCACGCCAAGGTCGGCGAGGCTCCGGCGGACGACGGCGTCGTCGAGCCGGGCATGGTCGTCACGATCGCCTTCGACGGCGACGAGAACGACACGATGACCTTCCTGCTCGCCTCCCGCGAGTACGCGAGCGACGACATCGAGACCTACTCGCCGCAGTCGCCGCTCGGTGTCGGTGTCAACGGCAAGAAGGCCGGTGACGACGCCGAGTACGAGCTGCCGAACGGCAAGAAGGCCACGGTCAAGATCCTCAGCGCGAAGCCGTACACCGGCTGACGCACCCGCGCTCCCTCGCAAGGGCCGGCCCCCACCGGGGGCCGGCCCTTGCGTGCTGCGTGCACATGCCCCGTGACGATGAGGCATGATGCGGCCTGACGTCGCGTCACAAGGGGGATGGCGAAGTGCTGGGACCGCTGCGTGAGGGCGCACCGCGCCTGATAGGACCGTACGAGGTGCTCGCCGGGCTCGGGGCGGGCGGGATGGGCGAGGTCTTCCTCGGCCGGGGCGGCTCCGGCGCGGACGGCACCTTCGTCGCCGTGAAGACCGTCCGCCGCGATGTCGCGGGTGACCCCGCCTTCCGGGACCGCTTCCGCCGGGAGATCCGGGTCGCCGCGCTCGTCGACAGCCCGTACGCCGCCGCCCCGCTCGGCGGCGACGCCGACGCCGAGGTGCCCTGGCTGGCCACCGCGTACGTCCCCGGGCCCAGCCTCTCGCAGGCCGTCCGGCGCGGCGGCGCCCTGCCCGTGGACACCGTCCGCGCGCTCGGCACCGGCGTCGCGCGGGCCCTCGCCGATCTCCACCGGGCCGGGGTCCTGCACCGGGACCTCAAGCCCGGCAACGTCATGCTCTCCGTCGACGGGCCCCGTCTCATCGACTTCGGCATCGCCCGCAGCAGCACGGCCACCACGATGACCGCCACCGGGCTGATGGTCGGCACCCCTTCCTTCATGTCGCCCGAGCACGTGGCCGGCGCCCGGCGGGTGACCACCGCCTCCGACGTCTTCTGCCTCGGCTCGCTGCTCTGCTACGCGGCCACCGGCGAGGACCCCTTCGGCGACGGACCGCTCGCCGCCGTCCTGTACCGGGTCTCCCAGGCCGAGGCCGACCTCGCCCGGGTCCCGGCGGAGCTGCGCGACGTCGTCGCCGCCTGCCTGGCCCTGGACCCGGCGGACCGGCCGACGCCGGAGGCGCTCGCGGAGCTCCTCGGCGGGGGCACCCCCAAGGTCTTCCCGTGGCCCGGGCCGGTGCGGGACCACATCGGCGAGTACGGGACGGAGCTCGCCCAGCTCGTCGCCTCCGGCGGACCACTCCTGGAGGCCGCCCCGGCCGCCCCGGCGGACGGCTCCGGGAACCCGGCGGCGGACCCCGCGGCACCCGGGCTGCACTCCGCGGCGACCCAGGCCCCGGTCTCCGCGCCGGCCGGCGCCGCCGGGACCGGCGCGAGCGACGCGACCGGCGCACCCGGCCGTCGGCGCCGGGGCCGGCTGGTCGCGGCCGCCGTGGCCCTGGCGGTCGTGGCCGGTGGCGTCGGCACGTACCTGCTGTGGCCGCAGGACGGGCCGGGGAAGCCGCAGCCCCCGAAGGCGGCACCGCCCGCCGCGCCGGTGGCGCCCCGGATCCCGGGCGTCGACGGCCGGGGCCTCGCCGACTCCTCCGGTGTCGTCCCGCAGAACGCCGCCCAGCGGCCGGCCGGCTGGAAGCCCTGGCAGGCGAAGCTGGGCGCCCCGGCACTCGGCTGCTCGGCCGGTGAGAAGGTGCTGGTCTGCCGGACCACGAACGGGCGCTACGAGGCGCTGGACCCGGCCAACGGCGAGCAGCTGTGGGACGTCCCGGCCGCCAAGGACACCCCCGACGAGACCTACGTCAGCGGCAAGGGGTTCCCTTTCACGGCCGGAAGCGCCACGGCTCCCACGGTCCACGACGGCAGCGCGGTCCTCGTCGCCGACGGCTCCCTCCAGGTCCGGGACGCGCGCACGGGGGCGGTCCGCTGGCAGAAGCCGGCCGTGGGACCGCAGGGCCTCTGGGCCACCCGGCCCGTCGTCGCCGACGGGATCGTCTTCGCGGCGACGAACGTGGCGGAGGACGCCCTGAACGTGCGGGCCGCGCTGACGGCGTTCTCCCTGGCCGACGGGCACGAGCTGTGGTCGAAGGAGCTCACCAACGGCGAGACCTCCTTCGCCGAGCGCCGGGCGTACGAACCCGTCGCCTACGCCGGGGGCGTCGTCTACGCCCTCAGCCAGGGTGGACTCGTGTCGTACGACGGCCGGAACGGCACCCAGCTCGGGCAGGTCGAACCCGACGCCAAGGACTGCTGGGACATCAAGGTGCTCGGCGCGTCGGCGTACTGCGCCGGAGCCGGGTCGGGCAGCGACACCGACACGGCCCTGCACCTGCTCGACGCCCGCACACTCGCCCCGAAGGCGTCGCTGCCCGGCGCCCTCGCCACGGCGGCCCCCGCGGCGATCGGCCCGCGGGCCGTGGTGACCTTCGACGGCGGCCTGCGGATCCTCGACCCGCGCACCGGCGGGACACTCGCCTCGTTCCCGGCCGAGCGGGCTCCGTCCGGCCTGGCCCAGAGCTGGTCGTCGCCGCTGCTCGCCGGCGACCAGGTCGTGTACGCCGACTACTCCGCCCTCCACACCGTGCGGCTCGGCGCCGACGGCAAGCCGGGAGCCCTGAAGGTCACGCCGGTGCCGGGCGCCCCCGGTCCGCGCGCCGAGGAGGAGTACTACGACCCGAGCTTCGGCGACATCGTCGCCAAGCAGATCCGGGAGCCGGAGGTGCTGCCGGTGGGCGGCATCGCGTACGTCGTCTTCGACAAGGGCGCGGTCGCCTCCGTCGCCCTGCCCGGCGAGAAGGAGTAGTCCCGTGCTGGAAGCCCTGCCCCCGGGCCGGCCCCCGCAGCTCGTCGGCCCCTACCGGCTGCTCGCCCGGCTCGGCGCGGGCGGCATGGGCGAGGTGCATCTCGCCTGCCGGGCGGACGCGCCGACGGCCGATCCGTACCGGATGGTCGCGGTGAAGACCGTACGGAGCGACCTGGAGGTCGACGGGGACTTCCGGACCCGGTTCCGGCGGGAGATCGCGGCGGCCCGGACGGTCGACGGGCCGGGAGTGGCACGGCTCGTGGACGCGGACGCCGACGCGCCCTCGCCGTGGCTGGCGACGGAGTACGTGCCGGGTCCCTCGCTCGCGGAGGCCGTCGTACGGTCCGGGGCGTTGCCCCTGGCGGCGGTACGGGCCTTGGGGATCGCCCTGGCCACCGCCCTGTCCGGGGTCCACGGGGTGAAGGTGCTGCACCGCGACCTCAAGCCGGCGAACGTCCTGCTCGGCACGGCCGGGCCCAAGCTGATCGACTTCGGTATCGCGCAGGCCTTCGAGGCCACGGCGCTGACCTCGACCGGTCTGGTCGTGGGCTCCCCCGGGTTCATGTCGCCGGAGCACCTGGCGGGCAGCCGCGCGGTGGTGCCCGCGTCGGACGTGTTCTGTCTGGGCGCGGTCCTCGCGTTCGCCGCGAGCGGCCGAGGGCCCTTCCAGGACGACGAGATGGCCGCGGTGGTCTACCGGATCATCCGGGCGGACGCCGACCTGACCGGCGTGCCGGAGGAGCTGCGGCCGGTGGTCGAGCGCTGTCTGCGGCTCGACCCGGCCGAGCGGCCGACGGCGGCGGAGGTGGTGTCGCTCCTCGGTGGCGGGACGGCCCCCGAGGTCTTCCCCTGGCCGGGCGGGGTGCTCTCGCTGCTCGCCGAGTACGGGGAGGCCGCGCGGACGGCCGGTGAGGCGGCGGCCTCGGGCGCGGGCGTGGCGGACCTGCCGACGCTCGGGCCGGTGGTGCCGTACTCCCCCACGGCCGTCCCGAACCGTCCCGTGACACCGCCGGCGCCCCCCGCGGAGCCGCGTCGGCGCCGCTGGGGCGCGGTCGTGGCCGGTGCGGTGGCCGTCGCCGTCGCGGCGACGGCCGGCGTGGTCCTGGTGAACCGGGACGGCGGGGACGGCGGCGGGACGGCGGGGCCCTCGGTCTCGAACGGCTCCTCCCCCGGTGCGACCGGTACGGGGAACGCCGGCCCGGCGACCCTGAGCCAGGTCGTCCTGCCGTACGGCGGGAAGGGCCGTACCAACGACTTCGGCGCGGCGGCGACGGACCGGGGGCACCGCCCGGCGGGCTGGTCGCCCTGGATGGTGCGGACGGAGGCGACCGACGGCGCGTGCTCCCTCTCCCCGAAGGTGCTGGTCTGCGCGGGCTCCGGCGGCGCGCTCGTGGGGCTGAGCGCGGCGGACGGCCATGTGCTGTGGTCGGTCCAGGCGCGCACCAACGCCGAGGGGCTGCGGTCCACACCGCAGTACCCGGCGGTCGTCGGCGACCGGGTGTACGTCGCGGAGGCCTCGGGGACCGTCGCGTACGGCCTTCGGGACGGCCGGAAGGAGGGCACCCTCCCCGGCCCCGGCGCCGGGTGGGCGGTGAAGGGCTCCGACCTGGCCGACGGCGTCCTCCACACCGCCTACGTGAACACGGCGTCCACCGAGGGTGACGGCGGGTCGGGCGGAGGCCTCGTGACGGCGGTGAGGCTCGGCGGGAGCGGGAAGGACGTGGGCAGCGTGCTGTGGCGGGAACCGCTCGACGGCTTCCCCGAGCAGCCGGTGGCGGCGGGCGGTCGGGTGTACGTCCCCGTCGGGACCGTGCCGGTGGCGCTCGACGCGCGGACCGGGAAGACGACGGCGCGCGGGGCGGAGGGCTGCCAGGAGGTCACCGTGCACGAGAAGAGCGGCAGCGTGCTCTGCTCGGGCACCCCGGACGGCTCGGTGGCGGTGCTCGACGCCGGGTCGCTGAAGCGGCAGCGGTCCTTCGGCGCGGGGGTGACGGCGGGCCCCGCCGTGAACGCGGACGGCCTGGTGGCGGTGACGAACGGGCAGACCGTGACCACCTACGACCTGCGGAGCGGCAAGGAGGGCTGGTCGATGACGCCGATGATGACCGAGGGCGACCCGCAGCGGATCTACTTCGCCGGCGACCGGGTGATCACGGTGGGGAAGGGAGAGGTGGTCTCCGTCGCCGCGGCCGCCCCCTCCGGCGAGGAGCACTTCGAGGCCAACCTCCCGGACGACTTCGACGCGCAGGCCACCGGAGACGCGCTGGTCGCCGGAGGGGCGGTCTTCCTCGCCCTTCCCGACGGCCTCGTCGTCTCCGGGTACCTGCCCTGACGGCTCCGGGTGCGCGGAGCGCTCAGCCGTTCGCGCGCCGGTACTTGCGGACGGACAGGGTCCGGAAGATGGCGACGATCAGGACGGAGTAGATCAGCGACGCCCACACCGGGTACTGCATCGGCCAGGCGTCGGACGGTGACAGGCCCGGATCGCCGAAGAGCTTGCGGCAGGCCTGGACGGTCGCGCTGAACGGGTTCCACTCCGCGACGGGCTGGAGCCAGCCCGGCAGATTGCTGGAGTCCACGAAGGCGTTCGAGATGAAGGTCACCGGGAAGAGCCAGATCAGGCCGCCCGACGTCGCGGCCTCCGGGGTGCGGACCGAGAGGCCGATCAGGGCACCGATCCAGGTGAAGGCATAGCCGAGGAGGAGGAGCAGGGCGAACCCGGCCATGACCTTCCCGAAGTTGGTCGGCGCCGCGTAACCGGGCCGCCAGCCGATGATCAGCGCGACGATCGCGAGCACGAAGAGCGTCAGCGCGGTCTGCACGAGGTCGGCCAGGGTGCGGCCGGTGAGGACCGCGCCCCGGGCCATGGGCAGGGACCGGAACCGGTCGATGAGGCCCTTGTGCATGTCGTCGGCGATGCCCGCGCCCGCACCCGCCGTGGCGAAGGTGACGGTCTGCGCGAAGATGCCGGCCATCAGGAAGTTCTTGTAGACGTCCGGGTCGGTGCTGCCGCCGACGCTCATCGAGCCGCCGAAGACGTACGTGAAGAGGATCACGAACATCACCGGCTGGATCAGGCCGAACAGGATCATCTCGGGAATCCGGGACATCCTGATCAGGTTCCTGCGGGCGATCACCAGGGAGTCGTTCATGGTGCTCACTCGGCCGCCTCCTTCACGCGCTTGCCCTCACGGCCGCCCGGCCGGGACCCTCCGTCCGGCCCGCCGTTCTCCTCCGCCTCCCGCTCGGCCACATGGCCGGTGAGGGAGAGGAAGACGTCGTCGAGGGTGGGACGGCGCAGTCCGATGTCGTCGATCTCCACACCCACCGCGTCCAGGTCGCGGATGACCTCGGCGAGCAGCTTCGCGCCTCCGGCGACGGGCACCGTGAGCTTGCGGGTGTGCTCCTCCACGGACACCTCGCCGTGGCCGATGCCCTCGATGCCGTAGCGCGCGAGGACCCCCCGGGCGTCCGCGATCATCCCCGACTCGTGCACGACGACCTCGACGCGCTCGCCGCCCGTCTGGGCCTTGAGCTGGTCGGACGTGCCGCGCGCGATGACCTTGCCGCGGTCGACCACGCAGATGTCGTGGGCGAGGTGGTCGGCCTCCTCCAGGTACTGCGTGGTGAGCAGCAGGGTCGTACCGCCCGCGACGAGCTCCTTGATGACCTCCCACAGGCCCTGCCGGTTGCGCGGGTCGAGGCCGGTGGTCGGCTCGTCCATGAACATGACCGGCGGGGACACGACGAGGGCGGCCGCGAGGTCGAGGCGGCGGCGCATCCCTCCGGAGTACGTCTTCGCGGTGCGGTCGGCGGCGTCGGCGAGGTTGAAGCGCTCCAGGAGCTCGTCGGCCCGCACCTTCGCGTCCTTCGCCCTCATCTGGTAGAGCTGCCCGACCATCTGAAGGTTCTCGCGGCCGGTGAGGTACTCGTCGACGGCCGCGAACTGGCCGGAGAGACCGATCCTGCGGCGCACCTCGTCGGGGTCCTTGAGGACGTCGATCCCGGCGACGACGGCCCGGCCGCTGTCGGGCTGGAGGAGGGTGGTCAGCACGCGCACGGCGGTCGTCTTCCCCGCGCCGTTCGGGCCGAGCAGACCCAGGACGGTGCCCTCGGGGACGTCGAGGTCCACGCCGTCCAGAGCTCGTACGTCACCGAAGGTCTTCACCAGACCCTCGGCGTAGATCGCGCCTGGCATGTGGGTACTCCCAGGGAGATACGGACGTTGAATTCGGGCGTTTCCCACCGATCCTAGGTTCGCCCGAGCCGCCCCGCCCAGTGAATTTGTGACCTGGGACACATGATCATGCGACGGGCGGGGGCGGGCCGGGGCTCAGCCCAGCACCGTGTACCCCGCGTCCCTCAGCGCGTCCGCCACCTCGCGGCAGTGCTCAGGCCCCTTCGTCTCCAGGTGCAGCTCGACCTCCGCCTCGGTCAGCCCGAGCCGCGGATCGGTCCGCACATGGCTGACGTCCAGGACGTTCGCGTCGGCGACCGTGAGCACCGCGAGCAGCGTCGCCAGGGCCCCCGGCCGGTCCGTGACCCGCAGCCGCAGGCTCAGATAGCGGCCCCCGGCGGCCATCCCGTGCCGCAGGATGCGCTGGAGCAGCAGCGGGTCGACGTTCCCGCCGGACAGCACCGCCACCACCGGCCCCTCGACCGACCTCGGGTCGCTGAGCAGAGCCGCGACCGGGCTCGCGCCGGCCGGCTCCACGACCAGCTTCGCCCGCTCCAGACAGAGCAGCAGCGCCGAGGAGAGCGCGTCCTCGGAGACCGTACGGACCTCGTCGACGTACTCCTGGATCAGCGCGAACGGCACGTCGCCCGGCCGTCCCACCTTGATCCCGTCCGCCATCGTCACCGGCGACTCGACCACCACGGGATGCCCGGCGGCCAGCGAGGGCGGATAGGCGGCGGCGCCCTCCGCCTGCACACCGATCACCTTCACGTCCGGGCGCACCGACTTCACCGCGAGCCCGATGCCCGCGGCGAGACCGCCGCCGCCGACACCCACCAGGATCGTCCGGACCTCCGGGCACTGCTCCAGGATCTCCAGGCCCACCGTGCCCTGCCCGACGATGATGTCGGGATGGTCGAAGGGGTGGATGAAGACGGCCCCGGTCTCCCGCGCGTACCGCTCCGCCGCCGCCAGCGTCTCGTCCACGACATGACCGTGCAGCCGGACGTCGGCGCCGTACTCCCGGGTCGCCGCGACCTTCGGCAGCGGGGCCCCGACCGGCATGAAGACGGTCGCGCGCACACCGAGCAGGTTCGAGGCGAGCGCCACACCCTGCGCGTGATTGCCCGCCGACGCGGCGACGACCCCCGCCGCCCGCTCCTCGGGCCGCAGCCCGGCGATCCGCACGTACGCCCCGCGCAGCTTGAACGAACCCGTCCGCTGGAGGTTCTCGCACTTCAGATGGACGGGCGCTCCCACCAGCGACGACAGATGGCGGCTGCCCTCCATCGCGGTCATCCGGGCCACCCCCGACAGCATCTTCTGCGCCCCCCGTACGTCGTCGAGCATCAGCCGGTGCAAGGGGTCTGGCGTACGGAAGCTCATGACAGCAAGTCTCGCAGCTCACGGCCCTGGTGGCCGCCCGGCGACCGGGTCCTCAAGCGGGTTTGCGCAGCCCCGGTACGGACCTCCCCGGGGCCGCGTACTCTGTCCCCCACCAACCGACCACCCCCGCACGAGAGAGACCCACAGCCATGCCCACATCTCAGGACATGACGACTGAGCTCGACCCCGGTCTCCTCGATGCCCTCCAGCACCAGGTGGCCGTCTTCGCCCGCCGCGCGGAGCAGACGCGCCTCGGTGGCACCGGGCAGCTCCGCAACTCGATGGACCGCGCCGCCTACCTGCTCCTCAACCGCCTCGACCAGGAAGGCCCGATGGGCGTGAAGGCCCTCGCGGCCGGCATGGGCATCGACTCGTCCACGGTCACCCGCCAGGTCGCCCCGCTCGTCGACACCGGGCTGGTGAAGCGCACCTCGCACCCCGAGGACGGGCGCGCGGTCGTGCTCCAGCTGTCGCCGCGCGGGCTCGCCCGCCTGGAGGAGGTCCGCTCCTCGCGCCGCCAGCTGATGGTGGAGGTCACGGAGGGCTGGACGCCGGACGAGCGGGAGTCCTTCTGCACCCTGCTCACCCGCTTCAACACCGCCCTGTCCGCACGGCAGTCGGCGCACTCGGGCGGACCCGTGACAGAGTCCGCGGCCACGTCGGCCCCCGCGCCGGCGGCCCCGGAGGGGACCGCGTCCACGACCGGCGCACCGGTCGAGGGGCCGAGCGAGTCCGCGCAGACCTCTTGACCCCACCCCCGCGCTGTCCTCAGATGAGGACGTGGCAGAGCAGCGGAACGGACCCCGCGCCGAACGCGCCCACCGCACCCGGGAGTTCGACGCGTTCGTGGCCGGGGCGGCGGGCCGGCTGCTGCACACCGCGACTCTGCTCACCGCCGAGACCCGCACCCGCAACCCGTACGCCCGGGCCCTGCTGACCGCCGCCCTGGCGCACACCTACGCGGCGTGGGAGCGGCTGCGGGACGAGGATCCGTACGAACTCACCCGGCGCGACCTCGCCGCCCGCTTCGCACGCACCGCCTGGCGGCATCACGGTGGCCGGGGCGGAGTGCTCTCCGCCCTCCACCCCCAGGAACGGCTCGTCGTCGTCCTCAGGCTGTACGAGGGGGTGGCCGAGGAGCAGGTCGCGGCACTGCTCGGGCTGCCGGAGACCCGCGTCAGAGCCGTCCACGCCCGGGCGGTGGCCACCCTCAGGGCGGCCAGGGGCGGTACGGGAAAGCCCGCCGGGAGGACCGCCGCGTGAGCCGCTACGAGGACAAGGAGGCGGCGGTCCGGCGACTGCTCGACACCCCTCACCCGCCGGTCCCCGGCGACCTCGCCGGGGAGGCCGCCGAGCGCGGCTCCCGCCTGCTCCGGCGGAACCGGGCCCTTCGACGGGTGGCGTGGACGCTCTTCGCGCTCGCCGTGCTCGCCTTCGTGCTGTGGGCGTCGGCGGCACAGCCCTGGGAGGTCCCGGCGGCGGAGACCACACCGCCGTTCGACGGCGGGTGAGGACGGTCCTAGCCTGGAAGGAGGGGCCTGTCCGCAGGCCCGTCAGGAGGTCGTCATGGCCAGGAAAGCAACCGACTGCCGGGACACCCCGAGTGTCTCCGGTTGCTCGCTCTACATGTCGGGCGAGGAGGAGGAACTCGAACGGGCAGCCGTCCAGCACGTGGTCGCCGTCCACGAGCACACGGACAGTCCCGAACTCCGCGCCGAGATCCGGGCCTCGATGAAGGAGCCCTTGCCCGGCACCTGAACGAGCGGCGCTCCGCACGACGGGCCGGGCGGGCGCTCCGTAGGACACCGCCGTACGACACTCCGTACGGCAGGAGCACCCGCCCGCCCCGTACCGGCGACTAGCCCAGCGCCTGCCGCAGGTCGGCGAGCAGGTCGTCGACGTTCTCGATGCCCACCGAGAGGCGGACGAGGTCGGCGGGGACCTCCAGGGCGGAACCCGCGACGCTCGCGTGGGTCATCCGGCCCGGGTGCTCGATGAGGGACTCGACGCCGCCGAGGGACTCACCGAGGGTGAAGAGCTGCGCGCGGTTGCAGACCTCGACGGCCGCCTCCTCGCCGCCCTCCACGCGGAACGAGATCATGCCTCCGAAGGAACGCATCTGCTTGGCGGCGACCTCGTGCCCCGGGTGCTCCGGGAGCCCCGGGTAGAGGACCTGGGTGACCTTCGGGTGCTGGGTCAGCATCTCGACGATCTTCTCGGCGTTCTCGCTGTGCCGGTCCATGCGGACCGCGAGGGTCTTGATGCCGCGCAGCACGATCCACGAGTCGAAGGGACCGGCGACCGCGCCCATCGCGTTCTGGTGGTACGCGAGTTCCTCGCCGAGCGCCTCGTCGGCCGTCACCAGCGCACCGCCGACGACGTCGGAGTGGCCGCCCATGTACTTGGTGAGGGAGTGCACGACGACGTCCGCGCCGAGCGCGAGCGGCTGCTGGAGGTAGGGCGAGGCGAAGGTGTTGTCGACGACGAGCTTCACGCCGGCCTGGCGGGCGACGCCCGCGATCGCCTCGATGTCGGTGATGCCGAGGAGCGGGTTCGACGGGGTCTCGACCCAGATCAGCTTCGTACGGTCGTTGACGGCGCCGCGCACCGCCTCGACGTCCGAGGTGTTCGCCACGGAGAAGTCGACGCCCCAGCGCTGCACGACCTTGGCGAAGAGCCGGAACGTGCCGCCGTAGGCGTCGTTGGGGATGACCACGTGGTCGCCGGGCGCGAGGAGCGTGCGCAGCAGGCAGTCCTCAGCGGCCAGACCGGAGGCGAAGGCGAGCCCGCGCCGGCCGCCCTCCAGGGCCGCCAGGTTCTCCTCAAGGGCCGTACGGGTGGGGTTGGCGCTGCGGCTGTACTCGTAACCGCCGCGCAGCCCGCCCACGCCGTCCTGCTTGTAGGTGGACACCTGGTAGATGGGCGGGACGACCGCGCCGGTCAGCGGGTCCGCGGTGTTGCCCGCGTGGATCGCGCGGGTCTCGAAGCTCTGGTGAGAGTGCTGGTCGCTCATGTGTCAGGAGCGTAGTCCCGAGCGGGCCCCGGCGCCGCGATCGTCTCACCGTGCGTCCTGGACAATGGACACATGGAGATTCTCTGGTTCCTGATCGCGCTGGGCCTGTTGTTCGGCGTCCTCGGCCCCTACCTGCTGCGCCGCCGCGGTGGCGGGATCCGTCAGGTCGCTCCGGGCGCCCCGGACGCGGCGGATCCGGAGGCGTACGGATTCGTGCGTCAGGAGGACCAGGACGTACGGCTCCCGGGCGCGGACGACGAGCTCCTGCACGTCCTCGACGTCGTCCAGGCCACCCAGGACTGGCGGGCCGCGTCGCGGCTGCTCGCCGCCACCGACAAGGAGGGCGAGGTGCGCTGGCAGCGCGTCCAGGCCTTCGCGGGCGCCGCGTCCCTGGAACTCCAGGAGCGGCCGGGCGTCGGCGGGGCGTGGCTGCGGACCTGGCGGGCGGAGGCCCCGAAGGACGCGGGCGGCGCCGCGGTGCACGGCGAGTTCCTGGTGCAGCAGGCCTGGCGCTCCTCGGCGGCCGGGACCGACGACTTCCGGATCATCCTGGAGGAGGCGCGGAAGGTCACCGACGAGGCGGCGCTGCTCGCTCCGGGGGACCCGGTCCCGTACATCACGCAGCTGGCCGTGGCCCGCGGTCTCGGGTACAGCCACGAGGAGTTCGACCAGGTGTGGGCGCGGGTCATCGACCGGGCCCCGCAGCACATGGGCGCCCATCTCGCGGCGCTGCACTACTGGTGCGAGAAGTGGCACGGCTCCCGCCAGGAGGCCGACCACTTCGCGACGACGGCCGCGGCGCGCGCCCCGCGGGGTTCGCTGCTCGCGGCGCTCCCGCTGTTCGCGGTGTACGAGCACGTGCCGGACGTGGTGCTCGTGCAGGACTTCTTCCGTACGGCCGTGGTGTCGAAGGCGATGGACGGGGCGCTGTACGCGGTGCACTCGGCCCGGTCCGACGACCCGATGCTGGCGCACGTCCGTCATCTGCTCGTCTGGTTCCTGGTGCGCGGCGAGCGCTGGGCCGAGGCCATGCACCAGCTGGTGAAGGTCGACGGGCACGTGGGCGCGGTGCCGTGGACGCTGAGCGGTGACCCGGCGGCGGAGTTCACGGTCTTCCGGAACCTGGCGGTGGCGGGGTACGAGGCGAACGGCGGCAGCCCGGCGACACTGCCGCGCTGACGGCACGGCGGGCGGTCGCGGCGGACGGCACTCCCGCACCCGGTCTCCCCGGCGGGCGGGGAGGGACCCTCCGAGGACTCCTCGGGGAATCCCTCCCCGCCCGCCGGCGTTGTGACCACTGCCGACCGTCGAGGAGAGATGCAGCATGTTCCTGTCCCGCACCCCCGTCCTCCCCACTCCCGAGCAGGCCCTGCGCGGCCGCCCCGAGCCGGAGTTCGCCGTTCCCGAGCGCCACACGGTCCTCGGCAACCCGCTCCTCGGCCCGTACCCGGAGGGCCTGGAGGTCGCCGACTTCGCCCTCGGCTGTTTCTGGGGCGCCGAGCGGAAGTTCTGGCAGACCGACGGCGTCTGGACGACTCTCGTCGGCTACCAGGGCGGCTACACGCCGAACCCGGCCTACGAGGAGGTCTGCTCGGGCCTGACCGGTCACACCGAGGCCGTCCGGGTCGTCTTCGACCCGTCGAAGGTCTCGTACGAGTCCCTCCTGAAGCTTTTCTGGGAGTCCCACGACCCGACCCAGGGCTTCCGCCAGGGCAACGACGTGGGCACCCAGTACCGCTCGGCCGTCTACACCCACTCCCCCGCCCAGGCGGCGGCCGTCGACGCCTCCCGCGAGGCCTACCAGAAGGTCCTGACGGGCTCCGGCTACGGCACGATCAGCACCGAGATCCTCCCGGCGGAGGGCCGCACCTTCTATCCCGCGGAGGGATACCACCAGCAGTACCTGGACAAGAACCCGGCGGGCTACTGCGGCATCGGCGGAACGGGCGTCTCCTGCCCGATCGGTGTCGCGAAGGCCGACGGCTGACGAGGGGCACGGGCTTCGTCGGGTGAGTTTCGGGACCTACGCCCGGCGGGTGCGCGACGAGCGGTCGCCGCCCGCCCGGCGGCACCGGGCACTGCGGTGTGCCGTCTCGGAGTACGGACCCCTCGGCTTCCACGCGACCTGGGCCTATCTCGCCGCGACGGCCGTGCCCGCGCCGGATCTCCGGCGGGACACGGCCGCCCTGCTGCGCGCGCTCGGCGTCCTTGAGGCGAGCCGCGCGGCGAGGATCGAGGAGATCGCGGTCTTCGCGGCCCGCCGCCGCGTGGAGAAGGCGGCGGGCGTCCGTGTACCCCTGAGCGGGGATCCCCTGGCGCCGCCGTGGCGGCCCCGCTGGCCCGGTGCGACCGGGCCCTCGCGTCTGGGGCTCGTCGCCGCCGTGGCGAACCGCCGTACGGCGTTCCTGGAAGTCCCCCGCCCCGATCCGTCGCTGCTCCCCGACGGCCTCGGGCCCCGCCTCGCGGACCTGCACGGCCGTCTCGACGCCTGCGCGGCGGCCTATCTCACCGCCCTCGGACGGGTCGACGCTCCGTCCCGCGAGGAGCCGGG
Source organism: Streptomyces sp. NPDC088553 (assembly GCF_044752965.1). Lineage (NCBI taxonomy): Bacteria > Bacillati > Actinomycetota > Actinomycetes > Kitasatosporales > Streptomycetaceae > Streptomyces > Streptomyces sp. NPDC088553. The sequence continues at coordinate 721,386 of NZ_JBIVMG010000005.1, read as the reverse complement.
CGACATCGTCGCCGGCATCCACCGGCACCTCACCCCTGGCCACGCGCCACCGAACGTGCCCCTCCTGCGGTGGCTGCGCTTCGCCGAGCTCCTCGACTACGCCGTAAAAGCCACGGCGGTCCCGCACTCCCGGTAGCTACACTCGCGGGCATGGGTGCGTTCTACTTCTTTCTCTGATTCCGGCCGCGGACACGGTCCGACCCGCTGATCCGGCGCCCTCGGGGCGCGGCAGTGGTGGTCCCGGTGTCCCCTCCCGGCCCGAACGCCCCCCAGTACCCAGGGAAAGATCCCATGCGCGACCGCGCCCAGCTGACCCTCAAAGACGTCTCGAAGTCCTACGGGGACCGCTCCGTCCTCGACCAGCTCACGCTCACCGTCCGCCCCGGCGAGAAGGCCGCCGTCATCGGTGAGAACGGCTCCGGCAAATCGACCCTGCTCCGGCTCCTGGCCGGGGCCGAGGCGCCCGACACCGGGGACGTGACCGTCCGCTTCCCCGGCGGCGTCGCGCGTCTCGCCCAGACGCTCGCCGAGACCCTCGGCCTCGGACCCGAGCACACCGTGCGGGACGCCGTCGACGCGGCGCTCGCCGAACTCCGCTCCATGGAAAGGGAGATGCGGGCCGCCGAGGAGAGACTCGGCGCCGCGACACCCGAGGAGCTCCTCGCGTACGGGGAACTCGCCGCCCGCTACGAGGAGCGGGGCGGCTACCAGGCCGACGCCCGCGTGGAGGCCGCGCTGCACGCGCTCGGCCTCGGCCTCGTCCCGTACGAGCGCCGCGTCGGCACGCTCTCCGGCGGCGAGCAGTCGCGGCTCGCCCTCGCCTGCGTGCTCTCCTCGGGCGCCGAGCTGCTGCTTCTCGACGAACCGACGAACCACCTCGACCGGGCCGCCGCCGGCTGGCTGGAGGAACGGCTGCGCACCCACCGCGGCACGGTGGTCGCGGTCACCCACGACCGGGCGTTCCTGGAGGGCATGGCGACCACGATCCTGGAGGTCGACCGGGACACCCGCACGGTGACCCGGTACGGCGACGGGTGGTCCGGCTACCGCGCGGCGAAGGCCGCGGCCCGCCGCCGCCGGGCGCAGGAGCACGAGGAGTGGCGGGAGGAGCTGGCCCGTACCGAGGAGCTGGTGGCGACGGCCGGGCAGCGGCTCGCCGGCTCGGGGAAGGACCCCCGGCAGGGCTTCGGCAAGCACCGCCGCTCGCACGAGAACAAGCTGTCGGGCCAGGTCAGGGCGGCCCGGGTCAGGCTGGAGCAGCTGCGGAGGCACCCGGTCCCGGCGCCACCGGAACCCCTGCGCTTCACCGCCCGGATCGCGACGGCGGCCCCCGACGCCGAAGGAAGCCCCGGTGACGGGCCGCTCGCCGAGCTCGTCGGCGTCGTCGTCGGCGAGCGGCTGCGGATCGACAAGCTGCGGATCTCGGCCGGGGACCGGCTGCTCGTCTCCGGGCCCAACGGCGCCGGCAAGACGACCCTGCTCCGGGTCCTCGCCGGGGACCTGCGTCCCGACAGCGGGACGGTCGGCCGCTCGGGCCGGGTCGGCCGGCTGCGCCAGGAGCTGCCCGCCGTACCGTCCCCGAAGCCGCTGCTCACGGAGTACGCGGCGGGGCGCCCGGGCCTGCCCGAGGAGTACGCGGCGGAGCTGCTCGCCCTCGGGCTCTTCCGGGAGGAGGACCTGTCCGTGCCGGTGGCGCGGCTCTCGGTGGGCCAGCAGCGCCGTCTGGAGCTGGCCCGGCTGGTGACCCGGCCGGTCGATCTGCTGGTCCTGGACGAGCCGACCAACCATGTGGCGCTGTCCCTGGTGGAGGACCTGGAGGCGGCCCTTGCGGCCTTCCCGGGCGCGGTGGTCGCGGTCTCCCACGACGAACGCTTCCGGGCGGGCTTCGGGGGCCGGCGGCTGGAGCTCCGGTCAGGCAGGGTCGCCTGACGCGGCCCGCAGGGCCGCGGCCGTCGCCGCCGGGTCGTACCCGTCGGCGACGCCCTCGACCAGGAGGATGTCGCCTGCCATGTGGCGGGTGCGGAGCGGTATCAGGGCCTGGTAGGCGGCGGAGTCGTACCAGGCTCGGGCGTTCTCGTACGACGGGAAGCCGATGATGACGACGGCGCCCGGCCAGTCGCCCTCGCGGACCTCACGCGCGGGTGCGCCGTGGACGAGGAAGCGGCCGCCGAAGGGGTCCAGGGTGCCCTGGATGCGCTCCATGTAGGTGAAGACCTCCTCGTCGAGGACGGGCTTCGGGTGCAGGTTTCCGATGGCGTATGCGGTCATGACGCAAGGGTGCCGGGGCATGCCGTACGGGGTCGATTACCCCGCAGGTCATGCCCCGGCACCGTGCGCGGACGTCATGCGCGGACGTCATGCGCGAGCGTCGTGCGCGGGCGTCAGATCGTCGACGCGTCGATCACGAAGCGGTAGCGGACGTCGCTGGCGAGCACCCGCTCGTACGCCTCGTTGATCTGCTCGGCGCGGATCACCTCGATCTCCGCGCCGAGGCCGTGCTCCGCGCAGAAGTCGAGCATCTCCTGCGTCTCGGCGATGCTGCCGATCATCGAGCCCGCGAGGGTCTTGCGGCCGCCGATGAGGGAGAAGAGGTTGACGGAGACGGGCTCCTCGGGGGCGCCGACGTTGACCAGGGCCCCGTCGGTCTTGACCAGACTCAGGTAGGCGTTGAAGTCCAGCGGCGCCGAGACCGTGGAGATCACCAGGTCGAAGGTGCCGGCGAGCTCGGTGAAGGTCGCCGGGTCGCTGGTGGCGTAGTAGTGGTCGGCGCCCAGCTTCAGGCCGTCCTCCTGCTTCTTCAGGGACTGGCTGAGGACGGTCACCTCGGCGCCGAGCGCGTGGGCGATCTTGACGCCCATGTGGCCGAGGCCGCCGAGGCCGACGATCGCGACCTTCTTGCCGGGGCCGGCCTGCCAGTGGGCGAGCGGCGAGTAGAGGGTGATGCCGGCGCAGAGCAGCGGCGCGGCCTCGTCGAGGCCGATGCCCTCGGGGATGCGCAGGGTGTAGTTCTCGTCGACGACGATGTGGCTGGAGTAGCCGCCGTAGGTGGGCTCGCCGTTCGTGTCGAGGGCGTTGTACGTACCGGTCCCGCCCTTGACGCAGTACTGCTCAAGACCCTGGAGGCAGTACGCGCACTCCCGGCAGGAGTCGACGAAGCAGCCGACGCCGACCCGGTCGCCGACCTGGAACTTGCTGACCCCGGGGCCGACCTCCGCGACGATTCCGGCGATCTCGTGGCCCGGGACCATCGGGAAGATGCCCTCGCCCCAGCCGTCACGGGCCTGGTGGATGTCGGAGTGGCAGATGCCGGAGTACTTGATCTCGATGAGGACGTCGTGCTCGCCGACGGGCCGGCGCGGCACGGTGGTGCGCTCCAGCGGGGCGTTGGCGGCGGGTGCGGCGTACGCGGGGACGGTGGTCACGTTCGTGGTCATGACTCCAGCCTGCGCGAGGGCGCGGGCATCACCCAGCCCCCTGTTCTGCCTACGTCCAGCGTGCCTACCACTGGCAGGGACAGGAACAGCCGTCCGCCGGGACGTACGACCTGGGATAATCGGGACGCATGGATCTCAGTGCCGAACTCAGCGAATTCCTGCGCTCGCGCCGGGCCCGGCTGAAGCCGGAGGACGTGGGTCTGCCGTCGTTCGGGCGCCACCGCCGGGTCCCCGGGCTGCGCCGCGAGGAACTGGCACAGCTGGCCGGGGTGTCGGTGGCGTACTACACCCGGCTCGAACAGGGCAACGGCCGCAACGTGTCCATGGAGGTGCTGGACTCGATCGCGCGGGCCCTGCGGCTGAGCGACACGGAGCGGGCGCATCTGACGCATCTGGCGAAGCCGACGGCGAAGAAGAAGCAGCACCGGGCGGCGATCGCCCGCCCGCAGCAGGTGCGGCCGGGCCTGCGGCATCTGCTGGACGCGATGGAGGGAATCCCGGCGTTCGTCGTGGGCCGGCGGCTCGACGTCCTCGCCTGGAACCGGATGGCACGGGCCCTGATGGGGGACTTCGAGGCGATGGAGCCGGCCGACCGGAATGTGGCCAGGATGGTCTTCCTGGGGCCCAACTCGCGTGATCTGTACCGGGACTGGGAGTGCAAGGCGACCGAGGTGGTGAGCGTGCTGCGGCTGTACGCGGGCTGCTATCCGGAGGATCCGGCGCTGCTCGCGCTGGTCGGCGAACTGTCGATACGCAGCGAGGAGTTCCGCTCGCTGTGGGCGGCGCACACCGTCGCGGACAAGGGGCACGGGACGAAGGTGCTGCGGCATCCGCTGGTGGGCGAGATGACGCTGACGTACGAGAGCATGCAGGTGGCGGGCGGGGACCCGGACCTGGTGCTGATCACGTACCAGGCGGAGCCGGGGTCGGCGTCGGCGGACGCACTGCGGCTGCTGGCGCAGTGGGGTGTGGACGAGAGCGTGGACGTGCGGAAGTAGCGCGAACGAGAGCGGCCCCCTCCCGGTGCGGGAGGGGGCCGCTCTCATGTACGCGCGCGTCGGGGGGATCAGGCGGCGGAGCCGGCCTTCCAGTCCGCCCAGCTCATGTTCCAGCCGTTGAGGCCGTTGCTGGGGGCGATCGTCTTGTCCTTGGAGTTCTTGACGATCACGACGTCGCCGACGATCGAGTGGTCGTACAGCCAGGCGGCCTGCTGGTTCGGGTCGCCGGCGCCCTTGACGTCGTTCAGGCCGACGCAGCCGTGGCTGGTGTTGGCCGAGCCGAAGATCGAGTCCGGGCCCCAGTAGTTGCCGTGGATGAACGTGCCCGACGTGGACAGGCGCATGGCGTGCGGCACGTCCTTGATGTCGTACTCGCCCTTGCCGTCGTCGTCGGTGAAGCCGACGGTCGCGCCGTTCATCCGGGTCTCCTTGAACTTCTCGGAGATCACCATCTGACCGTTGTAGGTCGGGTTCTCCGGGGAGCCGGCGGAGATCGGGATGGTCTTGATCGTCTTGCCGTCCTGGGTGACCGTCATGGTCTTGGTGGCGACGTCGACGGTGGAGACCTGGTTGCGGCCGATCTTGAAGGTGACGGTCTTCTGCTGGACGCCGAAGACGCCTTCGGCGCCCTCGACGCCGTCGAGGTCGAGCTTGAGGGTGACGGTCGAGCCCTCGGTCCAGTAGTCGTCCGGACGGAAGTCGAGGCGCGTGCCGTCGAACCAGTGCCCGACGACCTCCTGGCCGCTGCTGGAGGTGACCGTGATGCCGCTCTGGACGGCCTTCTTGTCGGTGATCGCCTTGTTGAAGTTGATCGAGACCGGCATGCCGACGCCGACGGTCGAGCCGTCCTCCGGCGTGAAGTTGCCGATGAAGCTGTTGGCCTTGGAGACCGTGGTGAACGAGGAGTTCTCGTGCGCCTCCAGGCCCTCCGCGTCCGTGGCCGTGGCGGCGATCTTGTAGACCGTGGCGCGTTCGAGCTGGCCGGTCGGCTTCCAGCTCAGGCCGTCGGCGGCTATCTCGCCCTCGACGGCCTTGCCCTCGGCGGAGGTCATGACGACCTCGGTGAGCTTGCCCTCGGTGACGGAGACCTTGGCGTCCTTGTTGATGGAGGCGTTCTGCGCGCCGTTCTTCGGCGAGATCGTGATCTTCGCCTTGGAGGTCTTCTGCGCGGCCGCCTCGTCGACCTGGGCCTGTGACTGCGGCGTCGCGGAACCGGATGCGCCCGCGCCCTTGTCCTCGTCGCTGCACGCCGAGAGCACCAGCACACCGCTGAGCACGGCGGCCGCGGCGGCCAGGCTCCTGCGGCGGCGCTTGCCGTCCGTCATCACACGCTTCTCCATCGTCGCCGATCCCCTGCCAACTTCTTGATAAGAACGCCCATGACACCCCGTCCGGTTCCTGAAGCGGAGCGTTTGTGGGGAACACCACTGATCGACACGCTCGTACGGTCCCGTCCGGTTCCCGCCGCCGCAGTGGCCCCCGTCACCGGGCGCGCCCCGGCGCACCGCAGGCCCCGGGACGGCGTCCCGGGGCCTGCGAACAGGGCGGATACCAGTCCTACGACCGGTCGTCGTCGTCTTCCTCCGCCCCATCTTCCTCGCCGAGGTCCCACTCCAGCGCATCGGGGTCGTACTCGATCTCCTCACTGCTCCAGGAGGCCTGGACCATCTCGATGCCGGGGACGTCGCGGATCAGGTCGAACGGCTCGACGAGGTACGCGAGGGCCTCGGCGCTGTCCTCGTGCGCGGCGGCGCGGGCGGGCACCCGCTCCTCCTCGGGCATGAACTCGTCGGCGTCGATCCGGGCCTCGGCCGCCGCGGCCAGCTCGGCCGGTCCGTCGATCTCCAGGACCACATCGACCCGAAGGCGTACATAGCGCGGTGTCTCAGAAGTACTCATGGGTCGGAGCGTAGGCGCCCCGGGGCTCCCGGCTTTCCCACGACCCGCTGTGTTCATTAGCATCGGCGCACCGACCAATTCACGGTTTCCTCAAGGGGGATCGAAATTTCCGTGTCCGCCGCCCGACGCCCACTGCTGACCGCGACCGCCGCGGGCTCGCTGCTGTGCGCCCTGTGGTTCGTACCGTCAGCCAACGCCACCGACGAGCAGGGCGGGGTACGGATCGGGGTGACCCAGGACGCCCCCGCCGCGGACGACGGGCGTCTGGCGGAGACCGGCGGCCGGGACACCACGCCGTATCTGATCGGCGGGACGGGTTTCCTGGGGGTCGGGGCGGGATTCGTGGCGCTGGCGATGCGGCGCCGCGACCGGACGTCCTGAGCGGCCGTTTCCTCAGACGCGTGAGGCAGACGCGTGAGGCAGACGCGTGAGGCCCGCCCCGGAGGATCCGGGGCGGGCCCTTCGCGCTCTGTTCGCGCTTACGCCAGCGGGCCGGTGACCGGCTCCACCGCGGCGACCAGCTTCCCTTCGCGCACGAAGGTGTCGGCGGCCGCGAGGTCGGGGGCGAGGAACCGGTCCGGGCCGGGTCCCTGGACGCCGGCCGCGCGCAGCGCCTCGATGGCGGCGGCGGAGGCGGGCGCCGGGGACAGACCGTGGCGGAGCTCGATGCCGCGGGTGGCGGCGTACAGCTCGACGGCGATGATCCGGTTGAGGTTGCCGATCGCGGTGCGCAGCTTGCGGGCGGCGGACCAGCCCATGGAGACGTGGTCCTCCTGCATCGCCGAGGACGGGATGGAGTCGGCGGAGGCCGGGACGGCGAGCCGCTTCATCTCGCTGACCAGGGCGGCCTGCGTGTACTGGGCGATCATCAGGCCCGAGTCGACGCCGGCGTCGTCGGCGAGGAAGGGCGGCAGGCCGTGCGAGCGGTTCTTGTCGAGGAGCCGGTCGGTGCGGCGCTCGGCGATGGAGCCGAGGTCGGCGGCGGCGATGGCGAGGAAGTCGAGGACGTACGCGACGGGGGCGCCGTGGAAGTTGCCGTTGGAGCGGACCTGGCCGTCGGCGAGCACCACCGGGTTGTCGACGGCGGCGGCGAGCTCGCGCTCGGCGACGAGCAGGGCGTGGGCCATGGTGTCGCGGCCGGCGCCGGCGACCTGCGGGGCGCAGCGGACCGAGTAGGCGTCCTGGACGCGGGGGGCCTCGCCGCTCTGGAAGTGGCCGGTGAGCTCGGAGCCCTTGAGCACGGCCAGCATGTTGGCGGCGGAGGCCGTCTGGCCGGGGTGCGGGCGGATGGCGTGCAGCTCGGGTTCGAGGACCTTCTCGGTGCCGAGGAGGGCCTCGAGGGAGAGCGCGGCGGTGATGTCGGCCGACTTGTAGAGGGTGTCGAGGTCGGCGAGGGCCATGATCAGCATGCCGAGCATGCCGTCGGTGCCGTTGAGGAGGGCGAGGCCCTCCTTCTCCTTGAGCTCGACGGGGGTGATGCCGTGGGCGGCGAGCAGCTCGCCGGCGGGCCGGAGCTCACCGTCGGGGCCCTCGGCGTCGCCCTCGCCCATGAGCGCGAGGGCGCAGTGGGAGAGCGGGGCGAGGTCGCCGGAGCAGCCGAGGGAGCCGTACTCGTGCACGACCGGGGTGATGCCGGCGTTGAGGACGTCGGCCATGGTCTGGGCGACCTCGGGGCGGACGCCGGTGTGGCCTGAGGCGACGGTCTTGAGCCGCAGGAACATCAGGGCGCGGACGACCTCGCGCTCGACGCGCGGGCCCATGCCGGCGGCGTGCGAGCGGACGATGTTGCGCTGGAGCTGGGCGCGGAGCTCATGGCCGATGTGCCGGGTGGCGAGCGCGCCGAAGCCGGTGGAGACCCCGTAGACGGGCTCGGGCTTGGCGGCGAGCGCGTCGACGATGTTGCGGGCGGCGGCCAGGGCCTCCACGGCCTCGGGCGACAGCTCGACGCGGGCGCCGTGGCGGGCGACGTCGATGACGTCCTGCGGGGTCGTGCCGGACGTGCCGAGGACGACTGTCTGCATATCCATATTCAGCACCCTACGGATTGAAGACCAACCTGTCACTAGGTGAGGGGTCACCGGCTCGACAGGGGACGGCCCCTTACTGGACCGCGAGCGCCGGACCACCGGACCGCGGTCGCAGGACCGGTGATCACCGGCGGGGTCCCAGTCTGCCGCCCAGGGGCGCCGACGGCGCAGGAAGCGGCGCCGGAGGGACGCCGCGGAGGGGCCGGAGAGGGGCGGTGCCTAGAGTCGCCTCCATGACGAGAACCACGCCGCCGCGTCCGCTCGACGTCGAGGCGCTCTTCCCGGAACTGGCCTCCCACCGGGGCACGACCACCCGCCTGCATCCGCGACCGGGGCGGCCGGGCGTGTCGGAGAGCTCGGTCGGCGGGCCGATGCTGTGGCCCGCGGACGAACCGTGGCCGGTGTGCACGGAGGTCCACGGACGCGGGCGCGGGCGGCGGCCCGGCGACATCCGCCGCGCGCGCGAGGTCAGGGCCGCCGCGTACGCGCGGGAGCCGTACGAGGGCCTGACGGAAGAGGAACTGCGGCTCGTCGAGGAGCTGGAGCGAGCGCACCGGGTGCCGGGGGCGGGCGAGGACGATCCACTGCCGATGATCGGCCTGGCGCAGCTGTACGCGCGCGACGTCCCGGACCTTCCGGCGGGGCCGGACGGCGCCGACCTGCTCCAGGTCTTCTGGTGCCCGTTCGACGCCCACCGCCCCACCGGCTCCGGGATGTTGCTCCACGTGCGCTGGCGGAGGGCGTCGGAGGTGGCCGACGTACTGGCGTCGCCGCCGGAGCCGGAGGTCGTCGGTTACCAGGGATACGTCCCCGAGCCCTGCGTGCTGCACCCGGAGCAGGTGGTCACGTACCCCTTCGCGGGGCTGCTGCCCGAGGAGCTGTGCGCACGGATCGACGCATGGGAGGAGGCGCTGGAGGAGGAGGCGGAGGAGCGGGAGGACGAGGACGACCCGGTGGCCTACCAGTACGACCTGTCGATCCCGCCGGGCTGGCGGGCCGGCGGGTACGCGTCCTGGCACAAGACGGACCCGTACCCGATGGACTGCACGACCTGCGCGACGCCCATGGCCCTGCTGCTGACGGTCGACACGTCCGAGTGGGACGGCGGCACGGGAAGTTGGACGCCCCTGGAGGAGCGGGGCCTCCACCCCAGCTCGGCGGCCCTGCCGACCGGGGTCGTCGTCGGCAACCACGGCGAACTGAACGTCTTCGCGTGCCCCGCCGACCCGGGACACCCGGCGCGGTGGAGCGTGCAGTAGCTCAGACGGCGTGGGTCCGCGCGAAGGCGGTGAAGGCGGCCCAGGCGGCGGGGGCGGCGGTGAGCTCGCCCTTGGCGTGGTCCTTGGTGTCGCGGACGCGGACCCGGGAGAGGTTGTCGGCACGACGGACCACGCCGTGAGGTACCGCGTCGGGGACGTCGTGACCGACGCGCAGCGCGCGCTCACCGGGCAGGTGCGGTCCGTGCACGGGAATCTGCTGACACTGGTCCGCCCCAGTGGCTACCTCTGGGAGGCGGCGACGGACGAGTGCTGGACGGCGAGCCCCCAGGAAAGCGCGAGCCTGACCCCGCGCGGAGCCGTCCGCGTCATCAGCACGTCGGCACCGGCGCGCAGCGACGGCTCGGAGGCCCTCACCGCCGACCCGTAGTCGAGTCACCCATACGGGCGATCTTCACTCTGCGTGTCGGTGCGGGCATATGCCCGTGCGGTAAGTTCGCAGCAAATCGGCCCCCGTTGATGGCGGGAACCATCGACGAGGGCCTGAACCACTAGTGGACTGGACTCCACCGTGATCTACCGCAACTTTATCGCGCCCTCTCGCGCCTTCAGCCAGTTCTCGCACGAGATCATCCGGCACCCGCGCCTCGACTCCCACGCGGCGCGCCTCCTCACCTGGCAACTCTCCCTCCCCACGCATGCGCGGGAAACCCTGTCGGAGACCGCCAAACGCGCCCGGATCGGGGCGACTTCCTTCACCACCGCCAAGCGCCAGCTCAAGGCCGAGGGGTACGTGCACGAGCGGCGCACGCAGGTGAGCGGCGGACTGTGGGTCACTCAACAGCTCGTCTCCAGCGCCCCGTTACGCCCCGAGGAGGCGGCCAAGATCTTCGCCGGGATGCCCGCCCACAGCGGGGTCGAGCGGGTGTACGCGCAGGTGGCACCGGGTAGCCCGGTCCCGGCCGTCGGTCATCCGGAGACCCGGTCGACCGACGGTCATCCAGAGAAAGACCGCAGGGCAAACACCTCCGACCTTCCGCCGGGGGCCGCCGATTCGGGGCGAGGACCGGGGGACGACGAACACGTCCTGCACGGTCTGCCGGGCGCGGGGACGCCCGTGCAGCGACCCGGCGGGCTCGTGCGGTACCTGCTGCGCGAGGTACCACCTCGCGCCCTCCCCCGCCCCGAACCGTCCCCACCCCGGTCAGGCTCTCGCCTCTCGTCGCGCCTCGAAGGCGCGCGGGAGTGCGCGAGCGGCGCGCACACCCAGCCCATGCTCTTCCGGCCGGTCGCCGACGAGGTGCTCTGCTCCGAGTGCCTCGGGTTGGCCTCTCAGGGTGGGCCGGGTGTGTGAGTGTCGGGTGGGACCGCCCTCTTTCCGAGAGTCGCTCCTTCCGGTGGCGCGTCAAGGGCGCTCCTTCGTCGCGTCGGCTTCGCCGATTCCGCTGCGCTCCACCCTTGACCCACCACCTCCAGGAGCGAAAACACTCTCGGAGGGCGGTCCAGGGGGCGGGGTCCACGCCGGGCTTCGGGCAGTGGCCACCCGCCGCTTGCGGGTGCCGGTCGGTGGGTGGGGGCTGGGTGTATGGCGAGGGTGGGCGGGCTTCTGCGGGTGATTGGGGGTGCGCGGTCGTTGAATGGGGCAGTCGGGCTCCGGCTCAGCGGCGGACGGTGGTCCGGGGTGGGGCTTCAGGCCCCGCTGGTCACCCCCGGCGGGTGGGAAGCGTGGTAACTGCGCACTACTCCGAGTAACACGGGCCGACTTTAGACCTATTAGCGGCGAATCGCTCTTATCGGGCGATGAAAGTGCAGGAAACTCGCGCCGACCGCTCCTCACCACCCACCGGGAGTGACCGGCGGGGCCTGAATCCCAGCCAACCGGCTATCGCGACCCGCTAAGCCCAGCCGGGCCGCCCCATTCAACAACCGCGCACCCCCAACCCACCCGGACAAGCCCACCCCACCCCCGCCACAAACCAAGCCCCCGCCCAGCGGCCGACGGCCGCACACGACGCCCGGCCACTACCCGGCATCCGCGCGGCCCCGGCCCTCGGCCGCCCTCCGAGTGTGAAAAGGCGGCCTCCGCCGCCGCGTCAAGGGTGGGCGCAGCCCATCGCGCAGCGACGCCGAAGGCGCCCTTGACGCGGCGGCGGAGGACGCCACACTCGGAAAGAGGGCGGCCGCACCAGAAGCCCACCCGAAACCCCCGCCCCCAGACACCTCACCCCCGCCCCTCCGGCGCCGGCGGATCCACCGGCGGCGCATCCCTGAACCTCCGCCGGTCCCGGGCTCCCGGAGGCGCGTCCGCCAGGCGGACGACCGTCCCGTCGCGGCCCGCCACCACCGGCTTCGACGACCGGGCCGCCTTCGCCTGGTACTGGGCCGCGTCCGCGAGGCGGAAGAGGCGGCGGGCCGACCTGAGCGGGCCGATCGGATCACCCGTGGACGCCACCCCGCAGGCCACGCCCTCGCCGAGCTCCAGCTCCGCCGCCCGTACGCAGAGCTCCTCCGCCACCGCCACCACCTCGTCCGCCGTCGGGCCGACCGTCAGCAGGCAGAACTCGTCGCCGCCGAGGCGCGCCGCCAAGGCGCCCGGGAGCATGGCTCCGCAGCGCGACAGGACGGATCCGAAGCGTTCGAGCAGCCGGTCGCCGACCGCGTGTCCGTGGGTGTCGTTGACCCGCTTGAGGCCGTTCAGGTCGCAGACCATCAGGCTGACCACGGAGCCGTCCACCCGGTAGCGCTCGATCGCCTCGTCCAGGCGGGTGTCCACGGCCCGCCGGTTGGCCAGTCCCGTCAGGGGGTCGGTGAACGCGAGCTTGCGGACCTCCTCCAGGCGTTCGGCCTGCGCGATGCCCGCCGCGACGACCGCCGCCAGCACGGTGGCGAAGTCGGCGTCGGCGCGGGTGAAAGGTTTCTCCTCCGGTGGGCGGGCCACGTACAGCTCGCCCCACGCGCGCCCGTGCAGCACGATCGGGGCGACCACGCAGCAGCCGCGCCCCCGCCGCCGCAGGCCGGCCACCCGGCCGGTCGGGACCGGGTCCTCGGCGGTCTCCACCCAGGCGTCCGGCTCGCCGCCGCCCGCCCACTGCTCGTGCAGGAACTCGGTGATCTCGGGGAACTGGTGCACGGGATACGTCTCCGAGTCCGGGAACTCCTCCTCGCCCACGGCCCGCTCCCCCGCGTTCACGAGGACCTTGAGGCGTCCGTGGTCCCGCTGCCAGACGGAGAGGGCGGCGAAGGTGCCGTCGAGCCCGTCACAGGATCCGAGCGCCGCCGCCCGCCAGAACTCGCGTGGAGTGTGCGCCGCCGCCATCCCCTGCGCCAGCGCCACTACGGCCCGCAGCCGTCCGTCCTCACCCATTCATCCAGCTTAGGGAGGTTTGACATCTTTTCACCTTCGAGACGTCACCGTAAGTGACATTTGGTGCAAAACAGTAAAACTCACTCGCCCGGCCAGTTCGGCTTCCGCTTCTCGTTGAAGGCCGCCACGCCCTCCGCCCGATCCCCCGAGAACGCCACCGAACGCCAGGCCGCGTCCTCGACCTCCAGGCCCGCCCGCAGGTCCAGGCCCTGACCCAGCCGCATCGCCTTCTTCGCGGCCCGCAGCCCGACCGGCGAGTTCGCCGCGATCCGGCCCGCGAGCTCCAGGGCCGCCGTCCGCGCGTCCTCCTCCAGGAGGTCGACCAGGCCCAGCTGACGGGCCTCCGCGGCCTCCACCCGGCGGGCCGTGAAGACCAGCTCGGCGGCGCGCGCCGCGCCCACCCGGCGCGGCAGCAGCTGCGTACCGCCGCCGCCCGGGATGACACCCACGGACACCTCGGGGAGACCGACCACGGCGGTCGCGTCGGCCACGATCACGTCGCAGGCGAGCGCCAGCTCGAAGCCGCCTCCGAGGGCGAAGCCGTGCACGGCGGCGACGGTCGGCATGGGCAGCTCCAGGACGCCGGTGTAGGCGGCGCGGGCGGTCGGCCGCTGGCGGACCAGCTCGGCGTCGGTGAAGGAGTTCCGCTCCTTGAGGTCGGCGCCGACGCAGAAGGCGCGGTCGTTCGAGGAGGTCAGCACCGTGACGCGGACCGAGGGGTCGGCGGCGAGCGCGTCGCAGGCGGCGCCGAGGGAGCGGGCCATCTCGGAGGAGACGGCGTTCATCGCCTTGGGCCGGTCGAGGACCAGCTCGGCGACGTGCCCGTTCTCGTCCTTCCGGACCACCACGAACTCACCGAAGCGCTGCTCGGACATGACCGCACCCTCCCGATTCAGAGCCCGTTAACGGCTGTTAACAGGCGTTCACGGGAGATCCTAGGTCGGGCGGCGGGTCAGGAGCCAGGGTTCGACGACGCCGAGGCCGCGGACGGGCCGCTGCCACATCGGCTGGAGCGCGAAGCGGTACGTGGCGGCCTGGCGGCCCTCCTTCTCCGCGCGGGCGGCCTCCTCGGCGGCCTCCGTCTCCGAGACGGGCGCCTCGCCGGTCCTGGACAGCTCCTCCGCGAGCGCGCCGTCGACGAGGACGGCGTCCTTCGGCGCTATCGAGGTGAGCCGGCTCGCCAGGTTCACGGTCGTGCCGAAGACGTCGCCCATCCTGGTCGTCACCGTGCCGAAGGCGATGCCGACCCGCAGCGCGGGCATCGTCTCGTCGTGGCTGAGGGTCTCGATCAGGCGCAGCGCGATCTCGGCGGCCGTACCGGCGTCGTCCGCCGCGTACAGCACCTCGTCGCCGAGGGTCTTGATGAGCCGGCCGCCGTGCGCGGCGACCAGGTCGGCGCAGGTCGTCTCGAAGGCCTCGACCAGCTCGCCGAGCTCCTCCTCCTCCAGCCGGCGGGTCAGCCGGGTGAAGCCGACCAGGTCCGCGAAGCCGACGGCGAGCCGCCGGTCGACCATCTCCTCGTCGTCGGCGGCCTGCACGAGCACCCGGCCGGTGGCGGCGGCGAGCTGCCGTCGCCAGACGTAGATGAGGAACTCCTCCAGTTCGGGCAGGAGCAGCTCGACCAGCGGATACGTGACCTCGGTGCGGGTCATGCCGGGCTCGGGCGGCTCGGTGAGGCCCTCCAGGAAGGAGTCGATCTGCCACTCGGCGAGCCGGGCGGTGGTCTGTCCGGTGGAACGGGCGACCTGCACGGCCATCGGCTCGCTGAGCAGTCCGGCCTCGACGAGACCGGCGAGGCGGCGCAGCGCGAGGACGTCGGCCTCGGTGAGCGCCTTGGCCTGGCCGATGTCGGCGAAGCCCATGGCGCGCCAGAAACGGGAGGCGAGCTCCATGGAGACGCCGGCCGTGCGGGCGGCCTGGAAGGGGGTGTAGCGACGTTCCGCGCCGAGGATGAGCTGTTCGAGGCGGATGGCGAGCGGATCGTCGCTCGGCTCGGCCGTGTGGTCGACCTCGTGATGGGGGGTGGGGTACGTGGGAGGCTCGGGCGCGCCGCCCTCGTTCTCGTCGTCGACGGTCACCGGCCGCCTCCTGCCCGTTCCCTGCCCACTTGCCCTGCCGATCTGTCGCCCTGGATCGCGGTCCACGATACGACAGCTGTGGCTTGGCTCACGCCTTAACGGCTGCCGCCCGTGTTCCTGGGCCTGTCGTGCGGGCCCTCCGGTCGTGCGGGCCCCCTTGGGCGCGGGGCCCTCAGGGTGGCCGGACGGGAGGGCGCCGCGCCCGTGTGGGGTGTGCCGTCTACGTCCGCAGGTGGACGATGTCGCCCGCTCCGACCGCTTCCGTGCCGCCGCCCTCCGTGGCCACGACCAGGCGGCCGTCGCCGTCCAGGGCCACCGCTTCGCCCTCCAGCATCCGCTCGCCCGGCAGCTCGGCCCTGACGCGGCGGCCCAGGGTCGCGCAGCCGGCCGCGTAGGCCGCCTGGAGGCCGGATTCGGCGGGGTCGCCGTCGGCCCGTACCCAGACGCCGTACCAGTCGTCGAGGGAGCGCAGGACGGCCCGCAGGAGGGTGTCGCGGTCGGTGGAGACCGCGCCCGCGAGGAGCAGCGAACCGGCCGCCGGGACGGGGAGTTCGTCCTCACCGAGGGTGACGTTGATGCCGAGTCCGACGACGATGGCGTCCGCGCCGGCCCGCTCGGCGAGGATGCCGCCGGTCTTGCGCTCCTCGCCTCCGACGGAAACCAGCAGGTCGTTGGGCCACTTGAGGGACATGTCGACGCCGGCGGCCTTCGCGAGGCCGGTCGCCGCGGCGACGCCGGTGAGCAGCGGGAGCCAGCCCCAGCGGTGGACCGGCACTTCCGGCTTGAGGAGGACGGAGAGGAAGAGCCCGGAGCGGGCGGGGGCCGACCAGCTGCGGTCGAGGCGGCCGCGGCCTGAGGTCTGTTCCTCGGCGACGAGCACGGCGCCCTCGGGCAGCTCGTCGGCGCGGGCGGTGAGGTCGCTGTTGGTGGATCCGGTGCTCGTGACCACGTCGAGCGAGGTCCACAGGCCGTCGGGAAGGACGAGGGCGCGGCGCAGCGCGGGGGCGTTCAGTGGGGGCCGGTCGAGGTCGGACCAGGGTCCGCCGGAGCCTTGGGAGGACGTCATGCAAGCCAGACTAGGTGTGGCAAAGACCGCAGTGCCGAACCGTATCGGCGTCGATACGCTACGGCTCAGTAGCTGAGCAGTAGCCCATTCGTAGTCAACGAACCCCCCGTGACCAGGCAGGGAGCCGCATCCCGATGTCCGAGCCGGCAGAGCAGTACGAGATTGACATTCACACGACCGCAGGCAAGATCGCGGACCTCAAGCGCCGTATCGACGAGGCCACCCATGCCGGCTCGGAGCGTGCGGTGGAGAAGCAGCACGCGAAGGGCAAGCTGACCGCGCGCGAACGGATCGGTCTGCTGCTCGACGAGGGATCGTTCGTCGAGCTGGACGAGCTGGCCCGGCACCGGTCGACCAACTTCGGTCTGGAGAAGAACCGTCCGTACGGAGACGGTGTCGTCACCGGCTACGGCACGGTCGACGGGCGCCCGGTGGCGGTGTTCTCGCAGGACTTCACGGTCTTCGGCGGGGCGCTCGGCGAGACGTACGGCCAGAAGATCATCAAGGTGATGGACTTCGCGCTGAAGACGGGCTGCCCCGTCATCGGCATCAACGACTCCGGCGGCGCCCGTATCCAGGAGGGTGTGAGCGCGCTCGGGATGTACGGCGAGATCTTCCGCCGCAACACCCACGCGTCCGGGGTGATCCCGCAGATCTCGCTGGTCGTCGGCCCGTGCGCGGGCGGCGCGGTGTACTCGCCCGCGATCACCGACTTCACGGTGATGGTGGACCAGACCTCGCACATGTTCATCACGGGCCCCGACGTCATCAAGACGGTGACCGGTGAGGACGTGGGCTTCGAGGAGCTGGGCGGTGCCCGGACGCACAACGCGACCTCGGGCGTGGCGCACCACATGGCGGGGGACGAGAAGGACGCCATCGAGTACGTGAAGTCCCTGCTGTCCTATCTTCCGTCGAACAACCTGTCGGAGCCGCCGACCTTCCCCGAGGTCGCGGAGACCGAGGTGACGGACGAGGACCGGGAGCTGGACACGCTGATCCCGGACTCGGCGAACCAGCCGTACGACATGCACAAGGTCATCGAGCACGTCCTGGACGACGGTGAGTTCCTGGAGACGCAGTCTCTGTTCGCGCCGAACATCCTGACCGGTTTCGGCCGGGTGGAGGGCTTCCCGGTCGGTGTGGTCGCGAACCAGCCGATGCAGTTCGCGGGGTGTCTGGACATCGACGCGTCGGAGAAGGCCGCGCGGTTCGTCCGCACCTGCGACGCGTTCAACATCCCGGTCCTGACCTTCGTGGACGTGCCGGGCTTCCTGCCGGGCGTGGACCAGGAGTACGGCGGCATCATCCGGCGCGGCGCGAAGCTGATCTACGCGTACGCGGAGGCCACGGTCCCGCTGATCACGGTCATCACGCGGAAGGCGTTCGGCGGCGCGTACGACGTCATGGGCTCCAAGCACCTGGGCGCGGACCTGAACCTGGCGTGGCCGACGGCGCAGATCGCGGTCATGGGCGCGCAGGGCGCGGTGAACATCCTGCACCGCAGGACGATCGCCGCCGCCGAGGACCAGGACGCCGAGCGGGCGCGGCTGATGCAGGAGTACGAGGACGCCCTGCTCAACCCGTACACGGCGGCCGAGCGCGGGTACATCGACGGTGTGGTCATGCCGTCGGACACGCGCCCGCAGATCGTGAAGGGGCTGCGTCAGCTGCGGACGAAGCGGGAATCCCTGCCTCCGAAGAAGCACGGCAACATCCCGCTCTAGGCCTCCCCGGACCTGACCCTTCAAGGAGTCGACATGATCAAGGTCGTACGAGGAAACCCGACCCCGGAGGAGTTGGCCGCCGCACTGGCGGTGGTTCAGGCGCGGGCCGCGGCGACGGCGGCGGCGTCCGCCGAGGGCGGCGGCCCGGCGGTGCCGGAGGGCTGGTCGGACCCGTCGCGGATCGCGCGTTCGGTACGTCACCGGCCGGGCCCGCGGGCCTGGGCACGGTCGTACTGGCCGGTGTAGCCGGAGACGGAACGGCGAGAAGGGCCGGACTCCCCCCGTGGGGGTCCGGCCCTTCTCGCGTCCTGCTGGTGTGCCGTCCCGCCACCTGTCACGTGCGGCGCAGGAAGAGGCCGGCCAGGACGGCTCCGGCGGCGACGATCGCCGCGTTCACGAGGACCGCGAGGCCGATGCCGTCGAGGAGCACGGGTGCGGTGACGACGACGGCGCTCATGATCGGGGTGCCCATGGTGATGCCGATCTGCTGGGTCATGGTGGCGAGCACGGTCGCGGTGCCCTGCTCGTGGTCGGGGATGCCGGAGGTGGCGGTGACCATGAAGCCGACGATGGCGAGCATGTTGCCGACGCCGCCGGCGAAGGTCGCGGCGAGGAGCAGCCAGAGGCTTCCGGGGCCTTCGCCGAGTCCGTACAGGGAGAGGGTCGCGACGGCCTGGAGGAGGCCGCCGGAGACCAGGGCCGTACGGGCGCCGAAGCGGCCGATGAAGCGGGAGGCGAACACTCCGCCGAGGACCGTGCCCGCGCCGAGGACGCCGAAGGAGAGGCCGGCGGCGAGCGGGGAGAAGTCGAGGACGTCCTGGAGGTAGAGCGTCATCAGGAAGACGAGTGAGGTCTCGGTGACGAAGGCGACGAGTCCGGCGAGGTTGCCCCAGACGACGGTGCGGCGCTTGAGGATGTGGAGCGGTACGAGGGGGGCGGCGGCCCGGCGTTCGACGAGGACGAAGGCGACCAGGAGCGCGGCGCCGGCCGCGAGGGCGGTGAGCGCGGTCGGGTCGGTCCAGCCGTGTTCGCCGCTGACGGTCAGGCCGTAGACGAGGGCGAGGAGTCCGCCGGTGACGGTGATGGCGCCGGGCACGTCGAGGCGGGGGCGGACGGCCGGGCGGCTCTCGGTGAGGACGGCGGGGGCGACGAGGAGGACGGCGAGGGCCACCGGCACGTTGACGAGGAACGCCCAGCGCCAGGAGAGCAGGTCGGTGAGGACGCCGCCGAGGATCGCGCCGGTGGTGAAGCCCGCGGACATGAGGGCGCCGTTGAGTCCGAGGGCGCGGGCGCGCAGCGGGCCCTCGGGGAAGGAGGCGGTGAGGAGGGAGAGTCCGGCGGGGGTGACGGCGGCGGTGGCGAGGCCCTGGGCGACGCGGGCGGCCATCAGCATCTCGGGGCCGGTGGCGAGGCCGCCGACGAGGGAGGAGACGCCGAGGAGCGCCATGCCGCCGAGGAAGAGCCGGCGGCGGCCGACGAGGTCGGCGACGCGCCCGAAGAGCAGGGTGAATCCGGCCGCCGCGAGGGCGAAGGCGGTGGCGATCCACTGGAGGCCGCCGAGGCTGAAGCCGAGTCCCTGCCCGATGACGGGCAGGGCGACGTTCAGGATCGAGAAGTCGACGGCGAGCATGAACTGGGCGACGAGGAGGACGACGAGGACGAGCCGCATCCGTCCGGTCATACGGGTGTCCGCCGGGCCTGCGGCGGGGGCCGCGGGCTGTTCGACGGGTGTGGGGTGATCCAGGGCAACCATGCGTACGACCCCTTAATGGGAGACTGGTTCCGTTAAGATGTCCCGTACCGTAGCAGAGTCGATGGCGTTAATGGAACAGGAGACCCATTTGACTGAGAGCCGACCGGCCTCGCCCGGCACCCTGCGCCCTGGTGGCCGTACCGCGAAGGTCCGCAGGGCTGTCCTCGACGCCACCCAGGACGCACTCGCCGACGCCGGCTTCCATGCCCTGAACATGGACCGGATCGCCGCGACCGCGGGCGTCGGAAAGACCACCGTCTACCGCCGCTGGGGCTCCCCCGTCGGCCTGGTCACCGACCTCCTGCACGACATGGCCGAGCAGTCCCTGCCCGCCTCCGACACCGGCAGCCTCGCGGGCGACCTGCGGACCAACGCCGAACTCGTCCGCGCCACCCTCACCGACGCGCGGATGGGCGCCGTCTTCCGCGCGGTCATCGCGGCGGCCGCCTGCGACGAGGACTGCGCCCGCGCGCTCGCCGGCTTCTACCGGACCCGGCTCGGCGAATGGGCCCCCGTCGTCGCCAAGGGCGCGGCCCGCGGAGAGATCCCGGCGGGGACGGACCCGACCGAGCTGCTCCGCGCCGTCTCCGCGCCGCTGTACTACCGCTTCGCGGTCACCCGCGAGGAGGTCACCGCGGAGGTGGCGGAACGGGCGGTCACGGCGGCGCTCGCGGCGGCGCGGGACGGCGTGTTCATCCGGACGTAGCCGTCAGGCGATCTTCCGTTCGCCCGCGAATAGTCCCTCGGCACCGGGGCGCCTGAGTATCCGTACTCAGGCGCCCCGCCCGCCCCGCCCCCAGGATCGGAGGCATGCTGTGGTCCGACCCGAAGAATCAGCCGCCGAAGTTCATGCGCGACATGCAGGCGAGGCTCCGTCGCGCGGGCGTGCTGCTGGCCCTGGCGATGGTGGTGGCGATGTTCGTGGTCAGCGCCCGCTGAGGCCGTGACTGGCTACGCTGCCCCCATGACTGCTGAACCGCGCCGTGTCGTGCTCGCCTCCGCCTCCCCCGCCCGCCTCAACCTGCTCCGTCAGGCCGGGCTCGCCCCCGAGGTGATCGTGAGCGGCGTCGACGAGGACAAGATGCACGCCCCGACGCCGGCCGAGCTCGCGCTCGCCCTCGCGGAGGCGAAGGCCGCCCATGTCGCCGCCCGCCCCGAGGCGTTCGGCGCACTGGTCATCGGCTGCGACTCGGTCCTGGAGCTCGACAAGCAGGCCCTCGGCAAGCCGGCGGACGCGGAGGAGGCCACCGCGCGCTGGAAGGCGATGCGCGGCCGGGTCGGCATCCTCCAGACGGGTCACTGCGTGTACGACACGGCCGCCAAGCGCTACGAGTCGGCGACGGCCTCCACCGTGGTCCGCTTCGGCGAGCCGACGGACGCCGAGATCGCGGCGTACGTGGCGAGCGGCGAACCGCTGCACGTGGCGGGCGCGTTCACCCTGGACGGGCGCTCGGCGCCGTTCATCGACGGCATCGACGGCGACCCGGGCAATGTGATCGGCCTGTCGCTGCCGCTGCTGCGCACGCTGCTCGGGAAGCTGGGCGTGCAGATCACCGACCTCTGGACCTGACGGACCGTCGTGCGGGCGCTTCTCCCTGGACGCGTGTGCCCCTACGCGGGTGCCGGTGCCCCTTCGTGGGGCTCGGCGCCCTTCTCGTACCCCTTTCCGTACGCCACGAGGGTGAGCACGATCAGGCCGAGCACGAGCATCATGAAGGCGAACGCGCCCCAGCCGATCAGGCCGACGGTGACGGCGCCGAGGATGCCGTGGACGACCGCGCAGCCGATGAGCAGGCCCCGGCCGGCGCGGCCGGGCCGGCGGTCGCGGAGGCCGGCGACGAGGGCGACGAGGCCGCACAGGGCGAGCGCGACGCCGGAGGCGATGCCGAGCGCCCAGGTGCCGGTGTACATCGCGTCGGGGTCCATACCGTCGAGCGACATCGTCTGGATCTTGACGAAGCGTGCCATCACGGCGTTGATCGCGACGATCCCGGGCGCTTCGAGGAACAGCACCGCCGCCGTCACGAGAGCTATCGGTCTGCGGGCCACCTCGGCCACCCCCTGGATACGACTGTTACCGACAGTACGATCGACAGCGCGAAGGCTACTGGCCGGTAAACCCCTGGACAAGAGTGTGCGCACGACCGGCGGCGGCCGACGGCAGGGCAAAGAATCGTTGGGCCATTCGTAGGGACTCGACAAAGAAACCCGAATGGCGACTGGCCGCACGAACAGAGACCTGCGCCACACCTCGGAGCTACTGTGCCGTAAAGGAACCCTGCGTACCGTGGTGCGACAAGGGAATTCACGACCCGAGCAGGCCCGGGGTCACGCTCCGTGTGGGCAAGCTCACCACTGGGGACGGGTCGAAAGGCCGTGTCGGCAGTCCCTAAACTCAGCTTGTTTCAAGGAGGGAGCCATCGTGCGCAAGGTGCTCATCGCCAACCGTGGCGAAATCGCTGTCCGTGTGGCCCGGGCGTGCCGGGACGCGGGTATCGGCAGCGTGGCCGTGTACGCCGAGCCGGACCGGGATGCCCTGCATGTCCGGGCGGCTGACGAGGCGTTCGCTCTGGGCGGTGACACTCCGGCGACCAGTTATCTGGACATGGCGAAGGTGTTGCAGGCCGCGAAGGACTCGGGCGCGGACGCGATCCACCCCGGCTACGGGTTCCTCTCCGAGAACGCGGAGTTCGCGCAGGCCGTCCTGGACGCCGGTCTGACGTGGATCGGCCCGCCGCCGCAGGCGATCCGCGACCTGGGTGACAAGGTGGCGGCGCGTCACATCGCGCAGCGCGCCGGAGCCCCGCTCGTCGCCGGTACGCCCGACCCGGTCTCCGGCGCCGACGAGGTCGTCGCGTTCGCCGAGCAGCACGGGCTGCCGATCGCGATCAAGGCCGCCTTCGGCGGTGGCGGTCGCGGTCTGAAGGTCGCCCGGACGCTGGAAGAGGTCCCGGAGCTGTACGACTCCGCCGTCCGCGAGGCCGTCGCCGCGTTCGGCCGGGGCGAGTGCTTCGTGGAGCGCTACCTGGACAAGCCGCGGCACGTGGAGACGCAGTGCCTGGCCGACTCCCACGGCAACGTGGTCGTGGTCTCGACGCGTGACTGCTCGCTGCAGCGCCGCCACCAGAAGCTCGTCGAGGAGGCGCCCGCGCCGTTCCTCACCGAGGCGCAGAACGCCGAGCTGTACGCGGCGTCGAAGGCGATCCTGAAGGAGGCCGGCTACGTCGGCGCCGGCACGGTCGAGTTCCTCGTCGGCACCGACGGCACGATCTCCTTCCTGGAGGTCAACACCCGTCTGCAGGTCGAGCACCCGGTGACCGAGGAGGTCGCGGGCATCGACCTGGTCCGGGAGATGTTCCGGATCGCCGACGGCGAGGAGCTGGGCTACGGCGACCCGGCCATAAGGGGTCACTCCTTCGAGTTCCGTATCAACGGCGAGGACCCGGGCCGCGGCTTCCTGCCCGCACCCGGCACCGTCACCCTCTTCGACGCGCCGACCGGCCCCGGTGTCCGCCTGGACGCGGGCGTGGAGTCCGGCAGCGTCATCGGCCCGGCCTGGGACTCGCTCCTGGCCAAGCTGATCGTCACCGGCGCCACCCGCGAGCAGGCCCTGCAGCGCGCCGCGCGTGCGCTCGCCGAGTTCAAGGTGGAGGGCATGGCCACCGCCATCCCGTTCCACCAGGCCGTCGTGGTGGACCCCGCGTTCACGTCCGACCCGTTCCGGGTCCACACCCGGTGGATCGAGACGGAGTTCGTCAACGAGATCAAGCCGTTCGCCCCGGCCGGCGCCGACGCCGACGAGGACGAGTCCGGCCGCGAGACGATCGTGGTCGAGGTCGGCGGCAAGCGCCTGGAGGTCTCGCTGCCCTCCTCGCTCGGCATGACGCTGGCCCGCACGGGCCTCGCGGCCGGTGCGAAGCCGAAGCGCCGCGCGGCCAAGAAGTCCGGCCCCGCCGCCTCCGGTGACACCCTCGCCTCCCCGATGCAGGGCACGATCGTGAAGATCGCGGTCGAGGAGGGCCAGGAGGTCAAGGAGGGCGACCTGATCGTCGTCCTGGAGGCCATGAAGATGGAGCAGCCGCTCAACGCGCACCGTTCCGGCACCATCAAGGGCCTGAACGCCGAGGTCGGCGCGTCGGTCACCTCCGGCGCCGCGATCTGCGACATCAAGGACTGACCGACGGCACCGGGACCGGTCACGGTCACCGAGTACGGTACGAAGGGCCCGCAGGCAGCCGCCTGCGGGCCCTTCGTCGAGGGGAGGGCGATCCACCAGCCATGCGAGCCGACGCACGACGCAACCATGAGCGGCTGCTCATCGAAGCCCGCGCCACCTTCGCCGAACAGGGCGCCGACGCTCCCCTGGAGGAGATCGCGCGGCGCGCGGGCGTGGGCATCGGCACCCTCTACCGCCACTTCCCCACCCGGGCCGAGTTGCTCAGCTCGGTCTTCCAGGAGGCCCTCGCGGAGCTCCTGCACCGTTCGGGAGAGCTGGCCGAGGCCGAGGAACCGTGCCGGGCGCTCGTGGAGTGGCTGCGGGCGCTGATCGCCCACGCGGGCGAGTACCGGGGGCTCGCACACGCGCTGATGTCCGCCTCGTACGACCGGAGTTCGGCGCTCGCCCAGTGCAGCGAGCCGCTGCGCGCGGCGGGTGAGCGGCTGCTCGGGCGCGCCAGGGAGGCCGGTCTGGTGCGTGCCGACGTGTCGATCGGCGATCTGATGCAGCTGACCAACGCGATCGCGCTGGCGGCGGAACAGTGCCCGGAGGACGCGGAGTTGGCGGACCGCCTGCTCGCGCTGACCCTTCGGGGCATCAAGGACTGAGAAAGACCGGGGCGGCAACTGCCGCTGCGGCAGGGAAGGTTCGACGGCGGCGCGCGGGACCCCTGGGGGAGGGCCCCCCGGCTCAGCGGCGCCGCATGTCGGCGACCCGCGCCGTGCGCTCCAGCGTCTCGGCGGCCATCCCTCCGCCCGGTCCCCGGAACTGACCCGCCGCCATCCGGCCGCGCTGCACCGGGAGCGGCATGTCACGGCGGGGCCGGGCGCCCGGGGGGACCTGGTCACCGCCCGTGGGGCCGCCCGCGGAGCCCGTACCGGCGACGGCGATCTGCACGCCCTGGTCGGCGAGGGCCTGGAGCTCGGTGGCGGCCCGGTCGTCGTGGGCGGGCGGTTCGTCGGTCACCAGGCGGGTGATGACGTCCGTCGGCACCGTCTGGAACATGGTGTCGGAGCCGAGCTTGGTGTGGTCGGCGAGGACCACGACCTCGGCCGCCGCCTGGACCAGCGCCCGGTCCACGCTCGCGGAGAGCATGTTGGACGTGGAGAGGCCGCGCTCGGCGGTGAGCCCGCTCCCGGAGAGGAAGGCGCGGGAGACCCGGAGCCCCTGGAGCGACTGCTCGGCACCGCTGCCCACCAGGGCATAGTTGGAGCCGCGCAGGGTGCCGCCGGTCATCACGACCTCGACCCGGTTGGCGTGGGCGAGGGCCTGGGCGACCAGGAGCGAGTTGGTGACCACGGTCAGTCCGGGCACGCGGGCGAGCCGGCGGGCCAGCTCCTGCGTGGTCGTCCCGGCGCCGACGACGATGGCCTCGCCTTCTTCGACGAGGCTCGCGGCGACGTCGGCGATGGCCGTCTTCTCCGCGGTCGCGAGATGGGATTTCTGCGGGAAGCCGGATTCTCGCGTGAATCCGCCCGGCAACACCGCACCGCCGTGCCGGCGGTCGAGGAGTCCTTCTGCCTCAAGGGCCCGTACGTCTCTCCGTACGGTCACCTCAGAGGTCTGGACGACGCGGGCGAGCTCGCGGAGCGACACGGCCCCATTGGCTCGCACCATTTCGAGGATCAACTGGCGACGTTCTGCAGCGAACACGAAACTGACAGTAACGTGACCGGCCGATACTTTTCAGCACTATGCGCCGAATTGCAGAAGATGCACACAGACGGGGCCTCCAAGTGGTATGGGAGACCCCGCCGTTGATCCGTCGTGCGCCAGGACTATGCCCCGCCTTGCCGGGGGTTGTCCAAGTCGGCGAACCGTTCCCGCAGGCGGGAGCCGTGCGCCGGAGGGCCGCCCGGAGGGATGTCAGACCTCGCCCGCGGACTTCCGGGTGTGCAACTGCCGTGCCACTTCCGCGATCGAACCCGACAGGGAGGGGTACACGGTGAAAGCATTTGCGATCTGTTCGACGGTCAGATTGTTGTCGACCGCGATCGAGATCGGATGGATCAGTTCGCTCGCCTTCGGCGCGACGACACAGCCGCCGACCACGATCCCGGTGCCCGGACGGCAGAAGATCTTGACGAAGCCGTCCCGGATGCCCTGCATCTTCGCGCGCGGGTTGCGCAGCAGCGGCAGCTTGACGACCTTGGCGTCGATCTTGCCCGCGTCCACGTCGGCCTGCGTGTAGCCGACGGTGGCGATCTCGGGGTCGGTGAAGACGTTCGACGAGACCGTCTTCAGGTTGAGCGGGGCCACCGCGTCGCCGAGGAAGTGGTACATCGCGATACGGCCCTGCATCGCGGCCACCGAGGCGAGCGCGAAGACACCGGTCACGTCACCCGCCGCGTACACGCCGGGGGCGGTCGTACGGGAGACCTTGTCGGTCCAGATGTGACCGGAGTCCTTCAGTTTGACGCCCGCCTCCTCCAGACCCATTCCGGCCGAGTTCGGGATCGCGCCGACCGCCATCAGACAGTGCGTGCCGGAGATGACCCGGCCGTCCGCGAGGGTGACCTCGACCCGGTCGCCGACCCGCTTGGCGGACTCGGCGCGGGAGCGGGCCATGACGTTCATGCCGCGGCGGCGGAACACGTCCTCCAGGACGGCGGCGGCGTCCGGGTCCTCGCCGGGCAGCACGCGGTCGCGGGAGGAGACCAGGGTGACCCGGGAGCCGAGGGCCTGGTAGGCGCCGGCGAACTCGGCACCCGTCACACCGGAACCGACCACGATGAGCTCCTCCGGGAGCTCCTTGAGGTCGTAGACCTGCGTCCAGTTCAGGATGCGCTCGCCGTCCGGCTTGGCGTCCGGCACCTCGCGCGGGTGGCCACCGGTCGCGATCAGCACGGCGTCCGCGGTCAGCGTCTCCTCGGTGCCGTCGGCGGCCGTGACGACCACCTGGCGGGAGCCGTCCATCGCCTGCCGGCCGGAGAGCCGGCCGCGGCCGCGCAGCACCCGGGCGCCGGCCCGGGTGACGGAGGCGGTGATGTCGTGCGACTGGGCGAGCGCGAGGCGCTTCACCCGTCGGTTGACCTTGCCGAGGTCCACGCCCACGACACGGGCGGCCTGCTCCACGTGCGGGGTGTCGTCCGCGACGATGATGCCGAGCTCCTCGTACGAGGAGTCGAAGGTGGTCATCACCTCGGCGGTGGCGATCAGGGTCTTGGAGGGGACGCAGTCGGTCAGGACGGACGCGCCGCCGAGGCCGTCGCAGTCGACGACGGTCACCTCCGCGCCGAGTTGGGCGCCCACCAGGGCCGCCTCGTATCCGCCGGGTCCGCCGCCGATGATCACGATCCGGGTCACTGGGATCTACGCCTCGCGCTCTCGTTCTGCCGGGGGGTCCCCCCGCTGGGATGCAGTGCGTACGCCATTGTCCCGCACGCTTCAAGTGCGTACCCCATTCTCCCGCACGCCCGGCGCGGCCTCACGCCGGGGCCTCCGAAGGGGTACGCGCGTCCCCCGGGCGTACCCCGCGGCCGCCACCTCGGAGTTCTCCGGACACCCCGCCCCCTCCCGTACCCTCGGTCCCATGTCGCTCTACGCCGCTTTCGCCGGCAACCTCGACGCGCGGCTGATGAGCCGCCGCGCACCGCACTCCCCACTGCGCGGCACCGGCTGGCTCAGCGGCTGGCGGCTCACCTTCGGCGGCGAGCAGATGGGCTGGGACGGCGCGCTGGCCACGATCGTGGAGGCCCCGCGCTCCCAGGTCTTCGTGGCGCTGTACGACATCGCGCCGATGGACGAGGAGTCCATGGACCGCTGGGAGGGCGTCGGGCTCGACATCTACCGCCGGATGCGGGTCCGGGTGCACACCCTGGACGGCGAGGAGCCGGCCTGGGTGTACGTCCTCAACGCGTACGAGGGCGGGCTGCCCTCGGCGCGGTACCTGGGCGAGGTCGCCGACGCGGCCGAGTCGGCGGGCGCGCCGCACGACTACGTGATGGAGTTGCGCAAGCGTCCCTGCTGACGCCGGCGGGAAGCCGGCCGGGGGTGTGGGAACCACCGAGGGCGAAGGCGACTCCTCCCCAGTGCCATTCGTCGGAAACGACAAGACAACGATCGCATGTCCGTCGGCATCGTCATCTACGCGCGTAGGCAAACTCCGGCTACGCTTCTGCGCGTATCAAATCCGTCCGGGGCCAGCCTCGGACCCCCCTCCCCGAGGCGAGAGAGTCAGTGAACGCAACTGCCACCCCGTACGAGGCCGCCGAGGCCGCTGCCGCACGTCTTCGCGAGCTGACCGGAGTCGAGAACCACGACGTCGCCCTGGTCATGGGCTCGGGCTGGGCGCCCGCCGTCGACGCCCTCGGTGCCCCCGAGGCCGAGTTCCCGGTGACCGACCTGCCCGGCTTCCCGCCGCCCGCCGTCGAGGGCCACGGCGGAAAGGTCCGCTCGTACAAGATCGGTGAGAAGCGCGCCCTCGTCTTCCTCGGCCGCACCCACTTCTACGAGGGCCGCGGTGTCGCCTCCGTCGCCCACGGCGTCCGCACCGCCGTCGCCGCAGGCTGCAAGACGGTCATCCTGACCAACGGCTGCGGCGGCCTGCGCGAGGGCATGCGCCCCGGCCAGCCGGTCCTCATCAGCGACCACCTCAACCTTACGGCCGCCTCGCCGATCGTCGGCGCGAACTTCGTCGACCTCACCGACCTGTACTCGCCGCGGCTGCGCGCGCTGTGCAAGGAGGTCGACGAGACCCTCGAAGAGGGCGTCTACGTGCAGTTCCCCGGCCCGCACTACGAGACCCCGGCCGAGATCAACATGGTCCGCGTGCTCGGCGGCGACCTGGTCGGCATGTCCACCGTCCTCGAGGCCATCGCCGCGCGCGAGGCGGGCGCGGAGGTCCTCGGCATCTCGCTGGTCACCAACCTGGCGGCGGGGCTCTCGGGCGAGCCGCTGAACCACGAGGAGGTCCTCCAGGCGGGGCGCGACTCGGCCGCCCGCATGGGCGAGCTCCTGACGCGCGTCCTCGACCGGATCTGAGCCTCCCGGCTCGCTGGGGCCGCTGCGCGGGGCCTCTTTCCCCACCCCGCCCCTTCCCGAACCAGGGGGCTCCGCCCCCGGACCCCGTACGGCCCGTCGCCGTGCCCTCGATCGCCTGCGGGCCGGATTCTCCGCCCCGCAGGCGGAGAATCCGGCCCCGCCGGCGTGTGAGGCGCGAGGTCCGGGGCGGAGCCCCGGTTACGGGAAGGGGCGGGGCGGGGAAAAGCTCCGCGCAGCGGCCCACCCCGCACCCACCCGCCGCCCGCCTCCCCCGAAAGGCACACCGTGACGCAGGACGATCTCCTCGCCCAGGCCCAGGCATGGCTCGCCGAGGACCCCGACCCGGAGACCCGGGAGGAGCTCGCCGCGCTCCTCGACCGCGGCGCGAGCGACGAGCTCGCCGCCCGTTTCGCCGGCACGCTGCAGTTCGGCACCGCCGGCCTCCGCGGTGAGATCGGCGCCGGGCCCATGCGGATGAACCGCTCGGTCGTCATCCGCGCCGCCGCCGGCCTCGCCGCGTACCTCAGGGCGAAGGGCCAGGAGGGCGGTCTCGTCGTCATCGGCTACGACGCCCGCTACAAGTCGGCCGACTTCGCGCGCGACACCGCCGCCGTGATGACCGGCGCCGGGCTGCGCGCCGCGCTCCTCCCCCGCCCGCTGCCGACGCCCGTCCTCGCGTACGCCATAAGGCATCTGGGCGCCGTCGCCGGCGTCGAGGTGACCGCGAGCCACAACCCGCCGCGCGACAACGGCTACAAGGTCTACCTGGGCGACGGCTCGCAGATCGTGCCGCCGGCCGACGCGGAGATCGCCGCCGAGATCGACGCGATCCGCTCGCTGCACGACGTGCCCCGCCCGGAGGCCGGCTGGGAGACCCTCGGCGACGAGGTCCTGAACGCCTACCTGGAGCGTACGGACGCGGTCCTGACCTCCGGGTCCCCCCGCACCGCGCGGACCGTCTACACGGCCATGCACGGCGTCGGCAAGGACGTCCTGACGGCCGCCTTCGCCCGGGCCGGCTTCCCGCCGCCCGCGCTCGTCGCCGCGCAGGCCGAGCCCGACCCGGCGTTCCCGACGGTCGCGTTCCCGAACCCGGAGGAGCCGGGTGCCATGGACCTCGCCTTCGAGGCGGCCCGGGCCGTGGACCCCGACCTGATCATCGCCAACGACCCGGACGCCGACCGCTGCGCCGTCGCCGTGCCCGACGCGACCGTCGTGGGCGGCTGGCGGATGCTCCGCGGCGACGAGGTGGGCGCGCTGCTCGCCGCGCACCTGGTGCACAAGGGCGCGACGGGCGTGTTCGCCGAGTCGATCGTGTCGTCCTCGCTGCTCGGCCGGATCGCGGAGGCCGCGGGCGTCGGCTACGAGGAGACGCTGACCGGCTTCAAGTGGATCGCCCGCGTCGAGGGCCTGCGGTACGGCTACGAGGAGGCGCTCGGCTACTGCGTCGACCCGGAGGGCGTCCGCGACAAGGACGGCATCACGGCGGCGCTGCTCGTGACCGAGCTGGCGTCGGTGCTCAAGGAGCAGGGCCGCACGCTGACCGACCTGCTCGACGACCTGGCGATCGCGCACGGGCTGCACGCCACGGACCAGCTGTCGGTGCGGGTCGAGGACCTGAGCGTCATCGCGAACGCCATGGCGGCGCTGCGCGAGCGGCCGCCGGTCTCGCTCGCCGGTCTGACGGTCGTGTCGGCGGAGGACCTGACGAAGGGCACGGAGTCGCTGCCCCCGACGGACGGGCTGCGCTACCACCTGGAGGGCGACTACAAGGCCCGGGTGATCGTCCGCCCGAGCGGCACGGAGCCCAAGCTCAAGTGCTACCTGGAGGTCGTGGTGCCGGTCGCCGCGGCGGTCGACCTGGTCCCGGCGCGGGCGACGGCCAACGAGGTGCTGGTGGCGATCAAGCGGGATCTGTCGGCCGCGGCCGGACTCTGATCCGCCGCGAAGACCGCCGGGCAGGACCGCGGACAGGACCGCCGCGCAGGACACGGTGGAAGGGCCGGTACGGAGTCTCCGTACCGGCCCTTCGGCCGTCCGGGTGAACCCCGTACGGCAGCTGATGCCGGACGACTCCCGCACGCCGGGGGCGTACGCCGGGGGCGGGCCCTCCCGGCCCGTCAAGCTCGCCGCCCGTCGGCCCGCCGCCCCGCCGGCCCCCGGCCCGTCAGCCGAAGCGGCCGTTGACGTAGTCGGCGGTGCGCGGGTCGGTCGGGGAGTCGAACACCGTCCCGGTGGGTCCCTGCTCGACGATCACGCCGGGGGTGCCCTGTTCGGCGAGGAAGAAGGCGCAGGAGTCGGAGACGCGGGCCGCCTGCTGCATGTTGTGGGTGACGATGACGACGGTGACCTCGGACTTCAGCTCGGCGATGGTCTCCTCGACGCGCCGGGTGGAGGTCGGGTCGAGCGCCGAGCAGGGCTCGTCCATCAGCAGGACGCGGGGGCGGACGGCGAGCGAGCGGGCGATGCACAGGCGCTGCTGCTGGCCGCCGGAGAGCGCCCCGCCGGGCTGCCGCAGCCGGTCCCTGACCTCGTTCCAGAGGCCGGCTCGGGTCAGGCACTCCTCGACGAGGTCGTCCTTGGCCTCCTTGCCGGCCCGGATGCCGCCGAGCTTCAGTCCGGCGAGGACGTTCTCGTACAGGGACATCGCGGGGAACGGGTTGGGCTTCTGGAAGACCATGCCGATCTCGCGGCGGGCGTGGGTGATGCGGCGGCCCCGGTCGTAGATGTCGGCGCCGTCGAGGAGGACCCGGCCTGCGAGCGAGGCGGTGCCGGTGAGCTCGTGCATCCGGTTGAGGATGCGCAGGAAGGTCGACTTGCCGCAGCCGGAGGGGCCGATGAGGGCGGTGACCTCACGGGCGGGCATGGCGAGCGAGACCCGGTCGAGGACCTTGCGGTCGCCGAACCAGGCGGAGACGGAGTCGGCTTCGAGGGCGGCGGCCCGGGACGGGGCCGTGGTGCCGCCGTCCGGCACGGGCGGCAGGGTGACGGTGTCGACGAGATCGGTCACGGTGTGAACTCCACAGCTCTCAGAGGAGGTTGGGCAGGAGCCGGGTCAGCTCGCCGGAGACGAGGACCCCGAGGGCGACGAGGACCGGGACGGCGGTGACCCAGGTCTGGCGGTTTCCCCAGCGGCGGCGGGCGAGGACGGTGAGCAGGGCGGCGACCAGCAGCGCCTGGGCGCCGAGGAAGATCCCGGGCCAGGCGTCGGGGTCGCCCGCGAGGGGCTTCTCGGCGGCGGTGATCCAGCCGGGGCGCAGCGGCCTGGGCGGGCTGGGCTGGGCCGCGCCGATGAGCCGGGCGTCGATCCGGACGACGTCCTCGGGGGTGTACGCGCCACCGCTCGCGGTCATGAGGGTGAGCCGTCCCTGGCCCTGGCCCAGAGCCGCGGGGTTGGGGTCGCCGGGGTGCCGGACGCCCGTGACCTCGTACACGGCCTTGCCCTGACCGGTGGTCACCTCGACGCGGGCGCCGTTCGGCAGCCGGTGCACGTCGTTGAAGGGGCTGCCGTAACCCCACTTGCGACCCATGATCACGCTGGTGCCGGCCTGGCCGGGCAGGGCGGTGTCGCGGCGGTGTCCGGGGCCCGACATGAGGACCTCGGAGGTGGTGCCCTCGGCGACGACCTCGCGGAGTCCGAGCGCGGGGATGCGGAGCAGGGCGACGGGCGCGCCCGGTGCGAGCGGTCTCCCGTCGAAGGTGAGCTGTCCCACCGGGGCGGTGCCGAGGGCGAGTTGCTCGCGCAGGTCGTCGTAGGCGGTGGACTGCTCGCGGGCGTGCTGGAGGTGTCCGACGACGGTGAGGTTGGCGGCGAAGCCGATGAGCAGCGCGGCGAGAACGCACAGCGCCGCCCCGGCCAGGGCGAGCCCGGCGCGGGGGGCGGTGGGTGGCGGTGCGGTGGTCACGGGCGGGCGCCCGCCTTGCGGCGGCGGGTCTGGATCACGGCCGCCGCGCCGAGGAGGCAGAGCGCGAGGGAGCCGAGGGCCGCGGAGGCGGCGGAGGCTCCGGTGGAGGCCAGGCTGCCGCCGTTGCCGCCGTCGGTGTCGGTACCGCCGGAGCCGCCGCTGCCGGAGTCGCCGGATCCGCCGTTCGTACCGGTGCCGCCGGAGTCGCCTCCGGAGCCGCCGCTCGTACCGGTGCCGCCCGTGGTGTCGGCGTCACCGCTCGCGGTCGGCGAGGGCGTGCCGGTCGGGCTCGGGGTGTCGCTCGGCGTCTCGCTGGGCGGGTCGGTCGGCGTGTCCGTCGGCGTGGGCGTGTCGGTGGCGGTGGGGTCGACGGTCGGGGTGGGGGTGCCGGTGCCGGTCGGCGTCGGAGTGGTGCCGGTGGGGGTGGGCGTGGGCCGGGTCACGTACAGCGAGTAGACGAAGGACGCCGGGGTGTGGGCCTCCGGGTCGGTGGGGGTGAAGGTGGCGACCACGGGCAGTCCGTCGTTGTTGACGGCGGACTCGGTGACGGTGACCTCCGCCTTCCCGGCGGTGACGTCGACGGTGCCGATGTCGACGAGTTCCTCGTTCACGAACTTCTGGAAGTTCACCGTTCCGGCGGCCTCCTCGGGCTGTACGTTCGCGATGATCCTGGCCGGTTCGCCCACGACGGCGGTGCCGGGTTCGGACACGACCTCAAGGAGGGTCGCCTTCTGTGTGATCGGGGCCCAGGCGTCACCGGTGACCTGGACCATCGTGGAGAAGAAGTTCTCCGTCTCGGCCCCGATCGCGGTCCGGCAGTAGAGGCGGAGCTCGTACCGGCCGTCCAGCGGGCCTTCGGGGATGAAGCGCTTCAGACCGTCCTGGAGCGACAGCGAGTCGGCCTCGACGTCGACGGGCCGGGTGAAGGCGCCACCGCTCAGGGGCTCCCCCGCGACGGTGACCGCGAGGTCGTGGAAGGTGCCGCTGAGGCCGGGCTCGACCACGCCGAGCCGGACCTTGACGTAGGGCCGCGCGGGGTCGGCCGGCGCGGGGCAGGCGGCGGAGGTGCTGACCCCCGTGCCGATGGGCTTGTCGGTGAGGGATCCCGAACCGCCCTGGAGCGTGAAGGCACCGTGCAGCGTGGCGGCCTTGGCGGGGGCGGCCATGGCCAGGACGACGGCGAGGGTGCCGCAGAGGACGGCGAGCGCCATGAGCAGCGCGACGGGTGATCTGAGTGGTGCGGGGCGGTTCATGCGAGTCCCCCAGGATCGGTTGCGGGAGTGGGTGGGCCGGCGGGCCGTCGCCTGCTCGGGCGGGGCGCCCGGCCGGCGGGAGGCCGGGAAGCGGTGGTGGTCGGCGCGCATGCGCCAC
Source organism: Streptomyces sp. NPDC088553 (assembly GCF_044752965.1). Classification (NCBI taxonomy): domain Bacteria; kingdom Bacillati; phylum Actinomycetota; class Actinomycetes; order Kitasatosporales; family Streptomycetaceae; genus Streptomyces; species Streptomyces sp. NPDC088553. The sequence goes on along the minus strand of NZ_JBIVMG010000005.1, from coordinate 687,348 downwards.
GGGTACGCCCGGGGGCCGGGCACCCGAAGGTGCCCGGCCGGTGTGCGGTCAGGGAGCGGTGGTGATCAGCGCTCGCCCTTGACGGTCGTGGCGCCGCAGGCGGTGCCGAGGGAGCCGAAGCCGTAGTTGGTGATGGTCGTGGTGGCGGCGCAGACCTTGGAGGTCGAGCCGACGAAGGTGGAGGAGACCGTGGCGTTGGTCAGCTTCGCCGTCGGGACGACGTTGTAGACGTCGCGCAGGAAGGGGAAGGCCAGGTTCAGCGTCTTGTCGGCGTTGCGCGGGGCGACGGTGCCGACGGAGCCGAGGACGGCAGCGCCGCGGCGGTTGGTGACGACACCCTTCTCCTGCGCCGTGTAGGAGGCGACGGAGTACGGGGCGACGTCACCGGCGCTGTCGAGGACGGTGCCGTCGTTCTCCTGGACACCCTGCTGGACGCAGGCGCCGGGGGTGGTCACGCCGATGGAGGAGAGGAAGAACTGCCGCGTTCCGGAGTTGCTCTGCGGCAGGATCGGGGTGAGCGCCACGCCGTTGAGGGTCGTGAGGTTGCACTCGTAGATGTCCTTGAGCTGCGTCGACGTCAGGTCGGAGGGCAGCGTGCTGTCGGAGCGCTTGGCCCAGGAGACCGCGTCCTTGGCGAACGGGATCCAGGTCAGGTCCGTGGTGCTGGTGTCGGCCGGGCCACGCGAGGAGCGGGCGAAGTCGAGGCAGCCGGAGTTGGTGTCCACGGCGTTGCGCAGGGCGTCGATGCCGGCCGAGGAGCCGTTCGGACGGTTGATCACACAGCCGGTCGCCTTGGTCTTGATGGTGGCGGAGCCGGTGGCGTCCCAGGACGCGATGATCTTCTGGCCGAGGGCGTTGACGACGACGTTGCCGAGGCCGTTGAGGACGTCCTGGGTCGTGTCCGAACCGACGCCGGCAAGGGTGCGGTACTGGGTGATCGGGTTGGGGTCGGCCTGCGCGGCGGGGGCGAGGGCGACACCGAGACCGAGGGCGGCCACACCGAGGGCGGCACCGATACGAGCGCGGGACTTGACGTTCACTTCTGATCTCCTCCGTGGAAACGGATGTCATGGAATGGACGCACAAGCAAAATCCGGATTCTTCAACCGGCCGGTCCGTCGACCGGCCGGGAACAACAATTCCGTACGGGTGACAGGGGCGGCCACCACGTTCAGCCGCTCTTCAGGTTACGAATTCCTGTCCTAGGTGAATCCGAGGGAATTCGGCGGCGGCCGGCCGCGGCGAGCACCGCTGGGCCCGCGATACCGGCGAGACCGCCGACGACCAGGACCGAGAGAAGGACCCAGCGGATGACGCCGAGCACCTGCGACGGGGTGCTGCCGGTGTCGGCGAGCTTCTCCCCGGATGCGCCGCCGGAGCCGTTCGTGCCTCCGCCGGAGGGCGGCGGGGCGGCGGAGGACGGCGCCCCGGAGGACCCGCCGGCGTCCGCGCCGCCCGCGGACCCGCCGCCGGGACCCGAACCACCGGAGGTGGCGGAGCCGGTGCCCGCGGAACCGCTCGTCCCCTGCCCGCCGCCGGAGTCCGAGCCTCCGCTCGCACCTCCGGCACCGCCGGGCGAACCGCCGGCCGCGCCGCCCGTGGTGGAGCCCGGTCCGGTCGGCGCCCCGCGCTCCAGGCGGTCGGCCGCGGCGGCGGCCCGGGCCTTCAGCTTCGCGGGCATCGGCGCGTAGCCGAGGGGCAGCTCACCGGGGGCGGTGCCCTGCTTCTGGCCTGGTCCGGCCGCGTACCGCAGCACGCGCGCGTAGTCCCTGCGGGCGTCGGCAGGAAGGCCGGTGGAGGCGGCGGCGTACGTCACCACCGTCAGCGGGTAGGCGCCGTTCCTGGCCCGGGCCGGGTCGGCCGTCAGGACCCCCGGCACGGCCGAGTCCTCGAACTGGTCGACCGCCTTGAGCATGGCGGTGGTGGTGGGGTGGACGTAGGTGCCGTCGGCGTTCGGCAGGGCCGCGATCTGGAGCTGGTAGCGGGCCGCCGAGGCCACGTCGGTGATGCCGTAGGCGCGGCGGGAGCCCGGGGGGACGTCGCCGCTCGTGAGCTTCAGCCCGCCGGTCGCCGTGTCGGGCGCCGCACGGTCCTTGGCGCCGTTGGTGCCCCGCCGGACCGCGCGTGCGGCGTCGTGCAGGTCGATGGCGTACGGGGAGCGGTCGACCATGCCGTACGTGATGTCCAGCTCCCCCTCGACCAGCTTCGTCTCCGTGGGGTCGGCCTTCGGGAACTCGTAGGAGCCGGCCGAGGCGAGCCCGAGATCCTTGAAGTAGCGGTTGATCTTCATTCCCCAGGGGTCCGCATTTCCTTCGAGGAAGGCGCGCGCATCGCGGTCGGAACGAAGATAGTTCCAGACGATCCTGGTGCTGTCCGAGCGGTCGGCGGCAAGCAGAATTCCACCCGGGTAGTTCATCACCGACTGCTGGAACTCCTTGAATTCAGGATTCAGCTTCAGGAATTCCGGGTCCCGGAGGATCGATTCCGGGTTGCCCTTGAGGTGGTCGGGGACGGGCGCTTTGTCGCTGAGGAGCCGTACGTCGTACGGGTACGAGCCGGTGAGCAGCTTCGCCAGGAGCCGGGGGTTCAGCTTCAGGTCCTTGACGAGTCCGATCTTGTCGGCCTCCCAGTAGAGGCCCACGGTGAGACCGTTGACGGCGACGGGCGCGTGCACGAAGCCGGCCTTCTCCCCGCCCTCCACGGGTTCGACGGTGAAGGCGAGACCGGGCGAGGTGGAGGTCGGGTTCAGCAGGTTGCCCCGGGCCAGGTCCTCACCGCGCTGGGTGAAGGTGAAGCGGGTGCTGCCGTCGGCGCAGAGCGAGGACTGCCATGAGGTGAGCGCGTCCGTGACCAGCTCGGATCCGGTCATGCGGCGCTCGGCCTTGTCCGTGGGGCAGGGCTCGCGGACGGGCAGGAAGTCGAGCGGGAAGACGATGCGCTGGTTCCAATTGGTGGTGGAGAACGCGGAGGTGACGGGGCGCCCGGTGGTCCCGTTCGGGTCGTGGGAGCCGCGGGGCACGACGACGAGCCAGCAGCCTCGGCCGCGCACGTGCGCGCCCGAACCGATGGGGTCGCCGCAGCCCAGGTGCGGGGCCTCCCGGGTGGACTGGAGGTTGAAGCCCATCTCCCCCGTGCCGTCGGGCTGCGTGGTGGCGAAGAACTCCTCGTTGCTGTCGCCGGGGCTGAAGTAGGTCCAGTCGGTGGGCTTGGTCGTGGCCGGGCCGGAGACCGGGGCGAAGGGCACGAACGGGTCGGTCATCTGCCCCGGGTACTCCGGGTCGGGGATCCGCTCGCCGTACTGCTTCTCCAGCGGGTCGGAGCCGACCGGGAGGAGCCGGCTGCCGATGAAGGCGCCGAAGTCGGAGCCCTTGGCGCCGGCGCCGAGCTGGCACTGCTCGCGCCTCGGCCCTGCCGGGTCGTCGCCCCAGCACTGCATGATCTGGAGGTAGTCGGTGTTCCGGCCCTGCGTCGGCTTCCCGCCCTTCCAGGTCACGCTCAGCCCCTGCGAGCGCAGGTTCCTCGTCTGGTGGACCGTCACTTCGAGCTTCGAGAAGTCGTCGTACGGTCCCCTGGTGCCCCGTTTCGTCACCGCCGAGTTCTGCGACGGGCCGGTCGCGGCCGCCGCGGGCGTGTCCCGCGGCAGCGGTGCGAGGGCGAGTACGACGGCGGTGAGGAGCGCCCCGAGTCCGGCCCTCCGGGTGAGCGTCGGCCTCACTGTCCGCCTCCGTGGCGTTCGGCCCGGGCCGCGAGCGCGCGGCCGACGAGCGGCGGCGCGATGACGGTGGCGAGGAGCAGGAAGGCGGAGAGGGCCATGAGGATGCCGCGCAGACCGCCGCCCGTGTCGGCGGCGAGGGTGACCGGGGTGCCGACGATCTGGTTGCCGCCGGAGTCCTGGCCGCCGCCGGTGCCACCGCCCGTACCGCCGCCGTCGCCGATGACCTCGCCGGTGTCGGGGTCCACGGCTCCGCCGCCCGTGGCGCCGCCGTCGGCGCCGCCGGATGCCGCGCCCCCGCCCGTACCGCCGTTCGCGGAACCTCCGTTGCCCGTGCCGGAGTTGGCGCCGGAGCCGGTGGCCCCGCCCGTACCGCCGCCACCCGGACCGCCGGTGGAGCCCGATCCGTCGGAGCCGGTGCCGGTCGAGCCGCCGGAGCCGCCCGAGCCCGAGCCGTTCCCGTTGTCGGCGGTCGAGCCGCCCGTGGCGGATCCGCCGGTCGAACCGCCGTTGTTCACCTGGGTGTTCGTGCCCTTCGCGCCGCCCGTGCCGTCACCGCACTGCGCCGGACCGCGCTTGTCGCAGGCCTTCGGCCGCGGCGCGTTCTTGGCGAGGGTGTTCGTTCCGTCGGCCGAGAAGGTGGGGTTGCGGCAGTCGGACAGGTCGACCGCGCCGGTCGGCGCGCCGGGGATCCGGCGGACCTGGTCGAAGCCGGCCTGCACGAGGTTCCTGGGGAGCGGCGAGTAGCCGAGCTCCTCGGCCTGCTGCTGGCCCTCGCAGAGGAAGTAGCGGGCGAAGGTGCCGAGCGAGCGGCCCTTCTCGGTGGTGTGCGGGGCGGTCTCCGAGGTGGGGACGACCATGTAGCTGTAGCTGGAGAGCGGGTAGCTGCGCTCGTCCCGGGAGCGGTAGACGTCGTCGAGGATCTGCGTCAGGTAGTTCGTCGAGTTCCGGTCGGAGTTGATCCGGGCCTTGAGCAGGGCGACGGCGACGGCCTGGGCGGTCGGCTCGACGTAGTAGCCGGAGGCATTGAGCACCTTGACGACCGGGAAGTGCGCGTTGATCGCGTACGAGTACTCGACGTACGTGATGGCGCCCTCGCCCTGCGGCTGGCGGACGTGCGCGGAGACGCCGAGCGAGCCGGACTTGGCGACGGTGGTGGTGCCGGGCACGACCGGGAAGTACGAGGTCATGCCGCAGGGGGTGGAGCGGCCGGCTCGACGGCAGTAGTCGTCCCAGACGGAGCCGTTCTCCTTGGCGAGCCAGGTGGTGAACTGGGCCGTGGTGCCCGAGCCGTCGGAGCGCACGACGGGGACGACGCGACGGGCGGGGAGGTTCAGGCCGGGGTTGTCGGCCTTGATCTCCGGCGCGTTCCACATGGTCAGCCGACCGGTGAAGATCTTCGCGAGGACGGGTCCCGAGAGGCGGAGGTTGGTGACCTGGCGGCCGCCGATCCGCAGGTTGTACATGAAGGCGGTGCCGCCGGCGACGATCGGCATGTACGCGTAGCCCCGGCGCGGCGGCACGTCGGTGGCGCCGCCGTCGTTGAGGCCGTACGGGATCTCGGAGACGGCGAAGTCGACGGTGCCGTTCTTGAACTGCTCGCGGCCCTGCGAGGATCCGTTGGCGTTGAAGTTGACCGTGAGGCCGACGTTGGCGCCGATGTTGCGGCGCCACTGCTCGACGGCGTTGGAGCTCCAGGTGGAGCCGGAGCCGGTGATCTTGGTGTATCCCGCGGCCTGCGCGGCGGGCGGATGGACGAGCAGGGCGAGCACCGCGCACAGGGCTGCGGCGAGCCCCAGGGCGGTGCGGGCGAGCGGGGCGGCGGATCTCACGGCGTGCTCCTCGGAGGTACGGATCGGTCGGCGGGCGCGGCGGAGGACCTGGAGGCGGCGGCGGAGGCCGTCCCGGGGGCGGAACCGGTCCCGGGGGCCGGGGCCGTCCCGGCGGCGGAAGCGGTGCCGGGGTGCGTGGCCGTCCCGGCGGTGGAAGCGGTGCCGGGGTGCGGGGCAGTGCCGGCGGTGGAGATCCACCGGGCCGCGTCCTGCCGCGACGCGAGGGCCCTGCGCCGCTCCTGGCGCTTCGTCAGCTGCCCCGGTCCGCGCCCGCCCGCGATCCGCGCGAGGACGAAGAGGAGCAGGACGAGCAGCATGAGGACGGCGGCGGTGCCGAAGCCGCGGGCGATCATGTTCGGTTCGGGCGACTTGACGAGCTCGAAGGTGGCGAGCGGCAGGGAGACCTGCGCGCCGGAGGTCGGCAGGGCGTTCAGCTCGGCGGTGAACCCGGCGGTCAGCAGCACGGGCGAGGTCTCCCCCACCCCGCGCGCGGTGCCGAGGATCACGGCCGTGGTCAGCCCCGAGCGGGCGGTCGGCAGGACGACGTGCCAGACCGTGCGCCAGCGCGAGGACCCCATGGCGTACGAGGCCTCCCGCAGCGTGCCCGGGACGAGCCGGATGACGACGTCGGAGGCGCGGATGATGATCGGGAGCATCATCACGGAGAGGGCGAGCGAGGCCGCGAGGCCGGAACGTTCGGTGCCCAGGGCCAGGATGACGGTCGCGTAGACGAAGAGTCCCGCGACGATCGACGGCAGCGCCGTCATGGCCTCGACGATCGTGCGGACGAGGCGCGCGAAGGGCCCGGGCACCTCGGTGAGGAAGATGGCGCAGACGATGCCGGTGGGGACGGTGATCGCGAGCGCGATGCCGACCTGTTCGAGGGTGCCGACGACGGCGTGCAGGATGCCGCCGACGTCGAGCGGTTCGAGGGGCCCCGCCAGGCTCATGTCCTCGGTGAAGAAGTTGAGGTGGACGAGGGCCTTACGGCCCTCCCACAGCGTGAAGGCGACGACGAAGACGAGGACGGCGAGGAGCAGCAGACCGAGGCTCCGGACGACGACTCCGGCGATCCGGTCCCGTACGGCGGGCCCGTCCTCGTCGAAGGAGACGAGCAGCGCGTACAGCCCGAGGAAGAGGACGTACGCGACGATCACGAAGCCGACGGCGCCGCTGAAGGGCAGCAGGCGGGCGAAGAGGAGCCAGGTGAGGGCGAGCGAGGCGGCCGCGGCGCCGAGCAGCGCGTACGCGTCGGAGGCGCGCGTGGTGCCGGTGGTGCGACGGCGTTCGGGTCCGGGGGGCGGCGGGGCCTGCTCGGCGGGCGGTCGCAGCCTCGGCCGCTCCGGGGCGATGGTCATCGGGTTCGGGTCCCCCTTGAGGAGCGCACGGGCTAGGCGTCGCTGGTGGCGCCGGAGCGACTGCGCGCGACGATGGACGAAGCGGCGAAGTTGACGATCAGGGTCATGACGAAGAGGGCGAAGCCGGCCGCCATCAGGGCGGACATGCCGAAGGGCGTGGCCTCGCCGTAGCGCAGGGCGATGAGCGAGGACACCGAGCTGGTGCCGGTCTGCAGGACGTGCCACTGGATGGTGAAGACCTGCGAGATGACCATGTAGACGGCGATGGTCTCGCCGAGGGCGCGGCCGAGGCCGAGCATGGTGCCGCCGATCATGCCGCCCTTGCCGAAGGGCAGGACGACGCTGCGGATCATGCCCCAGCGGGTGGCGCCGAGCGCGTACGCGCCCTCGCGCTCGCCCGCAGGGGCCTGGGAGAAGACCTCGCGCATGATCGAGCAGATGATCGGCGCGACCATCATCGCGACGACGAGACCGGCGACGAAGGTCGACGAGGTGTAGACGGTGGGCGGGGCCAGTGGATCGTCGGGGTCGGCGCCGTCGACGCGCAGGAACGGGATCCAGCCGAAGTACGTGGCGATCCAGCGGGCGATCGGGAGGATCGACTCCTCCAGCCAGAAGACGCCCCACAGGCCGTAGACGACGGAGGGGACGGCGGCCATCAGGTCGACGGTGGAGATCAGGGTGCGGCGCAGCCGGGGCGCCGCGTACTCGGAGATGTAGAGCGCGGCTCCGGTGGCCAGCGGCACGGCCACGACGATCGCGACGAGGGCGATCAGGACGGTGCCGAGCAGGACGGCCGCGATGCCGAACCGTCCGGCGTCGGGCTCCCAGCTCTCGGTGGTGAGGAAGGAGAGGCCGGCGCGGTCGAGGGCCTGCCAGGCGCGGAGGAGCAGGAAGCCGCCGACGAGGAGCATGACCGCGAGGACGAGGCCGCCGCCGGTGCGGGCGACGGCGCGGAACACCCGGTCGGGAAGGCCGGGGTCGGCGTGGAGCCGTCGCGGCGGGTCGGGCGGCGGGTCAAGGGTCTCGGTCGTCACGGGAAGGACGTAAGTCCCGCCCGGTGGACATGCGTTCCCCTCGATGTGAACGAGGGGCGTGCGCGGGGCAACTTCCGTTCACCGTAAGACAGTTGAGGCCCATCTGGGGCCCTCGGCGGTGATCAGCGCACGGAACCGCGCATAGGCGGTGCGACAGGTGGAATGGCGCTCGTAGGAGCGCCCCGAGAGGGCGGCGGTACGCCCCTCGGCGTCACGCAGCAGCCACACCCAGCCATTGCCGCCGGCGGTGTGCTGCACACCGCCGGCCATGTCCGCGTGTCCGGTGCAGAGGGCCGCGAAGGCCTCCCGGCACAGGGCGTGGTCGTCGTAACAGACCCCCGAACGCGCGACGACCCTCCCGTTCTGCGCGACGAGTCGCCATCCGTAACGTCCGTCGGCCCCCATGTCGACCAGACAACGCGTCCCGGACACACCGGTGTCCTTGGTCATCGCCCCCACCCCCACAGTCTCGGCAAGCGCAATCTATTGAGACCGGGGTGACTGTTGGGTGCTAAACCAATTGCGGGGTCGCACGCTTCACCAGGAGGTTGCCCCTAGGACACCGGCAGCGCGTACGACCCATGCGGAACAGGACAGTCTGACCAGATCAGGGCCCCGCGCCGCCGGTGGACGTGCCGATTCTGCGAAGGATCAGCGCCTCGCGAGGCAGGGTCGGGCCCGTGGCCAGAGAGCTCAGCGCGTCGCGAGCAGGATCACCAGGAGCAGCAGCCCGGCCGCCGCGGGGCCGACGATCTCGTACGCCCAGCGCACCCGCGCCTCGCCCCGCGCGCCCGGGGTGCCGGCGCGGCGCTCGGCGAGCTCGCGCAGATCGGCGACGGTCTGGTCGGTGGGCGCGGTGCGCGAGGCGCTGTCCCGGACGTCGGCGGTGACCGAGGTACGGCCGTGCGGGTCGTCCTGGGAGGCGCGGGAGGCGCGGCGGGCCGCCTTCTTGCGCTGGCGCAGCGAGACCGGGATGGCCCACAGCTGGTACTTGGCGCCGTCCTGGGTGAAGACCTCGCTGGAGTAGCCGGCGCGGACGTCGGCGACCGTCGACCAGGGCAGCGTGATCGACCGGAACGGGTTGCGGATCCGGAGCCGGTCGTCGTTGGCGTAGACGGCGGGCCGGATCGTGAAGGCGACGATCAGCGGCACGGCGAGGAGGAGGCCCGCGAGCGCGAGCCAGGGCGACCGGCCCTCGCCGCGGAACAGCACGTCACCGGCGAACAGGGCCGCGAGGATCAGCAGGAACACCCCGCTCGCGATCCCGAGCGGCGACCGGAAGACGCGGTCGGGGGACTCCTGCCCCGTGGACTCCTGCCCTGCGGACTTCTGCCCGGCGGGCTTCCGCCCCGCGGGCTTCTTCCCGGCGGACGGCTGCTCGGGGGTCGACTCGCGGCTCGGCTCGTGGCTGGGCTCGGGGGTCGGCTCGGGGGTCGTCATGGGGCCGATTCTGCCTCAGTGGGCCGGTGGGGGCTCAGGCGGCCCGCGTGGCCACGAGATCCGCGTACAGAATGATGTTGTCGGGGCGGTGGCCGTCGACCAGCTCGCCGCCACAGGTGATGAGGCGCAGCTCGGGGCGGTCGGTGTCGCCGTACACCTTGGCCGTCGGGAAGGCGTCCTTGCCGACCTGCTCCAGCTCCCTGACCCGGAAGACCGCGGTGGTGCCGTCGGCGCGGGTCACGGTGATCTCGTCGCCGACCGCGACCTTCGAGACGTTCTTCAGCACGGCGGGGCCGCGGGCGGTGTCGAAGTGCCCGATGAGGACGGCGGGGCCCTTCTGCCCGGGTGTGACGCCCTTGTCGTACCAGCCGATCCGGTCGGCGTCCGCGACCGAGGGCACCTCGACGGTGCCGTCGGCGGCGAGCCCGAGTTCCAGGACGGGCCCCGTGGGGCCGGTGTCGACCCCGGCGGCGGGGACCCGGACCCGCACGGGCAGGGAGCGGGCGAGCGGCTTCACGGGCGCCGCGGTGGGTGCGGGGGCGGCGGCTTCGGAGATCCGCGCGGGCGGGGTGACGGCCCGCTGCCCGTCACCGGCCGAGCAGCCGGTGAGCGCGGCGAGGACGGCGCACAGGAGGACGGGGGCGATACGGGCGGGGTGACGGCGGTTCACGGGCGGACTCCGGACGGACGGCGGACGGCGGACGGGTCCGGCCGGCCACCGCGCGGGACGCGGCGACCGGCCGGGGTGGGGTGTCGCTCCCGCTCGGGTCAAGGGGCAGGGAGTCGGGGCGCTGCGGGGTGCGGGTGGTCCTTGGTACGGATGGTGCGAGGCAGGGAGTACGTGTGTCCCCGCGTACGGGTCAGACGCGGGCGGCGGCGGACCGGCGACGCAGGACCACGAAGCCCAGACCGGCGGCGGCGAGCGAGGCCCCGGCACCGGCCGCGAGCAGCGCGGTGCCGTCGCCCTCGGTGCCGAGCTCGGCACCGGCGGCGACCGCGCCCTTCGGGATGACGGAGGTCTGACCGGTGTTGGTGGTGACGCCGGTTCCGCTGCCCGATCCCGTGTTCGTGCCCGCGTCCGTGGTGCCGTTCGACGTACCGCCCGGGGCCTTCTCGAACGTGCAGCCCTTCGGCAGCCTCGGGAAGGCGTGCGTCGCGCCCTTGGCACCCGGGCCGCCCTCGACCTGGGTGAAGAGCGATGGCGTGGCGCTCTTCGGGTCGATGATCCGGCCGACGATGCCGACGCTCTTCGGCAGCGACGGGTGCGCCCGGTCGACCATCGCGAAGACCTGGTCCTCGCCGTTGTCGTCGGCGGTGCTGAACTCGGCCAGCGGACCCTGCCGGGTCATGAACAGCTCGGCCTTGGTGCCCGCGCCGATGTCGACGGTCCGGCTGACCGTGCACGCGCCGAGGACCACGACGGACCCGCCGGTGGTCGGCTCGGTCTGCGCGCCGCCCGTGGCGACCGGTCGCGGGGCGCCCTGCTTCGACGCACCCGGGATGTACGCGGCGAACTGGCCGTCCTGCTCCAGGACGACGACGGCCCTGCCGAAGGTCCAGACGGAGCGGGCACCGGTCACGTAGGTGTAGCCGCGGCCCTTGCCGTTCTCGATCAGCTGGAGGCCGAAGCGGCCGTCCTTCTTGCCGAGCTGGAGCACGGTCCCGTCGGCGAGCTTGTAGGTGCCGGTCTCGGGGCCCGCGATGTTGCCGGTCCAGTTGTGGGTGGTGCCGTCCGGGTTGAGGACGAAGAACTCGCCGTTGTCCTGGCCGGCGACGGAGCGGGTGATCGCCTCCAGGACGCCGACCGGGTGGCCCTCGCGGAACAGCTCGGCGCGGTGGTTCTGCTCGTTGACCTGGTAGATCTTGGCGACGGTGCCGGTCATGAGGGTCTCGGTACGGACGAGGGTGCCCTTCGCGGAAACCGCGGCGGTCCCGGCCTCCGGGGTCTGCGCGCCCTTCTCGGACTTCACCGCGTCCGAAGCGTCCGAGGCGTCCGTGCCGCCCTCGGCCGGGACCTCGTCGGACGGCTTGACGTCGGCGGACCGCACGCCGGACGACGCCGGCGAGGTGGCGGCCGGAGCAGCCGGGGCGGCGACCGGTCCGTCGGCGGCGAAGGCGGTACCCGCCGCCACGGCGGGGGTGAGGGCGACGCCCGCGACGAGGGCGGTGGTGATGGCGGTGCGAAGGGCGGTGCGCATAACGACTCCTGGAGATCAGGCAGGTGGATACGTGAGTCGCATGCCGCTTTTTCTCAGTCCGTTCGGGGGGTTCGGCGAGGTCTGGCCGGCTGCTGGGAAAAATCTATTGATCTTGTATTCAGGAGTCGTCCGCTCCATGTCACGGGCCAGTGACAGCGCTCGCCCCGCCCGCCCGGCACCCGCCACCACGCCGACGCCCGCCTGTGACCTCGGGCTCTGCGAAGCCCGTCCCCTGTACAGGTCGCTACGCGCGTAGATATGCTCGACTGGTGACCATGCCCACCACTGCATCCGCAGCATCCGCATTCGCCGACGTGACCGCGTCCGACGGTGCGCTGCGCCGCTTCCTCCACGGGCTGCCCGGCGTCGACGCCGTCGGCCTGGAGGCGCGCGCCGCGGCCCTCGGCACCCGCTCGATCAAGACCACGTCCAAGGCGTACGCCATCGACCTGGCCATTTCCATGATCGACCTGACGACGCTCGAAGGCGCGGACACCCCGGGCAAGGTCCGGGCGCTCGCCGCCAAGGCCGTCCGTCCCGATCCGACCGACCGCACGACCCCGACGACCGCCGCCGTCTGTGTCTATCCGGACATGGTGGCCACCGCCAAGGCAGCCCTCGCGGGCTCCGGCGTCAAGGTCGCCTCGGTCGCCACCGCCTTCCCGGCCGGCCGCGCCGCGCTCCCCGTCAAGCTCGCCGACACGGCGGACGCCATCGCCGCGGGCGCCGACGAGATCGACATGGTCATCGACCGTGGCGCCTTCCTCGCCGGCCACTACCTGCAGGTCTTCGAGCAGATCGCCGCGATCAAGGCGGAGTGCGGCGACCGCGCCCGCCTGAAGGTGATCTTCGAGACCGGCGAGCTGTCCACGTACGACAACATCCGCCGCGCCTCCTGGCTCGGCATGATGGCCGGCGCGGACTTCATCAAGACCTCGACCGGCAAGGTCGCGGTCAACGCCACCCCGGCCAACACCCTGCTCATGCTGGAGGCGGTGCGCGACTTCCGTGCCCAGACCGGCGTGCAGATCGGCGTGAAGCCGGCCGGCGGCATCCGCAACACCAAGGAAGCGATCAAGTTCCTGGTTCTCGTCAACGAGACCGTGGGTGAGGACTGGCTGGACAACCACTGGTTCCGCTTCGGCGCCTCCAGCCTGCTCAACGACCTGCTGATGCAGCGCCAGAAGCTGGCGACCGGCCGTTACTCCGGCCCCGATTACGTGACGGTGGACTGATCAACATGGCATCTGCATTCGAGTACGCACCGGCGCCCGAGTCCCGGTCCGTCGTCGACATCGCCCCCAACTACGGCCTGTTCATCGACGGCGAGTTCGTCGAGGCGGCCGAAGGCAAGGTCTTCAAGACCGTCTCCCCCGCCACCGAGGAGGTCCTCTCCGAGATCGCCCAGGCGGGCGCCGAGGACGTCGACCGTGCGGTGAAGGCGGCCCGCAAGGCCTTCGAGAAGTGGTCGGCGCTGCCCGGCTCCGAGCGCGCCAAGTACCTCTTCCGCATCGCCCGGATCATCCAGGAGCGCAGCCGTGAGCTGGCCGTCCTGGAGACCCTGGACAACGGCAAGCCGATCAGGGAGACGCGCGACGCGGACCTCCCGCTGGTCGCCGCGCACTTCTTCTACTACGCGGGCTGGGCCGACAAGCTCGACCACGCGGGCTACGGGGCGAACCCGAGGCCGCTGGGCGTGGCCGGTCAGGTCATCCCGTGGAACTTCCCGCTGCTCATGCTGGCGTGGAAGATCGCCCCGGCGCTCGCGACCGGCAACACGGTCGTCCTGAAGCCGGCCGAGACGACCCCGCTGACCGCACTGTTCTTCGCGGACATCTGCCGCCAGGCCGGGCTGCCGAAGGGCGTCGTCAACATCCTTCCCGGGTACGGGGACACGGGCGCGGCCCTGGTCGAGCACCCGGACGTGAACAAGGTCGCCTTCACCGGTTCGACCGCAGTCGGCAAGGCCATCGCGCGGTCGATCGCCGGCACCGACAAGAAGGTCACCCTGGAGCTGGGCGGCAAGGGCGCGAACATCGTCTTCGACGACGCCCCCATCGACCAGGCCGTCGAGGGCATCGTCAACGGCATCTTCTTCAACCAGGGCCAGGTCTGCTGCGCGGGCTCGCGCCTCCTCGTCCAGGAGTCGATCCAGGACGAGCTGCTCGACAGCCTGAAGCGCCGTCTGAGCACGCTCCGCCTCGGCGACCCGCTGGACAAGAACACCGACATCGGCGCCATCAACTCCTCGGAGCAGCTGGCGCGGATCACCTCGCTGGTGGAGCAGGGCGAGGCGGAGGGCGCCGAGCGCTGGACCGCCGCCTGCGACATCCCCGAGGCCGGCTACTGGTTCGCCCCGACGCTCTTCACGAACGTCACGCAGGCGCACACGGTCGCCCGCGACGAGATCTTCGGCCCGGTCCTGTCGGTGCTGACCTTCCGTACGCCCGACGAGGCCGTCGCGAAGGCCAACAACAGCCAGTACGGCCTGTCCGCCGGCATCTGGTCGGAGAAGGGCTCCCGCATCCTCGCGGTCGCCAACAAGCTCCGCGCCGGTGTCGTCTGGGCCAACACGTTCAACAAGTTCGACCCGACCTCGCCGTTCGGCGGATACAAGGAGTCGGGCTTCGGCCGCGAGGGCGGCCGTCACGGTCTGGAGGCCTACCTCGATGTCTGACGTGACCCGTCTTGGCGTCTTCAAGACCTACAAGCTGTACGTCGGGGGCAAGTTCCCCCGCTCCGAGAGCGGCCGGGTGTACGAGGTGACCGACTCCAAGGGCAAGTGGCTGGCGAACGCCCCGCTCTCCTCCCGCAAGGACGCCCGTGACGCGGTCGTCGCCGCCCGCAAGGCCTTCGGCGGCTGGGCGGGCGCGACCGCGTACAACCGCGGCCAGATCCTCTACCGCGTCGCCGAGATGCTGGAGGGCCGCCGGGACCAGTTCGTCCGCGAGGTCGCGGACGCGGAGGGCCTGTCGAAGTCGAAGGCCGCCGTGGTCGTCGACGCGGCGATCGACCGCTGGGTCTGGTACGCGGGCTGGACGGACAAGATCGCCCAGGTCGTGGGCGGTGCGAACCCGGTCGCGGGCCCGTACTTCAACCTCTCCACGCCCGAGCCGACCGGTGTCGTCACGGTCGTGGCCCCGCAGGAATCGTCCTTCCTGGGCCTGGTCTCGGTGATCGCCCCGGTGATCGCCACGGGCAACACGGCGGTCGTCATCGCCTCGGAGAAGTCCCCGCTCCCCGCCCTCTCCCTGGGCGAGGTGCTCGCCACCTCCGACCTGCCGGGCGGTGTCGTCAACATCCTCTCCGGCAAGGCCGCGGAGATGGGCCCGCACCTGGCGGCCCACCAGGACGTCAACGCGATCGACCTGACGGGCGCGACCGGGGCCGACCTGGCCCGCGACCTGGAGATCGCGGCGGCGGACAACCTGAAGCGCGTCCTGCGCCCGCGCACGGAGGACTTCGCGGAGTCCCCGGGCACGGACCGCATGACGGCGTTCCTCGAGACGAAGACGGTCTGGCACCCGACGGGTTCGCTGGGCGCGAGCGGCTCCTCGTACTAGGTCGCGAGCGGGTCCTCGTACGAGGTACGACCGCTCCGACCGGCTGACCGGTCCGGTCCGACAGGCCCCTGGGTGATCCCGGGGGCCTGTCGTCATGCCCGACCGCGTTCGACGAGCCCCGCCACCCCGTCGAGCACGCAGTCGAGTCCCGTCTCGAACTGCCAGGCCGCGTCGTCCTTGCGCGCGGCCCCCTGGGTGTACCGCCGGTAGGTCGGGTAGCGCCCGGTCTCCATCAGGTACGACATCTGCGGGGCGAGCCCCCGCCGCGTGTCGTCGGCGCTCTGCCAGCCCTGCTCCTCCATGTACCGGCGCAGCGCGGCCTCGGACTGCGTGGCCCCGTGGACGTACGCGTTGACCGCGCGGAACGCGGCCATCATCGTGTCGACGTCGAGCCCGAGCCCGTCGAGCGAGGCCAGCTGGCGCTCGGCCGCCGCCATCCGGGCCGGGGTGAGGGCGAAGAGCGGCGCCGGCATGTGGGCGAGCCAGGGGTGGCGCAGCATCATCTCCCGGGTCCGCAGGGCGTACGCGCGGAGCGTCTCGCGCCAGCCGGAGACCTCGTCCACCGGCGCCAGCTCGCCGGAGACCCGGTCGATCATGAGCGCCCACAGCTCGTCCTTGCCGTTGACGTGCCGGTAGGCGGCCATGGGCGCGACGCCGAGTTCGGTGGCGACCTTCCGCATCGTCACGGCGGCGAATCCCTCGCGGTCCGCGATGCCGATCGCGACCTCGGCGATCCTCCCCGCGCTGAGGGACGCCCGCGGCGCCGCCGCGGGCCGGTCCAGGCGCTCCCACAGCGAGACGTCGTCCGTCTCTTCCTTCTTCGCCACTGGGGCCTCCCTCTCTCGCGTACAGCGTATGCCTTGTGGACGATGTACACATCGAGGTGTACGTTGTACACCGATCGGTATACGCCGTACACATCGACGTTTCCAGGGGGAACCCGTGACCGCTCCGCTCCACCTCGCCGTGATCCAGGGCTCGACCCGCGACGGCCGCCTCGGCCCCGTCGTCGCGAACTGGCTGCTCACCCACGCCGCCGACCGCCCGGATCTGACCACCGACCTGATCGACCTGGCCGAGACCCCGCTGCCGACCGTCTTCCCGCACCTCGGCCAGGCCCCCGAGCGCGCCGAGGACCTCGCCCTGCTCGCCGCGGTGTCACCGCGACTGGCCGCCGCCGACGCCTTCGTCGTGGTGACCCCCGAGTACAACCACAGCTACCCGGCCTCCCTGAAGAACGCGATCGACTGGCACAACCGGGAATGGCACGCGAAGCCCGTCGGCTTCGTCGCCTACGGCGGCTTCTCCGCCGGCCTGCGCGCCGTCGAGCACCTGCGGGCCGTCTTCGCCGAGCTGCACGCCGTCACCATCCGCGAGACGGTCGGACTCCAGGGCGTCTGGGGGCAGTTCGACGAGAACGGCCGGGCCGTCGACCCCGCCACCGACACCGCGGCGAAGGCGATGCTCGACCAACTCGCCTGGTGGGGCGAAGCGCTGCGCGATGCCCGCGCGAACAAGCCCTACGCGGCCTGAGCCATGACGACCGCCCAGACACCCACACAGGACACCCGCATCCCCTACCTGGGCGTCACCGGACTCATGCTCGGCGTCGTCCTCGCGACCCTCGACGGCACGATCGTCGGCACCGCCCTCCCCACCATCGCGGGCGAACTCGGCGGCCTCGACCGGCTGTCCTGGGTCGTCACCGCCTATCTCCTCACCGCCGCCGTCGCCACCCCGCTCTGGGGCAAGCTCGGCGACCTCCGCGGCCGCAAGGGCGCCTACCTCTCCGCCGTCGGCGTCTTCCTCACCGGATCGGTCCTCTCCGGCCTCGCGCAGAGCATGGGCCAGCTCATCGCCTTCCGCGCCCTCCAGGGCATCGGCGCGGGCGGCCTGATGGTCGGCGCCTTCGCCCTCATCGGCACCCTGGTGGCCCCGAAGGACAGCGCCCGGGTCCAGGGAGTCACCGGGGCGATGCTGCCGGTGGCCTTCGCCGGCGGCCCGCTCCTCGGCGGCCTCCTCACCGACCACCTGAACTGGCGCTGGGCGTTCTACGTCAACCTGCCCGTCGGCCTCGCCGCCCTGCTGATCGTCTCTCTCTCCCTGCGCGTACGGACCCCGCGCGTCCGAGCCCGCGTCGACTGGGCGGGAGCGCTGCTGCTGACCACCGGGGTCCTCGCACTGACCCTGCTCGCGGGCTGGGCCGGCACCGCCCACGCCTGGACCTCACCCCGGATCCTGGCCCTGGGCGCGCTCGCGGTCGTGGCGCTCGGCTGGTTCGTCCGGGTCGAGCGGCGGGCCGAGGAGCCCGTCATCCCGCCCCGGCTCTTCCGCACCCGCAACTTCACCCTGGCGCAGATCCTGAGCTTCCTGGTCGGCGCGGGCATGATCGCCGCCCTGAACCATCTGCCGCAGTACCTGCAGTTCGCCCGCGGACAGTCGTCCACGGCGAGCGGACTGCTGCTGCTCCCGCTGATGCTCGCCATGGTCGCCGCACAGCTGGCCTCGGGCCGGATCATCGCCCGTACCGGCCGCTACCGGATGTACCCGATCCTCGGCGGTGCGCTGATGACGGCGGGCGCGCTCGTCCTGCTGCTGCTCGACGTGGACACCCCCGTCGCCGTCGCCTCCGGGCTCACCGTGGTCATCGGCGCGGGCATGGGTCTCCTCATGCAGGCCACGCTGCTCGTCACGATGTACGGCGCCGAGCCGCGCGACATGGGCGCGGCGAGCGGCACCGTCACCCTCGTGCGGACGCTCGGCGGCTCGCTCGGCGTGGCCGCCCTCGGCGCGGTGTTCACCGCGCGCCTCGACGGGGCCGACACCCGTCTGACCCCGGCGCAGGCCCTGCGGCTGCCGGAGCCGGTACGGGAGGGCCTGGGGACGGCGGTGACGAGCGGGGTGCACGGGGTGCTGCTCGGCACGGCGCTGCTCGCCGCCCTGGGCTTCGCCGTGGCCTGGCTCGTACGGGACACCTCGCTGCGGCCCGAAGGCGGCTCCGCTACGGAAGCAGCCCCTTCGTCAGCGGACCGGCCACCGGCAGATCGGCGACTGCCCCGCCCTTCGTGACGTGGTCGGTCACCAGGTTGGTGCCCACCGGCTTGAAGTCGGCGACCTGGGTGCCGAGGCCGTTGTCGAGCGGGTCGACGCCGGTGTTCGCCAGCGGGTCGAGCTGGAGCCGGGTCAGCGGGCCGATCCCGTGGGTGACGCCGGACAGCGCACCCGCACCGGCCGCGGTGGCGTCCGTCCTGGTCAGCGAGTCGACGGGCAGCGGCACGGGGGCCAGGGCCTGCGCCGCCGCACCGGCGCCGAGCACCGCCGCGCCCGCCGCCGTGACGGTGAGACCTGCCGCGAGCAGGGGGCTGCGACGGGGGCTCCGGGGTTCTGCGTGACGCGCCATGATGATCCTTCCGAGATGTCCACGGGGTGACCGAGCGGACACCGACAGTAGTTGAGGTGTGATGCTCGATACCAACGGGCTTCCTCGGGGGTCCCCTGCACGGGGGAATGCTTCACACTGGTGTCCCGTGAGTTCCCAACCGATCCCGACCCGCGTCGTCCTGCTCGCGGGCCCCTCAGGCTCCGGCAAGTCGTCCCTCGCCGCCGTCACCGGTCTGCCGGTCCTGCGCCTCGACGACTTCTACAAGGAGGCCGACGACCCGACCCTCCCTCTCGTGGAGGGCAGCGCGGACATCGACTGGGACTCCCCGGCGTCCTGGGACGCGGACACGGCCGTCGCCGCCATCGTCGAACTGTGCCGCACGGGACGGACCGACGTCCCCGTGTACGACCTCGCCACCAGCTCCCGGGTGGACCGCGAGCTGCTGGACATCGGACGCACGCCGCTGTTCGTGGCGGAGGGGATCTTCGCGGCCGAGATCGTGGCCCGCTGCCGTGAGCTCGACGTCCTCGCCGACGCGCTCTGCCTGCGCGGCCGCCCCTCGACGACCTTCCGCCGCCGGCTCGCCCGCGACCTGCGCGAGGGCCGCAAGTCGGTCCCGTTCCTGCTGCGTCGCGGCTGGCGCCTGATGCGCGCGGAGCGGGCGATCGTCGCCCGCCAGTCGGAACTGGGCGCCCACCCCTGCGCCAAGCCGGAGGCCCTGGGCCGCCTGGCGGCGGCGGCAGCGGGCCGCCACCGCACGCCCGCGGCGAGCTGAGAGCAGAAAACACGACGCGGGTCGTACGAGCCCCCCAGCTCGTACGACCCGCGTCGCCATTCCCCGTACCCCCGTACGGTTCCCCCGTGCTCCCCCGACGGCTCCGTTTCCCCCGTAGCCCCCGTGGGTCTTTCCCCCCAGCCTTCAGGCCACCAGCTCGCCGAAGGACTCCTCCTCGTCACGGCCGAAGCTGAGCACCTCGTCCTCGCGCAGTCGCCGCAGCGACCGCCAGATGCTCGACTTCACCGTGCCGACACTGATGTCCAGGATCTCCGCGATCTCCGGATCGGTACGGCCCTCGTAGTAGCGCAGCACCAGCATCGTCCGCTGGAGCTCGGGCAGTCGGGCCAGCGCCTGCCACAGCACCGCGCGCAGCTCCGTGCCGCGCATCGCGTCCGTCTCGCCCACCGTCTCCGGGAGCTCCTCGGTCGGGTACTCGTTGAGCTTGCGCCGACGCCAGGCGCTGATGTGCAGATTGGTCATGGTGCGGCGGAGGTATCCGCCGACCGCGGCCTTGTCGCTGATCCGCTCCCAGGCGCGGTACGTGGAGAACAGCGCGCTCTGGAGCAGGTCCTCGGCCTCGAACCGGTCACCGGTGAGGTGGTAGGCGGTGGCGTACAGGGAGGCACGACGCTCCTGGACGTAAGCCGTGAACTCGGCTTCCGAGCAGTTGCGCTCCCCCGTGACCTCCCCGTACGCCGCTCCCCCGTCAGCAATGGCCACCATGTACGGCGCCTTGCGCTGACGCCCGACGCTGCGAACGCACCCCCGCCCGTTCACCGCGCCGGACTTCTCCGTGCTCCGTACGACGTCGTGGAGACGCGTGACTACTGCGCTTGAGGTGGTGCTGTGCAGTGCGTTCATCCGGCGCCCCCCGTCGGTTGGAGTGTGTTTCGGTCCGTGTGCAATGAAGCTTGCCCATCGGACTTCATGGCGTTGTCCGCCGACTGTCACAGGCGTGTCACAGGGGCCCGGCCAGAAGCGTGCCGCCCAGCGGTCGAACTCGGACGGCCGAATGCGACAGAATGTTGCCCGTGCCTTTTCTGTTGCTGATCGAGGACGACGACGCCATCCGCACGGCCCTCGAACTCTCCCTGTCGCGGCAGGGCCACCGGGTGGCCACCGCCGCGACCGGTGAGGACGGCCTCCAGCTGTTGCGCGAGCAGCGGCCGGACCTGGTCGTGCTCGACGTCATGCTGCCCGGCATCGACGGCTTCGAGGTCTGCCGGCGCATCCGCCGCACGGACCAGTTGCCGATCATCCTGCTGACCGCGCGCAGCGACGACATCGACGTGGTCGTGGGCCTGGAGTCCGGTGCCGACGACTATGTCGTCAAGCCGGTGCAGGGCCGCGTCCTCGACGCCCGGATCCGGGCCGTACTGCGGCGCGGGGAGCGGGAGTCGACGGACTCGGCGACCTACGGCTCGCTGGTGATCGACCGCTCCGCGATGACGGTCACCAAGAACGGCGAGGACCTCCAGCTCACCCCGACCGAGCTGCGGCTGCTCCTGGAACTGAGCCGCCGGCCCGGACAGGCGCTCTCCCGGCAGCAGTTGCTGCGGCTCGTGTGGGAGCACGACTACCTGGGCGACTCGCGGCTCGTCGACGCCTGTGTGCAGCGGCTGCGCGCCAAGGTGGAGGACGTGCCGTCCTCGCCGACGCTCATCCGCACCGTGCGCGGGGTCGGCTACCGGCTGGACGTTCCTGCGTGAGCAAGGGGATCGTCACGCGGCTGCGTCTCTCCAGCCTGCGGCTGCGTCTTGTCGTCGTCTTCGCCCTGGTCGCGCTCACCGCGGCCGTCGCCGCCTCCGGCATCGCGTACTGGCTGAACCGCGAGGCGGTGCTGACGCGCACCCAGGACGGGGCGCTCAACGACTTCCGGCAGGAGATGCAGAACCGGGCGGCGACGCTGCCGCTGCGGCCCACGCAGGAGGACCTGCGGCGAACGGCCGAGCTGATGGCGACGGGCAGCGCCAACTACCAGGTGCTGCTGCTCGGCGAGCGGGACGCGGGCAAGCCGATCGTCGGCGCCTCGGACCCGGACGACTTCACCCTGGCCGACGTGCCGCGCCCGCTGCGCGAGGCCGTGGACACCGAGCGGCCGGTGACGGAGGCCAACCCGTACCCCTACCACCTGTTCTGGCAGCGTACGGAGCGGAACGGGACGCCGTATCTGGTCGGCGGAACGCGGATCGACGGCGGCGGGCCCGCCGGCTACATGTTCAAGTCGCTGGCCGCCGAGAAGGCCGATCTGAACTCGCTCGCCTGGTCGCTCGGGATCGCGACCGCGCTCGCGGTGGCCGGCTCCGTGCTGCTCGCGCAGGTCGCGGCGACGACCGTGCTGCGTCCCGTGCACCGGCTCGGCGAGGCGGCCAAGCAGCTCGGCGAGGGCAAGCTCGACACCCGGCTCCGGGTCACCGGCGCCGACGAACTGGCCGACCTCACCAGGACGTTCAACAGCGCCGCCGAGTCCCTCCAGAAGAAGGTCGCGGACATGAGCGCCCGCGAGGAGTCCTCCCGGCGCTTCGTCGCCGACATGTCGCACGAGCTGCGGACCCCGCTGACCGCGCTCACCGCCGTCACGGAGGTCCTGGAGGACGAGCAGGACTCCCTCGACCCGATGATCGCCCCGGCCGTCGCCCTGGTGGTCAGCGAGACCCGGCGGCTCAACGACCTGGTCGAGAACCTGATGGAGGTGACCCGCTTCGACGCGGGCACCGCCCGGCTCGTCCTCGACGAGGTGGACATCGCCGACCAGATCACCGCGTGCATCGACGCGCGCGCGTGGCTCGACGCGGTCGACCTGGACGCCGAGCGCGGCATCGTGGCGCCGCTCGACCCGCGCCGGCTCGACGTGATCCTGGCGAACCTGATCGGCAACGCGCTGAAGCACGGCGGTTCGCCGGTCCGGGTCTCGGTGCGCACCGAGGACGACGAACTGGTCATCGCCGTACGCGACCACGGCCCCGGCATCCCCGAAGAGGTGCTGCCGCACGTCTTCGACCGCTTCTACAAGGCGAGCGCGTCCCGGCCCCGGTCCGAAGGCAGCGGGCTCGGCCTGTCGATCGCCATGGAGAACGCGCTGATCCACGGCGGTTCGATCACCGCCGCCAACTCGGTCGGCGAGGACGGTGCGGTGGACGGCGCGGTGTTCGTGCTGCGGCTGCCGCTCGACGCGTCGGGGATCACCCGCGAGGTGCAGACCCGCAGCAGCCAGGGCGAGGTGGAGGAAGCGTGAGACGCCGCACCGTGGGGCGTACGGCCGTGCTGGCCGGGCTCGTCGCACTCACCGCGCTGGCCACCGGCTGCGGGATCAGGACCACGTCGGTCCCGGTGGACGCCGGCGCGGCCCCGTCCCGGGTCCCGTGCAGCGTGACCCAGGAGGGGACGACGGGCGCGGCGGTGCAGGGCGTGCCGATCCGGGTGTTCCTGGTCTGCGGCTCGCAGCTGGAGGCGGTGGACCGGCGCTCGCTCCCGGAGGAGAAGGCGGGCGGCGACCCGGTGCGCACGGCGTCGGGGCTGCTCTCGCAGCTGCTGGCCGAGCCGTCGGAGAGCGAGCAGAGGGCCGGGTTCACGACGGCGGTCCGCGGCCCGCTGGCGGTGAGCGGCGGCCGCAAGGGCGACCCGGCGGGCACGCTGCGGCTGAGCCGCCAGCCGGAGGACCTGGCGCCGACGGCCCTGTCGCAGCTGGTCTGCACGTTCGCGGCGAGCTCGGCGGGGGCGGGGGAGCAGACGGTGCTGCTGGGCGGCCCGGGCGGGTACCCCCCGAAGCGGTACCGCTGCACGACAGAACTCCGCGAACGCCCGGAATCCACCCCACCAACGGCCCCGACCTCCAACTGACGCCCACCCGCGGAGGACCACCCGCTCCACCGGGGCGGCGCCCACCCCGTCGTGGGCATTCGTTCCGCTGGAGCGTGGGGGTCCCCCCGGACGGAGTCTGGGGGAGGGACGATCGCCCACACGGAGGTGGGCGGGCGGCGGCGGACGCAGCTCGCGTGGGGTTCGGGGAACCGGAGGCCTTGTTCGGGGCGTCTTGGGGGGCGTGCAGCGTCAAGGTTCGGGCGGCAGTGCCGCCGTGGTCGTCCGCGTGGCAGGGTTCGCCCTCGTCCTCGCGCATCTGCTGCTCGTCGCCTGGATCAGCCTGCGCCCACGGGACGTCGCCTGGGTGACCGCGCCGAACATCGTCCCCCTCGACGGCCTCCGCGCCGACCTCGCCCTCGGCACCGCCGAGGCCGCCCGGCTGATCGGCGAGGGGCTGCTGCTCCTCGCCCCGCTCGGGATCCTGCTCCCGCTGGCCGACGGCCGGCTCCATGTCTCCGGGTGGGCCTCCCTCACCCGTACCACCGCCGCCGGCGCGCTGGTGTCCCTCGCCGTGGAGCTCCTGCAGACCGCCGTGCCCGGTCAGGTCGTGGACGTGGACTCGGTCCTCCTGAACACCGCCGGGGTGGCGCTCGCGCATCTTCTCTTCGTCCCGGCCGGCCGCACCTGGCTGCGCCGCAGGTCGGACGGGGGGCGGGTGGGCTCCTCCGCGGGGAGCACGCCGGGCCGGGGTTCCGCCCTGCTGCGGAACGAGGGGTCTCAGGGTGCGACCCCGACGATTCCCAGGGTCCCGATCGCCCGGTAGACCGACGCGCCGGAGGGCCCTCCGGCGGCACCATGGAGTCATCGGGAGCCCGACGGAGCGGCTCCCGGACCGACTCCGAAGGAGCCCACCATGGCCGCACTGACCCGCCCTCGTGACGGACGCGTGATCGGCGGAGTGTGCGCGGGCCTGGCCCGGCGCTTCGGCATCTCCGCGAACACGATGCGTCTGATCTTCCTGGTCTCGTGCCTGCTGCCCGGCCCGCAGTTCCTGATCTACCTCGGCCTGTGGATCTTCATGCCGGACGAGCGGAAGGCCACCACGGCCTGGTGACGGGCCCACGCCGAAGGGGCGCGCGCCCGGGAGACCGGGTGCGCGCCCCTTCGGCGTACGGAGAGCCGGGTGCGGCCAGGGGTCAGCCGAGCGGCAGGCCCTGCAGCGGCAGGCCGCCGAGGAGGCCGCCCAGCGGGGTGGCACCGAGACCGCCGGCGGCGGCGTCGAGGGGAAGGCTCTGGGTGGCCTGTCCGGCGGCGGCCGGAAGGGTCTTCACACCCTGGTCGAGGCCCTGGCCGAGGGCGCCCTGGCCGGCACCGAGGGACTCGGCGGCGCCGTCGGGGAGCTTGGTGAGGTCGTCACCCACCGGCACGGTCTGGGTCACCAGGCCGAGTGCGTCGGGGGTGGCGGGCGCGACCGGGGCGGCGGAGGCCGTGCCGGCGGCGGCAGCGGCGAAAGCGGCACCGAGAGCGGCGACACCGAGCTTCTTGGCGGCAGACTGCTTCATCTGAAAATCTTCCTTGGGGAATCCGGGGGCTTCCGGGAAAGCCGGGCGGGGAAATCCTGGGAATGCAGAGCGGCTCTGCAACCTAACCAGTGATCGACCCGACCGCAAACACCGGAAAGCGGCCGGGTGTCGTGATTCTCCCGGCCGCTCGGTTCCTCTTGACGGGATGGGGTTCAGCCCGTCGCGCGGGAAGAGTCGCTGGTCGTGGCGGTTTGCTGGAACAGCCATTCGGACTTCAGCTCGGCATATCCGGGCTTGATGACCTCGTTGATCATGGCCAGGCGTTCATCGAAAGGAATGAACGCTGATTTCATCGCATTGACCGTGAACCACTGCATGTCATCGAGCGTGTAATCGAATGCCTCGGTCAGCAGCTCGAATTCACGGCTCATGCTGGTCCCGCTCATGAGCCGGTTGTCGGTGTTGACCGTGGCCCGGAAGTGCAGCTTGCGGAGCAGGCCGATGGGGTGCTC
This sequence comes from Streptomyces sp. NPDC088553, assembly GCF_044752965.1. Lineage (NCBI taxonomy): Bacteria > Bacillati > Actinomycetota > Actinomycetes > Kitasatosporales > Streptomycetaceae > Streptomyces > Streptomyces sp. NPDC088553. The sequence goes on along the minus strand of NZ_JBIVMG010000005.1, from coordinate 662,212 downwards.
GGCGAAGGAGGTCGCGGCACCGGTCTGGAGGTTGGAGGAGGGACACATCTCCAGCGGGATCCGCTTGTCACGGACGTACGCGGCGAGCCGGCCGAGGGTCACCGAGCCGTCGTCGGCGACCTCGATGTCGTCGATGATCCGGACGCCGTGCCCGAGCCGGTCGGCGCCGCACCACTGGAGCGCCTGCCAGATCGAGGGCAGCCCGAAGGCCTCGCCCGCGTGGATCGTGAAGTGGTTGTTCTCCCGCTTGAGGTACTCGAAGGCGTCGAGGTGGCGGGTGGGCGGGTAGCCGGCCTCGGCGCCCGCGATGTCGAAGCCGACGACGCCGGTGTCGCGGTAGCGGTTGGCGAGCTCGGCGATCTCCAGCGCGCGGGCGGCGTGCCGCATCGCGGTGAGCAGGGCGCCGACCCGGATGCGGTGCCCGTTGGCCCTGGCCTGCCGCTCGCCCTCGCGGAAGCCCTCGTTGACGGCCTCGACGACCTCCTCAAGGGTGAGGCCGGCCTCCAGGTGCTGCTCGGGGGCGTAGCGCACCTCCGCGTACACGACACCGTCCTCGGCGAGGTCGACGGCGCACTCGGCGGCGACGCGGAAGAGTGCGTCACGGGTCTGCATGACGGCGCAGGTGTGCGCGAAGGTCTCCAGGTACCGCTCCAGGGACCCGGAGTCGGCGGCTTCGCGGAACCAGATGCCGAGCTTGTCGGGTTCCGTCTCGGGGAGCTGCTGGTAGCCCTGCTCCCGGGCGAGTTCGATGATCGTGCCGGGGCGCAGTCCGCCGTCGAGGTGGTCGTGGAGCAGCACCTTCGGGGCACGGCGGATCTGGTCCGCGGTGGGGACGCTGGGAGTCTGGCTCGTCATTTTCGCACTCTAGCCCCTACGCGCGTAGAGCGCGCCCCGTGGCGCCGCGTCCGTCCCGGGGTTTTTCGGGTGCGGCCCGGAATCGTGAACACCTAGCGTGGGCCCATGACTTCCGCGACCTCCCCCGCTGAACTGCGGCGCATCCACGGCTTCCTGTCCGGCTTCCACCGACGTCAGGCGGACCGGGTCGTCGAGTTCCCCGGTGGCTTCGCCGCGCTCGACGACCGGTACACGCGTTCCCGGGGGAACAACCATGTGCTGGTCGACGGCTCGACCGACCCCGAGGCGCTGCCCGCGCGGGCGGAGGAGCTGCTCGGCCACCTCCCGTACCGGCTCGTGTACGTCGTCGACGACGAGGTCGCGGCCGCCTGCCGGGGGCCGCTGGAGCGGGCCGGCTACACCCACGCGACCACGTACCTCATGCGGCACACCGGCCCGGTCCCGGCGCACGGCGGGGCCCGGCAGGTGGGCGTCGAGGAGCTGCGCGCCCCGGCCTCGGCGGCCTGGCGCCGGTTCGTGCCGGGGGTGTCGGAAGGTCCACCAGCTGGTGGAGCGGCGGACCGCCCGCCTCGGAGCCGCCGACGACGTACGGTTCCTCGCCGTGCACACCGAGGACGGCGAGGTGGCGTCGTGGGCCGACCTGTATCTCGACCCGGCGGCCGGGATCGCCCGGATCGAGGACCTGGTCACCGCCGAGGCGCACCTGGGGCAGGGCCACGCCGGACGGGTCCTCGACACGGCCCTGCACCTGGCGGCCGAGGCCGGCTGCGACCTCCGCTTCCTGAGCGCGAACAAGGCGAAGTGGCCGCACCGCTGGTACGGACGGAGGGGCTTCGCCATCGCCGACACCATCCACTACTTCGAGAGGGCGTAGCGACACGCCGACACCTGCGGAGGGCCAACGCGAGCCGTTGCCGAGGGCGTTGGTCGAGCACGCACCCGGAAGCAGGGCGTTGTTCGACGTCGGCGTCGGGCACACCGACCCGCAGCTGGTGCTCCCGTGCGGTGGCGCGATGCGTGTCGACGGTCCCGCGCGGCGGATCGCCGTCACGTACTGGATCCCGGCCGAACAAGGGTGCCCCGCCGGACGATACGTAACAGAGACCGCGCGTACGACTGGCGTACACCTCTCCTTCTGAGACTGTTCTGTCATGGCGCACTTCGCACTCGTGGGGCCGCCCGACGCCCGGAGACCCCGGCTCGGTCGGCCTGTTGGAGGATCCCGCACGTCGGCGGCGGTGGGCGGCGTGGTGCTGCTCCTTCCGGACGGCGAGCCGGAGTCGGGGCGGCGCGCCTCCACGCTGGCGCACGCGGCGATGCTGCCGCTCGGGCGCGGACTCGTCCGGGCGGGCCGGTCCGAGGGGCTCGTCGCCCATGTGGTGCGCTACCGGGGGCGCGGCTGGAACGGCGCCGACGCGAACCTCGCGGCGGACGCCTCCTGGGCCGTCGCGGAGGCGGTACGGCGCTACGGCGACGTCCCGGTCTGTCTCGTCGGCCACGGCCTCGGCGGCCGGGCGGCGCTGCGGGCCGCCGGGCACGGCGCGGTCGGCGCGGTCCTCGCGCTCGCCCCGTGGCTGCCGGAGGACGACATGGCGGCGGAGCCGGAGGCCGTACGGCAGCTGGTGGGGCGCCGGGTGCTGCTCGTGCACGGCACGAACGACGCGCGTACGGACCCGGAGCTGTCGTTCCGGTACGCCGAGCGGGCGAAGAAGGCGAACCGCGACACGTGCCGGTTCGAGGTGCACTCGGACGGTCACGCGCTGCGGCAGTACGCGGACGAGGTGCGGGCCCTCGCCGCCGACTTCGTCCTCGGCGCGCTCTTCGCCCGGCCGGTCGCCCGGCCGGTGACCGACGCGATGGCCGCTCCCCCGCCGCTGGGCCTGCGGATGCCGCTCGCGGCGGGCTTCGGGGGCTCACTCCGGAGGTGACGGCTCCTTCGCGTCGGCCTCCGCCGGGAGGTGGGGCGCCACGGGCTCCTTCGGGAGCAGGTGGCCGCGCCTGCCGAGCAGGAACTTCTTGAAGGCGGCCACGGGGGCCGTGTCCGGGTGGCCGTCCAGCCAGGCGACGCCGATCTCGCGGACCGCGCGCGGCGCGGTGACGGTGAGTTCGACGACGCCGGGGCGCGGCACGGCCGGCGGGGGCAGCAGGGCGACGCCGAGGCCGGCGGCGACCAGGCCGCGCAGGGTCTCGGCCTCCTCGCCCTCGAAGGCGATCCGGGGTTTGAAGCCGGCGTCCGCGCACAGGTCGTCGGTGATGCGGCGGAGCCCGTACCCCGGTTCCAGGGTCACGAAGGTCTCGTCGGCGGCCTCGGCGAGGCGGACGCGTTTGCGGCCCGCGAGCCGGTGGTCGTCGGGGACGACGAGCCGGAGCCGCTGCTCGTCGAGGCGGCGGGCGACGAGGTCGGGGGCGTCCGGCACCGGCGAGGTCAGGCAGAGGTCGAGGTCGCCGGCCCGGAGTCGTTCGATCATGGCCTCGCCGTAGTTCTGGACGAGGGTGAAGCGGATCCCCGGGTGGTCGACGCGGAAGGCGCGGATGAGCCCGGGGACGGTCTCGGAGCCCATGGTGTGGAGGAAGCCGAAGGCGACGCGGCCCGCGGTCGGGTCGGCGTCGGCCCGTACGGTGTCGGCGGCCCGCTCGACCTCGGCGAGGGCCCGTTCGGCGGCGGTGAGGAAGCGGCGCCCGGCGGGGGTGAGGGAGACCGTGCGGCCGCGGCGGGCGAAGAGCGTGACGCCGAGGTCCTGTTCGAGGCGGACCATCGCGCGGGAGAGCGTGGACTGGGGGACGCCCATCTCGGCCGCGGCCCTGGTCACATGCTCGTGCCGGGCGACGGCGGCGAAGTACGCGAGCCGCGGGGCGAGCAGCAGTCCCATGTCTTCTTCGTTACTGTTCGGTGACAGGCGAAGCTGTGACCTGTACTCATGCACCATGGGAACGATTACAGCAGTTCCGTGCATTGGACGCATGAAGCGGGGCGTCCTACGTTCGAGACATGCCTTCCGCCAGTACCGAGGCGGCCGCCACCCACGCGTCCGCCGACACCCGCCCCGCCCCTGCCGACACCCGCCTCGCCCCCGGCGCCCCCGGCTACCGCCGTCTGAGCCTCGCGCTCTTCGCCGCCGGCCTCGCCGCCTTCGCGCTCCTCTACTCCACGCAGGCCCTCCTCCCGGCCGTCTCGGCCGAGTTCGGCGCCACCGCGTCCGCCGCCTCCTGGACGGTCTCGGCCGCGACCGGCGCCCTCGCCCTGTGCGTGATCCCGCTCAGCGCCCTCTCGGAGCGCTTCGGCCGGCGCACGATGATGATCGCCTCCCTGTCGGTCGCGGTCGGCATCGCGCTCCTCGTGCCGCTCGCCCCGAACCTGGAGTCCCTGATCGCCCTCCGCGCGATCCAGGGCGCCGCGCTCGCCGGGCTGCCTGCCTCCGCGATGGCCTTCCTCGCCGAGGAGGTCCGCCCCAAGGCGCTGATCGCCGCGATCGGCCTGTTCGTGGCGGGCAACTCGATCGGCGGCATGAGCGGCCGTCTGGTGACCGGCTGGGTGGCCCAGATGTGGGGCTGGCGGGCGGGTCTGGCCGCCGTCGGCCTGACGTCTCTGCTGTGCGCGCTGGCCTTCCGGGCGCTGCTGCCGAAGGCACGGCACTTCACGCCCGGCACGCTCAACCCGAAGGCGCTCGCCCGGACCGTGCGGACACACCTCGCGGACCCGCTGCTGATGCGGCTGTACGTGATCGGCGCCCTGTTCATGACGGTGTTCGGCGCGGTGTACACCGTGATCGGCTACCGCCTGGTCGAGGCCCCGTTCTCGCTGCCGCAGGGCGTGATCGGCTCGATCTTCCTGATCTACCTGGTCGGTACGGTCTCCTCCGCCGCCGCCGGAAGGCTGGTCGGCCGCCTGGGGCGGCGCGGGGCGCTCTACCTGGCGGTCTCCACCACCGCCGCGGGCCTGCTGCTCTCGCTCTCCGACGCGCTGCCGGCGGTCCTCGCGGGGCTCGTCCTGATCACCGCCGGCTTCTTCGCGGGCCACGCGGTCGCCTCCTCCTCGGTGAGCCGTACGGCCACGACCGGCCGCGCGCAGGCCTCGGCGCTCTACCAGTCCGCGTACTACCTGGGCAGCAGCGCGGGCGGCACGCTCGGCGCGATCGCGTTCCACGCGGGCGGGTGGGCGGGCACCGTCCTGATCGGTCTCGTCGCGGTCCTCGGTGTCGTCTCGGTGACCCTGTACGGCAGCCACAGCGCGCGCGTGGAGGCACGGCAGGGTCGGCTCGCGACGTCCTGCTGATTACGGCCGAATCCGCTGCAACTGAGTCGCTCCCCCGGACGTCCTGACAGATAGGACTCTAGGGGGAGTTGACGATCATGAAGAAGATCACGGGTCGAATAGCCGGAAGAGCCGGCATCGCGGCGGGCCTCACCTCGCTGGTGCTGCCGATGACGATCGCGCTCGGTGCGGCTCCGGCGCAGGCGGCGTCCTGCAACGTGACGACGGGCCCGTACCAGAAGCAGGTGGAGAAGTTCCTCGGCCGCACGGCCGACGGACGCCAGTCGCTCGCCGACTGCAAGGCCATCCAGGCCTTCCAGGCGAAGCACGGAATCACCCCGGCCGCGGGCTACGCCGGGACGGTCACCTGGCGCACGATGAACACGATGCTCCAGCAGCGGGCGGCGGGGACCAACCCCAACAAGGACCGCAAGTGTCCGACCAACAAGGGCCGGATCGCCTGTGTCGACCTGACCCGCCAGCTGACCTGGATCCAGGACGGCGCACGCCTCAAGTACGGCCCCGTGCCGGTCCGTACGGGCAAGGACGGCACCGAGACCCGTACCGGCGCGAAGAAGATCTACTGGCGGAACATCAACCACTGGTCGACGCTCTACCACGTCTCCATGCCGTACTCGCAGTTCTTCGACGGCGGGCAGGCCTTCCACTCGACGACCAAGTCCATGTGGAACCCTCCGGGTTCGGGCGGCTGCGTCAACATGACGTCGAGGGACGCCAAGGTCTACTGGAGCCTGCTCAGGAACGGCGACGACGTCTTCATCTACGGGCGCAAGCCGGGAACCTGACCCCGGTTGTCAGTCCCCTGCGGTAGCTTCCCTCTCACCGGCACCGAACGGGTGCCGGTGAGGGGTGAGTGGGGTGTGGACCCGATGAGCGACGCCGCGACCGCGACGACCGACCAACTCGACAAGTACCGCCGGGAGCTGACCGGTTACTGCTACCGGATGCTCGGATCCTCCTTCGAGGCGGAGGACGCGGTGCAGGACACCATGGTGCGCGCCTGGAAGGCCATCGACTCCTTCGAGGGGCGCTCCTCACTGCGGTCCTGGCTCTACCGGATCGCCACCAACGTCTGCCTGGACGCGCTGAACGCGGGCAACCGGAGGGCACGGCCGATGGACCTGACCTCCCCGACGCCGGTCGCGCAGGCGCAGCTCGTCAAGCAGCCGGAGATCACCTGGCTGGAGCCCGTGCCCGACGGGCGGGTGCTGCCCTCGGTCGCCGACCCGGCGGAGACGGCCGTCTCCCGGGAGACCGTACGGCTCGCGTTCGTGGCCGCGCTCCAGCATCTGCCGCCCAAGCAGCGGGCGGTGCTCATCCTGCGCGAGGTGCTGGCCTGGAAGGCGAGCGAGGTCGCCGAGCTCCTCGACACCTCCGTCGCCTCGGTCAACAGCGCCCTCCAGCGGGCCCGCGCGACGCTGGCCGAGCAGGCGCCGGCCGCCTCCGACACCGCGAACCCCCTCGACGAGGAGCAGAAGGCGCTCCTGGAGCGCTATGTCGCCGCGTTCGAGGGCTACGACATGAAGGCGCTGACCGCGCTCCTCCACGAGGACGCGACCATGTCCATGCCGCCGTACGACCTCTGGCTCCAGGGGCACGACGACATCGTCGGCTGGATGCTGGGCGTGGGCGAGGTGTGCGCCGGTTCGAAGCTGGTGCCCACCGTGGCGAACGGCTCCCCGGCCTTCGCCCAGTACCACCCGGACCCGTCGACGGGCGGCTTCAGCCCGTGGGCGCTCATCGTCCTGGAGCTCCGCGACGGCAAGGTCGCCGGGATGGACTTCTTCCTGGACACCGAGCGCTGGTTCCCGCTCTTCGACCTGCCGGCCCGACTGGAGGCGTAGAGGGCCCAGAGGCCCAGGGGCTAGAGGCCCAGGGTCCCGCCGAGTCCGGTGAGCTGGAGCAGGGCCCGCAGGTCGGGCCCCGCTCCGTCGAACCGGATCCGGTGCCCGCCGCGCCCGGCGGCGAGCTTGAGCCGGGCGAGGGCGTCGACGGCGGCGAGGTCGGCGGGCGCGAGGGCGCCGACCTCGCAGACCACGTCCCCGGGCGGCGCGGCCCTGAGCTCGGCACAGAGACGCGCCACCTCGTCCCCGGTGGGGCGGGCGGTCAGGGTCACGACGAGCGGTCGTCTGGTGTCCACACGGCTTGAGACCGGCCCTCGGACCAGAACTCATCGGTGATCACTTCGGCCATAGGGTCGGGGGCATGACTCTTGAGCCCGCCGAACTGGTGATCTTCGACTGCGACGGCGTCCTGGTGGACAGCGAGCGGATCTACTGCCGTGTGGACCGGGAGGTGTTCGCGAGCCTCGGGGCGGAGTTCACCGAGGCGGAGATGGTCGAGTACTTCGTCGGATCCTCGCACGACATGCTCACGGCGATCGTGGAGGAGCGCCGGGGCCGCCCGCTGGAGCCCGACTGGCAGGCGCCCTTCAAGCAGCGGTACGAGGATGCCCTGGACGCGGAACTGACGGCCGTCGAGGGGGTCACGGACCTGCTGGACGCGCTGGCGGTCCCGTACTGCCTCGCCTCCAACGGCAGCCACGCCTCCATCCGGAAGAACCTCGGCCGCGCGGGCCTCCTGGACCGCTTCGAGGGGCGGATGTTCAGCGCCCGCGACGTGGCACGGGGCAAGCCCGCGCCGGACCTCTTCCTGCACGCGGCGGCCGCGATGGGCGTCCCGCCGGAGCGCTGCGCGGTGGTCGAGGACAGCCCGTACGGCGTCAGGGCGGCCCGAGCGGCCGGCATGCGCGCCTTCGGCTACACCGGCGGCCTGACCCCGGCGGCCCGCCTGGCGGGCCCGGGCACGGTGGTCTTCGAGGACATGCGGGAGCTGACGGGGCTGCTGGGAGCGGCCGTCTAGGGCCCGGCCGGCCGTGATCCGCCGGACAGGCACTGGTCGTCAACGGCCCACCAATGCCGAACGGGACCGGTGGGGTTCCACCGGTCCCGTTCGTTCGTGGGCGGTCACCCGCCCTTACGCGATGCGGTCCAGGACGATCGGGTTCGGGGTGAACTCCGTGCCCGGGGCCGCGATGTCCCAGGCCGATCCCAGGGACTGCAGCGCGTAGTCGAACTTCTCCGGGGTGTCCGTGTGGAGGGTCACGAGGGGCTGGCCCGCCGTCACCGTGTCGCCCGGCTTGGCGTGGATCTCGACGCCCGCGCCGGCCTGCACCGGGTCCTCCTTGCGAGCGCGGCCCGCGCCCAGGCGCCAGGCGGCGATGCCGATGTCGTAGGCGTCGAGGCGGGTCAGGACGCCGGAGGACGGGGCCGTGACGACGTGCTGCTCGCGGGCGACCGGGAGGGCCGCGTCCGGGTCGCCGCCCTGGGCCGCGATCATCCGGCGCCAGTGGTCCATCGCCGAGCCGTCGGCCAGCGCCTTCGCCGGGTCGGCGTCCTTGATGCCGGCCGCCGCGAGCATCTCGCGGGCCAGCGCGATGGTCAGCTCGACGACGTCCGCCGGGCCGCCGCCGGCCAGCACCTCGACCGACTCGCGGACCTCGAGGGCGTTGCCGGCGGTGAGGCCGAGCGGGGTGGACATGTCGGTGAGCAGCGCGACCGTCTTCACGCCGCTGTCGGTGCCGAGGCCGACCATCGTGGAGGCGAGCTCGCGGGCGTCCTCGATGTTCTTCATGAAGGCGCCGGTGCCGACCTTGACGTCGAGGACCAGGGAGCCGGTGCCCTCGGCGATCTTCTTCGACATGATCGAGGACGCGATGAGGGGGATCGCCTCCACGGTGCCGGTGACGTCGCGGAGCGCGTACAGCTTCTTGTCCGCCGGGGCCAGGCCGTCGCCCGCCGCGCAGATGACCGCGCCGGTGGTGTCGAGGACGTGCAGCATCTCCTCGTTGGAGAGCAGCGCGCGCCAGCCCGGGATGGACTCCAGCTTGTCGAGCGTGCCACCGGTGTGGCCGAGGCCGCGGCCGGAGAGCTGCGGGACGGCCGCGCCGCAGGCGGCGACGAGCGGGGCGAGCGGGAGGGTGATCTTGTCGCCGACGCCGCCGGTGGAGTGCTTGTCGGCGGTCGGGCGGGAGAGGGAGGAGAACTCCATGCGCTCGCCGCTCGCGATCATCGCGGCCGTCCAGCGGGCGATCTCCGCGCGGTTCATGCCGTTCAGCAGGATGGCCATGGCCAGGGCGGACATCTGCTCGTCGGCGACCGCACCGCGGGTGTAGGCGTCGATGACCCAGTCGATCTGCTCCGGGCTCAGCTCGCCCTTGTCCCGCTTCGTGCGGATGACGGAGATGACGTCCATGGTGGTGCCTCTTTCTACGCGCATAGAGGGGGAAAGGAGGAGCGGCCCTTCCCATCGTGCCGGAAGGGCCGCTCCGAGGTTTACTTCGCGAGGTGGTCCGGGCCGAACGCCTGCGGCAGCATCTCGGCGAGCGTCAGGAACCCGGCGGGCGTCTCCAGGACGAGCTCGGGGCCCCCGAACTCGTACAGCAGCTGCCGGCAGCGGCCGCACGGCACCAGGGACTCGCCATGGCCGTCCACGCACACGAAGTGCGTGAGGCGCCCGCCGCCGGTCGCCTGGAGCTCCGAGACGAGCCCGCACTCGGCGCACAGGCCGAGGCCGTACGAGGCGTTCTCCACGTTGCAGCCGGAGACCGTCCGACCGTCCTCGACACGGGCCGCAGCACCGACCGGGAAGCCCGAGTACGGGGCGTACGCACGGGCCATGGCCTCGCGCGCCGTGACCCGCAGGGCCTCCCAGTCGGCCTCGGAGAGGGCGGTCGTCACTTGCCCTGGCCCTTGCGGTACGGCAGGCCGTCCGCCTTCGGCATCCGCAGGCGCTGCGCCGACAGGGCGAGCACGAGCAGGGTGGTGATGTACGGGGCCGCGTCGACGAACTGGCTCGGGACCTCGTCGGTCAGCGCGTACCAGAGGAAGAAGCCGCCGGAGAAGGCCGCGGAGATCACGCCGACCACGTACTTCTTCTTGTACAGCTGCCACAGGGCGGCGATCAGCAGGAGCAGGGCGACCAGCAGCAGCAGCGCGTGGACGTTCTCGGCGCCGCCGCGGAGCTTGAGGCTGTCGGTGAAGCCGAAGAGGCCCGCACCGAGCGCCATGCCGCCGGGCATCCAGTTGCCGAAGATCATCGCGGCGAGACCGATGTAGCCGCGGCCGCCGGTCTGGCCCTCCTGGTAGATGCCGGTGGAGACGATCGCGAGGAACGCGCCGCCGAGGCCCGCGAGGGCGCCGGAGACGACGACGGCGATGTACTTGTACTTGTAGACGTTCACGCCGAGGGACTCGGCCGCGACCGGGTTCTCACCGCAGGAGCGCAGCCGCAGGCCGAAGGCCGTGCGCCAGAGCAGCCACCAGGTGGCCGGGACGAGCAGCAGGGCGACGATCGTCAGGAGCGACAGGTTGGTGACCAGGCCACCGAGGATGCCGGCCAGGTCGGAGATGAAGAACCAGTGCTTGCCCTGGAGATCGGTCAGCCAGTCCGAGAGACCCGGAACCGTGATCTCGTAGATCTGGTCGATGCGGGGGGACTGCTTGGAGGAGCCGCCCTCGGCCTCGGCGAACGTGAAGTTCGACAGGTACTGGGTGAAGCCCACCGCGAGGATGTTGACCGCCACACCGGAGACGATGTGGTTCACGTTGAACGTGATGGTGATGATCGCGTGCAGCAGGCCGCCGAGCGCGCCGCCGAGGAGACCGACGACGACACCCGTCCAGGGACCCCACTGGTAACCGGCCCAGGCGCCGAACCAGGTGCCGAGCACCATCATGCCTTCGAGGCCGATGTTGACGACGCCCGCGCGCTCGGCCCACAGACCGCCGAGACCGGCGAGACCGATCGGCACGGCGAGCTTGAGCGCACCCGAGACCTGACCCACCGAGGTGAGGTCGTTGGCCCCGGAGACGGCCCGCACGAAGGAGAAGAGCAGGAGACCGGCCGCGACGATCAGCATGATCCACGGCAGGGTGAGCTTGCGGCGTCCGCCGCCCTTGGGCGCGGCGCTCGGCTTGGTGACAGTGCCGGTGCTCATGCCGAGACCTCCTTGTCGGTCTTGATGGCGCCGCCGGCGGCGAGTTCCTCGCCGACCTTCTGCTGCTGGCGGCGGAGGCCGTAACGGCGGACGAGCTCGTACGAGACGACCACGGCGATCACGATGATGCCCTGCATGATCTTGGTGATCTCCTTCGGGTAGCCCTCGGTGTCCAGCGACGAGGAGGCCTTGTCGAGGAACGCGAAGAGCAGGGCCGCGAAGAAGATGCCGACCGGGTGGTTCCGGCCGAGCAGCGCGATGGTGATGGCGGTGAAGCCGACACCGACGGGGAAGTCGAGGCTGTACGTGTGGGACTCGCCGAGCAGCGTCGGCATGCCCGCGAGGCCGGCCAGCGCGCCCGAGAGCAGCATCGAGGTGAGGATCATCTTCTTGGCGTCGACGCCGCTGGCCTGGGCGGCGGACTCGCTGGCGCCGGTGGCGCGCAGGTCGAAGCCGAACCGGGTGCGGTTGAGGACGAACCAGTAGACGACGCCGAGGGCGAGCGCGACGAACGTGAAGCCGTAGATGACTCCGTTGCCCTCGCCCATGTCGATGCCGGGGAACCAGCCGGACTCGGAGATCTCACCGGTGGTGAGGTTGTTCGAGCCCTCGGGCTGGACGCCGAAGTTCTTCGGCAGGATCAGCCAGGCCACCAGCGAGGTCGCGATGGCGTTCAGCATGATCGTCGAGACGACCTCGGAGACACCGCGGGTGGTCTTCAGGATGCCGGCGATGCCGGCCCAGAAGGCGCCGGTGAACATCGCGACGAGCACGATCACGAGGATGTGCAGCGGGCCGGGCAGCTCGATCGAGGCGCCGACGAGGGCCGAGACCATCGCGGCGAGCCGGTACTGGCCGTCGACACCGATGTTGAAGAGGTTCATCCGGAAGCCGATGGCCACGGCCAGGGCCGCCAGGTAGTAGATCCCCGTCTGGTTGACGATCAGGACCTGGATGTCGGCGAACGCGGCGTTGTCGATCATCAGCGTGATCGGCTCGATCGGGTCGAGACCCGTCGCGAGCAGCACCAGGACGGTGAGCACGAACGAGGAGACCAGGGCGAGGACCGGTCCGGCCGCCCCCAGGATCAACTTGTCCTTGTCGAATTTCATCATCGGGCGTCACCGTCTTCGGGCTCTTCGTCGCCTTCGAGCTGACCGCCGGCCGCGCCGGTCATGGCGGAGCCCAGCTGCTCGGGCGTGATGGTGGCGGGGTCGGCGTCCGCGACGAGCTTGCCGCGGTACATGACCTTGAGGGTGTCGGAGAGGCCGATCAGCTCGTCGAGGTCGGCGGAGATGAGCAGCACCGCGAGACCCTCGCGGCGGGCGTCCCGGATCGCGTCCCAGATCTGCGCCTGCGCGCCGACGTCCACACCGCGGGTGGGGTGCGCGGCGATCAGGAACTTGGGCGCGTGGCTCATCTCGCGGCCGACGATCAGCTTCTGCTGGTTGCCGCCGGAGAGGGAGGCGGCGGTGACGTCGATGCCGGGGGTGCGCACGTCGTACTCGCGCACGATCCGCTCGGTGTCCTTGCGGGCGGCCTTCGGGTCGAGGACGCCGCGCTTGGAGTTGGGCGCCTCGGTGACGTGGCCGAGGATGCGGTTCTCCCAGAGGGGCGCTTCGAGGAGCAGGCCGTGGCGGTGGCGGTCCTCGGGGATGTAGCCGATGCCGCCCTCGCGGCGCTTGCGCACCGAGACCTTGGAGATGTCCACGCCGTCGAGGGTGATGACGCCCGCGTCGGGGGTGGCCATGCCCATGAGGGTCTCGATGAGCTCGGTCTGGCCGTTGCCCTCGACGCCGGCGATGCCGAGGATCTCGCCCTTGTGGATCGTGAGGGAGATGTCGTCGAGGAGCTTGCGGCCCCCGGCCGGCTCCTCCAGCACGACGACGGTCTTCGCCGGGTCCGGCGGTGCGGCGCTGGTCAGCGGGGTGCCGGCGACGGCGCCCGCCTCGGTCAGCGTCAGCTTCTCGACCTGGAGCATCGGGACGGTGGTGACCGTCGACTCGCGGGTCTCCGGCGAGGGCAGCTCGCTGCCGACCATCAGCTCGGCGAGCTGCTTGGTGGTGGCGGTCTTCGGGTCGGCGGTGCCGACGGTGGTGCCCCGGCGGATGACGGTGATGTCGTCCGCGACCTTCAGGACCTCGCCCAGCTTGTGCGAGATGAAGATGACGGTCAGGCCCTCGGCCTTGAGCTCGCGCAGGTTGTCGAAGAGCGCGTCGACCTCCTGCGGGACGAGGACCGCGGTCGGCTCGTCGAGGATGAGGATCTGGGCGCCGCGGTAGAGGACCTTGAGGATCTCCACACGCTGCCGGTCGGCGACGCCGAGGTCCTCGACGAGGGCGTCGGGGCGCACCCCGAGGCCGTACGCGTCGGAGATCTCCTGGATCTTCTTCCGCGCCTTGGCGCCGATGCCGTAGAGCTTCTCGCCGCCGAGGACGACGTTCTCCAGGACGGTGAGGTTGTCGGCGAGCATGAAGTGCTGGTGCACCATGCCGATGCCGCGCGCGATGGCGTCACCGGGGCTGGAGAAGGTGACCTGCTGGCCGTCGACCGCGATGGTGCCCTCGTCCGGCTTCTGCATGCCGTAGAGGATCTTCATGAGGGTCGACTTGCCGGCACCGTTCTCGCCGATGAGGGCGTGCACGGTGCCCTTGCGGACCGTGATGGCGATGTCCTTGTTGGCGACGACGCCGGGGAATCGCTTGGTGATGCCGTGCAGTTCTACGGCGGGGGGGCTGGACGCGTTGATGACGCACTCTCCTTGGCCGGAAGGAGTGGGAGCGGGAGGGCAGGGCGGGGTGAAGTTATCGTGCCAGGGAGACATCTACACGCGTAGCGCTGCCGAAAAATGAAAACCCGTACGGGAATGGGCCCGGGGCCCGGTGCGATGGCGGGTGCCACCGCTCCGGGCCCGCGGGCTCAGGTCGTGACCGCCGTCCTTACGGAGCGGTCTTGACCGTGATCTTGCCGTCGATGATGTCCTTCTTCGCCTTGTCCACCGCGGCGATGAGGTCCTTCATCTCCTTGTACTTCGGGTTGGAGTCGGCGAGCGCGACACCGTCCGTGGCGAGGCCGTAGCGGACCTCACCGGACTGCGGCTTGCCGTCCTGGACCGACTTGATCACGTTGAAGACCGAGTCCGAGACGTCCTTGGTGACCGAGGTCAGGATGGCGTCCTTGTAGGAGGCCAGACCCGGCTGGTTGTACTGGTCGGAGTCGACACCGATCGCCCACTTGCCGGCGGCGGAGGCGGCCTCGATCGCACCGGAGCCGGCCAGACCGGCGGCGGCGTAGATCACGTCGGCGCCCTTGTCGAGCTGGCCCTCCGCGGCGGCCTTGCCGAGGTCGGGCTTCGAGAAGCCGTCGAAGTTCGGCGGCTGGGTCAGGTACTGGACGAGCACCTTCGCCTTGGGGTTGGTGTCCTTGACGCCCTGCGCGAAGCCCGCCTCGAACTTCTTGATCAGCGGAACCTCGACACCGCCGATGAAGCCGACCGTGCCGGTCTTGGACGCCTTGGCGGCGGCGACGCCGGCCAGGTAGGAGCCCTGCTCCTCGTTGAAGACGAGGTTGGCGATGTTCGGGCCGGTCTTCGACGTGTCGTCGATGAGGCCGAAGGTGGTCTTCGGGTAGGCCTTGGCGACCTTCTCGATGGCCGGGGCGTAGGCGAAGCCGACGCCGACGACCGGGTTGTTCCCGGCGCGGGCGAGCGCGGTCAGGCGCTGCACCTTGTCGGCGTCGCCCTCACCCTCGGAGGGCTCGGCCTCGGCGCCCTTGACGCCGAGCTCGTCCTCGGCCCTCTTGAGGCCCGCGTAGGCGGCGTCGTTGAAGGACTGGTCGCCACGGCCGCCGATGTCGTACGCGATGGCGGCCTTGGTGGCCTTCGCGCTCGAGCTCGGGCTGGAGCCGGAGTCCGTCGAAGACTTGCCACAGGCGGTGGCGGAGAGGGCGAGCGCCGCGGAGGCGATGCCCACGGTCGTGATCCTGGTGATCCGGCGCAAGAGGAGGGTCCCTTCAAGACTGACCGAAAGCGCCTCTTCCGGCGCTGGTTTCGCGGCGATCGTAACGCGCGTAGATGTCAGTTAAAGACCCGTTCATGAGTCGTTATCGGATCGTCGCGAACCGGCCAGTCGAGGCGACCGGGGGCGTTCGGCCCGGTACCGCCGGTTATATCTCCGGGTCGGGGCGCCGGGAAGCGGGTCGGGGGGCGCCACGCCGGGCCGTTGGGCCGAAGGAGGGACGTCGGTCGGCCGGACGGACGAAGGGTCCGTCCGGCCGGAATCAAGGCTGACGTTTGGCCTGAAATCAGCGCTTTGGTGCCGCGTCGAGCAGCGCCGCCGCCGTGAAGAGCTCCACCGCGGCCTCGATGCAGCGCTCGTCCACGTCGAAGTCACCGGCGTGGAGGTCGCGGACCCGGGTGTCGCCGGGGGTGCGGACGCCGAGGCGGGCCATGGCGCCGGGCACGTGCTCCAGGTACCAGGAGAAGTCCTCGCCCCCGAGGCTCTGCTCGGTGTCCTCGATCGCGTACGGCCCGCGGCGGGCGGTCATCGCGGCCTGGAGCAGCTCGGTGACGGCCGGGTCGTTGACGACCGGGGGGACACCGCGCACATAGGTGACGGTCGACTTGGCCCGGTGCAGGGTCGCGATCTCGTCGATGGCCGCGTGCACCAGATCGGGCGCCTCCCGCCAGGTGGGCAGGTCGAGGCAGCGGACGGTGCCGGAGAGCTCGGCGTGCTGCGGGATGACGTTGCAGGCGTGGCCGGACTCGATGCGGCCCCAGGTGACCGAGAGCCCCGAGCGGGCGTCGACGCGGCGGGACAGGACGGCGGGGACGTCGACGGCGACCCGGGCGGCGGCGGTGACGAGGTCGGTGGTGAGGTGCGGGCGGGCGGTGTGGCCGCCGGGCCCGTCGAGGGTGACCTCCAGGCGGTCGCAGGCGGAGGTGATGGGGCCGGTGCGGAGCCCGATCTTCCCGGCGTCCACCCTGGGGTCGCAGTGCACGGCGATGATCCGGCCGACCCCGTCCAGGACACCGGCCTCGACCGCGTCGGCGGCGCCGCCGGGGAGGACCTCCTCGGCGGGCTGGAAGAGCAGCCGCACGGCGGCCGGGAGGAGGCCCTGCCGGTCGAGCTCGGCGAGGACGAGTCCGGCGCCGAGGACGGTGGTGGTGTGGACGTCGTGTCCGCAGGCGTGGGCGCGGTTGGCCACGGTGGAGTGGTAGGCGACGGTCTTGACGTCGGGGATGGGCAGCGCGTCGAGGTCGGCGCGGATCGCGAGCATCGGCCGCTCGGGGTCCGGGGTGCCGATGTCACAGATGAGCCCGGTGCCGCCCGGCAGGACCTTCGGCGCGAGGCCGGCCGCCTCCAGGCGGGCCTTGAGCGCGGCGGTCGTACGGAACTCCTGGTTCCCGAGCTCCGGGTGCATGTGCAAGTCCCTGCGGAAGGCGATCAGTTCGACGCGCAGGGGTTCGGACAGCGTTCCGGGCAGGGTGACGGAGCCTGGCTCACGGGACTTCAACTGGTTCACCCTTTGAAGGGTAGGCCTCAAGAGAGGTCAACTGCCCGTTGATCACAAAAAGTTCAGCCCGTTAGGGGAAAGAATCACGGTTCGGCAGGCATGAACCCCGTTCCCTATGGGTACGCTCAGCCGAATTCGAGCCGATCGGTCTGGGTTGCCGCCCGTGAGGTGAGCCGGTCGACCTCGTGGGCCGCCGTGCCCGTCACACCGGACAGGAAGCCCTGGGCCCGCGGGGAGGCCGTGGCCCGCAGCCACTCGGGCGCGATCTCGCAGACCGCGACCTTCACCCCGGTGCCGGCGAGGGCCAGCGGCAGGGTGTGCACGACCGTGGACGGGAAGCTGACGACCGTACGGCCGATGGGGCCGCGGCGGGCGATCAGCTCCAGGGGCAGCTCCGGGCGGACCACCTGGAGGCCCGTCTCGACCGCGATCCGGTGCAGCTTCTCGGCGCTCTCCCTGCGGTGCGCGAAGTAGCGGGTGGCGCCGTGGGCGCGGGCGAGTTCCGCCACCACCCGGTCGTAGTGGGCGGCGTCGACCACCCCCGTCTCCACCAGCGAGGTCCCCACCAGGTCCGCGCCGCCGGTGAGCAGCGGCGGCCCGAAGCGGGCCCGGGTCCAGGCGTAGGAGTTCTCGGTGACCGCGATGCCCTCGGGGGCCTCGACGGGCAGCGACGTGAAGATCTCGACCGTACGGCCGGAGGTCGGGGCGAGCCGCTTCTTGGCGAGCAGGGTCACCGGGGCGAGCACCAGCTCGCGCGGGTCGAGGCCGCTGTTCCTGCGGTGCCAGCGCACCAGGCGCTCGCCGCGGCCGACCTGGGCGGCGTACTCCATGGTGGCGGTGCCGTCGTCCACCACGGTCAGGTGCCGGGGGGCGAAGAGGGTGAGGAGGAGCTGGACGTACCGGGAGAAGGGGTCTCCGATGATCACCCGCTCCGCCGAGCGCAGCGGCCGGGCGAGCTCCCGCAGGGTGCGGACGAGCGCGCCCCGGCCGCCGCGGGCCTCCTGCCAGTGCACGGTGAGGCCCTCGTCGCGGGCCAGCTGGGCCATCCGGCGCAGCTGGCCCCGCGACATGGGGTCGGTCGGCGAGAGGACGACGACCGTCAGGGCGGGTGCGGGCCGTGCCGCACCCTGGGTGGCGTCCGTCGAGCGGGGCGCCCGCACGGACGCGTCGGCGTCCGCGGAGTCGGGCGCCGCGGTGACCGAGCCGGCGGGCACGGCGTCCGCCGGGCCGTGCGTGCCGGCGGGTGCCGCGGAGGGCGCACCCGTGGCGGGAGCCTGGGTGTGCGCCCATTCCAGGACGTTGAGGAGCTGGACCGGGCTCTCGACGAACGCCAGCTGCCCGGTCATGCGGCGACGAGGCCCTGGACCCGGCGGAGCTTCTTCATCGGGCCGAGCTCCGACTCGTAGACCTTCTTGACGCCGTCACCGAGGGCGGCCTCGATGGTGCGGATGTCGCGGACCAGGCGCTGCAGGCCCTGGGGCTCGACGGAGGCGGCCTGGTCGGAGCCCCACATGGCACGGTCGAGGGTGATGTGGCGCTCGACGAAGGTGGCACCGAGGGCGACGGCGGCCAGCGTGGTCTGGAGGCCGGTCTCGTGGCCGGAGTAGCCGATCGGGACGTTGGGGTACTCCTCCTGCAGGGTCTGGATGACGCGCAGGTTGAGCTCCTCGGCCTTGGCCGGGTAGGTCGAGGTGGCGTGGCACAGCAGGATGTTCGCGCTGCCGAGGACCTCGACGGCGTGACGGATCTGCGCCGGCGTCGACATGCCGGTGGAGAGGATGACCGTACGGCCGGTGGCGCGCAGCGAGCGCAGCAGCTCGTCGTCGGTGAGGGAGGCCGAGGCCACCTTGTGCGCCGGGACGTCGAACTTCTCGAGGAAGGCGACGGCCTCGGTGTCCCACGGGGACGCGAACCAGTCGATGCCGCGCTTCTTGCAGTGCTCGTCGATGGCGCGGTACTGGGTCTCGTCGAACTCGACGCGGTGACGGTAGTCGATGTACGTCATCCGGCCCCAGGGGGTGTCCCGCTCGATGTCCCACTGGTCGCGCGGGGTGCAGATCTCGGGGGTGCGCTTCTGGAACTTGACGGCGTCGCAGCCGGCCTCGGCGGCCACGTCGATCAGCGCGAACGCGTTGTCGAGGTCACCGTTGTGGTTGATGCCGATCTCGCCGGTGATGTAGACGGAGTGGCCCGGGCCTGCGGTCTTGTCGCCGAGGGTGCGGATACGGGTGTTCATGGTGCCGGTCCTTAGGAGTTGGGGGTGTCGAGCTCGGGTCCGAGGAGCCAGGCGGCGATCTCGCGGATCGCCCCCGAGCCACCCGGGGTGACGGTGACCGCGCGGGCCGCGGCCCGTACGGAGTCGTGTGCGCTGCTCACCGCGACGGGCCAGCCGACGAGGTGGAAGCAGGGAAGGTCGTTGACGTCGTTTCCGGCGTAGAGCACGCGCTGCGGGTCGATGCCCTCGGCCTCGCACCACTCCTTGAGGGCCCGGTCCTTGCGGTCGATGCCGTGCAGGACGGGGATCTTGAGCTTGCGGGCGCGGGCGGCGACGACGGCGTTCTGCTCGGTGGAGAGGATGAGGACGGGCAGTCCGGCGCGGCGCAGGGCGGCGATGCCGAGGCCGTCGCCGCGGTGCGCGGAGACGAACTCGCGTCCCTCGGCGTCCAGGTGGACCCGGTCGTCGGTCTGCGTGCCGTCGAAGTCGAGGACGACGGCGTCGATGTCCGCGAAGCCGGGGGTGGCCGGGGTGTCGAGGAGCGGGGCGAGGACGCGGGCGCGGGCCAGGTCGTGCGGGTCGTCGATCTCCAGGACCCGGGCGGGGTCGGTGACGACGAGCGCCGTACGGCCGAAGAAGCGGTGCTTGTGGGTGCGGAAGCCGGCCGCGTCCATCGCGTAGACGGCGCCGGTCTCCAGGTACTCGGGCTCCCGGTCCTGGCGGCGGGGACGGTGCGCCTTGTCGTGGTTGACGCCGGTGGCGCCGTCCTCGACCGTCTCGCGCCAGAGGAAGCCGTGTGACGGGGCGGCGGTGAAGGCCGTGTCGGCGGCACCGGAGGTGATGCGCTCGACGGTCTCGGCGACCTCGGCGGAGCTGAGGAAGGGGCTGGTGCACTGGACGAGGAGGACCACGTCGGCGGGGCGGCCGTGGGTGGCCTCGAAGGCGTCCATGGCGTGCAGGACCGCGGCCTCGCTGGTGGCGGTGTCGCCGGCGATCTCGGCGGGGCGCTGCACGGCCTCGGCCCCCGCGGTGCGGGCGGCGGCCGCGATGCCGGGGTCGTCGGTGGAGACCACGACGTGGGTGACGGGGCGGGCGCCGAGGCAGGCCCGGACGGCGCGGGCGACCAGGGGGACTCCGGCCACCGGGGCGAGGTTCTTGGCGGGCACGCCCTTCGAACCGCCCCTCGCGGGGATCACGGCGAGCACGGTGGTGGTCATCAGAGTTCTCCCAGACGGCGGATGACGGGGGCGACGCGTTGCACGCCGTGGCGGTACGCGCCCCGCGCGGCCTCCCGGACGACCCTGCGGAGGCCGCTCTCGCGGGGCTCGGGGGCGGTGACGTCCAGGCGGTGGCGGGCCAGGATCCCGGGCAGGTAGCCGGGCGCCGTCTCCGTCGTGTAGTAGGGGGTGATCGGGGGCAGCGCGGGGAGCGCCAGGAGCTCGGTGACCCGGTCGCGGGCCGCGTCGAAGGCCGTGTCGTACGAGCCGTCGGAGGCGACGCCCTGCCGGGCGAGCCAGGTCTCGTCGGGCGTCGGGGCGAGCCCCTTGTCGAGCCGGTCGAAGGAGGCGAGCAGACCGGAGCCGACGAAGTGGTGGTTGCCGAGCACCTCGCGGACGCCGAGGTCGGTGAGGATCGCGGTGGGGATGCGCCGGTGGAGGGCTTCGAGGGCAGCCGTCGAGGAGACGGTCACCAGCAGGTCGGTGCGGTCGAGGACGTCGCCCATGTGCCCGTACACGAGCTGGAAGTTGGCCGGCGGGTCGAGCTCGCGGACCAGCTTCTGGAACGGGTACTCCTCCAGGTGCGTGGTGTGTTCGCCCGGCTTGGAGCGGAGCTTGAGGAGCACCTCGCGGCCCGGGTGGAGCCGGGCGTGCTCGATCAGGCGCCGGAGCACGTAGGCGCGTTCGTTCCGGGTGACCGGCACGGACGGCTGGGCGGCGAAGACCAGGGTGTCGCGGCCGGCTTCCGGGGTGTGCGGGGGGCCGCCGAGGAAGGGCAGCGCCGCCTCGACGACCGAGTCGGCCCCGGCGCCCACTCCTTCGTACACGGCGCGGAAACGCTCCGCGTCGTGACGGGAGTTGGCGAGGACGACGTCGGCGCCGTGGCGCAGCAGCAGGCCGTCGGTCAGCTTCTCGTAGACGACGCCGACATAGCCGGTGACGACCACGGGGCGCCGTTCGAGGCCCAGGTCGGCGAGACCCTGGAGGACGGCCCGTACGGCGCCGCCGACGAGAGCGAGGACGACGACGTCGTACCCCTCGCCGCGCGTCTCCGCGTCCCGTACCGCGCGCAGGAATTCCGCACCGGTCACCTCGCGCGGGGTGGTGGTGGACACCCCGGTCTCGGCGAGCTGGCGTTCGGTGGGGGTTGCCCGTCCGCGCAGGACGAATCCGGTGGGTTCGGCGGTCGCCGTGGTGATGCGGCGCGCCGTGAGGGCGCCCCATTTCCACCGGGTGTCGGAGTCGGCGAGTACGGCGACCCGTACCGCTTCTCTGGTACTTGCTGGCACGCCGAGGACGCTAGAAGGGCATTCCGCTTTTCGGCCCAACTGAGACACAACAAACGGTGAACAGAGCCTCTCCTCCTGCTGAAGTGGGTCGTGAACCGGACTTATGGGGGCTGATTTCCCCTGCCGGGAAAGGTGGTTAATCGGCCCGCCGCTTCGTGTTCACCGAAGAGATGCCCGACGGTCGGTGGGAATGCCGGGACGGCGCCTAGCGTCAACCGCGTGGTCAAGCTCTCCGTCGTCGTGCCGTTCTTCAACGTGCAGACATACGCCCCCGACACCCTCACGAGCCTGCGGGCCAACGCCCGGGAGGACTTCGAGTTCCTGCTTGTCGACGACTGCTCGTCGGACGGGACCCCGGAGATCCTCGAGCGGGCCGCGCGCGAGATCCCGGGTGCCGTCCTGATCAGGCACGAGCACAACGGGGGCCTCGCCACCGCCCGGAACACCGGCCTCGACGCCGCGCGGGGCGAGTACCTCACGTTCCTCGACGGGGACGACTGGCTCGCCCCCGGCTACTACTCCCGCCTCGTCGCCGCGGCCGAGGACCTCGGCTGCGACTTCCTGCGCACCGACCACGTCTCGGTCACCGGCAGGAACCGCGGCATCCGCCGCGCGCCGGTCCCCCTGCGCGGCGAGGTGCTGAACCCGCGGGACGCGATCCTGCCGGCACACCGGACGACCTCGGTCGACTACCCGTACGCCTGGGCCGGGATCTATCACCGGCGGCTCCTCGACCGCGGTCTGCTGCACTTCACGCACGGACTGCGGACCGCCGAGGACCGGCCGTGGATCTGGCGACTGCACCGCGAGGCGAAATCGTTCGCGGCGATCGGTGAACTCGGTGTCTTCTACCGGCGCGGAGTGGCGACCTCACTCACTCAGATCGGCGACATACGGCAATTGGATTTCATCCGCGCATTCGACCAGGTGATCGAAGAGACCGCGAAGGACGCGGACGCCGATCTCCTTCTTCCCAAGGCGGTCCGCACCTATTGCGCGGTGATTTCCCATCACATCGGCTCGATCGAACGTTTCGAGCCGGACGTCGCCCGCCAGTTGAAGGCGATGAGCGCGGGCGCGCTGCGGCGCATGCCGCAGGACGTCCTGGACGAGGCCCTCACCGCGATGGGCGGGGACCGCGCGACGATGCTGCGGAAACTGCGGCGGCGCCGTCCGGCACCGCCGCCGGCACCCGGCGCGGGCCCGGGCGCCGGTACGGGCGCGGCCGCCGCGGAGGTGGCCGCGTGAGCACCCGCCGGACCACCCAGATCTTCTGCGCCTCCACCCTCTACGGCGCGGTGACGATCGCCGCCGCCCTGGACAGCGGCGCCTTCGGCCCCGCCGACCGCCGGATCCTCCTCGTCACCAACAACGCGGCCGTGCCGGAGACGACCCCGCCCCTCGACCAGGCCGAGGGCTTCGAGCGGCTCCGCGGCCGCTTCGACTCCGTCCTGTCGTGGAACGAGACGATCTCCCCGCTCCACCCGGGCGGCTGGACCCCCCGGCCGAGCGACCTGCCGCTCCTCCAGCGCCATCTGCGCAGGATCTGGGAGCTCGGCGACGACCGCGTCGAACTCGTCCTGGAATCGATCCAGGTGACGCCCGCGCTCGCCATCGCCCAACTGCTGCCCGACGCGCCCATCACCGTCTACGCGGACGGTCTGATGAGCTACGGGCCGACCCGCAACAAGATCGACCCGCTGATCGGCGGGCGCGTCGGCCGGCTGCTCCACCTGGACCTCGTCCCCGGCCTGGCGCCGCTGCTGCTCGCCGAGTTCGGGGCGGTGCCGGAGGCCGTACCGACGGAGGCGTTCACCACGTGCGTCGACGAGCTGGCCGGGCCCGCCGGCACGGCCGCCTCCGAGGACGGGCCCGTGCTGCTCCTCGGCCAGTACCTGGCGGCGCTCAACCTGCTGACCGTCGCCGAGGAGGAGGGGCTGCACCTGCAGATGGTCCGGGGCGCGGTCGCCCGGGGCCACCGGCGGCTCGTCTTCAAGCCGCACCCGACGGCACCCGACACCTGGTCGAAGGCGCTGGTGCGGGAGGCGGCGGCGCTCGGCGCCGAGCTGACCGTCGAGGACCGGCCGGTGCTCGCCGAGGTGCTCTACCGCGAACTGCGGCCCGCCCTCGTCGTCGGCTGCTTCTCCACGGCGCTGCTCACCGCGCGGACCTTCTACGGACTGCCGGTCGCCCGGGTCGGGACGCGCGGCCTGCTTGAGCGGCTCACCCCGTTCCAGAACAGCAACCGCATCCCGCTCACCGTCGTGGACGCGGTCGTGCCGCCCCTGGACGGCGGTGCGGAGGCCGGTGCGGAGGACGGCGGGGCGATCACGACGGCCCAGCTGAACGACCTGGTCGCGGCGGTCGGCTTCGCGATGCAGCCGAAGATCCGGCCGGAGCTGCGGGAGCCGGCGGTACGGCACCTGTCCGGGCCGTTCGCCGAGCGCACCCGGCACCACTTCACCCGCCGCCGCCTCACCGTCCTGAACCTGCCCGGCGGCATCCCGCTCCCCCGGCACCCGAGGGTCCGCCGCCTGGCGCGGCGCGCGCTGCGGCTGCGCAAGGCGCTGAAGAGGTAGCGGCCCCGGCGGCGCTCGGCGCGGCGGAGGCGGCCGCGCCACGAGCGGCGGGCCCGGGCCCCGTGCGGGGGACCCGGGCCCGCGGGCACGAACGGGAAGCGGTGTCCCGCCTCGGCCGAGGAGGTGCCCAGCGTCAGGCGCGGACGATCTCCTCCTGGATCTCCGTCACCCACTGGGAGCGGTCCTCGGGGCACTCCAGGTACAGCTCGCGCGCGTAGTGCCGCGTCTCGTACCCGTTGGCCTCGATCCAGCGGGCCAGGGTCTGCGCGGTCGGCAGGATGGTGTCCATCGAGCCCCGGTGGACGACGGTCGCCGCCTCCTCGATGCCGGGCAGCACGTGCACCTCGACGCCCTCCACGGCCGTCCCCTCCGGGACGGTCATGCCGGCGTGCACGAGGACCGATCCGTCGCCCTTGCCCGCGTCCTCGTAGTACGCGATCCCCGGGCCGAACCCGGTGAGCCCGGCGGCTTCGAGGCGGCCGCACAGCTCCTCGTACAGGGGCCCGATGACCGGGCCGATGTGCTGCGGGCCGAAGCTCGCGGCGACCGCGCTCAGTTCGGCGATCCGGACGGCGGGGATCCTCTTGACGACGACGTCCTGGGTGGACATGCGTCCCTCACTTTCGATGGCCCGGAGCCGCGCGCCGACCTGGGCGAGCCGTGCCCGCGCCTCCGCCATGGCCGCTTCCAGCTCGGCCTGGCGCAGACGCAGCATGCCCCGCAGCTCGTCCGCGTCGAACTTCTCGTCGAGGATCGCCCCCACCTGTTCGAGGGTGAAGCCGAGGTCCTTGAGCGCGATGACACGGTTGAGCAGGGCGAGCTGTTCCGCCGTGTAGAAGCGGTAGCCCGTGTGCGGGTCGACCCGGGCCGGGCGCAGCAGTCCGATGGCGTCGTAGTGGCGCAGCATCCGGACCGACACCCGCCCGTGCCGGGCGAAGTCTCCGATGGTGAACATGACGCCCCCTACGGAACGGCCTCACACGGTGTGAGGGTCAAGCGGCGCTGCTGAGGGAGAGCTTCGCGGCGAAGCCGAGGAAGAGGGCGCCGGCGGCGGAGGTGGCCCCGGCCGAGAGCCGCCTGCGGCGCCGGAACGCGGCGGCGAGCCGGGTGCCGCCGAATATCAGCATCGTCAGGTAGAGGAAGCTGCCGATCTCCAGGAGCGTGCCGAGGACCAGGAAGGAGAGCGCCGGGTAGGCGTACGTGGGGTCCACGAACTGCACGAAGAAGGAGATGAGGAAGAGGATGGCCTTCGGGTTGAAGAGGCTGATGACGAGCGCCCTGCGGTACGGGTTCTCCCCCGGCCCGGCCTGCGCCCCCTCGGCCCCGTCGGCCGACGCCTCCGCCACCTCGCCGCGCGAGCGCCACATCTCCCGGGCCGAGCGCAGCATCCCGTACGCCATCCAGGCCAGATAGCCCGCGCCCGCGTACTTCACGATCATGAAGAGCAGGGGCGTGGTCTGGAGCAGCGAGGCCGCGCCGAGCGCGGCCAGCGTCATCAGGACGGCGTCGCCGGTGAAGACTCCGGCGGCGGCCTTGTACCCGGTCCGGGTGCCCTTGCGGGCGGCGACGGACAGCACGTACAGCGAGTTCGGCCCCGGCAGGAGAATGATGAGGACGAGGCCCACGAGATAGGTCGGAAGATCGGTGACACCCAGCATGAAGCGGAGTGTCGCATGTCAGTACGACACTCCGCCTGTGTGTTTCGTATCGCGGAAGATCAGAGCGCGGAGGATCAGAACGGGGATCAGAGCGCGGGGATCAGAACGCGGGGATCAGAACGCGTCGGTCGGGACGTACGTGCCCCAGACCTCCCGCAGCGCGCCGCAGACCTCGCCGACGGTGGCGCGGGCCCTGAGGGCCTCCTTCATCGGGTAGAGCACGTTGTCCGTGCCCGCGGCCGCCCTCCTCAGCTCCGAGAGGGCCGCTTCCACCGCCGACCCGTCCCGTCCGGCCCGCAGGGCGGCGAGCCGCTCGGCCTGCTGGGCCTCGATCGCCGGGTCGACGCGCAGCGGCTCGTACGGCTCCTCGACGTCGACCGTGTAGCGGTTGACGCCGACGACGACCCGTTCGCCGCTGTCGGTCTCCTGGGCGATCCGGTACGCCGAGCGCTCGATCTCGCCCTTCTGGAAGCCGCGCTCGATGGCGCTGACCGCGCCGCCCATCTCCTCGACCCGGCCCATCAGCTCCAGGGCGGCCGCCTCGACGTCGTCCGTCATGCTCTCCACGACGTACGAGCCGGCGAACGGGTCCACGGTCGCGGTCACGTCCGTCTCGTACGCGAGGACCTGCTGGGTGCGCAGGGCCAGGCGGGCGGACTTGTCCGTCGGCAGGGCGATCGCCTCGTCGAAGGAGTTGGTGTGCAGCGACTGCGTCCCGCCGAGCACCGCGGCGAGGCCCTGGACGGCGACGCGGACGAGGTTGACCTCGGGCTGCTGGGCGGTGAGCTGCACCCCCGCGGTCTGGGTGTGGAAGCGGAGCATCAGCGACTTGGGGTTCTTCGCGCCGAACTCGTCCTTCATGACCCGGGCCCAGATCCTGCGGGCCGCCCGGAACTTCGCGACCTCCTCCAGGATCGTCGTACGGGCGACGAAGAAGAAGGAGAGCCGGGGGGCGAAGTCGTCGACGTCCATCCCCGCGGCGACGGCGGTCCGCACGTACTCGACGCCGTCGGCCAGGGTGAACGCGATCTCCTGCGCGGGCGAGGCACCCGCCTCCGCCATGTGGTAGCCGGAGATCGAGATCGTGTTCCACTTCGGGACCTCGGCCCGGCAGTACTTGAAGATGTCCGCGATCAGCCGGAGGGAGGGCTTGGGCGGGAAGATGTACGTGCCGCGGGCGATGTACTCCTTCAGCACGTCGTTCTGGATCGTGCCGGTCAGCCGGTCCGCCGGGACCCCCTGCTCCTCGCCGACCAGCTGGTACATCAGCAGCAGCAGGGCGGCGGGGGCGTTGATCGTCATCGATGTGGAGACCTTGTCGAGGGGAATGCCGTCGAACAGGATCCGCATGTCCTCGACGGAGTCGATCGCCACCCCCACCTTGCCGACCTCGCCCGAGGCGATCGGCGCGTCCGAGTCGTGGCCCATCTGCGTCGGCAGGTCGAAGGCGACGGAGAGGCCCATGGTGCCGTTGGCGATCAGCTGCTTGTACCGGGCGTTGGACTCCACCGCGGTGCCGAAGCCCGCGTACTGGCGCATCGTCCACGGTCGGCCGGTGTACATCGACGGGTACACCCCGCGGGTGAAGGGGTACGCGCCCGGCTCGCCCAGCTTCTCCGCCGGATCCCAGCCCTCCAGGGCCTCCGGTCCGTAGACCGGCTCGATGGGCAGTCCCGACTCCGACTCGCGCGCCATTGGCTGTGCCTCCCGATGAGATTGGGCCCTGCTCACAGCATGCGCGGATCGTGACCTGCGCGCGCAACCGCACACGCGCGGGAAGCATCTCTGGGTACATACGAATCGTCCCGGGGGGCAACAGTGAAGCGGTCTTCTTCCGTCATACGCAGAGTGGTTCTGGCAGCGGCCTCGGTGGCCCTCGCCGCCGGTTGTACGGCCCAGGCGGCCGGCTCCGGAGCTGGCTCGGGGAGCCCGACGAACGCGCCGGCGACCTCGGCCCCCGCGCCGACCGACGCCCCCACCGGGGACGGCAAGGCCCCGTCCCCCTCGGACAGCACTGCGGCGCCCACGGAGACGCCGTCCGGGACGCCTTCCGGCACGCCTTCCGGGACCGCGAAGCCCAAGGCCCTGATGGACGACGGGGACGAGACCGAGCAGGTCCGTGAGCTCCAGGCGCGGCTGCGGCAGCTCACGTACTTCGACCGGGCGCCCACGGGTTTCTACGGGACGATGACGGCGGCCTCGGTCAAGGCCTTCCAGAAGAAGCAGGGTCTGCCCCGGACGGGTTCGGTCGACGAGGAGACCTGGCAGCGGCTGCTCGGCGCGAGCCGGAAGCCGACCGCCGACGAACTGAAGCCGTCGACGACCAACCAGCTGGACACCCCCGACGCGCGGTGCATGACCGGCCGGGTGCTGTGCATCAGCAAGGAGAGCCGGACCCTCGCCTGGATGATCGACGGCAAGGTCGTCTCGTCGATGGACGTCCGCTTCGGCTCGGAGAACACCCCGACCCGTGAGGGCGTCTTCACCGTGGAGCGCAAGGTCCGGCAGGACTGGTCGCGGCTGTACCACACGCCGATGCCGCTCTCGATGTACTTCAGCCGCGGCCAGGCGGTGCACTACTCGGCGGACTTCGCGGCGCGCGGCTACAACGGGGCCTCGCACGGCTGCGTCAACGTCCGGGACCGGGCCAAGCTCACGACCCTCTTCGACCAGGTGAAGGTCGGCGACAAGGTCGTCGTCCACTGGTGACCGGGGACCTCGTCCACCGGTGACCGGGCCCCGTCCACCGGGGCCCGGGAGGGGAAGGGAGAGGGCGCGGGTGGGACCGGGGGAACGTGTCCCACCCGCGCCATGTGCGCGGAGCCGTAGGTACGGGGGGAACCCCGGCTCACTGCGCGGCCGATGACCAGTCGGCTCACTCAGTACTGCGCCGACGGGTCCAGAAGTGTTACACCGGGAGCGGAACGCGTGCGCCGACGCCGATCCCGAGGGGCAGTACGGCGGTGAGCCCGGTGGTGTCGGGGGCCGAGGAGCGGGCCGTGTCGCGGCGGTCCCGGCCGCTGTCGCCACTCCCGCGGTCGCCGTTCCCGTCGCCCTTGGGGTCGTCGTCGGACCCGTCCTTCGAGCCGTCCTCGCCGCTGGCGCCGCCCTCGGGCGCGGCGGTGCCGCCGCCGAGGATCCGGTCGCAGTAGCGGCGCAGGGTCTCGCCGTCGCGCAGGCCGCTCGTGAGCCCCTTGCGGGCGGTGGCGTCGAGCTTCCCCGAGCGGAACGCCCGGCAGGCCCTGAGGATCCTCTCCCGGGCCGTGGTGGCGCTCGGGTCACCGCCCGTGCCGCCGTCCCCGCCGCCGGTCTGCTCGCCCGGTCCGCCCGCGTCCGTGCCCGTGCCGGTGCCCGGAGCGCTCGTACCCGGCTTCGGGGTGCCGGGGCCCCGGGTGTCCGTGCCGTGCCCGTCGGGTGCTCCGGTGGACGGCGGTGTGGTGCCCGTGCCGGCCGAGGGGGACGCGCCGGGCGTGCGGTCACCGCCGCCGCCCGGTTCCGTCGAGGGTGCCTCGGGGTCCTTGCGTATGCCGGGGTCCTCCGAGACGAGCGGGTCGGCGCTCTCCCCCGCCGTGACGGAGCTGGCGGGCGCGGGCCCCACCATGGGCAGCACACCCGTTCCCGCGGCGACGGCGACCCCTCCGACGGTGACGGCGGCGACCGCGGCGGCGAGTCCGTACCGCAGGGAGCGTCCCCAGCGGGGGCGGGCGGCGGGCACGGGGGCGAGCCGCACCCGGCCGAGTTCGGCCTGTTCGGCGCGGTTCGCGGCGGCGGGGGCGGCGGCGCGCTCGGCGTGCGCCTCGCGGAAGGCGGCGAGCGCGGCGGCCTCGCCGGGGAGTTCGGTGCGCGCGGCCGCGGGTACGGCCGGGACGCGGGCCGCGTCGAGGGCTCCGGCCAGGCGCTCGGCCCGGGAACGCGCGTGGTCGTCGACGGCGTCGACCGGCTCGCCGCGGAGCAGCCGCTCCGCGGCCTCCTGGTCGAGCCACTGGTACCGCTCGTCGGCCATCACATGTCCTTCTGCGTACGCGGACGCGATTGCGTCACACCGCCCGGGGCCACGGGCCCCGGC
This sequence comes from Streptomyces sp. NPDC088553, assembly GCF_044752965.1. NCBI lineage: Bacteria > Bacillati > Actinomycetota > Actinomycetes > Kitasatosporales > Streptomycetaceae > Streptomyces > Streptomyces sp. NPDC088553. Next base: position 632,548 of record NZ_JBIVMG010000005.1, on the reverse strand, counting down.
ACGCGCCCGCGTTGCGGAGGCACACCGTCCAGCGGGACGACGGCCTCGTCGGCGCCGTCGGGTCCGGCCGTCTCGCCGTCGACGCCGAGGAGTTCGGCCAGTTTCTTGAGGCCGCGGTGGGCCGCGGTGCGGACGGCTCCGGGGCGTTTCCCCAGGGTGTCGGCGGCGGTCTTGGCGTCGAGGCCGACGACGACGCGCAGGACGACGGCCTCGGCCTGGTCCTGCGGAAGCTGGGCGATCAGCTGCATGGTGTGGCCGGTGGCCAGCGCCTCCAGGGCTTCGCCCGCGGTGTCGGACGCGGCGGGCTTGTCGGTGAGTTCGGTCTCGTCGGCGCCCACGGCGGGGCGCCTGCCGCGCATGCGGACGTGGTCGAGGGCGCGGTTGCGGGCGATCCGGGCCGCCCAGCCGCGGAAGCGGTCCGCGTCGCCGTCGAAGCGGTCGAGGTCGCGGGCTATCTGGAGCCAGGCCTCCGAGGCGACGTCCTCCGCCTCGGTGTCGCCGACCAGTGTGCGTATGTAGCCGAGCAACCGTGGATGCACGGCGCGATACACAGTACGGAACGCGTTCTCGTCCCCGTCCTGCGCAGCGAGCACCGCGGCAGTCAGCTCCGCGTCGTCCCCCAGCACTCCCCAAACCCTGTTCGTCGGTCGCGTCGTCGCTTCATCGCGGCTGGTCACCACCGCCACGCCGCCTCGCGCATCTGCACGCTACGTCGTGTCGCGGCGCCGCGTCCACGCGGTCCGGGCTCTTTGTACAACTTGCAACCTTCGGGCGGTGGTGTGCGGGATGCCTCCGGCGCGGTCGCGGTGTGACAGAAAGCGCACTCCCGGCGCTGAATGGAGTACGGAGCCGTGCTGCGGCTCCGTGGACGACGGCCGGGGTCTCTCCTGTGGGGGGTGGCGACCTCGGCCGTCTCCCTTTTTCCCCGCCCTTTCCCGCCCCTCTCTCCAGGGTGTCAACCGACCGTTGACAGCCGACGACTGTCAACCTACGGTTGCCTCATGACGAATCCAGTCGGCATGAATGTCCCTGTCCGCCTCGACGAACTCATCGACGCGATCAAGAAGGTCCACCCCGACGCGCTGGACCAGCTCTCCGACGCGGTCCTCGCGGCGGACCACCTCGGCGATGTCGCCGATCACCTCATCGGTCACTTCGTGGACCAGGCCCGGCGCTCCGGCGCCTCCTGGACCGACATCGGCCGCAGCATGGGCGTCACCCGCCAGGCGGCCCAGAAGCGCTTCGTACCGAAGGGCCCCGACGCCGCCGCCCAGATGGACCCGAACGCGGGGTTCAGCCGCTTCACCCCCCGCGCCCGCAAGGTGGTCGTGGCCTCGCAGGAGGAGGCCCGGACGGCCGCCCACGCGGAAATCGTGCCCGGCCACCTCGTCCTCGGCCTGCTCGCCGACCCCGAGGCGCTCGCCATGCGGTGGCTGACCGGGCACGGCGTGACGGTGGAGGCGGTGCGCGACGCGGTGACCCCGACGCTGCCGCCGCCGACCGAGCAGATCCCGGCGCTCATCCCGTTCGACGCGGACTCGAAGAAGGTCCTGGAGCTGACGTTCCGCGAGGCGCTGCGCCTCGGCCACCACTACGTCGGCACCGAGCACATCCTGCTGGCCCTCATGGAGCACGAGGACGGTACGGGCGTGCTGGCGGGTCTCGGCCTCGACAAGGCGACGGCCGAGCGGGAGCTCGCCGAGGCGATCGCCTCGGCGACGATCGAGGCGCCGGAGGCTTCCTAGGAGTGCCTCAGGCGGTGCGGGCCCGGCGGGAGACGACCGCGCGCAGCACCCGGCCGCCCTCGACGGAGAGTTCACGGGCCCGGCGCAGGCCGGTCGGGCCGTGGGCGACCGAGTCGAGGACGGCCTGCTGACGGCGGAGCTCGCCCGCGAGCAGCGGGCCCGCGCCGTCCGCGTCGCCGGCCCGGCAGCGCTCGACGAGACCGTCGGGCACGTCGGCGGCGTCGTACCGCCCGTGCAGGGCGAGGGCGGTGACGGAGCACGCGGCGGCCCAGCCGCGCAGGGCGTCGGCCGTCCAGGTCGCCGGGGCGTACGCGAGCATGCCGCGGACGGCCCCGGCGTCCGCGCCGTCGTCGCCCGGCTCGCCGTCCAGTTCGACCCGGGCCTTGGCGACGGCCTCGCCCCAGGCCTCGCCGTCGCCGCGCGCGACGGCGGCCCACACGGGGCGCAGGGCGTCGCCCCGGTCACCGGCGAGCAGCGGGAGGCAGCGGTCGAGGCAGGCGAGACCGGCAGCGGCCAGGCCCCGCTCGTCGGCCCCGTCGATCAGTTCCAGCAGGCTCCGGCCCGTCACCGACGTCATGGACGCCTCCTTGCCACCCGATACGGACGCAGTACGTCCCCTACTGCGCCGTGTGGCGCTTTTTCGTCACTGCGCGGCCGGAATCATGCCAGTGGCGCCCGGGCGTTGCCTAGGGTTCTACCGCAGCCCGAGGGCCTTCTCGTTGAAGACCTCGACCGGGCACTTCGCACCGGTGGCCCGCGCGCCGTCGCGGATCCGGCCGTCGCTGGTCACCAACGGAACGCCGTACCCCTCCGCGAGCGCCACGTACGTCGCGTCGTAGGCGGTGAGGTTCGCGTACAACTCACGCACCCGGGGCAGCAGCGGGAGCTGCTCCGACCTGCGCAGCGGCAGCTCGGCGAAGGCCGCGCAGGCGTCGTCCAGCTCACGGGTGGTGATCTTGCCGCCCCGATGACGGCCCAGCAGGGCCGAGGTCACCTCGATGTCGACGAGATAGGGGGCGAGCAGGCGCTCCCCCTTCACCCGCTCCCGCAGCGCGCCGCCGACGGGACCGGCGTCGGCCAGCAGCATGACAAGCGCGCCGGCGTCCATGACGATCACTCGCGCCGCCTTCCCCGGTCGATCTCGTCGAGCACGTCACCCGTCTCCAGGCGAGCCGTGGCCCGCTCCTCGACACGGGCGAGCACGTCCTCGAGCGACGGCGTCGCCGCTTCCTGTTCCAGCAGGGTCCGGGCGTACGCCTGGAGGGACTGCCTGTTGCGCGCGGCCCTTATCTTCAGCTCGGTCAGCGCTTCCTCGGACAGGTCGCGTACATAGAGAGTGGCCATGCGACAACTTTAGTCGCACTGCCAGCAGAATGCTGGCAGATCCGGGTCAGCCGCGCACCTGCGTCGCCAGCGTCCGGAACTGCTCCCAGGTCAGGGTCGGCGTCCTGGCGTCCCAGACCTTCTGGGCGAGGGCCGTCAGGGGCATGCGGATGCCGTTCGCCACCTGGGCCGGGGTCTGGGCCCCCGCCAGGTCGCACCAGACCGCGAAGCGGGCGCCCAGGATCTGGGGGTCGTACCGGGCGGGGACCGGGGTCGTGCCGCGGAGGACCAGGGGGGTCCACTGCTCGTAGATGCGGCGGCCCGTGGGGTACGTGAACTGGTTCGGCTCGCCGAGGACGTAGTACAGGTACTCGTCGTTGAGGTTCACGACCTTGCGGCCCTCGGCCAGGTACTCGGCGGGCGGGCGGGCGCCGATCTCCTTGCCCGTCCAGTACTCGACCTCGATGCGCTGGTCGGCGGTGACGACGCCGCCGCGGAAGAAGCCGTCGTTCCAGGCCTTGGCCGTCTTCCCGGCCGTGCGCACGACGGCGGCGCGGTCGTTCAGCCAGCCCTCCGCGAGGTCCTGGACGCCGGCCTGGGGTCCGTACTTCTGCCGGGCCGCCGTGGCCAGCTGCGGGTACGAGGCGGAGGGGCTGCGGACGGTCAGCGCCTGGTACTCGTCGGCGCCGACGTGGAACCAGCCGCCGGGGAAGAGCGCGGAGTACTCGCGGAGCAGGTCGTCGACGATCTGCGCCGAGGCCGGCTTGGAGATGTCGATGGCGCCCTGCCGCGGGACCCCCTGGACGTTGCGCAGCTGGAGGTCCGGGTGGGCGCGCAGGACGGCGCCGAGGTGTCCGGGCGAGTCGATCTCGGGCACGACGGTGATGTGCAGGCTCTGCGCGAGGGCGAGGATCCGGCGCACCTCCGCCTTGCTGAGGTGCTGCGCGGAGACGATCTCGGGGTGGGAGTCCGAGGCGATCCGGAAGCCCTGATCGTCGGAGAAGTGCAGTCCGAACTGGTTGAGCTTGAGGTCGGCCATCTCGCGCAGCCGGTCCTCGATCCAGCCGGCGGTGAAGAACTTGCGGGCGATGTCGACGTTCAGTCCGCGCTGGGGCTTGGCGGGCGCGTCGGTGACGACGCCCTCGGGCATCGCGCCGGTGCCCTTCACCGACTGCTTGAGGGTGCGGGTGCCGTAGAAGACGCCGGCCTCGTCGGGGCCGGTGATCCGGACCCGGCCGTCACGCACGGTCAGGGTGTACGACTCGCGGGCTCCGGTCCCGCCGAGCGCCAGCTCGACGTCCCCGGGCCCGGCGGCGACGGTGCCGCGGTACGGGATGCCGAGCTCCCCGGCGAGGAGCTTTCCCTCGTCGGCGAGGCCCTCACTGTTCGCCGCGACGACGACCCCGCCGGGGGCCGCGGGCTTCCAGCCGGGTCCCCGGGCGGCCTCGTGGTCACGGACCGCGGGGATGGTGCGGGGCGCGGTGGACAGTGGGTAGGTCCGGGTCGGCGTGGGCGTCGGGCTGGGCGGCGCGCTGGTGGGCGCCGCGCTCGCGGACGTGCCGGAGGTCGTGCCGGAGGGGGCGGCGGCGGACGTGCCCGAGCCGGAAGGTGATCCGCTGGAGCAGGCCGCCACGGTGGCCAGTGCCACCGCCGTCGCCAGGAGTGCGGGGCCCTTGTGGGGCCCCCGTATGGAGTACCGCATCATTCGGAATCCTCCCGTACGGCGGGCGGTCCGGCCAATCGGGGGACACGACGGCCCCGCGAGCGGAACGCATTCGTCCATCACCTGTTCCGAAACTCTCCCTTCCGGGTGAAATTCGCGCATCCGTCGGACACTTCCCTCGTCCCGTCGATAACGTTGCGTCACACCCACCCCACCGCGCCCGTCCCGCGCGCGAGCCGCCCCACCCGTCCCGGAGTACCGGAGCCCACGCTGACCAGCGACACCCACGTCCCCTGCCGCAAGCCGGGCTCCACGGACACGCCTGCCATACCCGCCCAGAACCAGGGCCCGTCCGTCCGTGGCCTCGCGGGCTTCAACGCCGCCTCGCCCGTCGAGGCCGAGGCCCTGCTCCTGTCGTGCTGCCACAGTCTCCGCTGGGCCGAACGGGTGGCGGCGCACCGTCCCTACCCCACCGTCGACGCCCTGCTCGCCGCCGCCGACGAGGCCGGGTACGACCTGTCCCGCGCCGACCTCGACGAGGCCCTGGCCGCCGAGTCCTCGGCGCTGCCGCACCCCGACGCCCCGCCGGCCGCGCGGACCGCGCTGCGGGCCGCCCACGCCGCGTACGAGAGCAGCTTCGGACACGCGTTCGTGATCAGCCTCGACGGAGTGCGGCCCGGAGAGCGTCTCGACCAGGTATTGGCAGGCATTCGGTCACGTCTCGGCAACGAACCGGAGGAGGAGCGCGTGGTCGCCGCCGACGAACTGAGGCGGCTCGCCCGCGCCCGGCTGGCGTTCCGACTCGCGGAGCCCCTCACACCGCGACACTCCGGGCCGTGAATTCGTCCGCAATACGGCGATTCCGGCCTGTGCGATAGTCCGTCCGTGCCTGTTTGATCACACCGATGGACCCCGCGCGAGCGAACCGACAAGTCGTCGCTACGATGACCGGGGCCGGTGGACCGTACCCGGCCGGGTCAGACCGACAGAGAAGCCGGCCGACCCTGATCCCCGCTCCCGGAGGGTTTTTCCGTGCCGGCTGGAACGCTGTACCGCGGCCGGGAAGGAATGTGGAGCTGGGTGGCTCATCGAGTCACCGGCGTCCTCATCTTCTTCTTCCTGTTCGTACACGTGCTGGACACCGCTCTCGTCCGCGTCTCTCCCGAGGCGTACGACGAGGTCGTCGCGACCTACAAGACGCCGATCGTCGCTCTCCTCGAGTACGGCCTCGTCGCTGCCATCCTCTTCCACGCGCTGAACGGCCTCCGGGTCATCGCCGTGGACTTCTGGTCCAAGGGCCCGCGCTACCAGAAGCAGATGCTCTGGACCGTCGTGGGCATCTGGGTCGTGCTGATGGCGGGCTCGCTGTACCCCGTCCTCGGCCACGCCGCACGTGAACTGTTCGGGAGCTGACGCCAGATATGTCTGCTGACACCACCTCCACCACGATCGGTCCCGTCGAGGGCGGCGCCCACTACGACGTGGACAACCCCGCGCCGTACATCGAGGCCCCCCGCAAGCGCACCGGCAAGACCCCGCGCGCGACCCGCGGCAACTTCGAGATGGCCGCGTGGCTCTTCATGCGCCTCTCGGGCGTGGTCCTCGTCGTCCTGGTCCTCGGCCACCTGCTGATCCAGCTCTTCCTGGACGGCGGCGTCTCCAAGATCGGCTTCGCCTTCGTGGCCGGCCGCTGGGCGTCCCCGTTCTGGCAGGTCTGGGACCTCCTGATGCTCTGGCTCGCCATGCTGCACGGCGCCAACGGCCTCCGTACCGTCATCAACGACTACGCGGAGCGGGCCAACACGCGCCTGTGGCTCAAGGGCCTGCTGTACACCGCCACGGTGTTCACCATCCTTCTGGGCACGCTGGTGATCTTCACCTTCGACCCGAACATCCGCTAGGCACGGGGCTGAGGTAATCCACGTCATGAAGATCCACAAGTACGACACCGTCATCGTCGGCGCCGGCGGCGCCGGCATGCGCGCCGCCATCGAGTCGACGAAGCGCAGCCGCACCGCCGTGCTGACGAAGCTCTACCCCACCCGGTCCCACACGGGCGCCGCGCAGGGCGGCATGGCCGCCGCGCTGGCGAACGTGGAGGAGGACAACTGGGAGTGGCACACCTTCGACACGGTCAAGGGCGGTGACTACCTGGTCGACCAGGACGCCGCCGAGATCCTGGCGAAGGAGGCCATCGACGCCGTCCTCGACCTGGAGAAGATGGGCCTGCCGTTCAACCGGACCCCGAACGGCACCATCGACCAGCGCCGCTTCGGCGGTCACTCCCGCAACCACGGCGAGGCCCCGGTCCGCCGGTCCTGCTACGCCGCGGACCGCACCGGCCACATGATCCTCCAGACGCTGTACCAGAACTGCGTCAAGGAGGGCGTGGAGTTCTTCAACGAGTTCTACGTCCTGGACCAGCTGATCACCGAGGTCGACGGCGTCAAGAAGTCCGCCGGCGTCGTCGCGTACGAGCTGGCCACCGGTGAGATCCACATCTTCCAGGCCAAGGCCGTGATCTACGCCTCCGGCGGCACGGGCAAGTTCTTCAAGGTGACCTCCAACGCGCACACGCTGACGGGTGACGGCCAGGCGGCCTGCTACCGGCGCGGTCTGCCGCTGGAGGACATGGAGTTCTTCCAGTTCCACCCGACGGGCATCTGGCGCATGGGCATCCTGCTGACGGAGGGCGCCCGCGGTGAGGGCGGCATCCTCCGCAACAAGGACGGCGAGCGCTTCATGGAGAAGTACGCGCCGGTCATGAAGGACCTCGCGTCCCGTGACGTCGTCTCGCGCTCCATCTACACGGAGATCCGCGAGGGCCGCGGCTGCGGTCCCGAGGGCGACCACGTCTACCTGGACCTGACGCACCTTCCGCCGGAGCAGCTCGACGCCAAGCTCCCGGACATCACCGAGTTCGCCCGTACGTACCTCGGCATCGAGCCGTACACGGACCCGATCCCGATCCAGCCCACCGCGCACTACGCCATGGGCGGCATCCCGACCAACGTCGAGGGTGAGGTCCTGGCGGACAACACCACCGTCGTCCCGGGCCTGTACGCGGCCGGCGAGGTCGCCTGTGTCTCCGTGCACGGCGCCAACCGTCTGGGCACCAACTCGCTGCTCGACATCAACGTCTTCGGCAAGCGGTCCGGCATCGCCGCCGCCGAGTACTCCGCCAAGCACGACTTCGTCGAGCTGCCGGAGAACCCGGAGTCGCTGGTCGTCGCGCAGATCGAGAAGCTGCGCAACTCCACGGGCAACGAGCGGGTGGCCGACATCCGCCGTGAGCTCCAGGAGACGATGGACGCCAACGTGATGGTGTTCCGTACGGAGCAGACCATCAAGACGGCCGTCGAGAAGATCGCCGAGCTGCGCGAGCGCTACGAGAACGTGTCCATCCAGGACAAGGGCAAGCGCTTCAACACGGACCTCCTGGAGGCCATCGAGCTGGGCAACCTGCTCGAACTGGCCGAGGTCATGGCCGTCTCGGCCCTGGCGCGCAAGGAGTCCCGCGGCGGCCACTACCGCGAGGACTACCCGAACCGCGACGACGTCAACTTCATGCGCCACACCATGGCGTACCGCGAGGTCGGCGAGGACGGCTCCGAGACCGTCCGTCTCGACTACAAGCCGGTCGTCCAGACCCGCTACCAGCCGATGGAGCGTAAGTACTGATGGCTACCCCCGTACTGGACAAGGTCGAGGCGGAGTCCGCCGCCTCCCCGTACATCACGGTCACGATGCGGATCCGCCGCTTCAACCCCGAGGTGTCGGACGCGTCGGTCTGGGAGGACTTCCAGATCGAGATCGACCCGAAGGAGCGTGTGCTCGACGCCCTCCACAAGATCAAGTGGGACGTCGACGGCACCCTGACCTTCCGTCGCTCGTGCGCGCACGGCATCTGCGGCTCGGACGCGATGCGGATCAACGGCAAGAACAGGCTCGCCTGCAAGACGCTGATCAAGGACATCAACCCAGAGAAGCCGATCACGGTCGAGGCCATCAAGGGCCTCACGGTCCTCAAGGACCTCGTGGTCGACATGGAGCCGTTCTTCCAGGCGTACCGGGACGTCATGCCGTTCCTGGTCACCAAGGGCAACGAGCCGACGCGCGAGCGTCTGCAGTCCGCGGAGGACCGCGAGCGCTTCGACGACACCACCAAGTGCATCCTGTGCGCCGCGTGCACGTCGTCCTGCCCGGTCTTCTGGAACGACGGCCAGTACTTCGGTCCGGCCGCGATCGTCAACGCGCACCGCTTCATCTTCGACTCGCGTGACGAGGCCGGCGAGCAGCGCCTGGAGATCCTGAACGACAAGGACGGCGTGTGGCGCTGCCGCACGACGTTCAACTGCACGGACGCCTGCCCGCGTGGCATCGAGGTCACGAAGGCGATCCAGGAAGTGAAGCGCGCGCTGATCACGCGTCGCTTCTGACCACTGGTGTTCCAGGGGCCGGGTTTTCCGGCTCCTGGTTCGGTGTTTCGGCCCGCTTCTGTACGCTGCGGCGTGCAGGAGCGGGCTTTTTCTTTGTGAAGGACGGGGACTGATGAGCGAACCGAACCCTTACCGGTCGGAGGAGTACGAGTGGGGCCCCGGGCAGCAGCAGCCGGGCCAGCCCGCCTACGGCTACCCGCACCCTCCGGCGTACCAGCCGACCCTGCCGGGCGGGGTGCCGGTGCCGCCGCAGCAGGTGCCCGGTGTGCCGCAGGGCGGCGGCGCGCCGCTGCTGAGCCTCGGTGACATCACCGTGGTGGGCGACCAGATCATGACGCCGGCCGGCCCGATGCCGCTCAAGGGCGCCGTGTGGAACGCGATGGACATGTCGCGGACCGAGGAGAAGATGCCCACGGTCGCGATCGTGCTCGCGGTCATCTTCTTCATCTTCTGTCTGCTGGGGCTGCTGTTCCTGCTGATGAAGGAGAAGACGACCACCGGCTTCATCCAGGTCACGGTGACCAGCGGCGGCAAGCACCACACGACGATGATCCCGGCACGCGGGCCGGACACCATCCACCAGGTGATGGCTCAGCTCAACTACGCGCGGTCGCTCAGCATGTGAGCGGTCGTCATCGGTGAGGGGGCGCCCGAGGGCGCCCCTTCGTCGCGTCCGGGGCCGGCCTGGGCGGGGCTACCAGTGGCGGGCCGGCTCCGTCGACTCCGCCTCGACCATGACGCGCCGCAGCATGCCGTTGAGGAGGGCCCGCTCCTCCGGGGAGAGGACGCCGAGCAGGCGGTACTCCTCGTGGCCGAGGACGTCCATCGCGCCGAGCCAGGTCTCGCGGCCGGCGTCGGTGAGTTCGACGACGACCCGGCGGCGGTCGGTGGTGGACTGGGTACGGCGGACGAAGCCGCGCTTCTCCAGGGCGTCGAGGCGGCCGGAGACGGAGGCGGGGGCCAGGTCGAGGTCCTGGGCGAGTTCGGAGGGAGCGGCGCTGCCGCCCCGGCCGGCGATCTTGTGCAGGGTGTCGAACTCGTGGCGTTCCAGGTCGAAGTCGACGAGGGACTGCTCCCTGACCCGGCGCAGATGGACGGAGAGCTTCTTCATCCGGGTGACGGCGCCTTCGACGACGGGGTCGAGGTCGGGCAGGACGGGCTGCCAGCGGGCGACGTGCTCGTCGGTCCAGTCCCGCGCGGCACTCGCTTCGCGTGCGGCACTCGGCTGGTGTGCGGCACTCGGCTCACTCGGAGCAGGGGGTTCGCTCGGAGTACGCGGTTCGCTCGGAGTACGCCGTTCCTCGGGTTGCGCCATGGGGTGATCGTACGTCTGCGGGCCGGAAATCACCCGAGAAGTATTTCGTTGACGAATTATTCGGTACCGAAATACTCTTCGGGTCATGACCGCTGCCACCACCACGGCACCACCGCCCGTCCCGCACCCCCTGCGCACCCGCTCCTTCCGGCTGCTCTTCACCGGCCGCACCCTCTCCCTCCTGGGCGACGCAGCCATCCCCGCCGCCCTCGCCCTCGCCGTCCTCGAGGCCACCGGATCCACCGCCGCGCTCGCCCTGGTCCTCGGCTGCGCGATGGTGCCCAAGCTGCTCCTGCTGCCGCTCGGCGGCGTGGTCGGCGACCGGTTCGACGCCCGTACGGTCGCACTCACCACGGATCTCGTCCGCTGCGGCACCCAACTGGTCGTCGGGGTCCAACTCCTCGGCGGCACGCCCAGCCTGGCCGTCCTCGCGGTCTCCGAGGCCCTCGGCGGCGCGGCCGGGGCCTTCGCCATGCCGACCGACGCGCCGCTGGTGAAGGGCACGGTGGCGGCCGAGTCGCTGCACCGGGCCAACGCCGCGATGAGCGTCGCCAAGAGCGCCAGCCGGCTCGGCGGCCCCGCGCTCGCCGGCACCCTCGTCCTGACCGTGGGGCCCGGCTGGGCGTTCGTCCTCGACGCGGCGACCTTCGCCGTCAGCGCGCTCATCCTGACGGCCGTCAAGGTGAAGCGGGTGCCGATCCCGCGTCGCTCGCTCCGCGCCGATCTGGCGGAGGGCTGGCAGGAGGTACGGTCCCGCGACTGGTACTGGACCAGCCTGATCGGCCACAGCGCCTGGAACGGCGCGGCGGCCGTCCTGATGACCCTCGGGCCCGCCATCGCCGTGCAGCGGCTCGGCGGCGGCACCACCTGGGTCGTCCTGCTCCAGGTCGGCGCCGTCGGCTTCCTCCTCGGGGCGCTGCTCGCCGACCGGGTCACCCCCCGGCGCCCGGTCCTCACGGCGAACCTCGGGCTCGCCACGTACGCGCTGCCGCTCATCCTGCTCGCGGTCGCCGCGCCCGCGCCGCTGACGATCGCGGCCTACGGGCTCGCGCAGGCCGGCCTCGGATTCCTCTCCCCCGTCTGGGAGACCGCCGTCCAACGGGCCGTGCCCGCCCACGCGCTGGCCCGGGTCACCTCGTACGACTGGCTCCTCTCGCTGGCCGCGATGCCGCTGGGGTACGCGCTGGCGCCGCTCGCGGCCTCGGCCTGGGGGCCGGAGGTGCCGCTGCTCGTCGCGGCCGTCGCCGTGGGCGGCTGCTGCGCGGCGACGGCGCTGGTGCCGGGGGTACGGCGCTTCCGCTGAGCCACGGCGGGGCCGGTGCTGGCCGGGGCGGCGGGGCCGCCTCGCCCACCGGCCCCGGCACCCCTCAGCGCCCCGCCTCCGCCAGGAAGGCGGTGAGCAGGCGGGCCGTCTCCTCCGGGCGCTCCAGGGCGGGGAGGTGCCCCGCCCAGTCGAGGTCGACGCGGCGGGCGGCGGGCAGGAGGCGGGTGAGGTCGTCGGCGACCGCCCGGAAGTCGGGGAGGTCGTGGGCGCCCACGGCGACGAGCGCGGGGACCTCGATCCCGGCGAGGTCGTCGGCGGTGACCTCGGGGGTGACGGGGTGGAACTCCTCGGGGACGGCGAGCTGGACCTCGAAGGCGTGCCGCTGCATCTCCCGGACGAGCGCGCGGGCCTCGGGACCGGCCTCGGGGCCGAGCCAGGTGTCGACGTTGAGCTCGACCGCGCCGTCGAGGTCGCCCGCTTCGAGCAGTTCGTCCTCGCGGCCGCCCCAGGCGCGCAGCTCGTCGCCGGGCTCGAAGCCGGGGATGCCGGAGGCGAGCAGGGCGAGGGCGGAGACGTGTGCGGGGTGGCGGACGGCGAGTTCCAGGGCGACCTGGCCGCCGAACGAGGAGCCGGCGACGGCGGCCCGCTCGACGCCGAGGTGGTCGAGGAGGTCGCGCACGTCGTCGGCGTGGGTGTGCGCGGCGTCGACGGGGGTGTCGCCGAAGCCGCGGAGGTCGCAGCGGACGACCCGGTGTCCGGCCTCCGCGAGGGCGTGGAACTGCCCGTCCCACATCCGGCGGTCGCAGACCCCGGAGTGCAGCAGGAGAACGGTCGAGGGGCCCTGGCCGGCCACGTCATGAGAGAGCGTCATCCGGCCGACCCTAGGCGGCGGGACCGCCGGCGGCCAGCGGGTTTCCCTCCCGGCCCCACACGTGACTTGAACACGTTCAAAGAGAGGTCTACAGTCATGACCGACAGCTTTTGAACGTGTTCAAGGGAGGGTGGGGCATGGACCTCACTGTCGTCGCGTACGTCGTCTACCTGCTGATCAGCGTGGCCCTGACCGTCTGGGTCGCCCGCACGCTCAGCCGCAACGGAAGGATCTTCCTCGCCGACGTCCTGCACGGGAACGAGAAGCTCGCCGACGCCGTCAACCACCTCCTGGTGGTCGGCTTCTACCTCGTCAACTTCGGCTTCGTCGCCCTCTATCTGAGCCAGGACGACGCCGTCCTCGACGCCCGCGCGCTCTTCGAGGCGCTCTCCGTGAAGCTCGGGGTCGTCCTGCTCGTCCTCGGCGTCATGCACCTCGGGAACGTCTACGTCCTCAACAAGATCCGGCGCCGCGGGGTCATGGAGCGCGAGCAGGTGCCGCCGGTCGGCCCGCAGGGCTGGACCGCGACCCCCAAGGGCGGCCCCTGGGCCCCGCCGGCGCCCCAGGCCTGAGGGGAGCGCCGCCGTGCCGACCCCCGTGGGACGTCTGACCGTGCTGTACGACGCGGACTGCCCGCTCTGCGTGCACCTCAGGCACTGGCTGCTGCGCCAGCGGCAGCTCGTCCCGCTCGACCTCGTACCGGCCGGGTCCCAGGAGGCCCGGCGCCGCTTCCCGGAGCTCGACCACGGCGCGACCCTGCGGGAGATCACCGTGGTCGGGGACCGGGGCCAGGTCTACCGGGAGACCTCCGCCTGGATCGTCTGCCTCTGGGCGCTCGCCGACCACCGGGCCAAGGCCCACTGGCTGGCCACCCCGGCCGGGCAGCCCTTCGCCCGGGTGACCGTCCTGGCGGCGGCGAAGTGGCGCGAGGCCCTCAAGGGTCCGGACCACGGGGCAGGGCCGTACGGAGCCGGGCCGGACCGGGCCGCGGGCTGCGAGGACGGGCGCTGCGAAGTGCCCCGTCCGCCCGGCTAGGCTCGTCCGTGTGACGGACGTGAAGGAAGACAAGAAGGCCCCGAAGAGCGAGCAGACCCGCACGCTCATCCTCGAAACCGCGCTCCGGCTGTTCAAGGAGCGCGGTTACGACAGGACGACGATGCGGGCCATCGCCCAGGAGGCCGGGGTCTCCGTGGGGAACGCGTACTACTACTTCTCGTCCAAGGAACACCTCGTCCAGGGCTTCTACGACCGGATCGCCGAGGAGCACCAGGCCGCCGTCGAGCCCATCCTGACCGGTGACGAGAAGGACCTCACGGCCCGGATCCGGGGGGTCTACCTCGGCTGGCTCGACATCGCGGAGCCGTACCACGAGTTCGCGGCGCAGTTCTTCAAGAACGCCGCCGACCCGGACAGCCCGCTCAGCCCCTTCTCGCCCGAGTCGGAGGGCCCGCGCGAGGCCGCGATCGAGGTCCACCGGCGGGTCATCTCCGGTGCCTCGGTGAAGGTCGACCCGGAACTCAGGGAAGCCCTGCCGCAGTTGCTGTGGCTCCAGCAGATGGGCCTGGTCCTCTTCTGGGTGTACGACCGCTCCGAGGGCGCGGCCAACAGCCGCCGCCTCGTCGAGCGGCTCGCGCCGGTCACCGCCCGCGCGATCTCGCTCTCCCGCTTCCGCATCCTGCGCCCGCTGGTCAAGGAGACGCACGAGCTGCTCGCCGACTTCATGCCCACCGCGGCGGGGATGGCGGCCTCGGGCAAGCCCAAGAAGAAGGCGGGCCCGAAGCCGCCGGAGCCGCACGGGGCTCCGGAGTCGTAGACCCCGGAACCCCGCGGCCCCGGCCATGACGCGCCGGACAGGCCTCAGATCCAGCTGAGCTCCCACAGCCGCCAGATGCCCGTACCGTCCGTCAGGTACTGCGAGCCGGCGACGGCCTCGGTGGCCAGGACGTAGTCCTTCTTCTGCCACAGCGGGACGAGCGGCACGTCGGTCGCGACCTCGTTCTGGATCGCCTTGAAGTCGGAGGTCGCCCGGGAGCGGTCGCTGAACTGCTGCGTCGAGGAGATCAGCTCGTCGATCCGCTTGCTGGAGAACCCGTTGTGCAGGGTGTTCTCGGTGCCGACGAGCGGCGCGGTGAAGCTGTCGGAGTCGGGGAAGTCCGGCAGCCAGCCGACCGTGTACGCGTCGAAGGCGCCCTTCGCGTACTGCTTCTGGAACTCCGTCCACTTGACCTCGACGGTCTCGACCCGGAAGAGGCCGGTCTCCTCCAGCTGCCGCTTGATCTCGGCGGTCTCGGCGCCGTAGGTGGCGTCCGCGCGGTAGCCGAAGGTGAACTTCACCGGCGTCTTGATGCCGGCGTCCTTCAGGATCTTCTTCGCCTTCCTGGCGTTCGGCTCCGGATCGATGTCGTAGAACGCGGTGCTGTGCCCGACGAAGCCCTGCGGGATGAGCGAGTACAGCGGCTCGACCGTGCCCTTGTAGGCGCCCGTGGTGATCGCCGGGCGGTCGAGGACCGCGGCGACGGCCTGCCGTACGGCCTTGTCGGCCATGGGCGAGCCGGGCCGCACGTTGAAGTTGAGGTTGCGGATCTCGGCGCTCTCCGCCTCGGTGACCCGGGTCCCGTCCTGGGGCTCCAGGGCCGAGATGAACTCCGGCGGCAGCTGCCGGTGCGTCACCTCGACCTCCTTCGCCTTCCAGGCATTGGCGAGGTCCGCGGACTGGGCGTAGTACTTCACGCGCACCGGGCCGCCGCCCTTGGTGATGGCGCCTCGGTAGTTCGGGTTCGGCTCCAGGAGCGCGGACTCGCCCGCCTTGTACTCCTTCAGGACGTAGGGACCCGAGCCGTCGACCGCCGAGTCCGCCCGCAGCGTGTTCGCCGGGTAGTGGTCCTTGTCGACGATCGAGCCCGCGCCGGTGGCCACCTTCAGCGGGAACGTGGCGTCCCGGCTGCTCAGGTGGAAGGTGACCTGACGGCCCTGGGCGGAGACGCTCTTCAGGGTCGGGAAGAGGGGCTGCGGACCGACGTCCGTCTTGATGCGCAGCATCCGCTCGAACGAGTACTTGACGTCCTCGGCCGTGATCTTGCGCCCGTTGGCGAACGTGAGGTCGTCGCGGAGCGTGCACTGATAGGTCGTGAGCTTCGAGCCCTCGAACCTGCAGCTCTCCGCCGCGTCGGGAACGGGGGTCGTGAACCCCGGCTTGAACGTCAGCAACGACTGGAAGACGTTGCTGTACATGGCCCAGGAACCGGCGTCGTACGCGCCGGCCGGGTCCAGTGAAGTGACCTCGTCGGTCGTGCCGACGCTGATCGGATCGGTCCGGCCGCCGTCGGAGGGCAGGAGTTGCCAGCCCCCCACTCCGGCGGCCACCAGTACTCCACAAGTGATGAGGATCCGCAGACGGACCGTCGACCGCATTGCCGTGCTTCCTTTATTCGTCCACCCCAGCTGCGACGGCCCCCGGAAACGTCGCGATGGCGTCATCCCATCACACGCTTTTCACAAGTGGAAGAGAAAACTTTCACACCACAGGTATATGTCCGGGAAATGCGAATTTAAGTCGATGAGCAGCACGTATCGGGCCCGGTGCGGGGAGTGATCCCGTCCCGATTACGCCTGCTTCGAGGCGAGTTCGACGATGGTGATGTCCGAGGGCGCCCCGACCCGGACCGGCGGTCCCCAGGCGCCCGCGCCGCGCGAGACGTACAACTGGGTGTCTCCGTACCGTTCGAGCCCGGCGACGGTCGGATTGGCCAGTTCGGCGAGGTAGTTGCCGGGCCAGAGCTGGCCGCCGTGGGTGTGGCCGGAGAGCTGGAGGTCCACGCCGTGGCGTACGGCGTCGTGGACGACGATCGGCTGGTGCGCGAGGAGCACCGCGGCGCGGGCCCGGTCGCGGTCGCCGAGCGCCCGTCCGAAGTCGGGGCCCTGTCCCTCGCTCTCCCCCGCGACGTCGTCGACGCCTGCGAGGTCGAAGCCGGCCGCCACCTCCACGCGCTCGTTGCGCAGCGGGCGCAGCCCGAGCTCGCGGACGTGGTCGACCCAGGCGTCGGCGCCCGAGAAGTACTCGTGGTTGCCGGTCACGAAGAAGGAGCCGTGCCGGGCGCGGAGCCGCGCGAGGGGTTCGGCGGCGGAGCCGAGGTTCTCGACGGTGCCGTCGACGAGGTCGCCGACGACCGCGATCAGATCGGGCTGGGTGGAGTTGATCGTGTCCACGATGCGCTGGGTGTGCGCGCGGCCGAGGATCGGCCCGAGGTGGATGTCGGAGACGACGGCGATCCGGTAGCCGTGGGCGGCGCGCGGGATCTTGGCGAGCGGGACGGTGACCCGCTTGACCCGGGGGCCGCGCAGCACGCCGTACGCGCCGTAGCCGACGGTCCCGACGGCGGCCGCGGCCGCGGCGCCGCCGACGACCCGGGAGACGAAGAGCCGCCGGGAGACCTCGGCGGGGGTCTCGGACGCGGGGGCCGCTTCGGCCGGCTCCTCGGGGGCGGCCGGCGCGTGGTCCGGAACCGGCACGGGGACGGGCGCCGCCACCGTCGCCGCCGCGGGCGCCCCGGCCCGCGCACGCCGGTCGAGCCGGCGGAACAGGAGGGGCCTGACCGCCTCGCCGACGGCCAGGGCGAGGGTCACGTACAGCAGCAGCGCGAGCCACAGGAAGCCGGGCCAGGCGACCACCTGCTGGAGCACGAACGGGGCTCCGGCGCGCGACGAGGCGAGGGCCGCGAACGACAGCAGCGGCAGCACCACGACGACGGCCGTGCCCAGGCGGCGCGGCAGGCTCCCCGGCGTCGTGACGTCACGCACGAGGCGCCGCCACACGTACCGGTGCACGGCGCCGAGCAGCGCGAGCACCACGATCAGAACCAGCAGGAAGACGACCACGCCCCGGACCCCCTCTTCTACCGCTCGCGCGGTCCTAACCGATCTCGCGGCGCGCGGCGCGCACCCCACGCAATCCGAGCACTCCGATCACCGTCCCCAGGTCAAAGGACGTGACGGCAAGCAGCAGATGAACCCGGAAGTAGGCCGTCGGGTCACCGGCGTCGTCGAACGCGAGGCCAGTCCCCACAGGTTCTTGACCAAAGTGATCCATACGCAGCTAACCACTAGCGTACAGAGACCCTGCCGCAAGATCGCCGCAGGCCCGTTCGATACTGGCAGGGCACGGCCACCCCATCTCGAAGGACACCCCATGAAGCTCAGCCGCCGCGTCTCCTGGTTCCTGCTCGCGTTCGGCGTGTGGTCTTGGGTGATCTGGGTGACCTTCGCAAAGAACCTCTGGAAGGACGGCAGCGGCCTCGCGTTCGACGACGCGGGAAACCCGACGGCGTACTTCTGGGTCCACCTCGCCCTCGCTGTCACGTCGTTCATCCTAGGGACGGCCGTCGGCGTGATCGGCTTCCGGGGCGTCCGAGCGAGCAAGAAGTAAGGCCCCGCCGATGCGCCACGGGGAAGGCGCACAGGCGGGGCGGTCTCGCGGGTCAGCCGGAGGTGGGAACCGGCTGCTCGGGGTTGTCCAGCCACGGAGTCCCACCCGTGGCGGTCACGGTCGGACTTGCTTCCGGGAGTCCTTGCCGCTCGGTCCCTCGCCGTGTTGCAGCGACCGGCAGATTCCCGCGTCGGCCGAGCATGGCGGTATGACGGTCAGACAGCCGTTTCTGTTTCTCTCTATGAAAAACACCCTCTCGCCGTCATACCGTCATGGCTCCGCCTGCTGGTCGCCCCGCTGCGGACACAGCAAAGCCCCGGCGGTCCGTCTGGGACTGCCGGGGCTCGGCTCGGGCGTCAGAGGGCAGCCAGCGTCTCTTCGTCGTCCCTTCGGTCCCCATCCGAATCAAGGCGACGCCAGTTGAGCGTCACCCGGTCCTCGACTGCGATGTACCTCCGGGTCTCCGGGTCCCTGCCGGGGCCGACGGAGACGCCCTCAAGGAACAGGTCGAGGAACTCGCGGCGTTTGAACACGTCCCACGCCGCCCATGGGGAACCGGGACCCAGCGGGTCCTCCCCCGGCTCGTGCCACTCCGACGGGACCTGAATCGCGGCGGCAGTCTGCTCGTTCACGTCTTCCAACCTGGCCGTGCACTGGTCCTCGAAAGTCCGGTACTGCGTCATCGTCGCGCGCCACATGGCCAGCTCGTCCCGACCCCGGTAGAGCCCCGCCTTGCGGTCGGCCTGGAGTTCGGCGATGGAGTTGCGGACGTGCTCAAGGTGGGCTTCCGCCTCTCGCCGCTCCTCCTGGACTCCGGACAGGTCACGCTGGAGCGCGAACCGTAGGGCCGCCTGCGCGAGCCACTCCCTGTCCTCGTCGTCATCGGGGTCCGCGCCGGTGAGTCGTGCCCACACACAGCGGGCCACGTGATCGTCAGCGTCCTTGCGCTTGATGCTCAGGCCACCGTGGCCCTTGGGGTTGGCGCACATGTAGTAGTCCTGCCCGCCGTTGTTCTTGCTCTGCCCCAGAGAGCCCGTGCAGATCTCGCAGGTCGCGAAGCGCCAGCCGCTCAGGAGGGTGGGCGTGGCCTCCCCGCCGGGCTGCCTGTTGGTCCGCGTGCGCTTGCTTCGCCGCTCCTGGAGCTCCAGCCACCTGGCCCCCGCGACGACGCCCCGGTGAGGGCTCAGGGGTGCCCCGCCCCCGTCCCGGGCGATCACGTTCACGTACGCCTTGCCCCGCTTCACTCGTTCGCTCGCGAAGCCTCCGACGGCCGGGTGGGAGAGGATCCAGCGGACTGTCTGTGCGCGCCATCGGATGGGGCTGTCCTCCTTCGACACGCGCCGCTTCTTGATGGACTCCATCCGCTTCTCGGTGGCGCGGCGTTCGGCCTCGCCGGGCGCCGGTACGTCCTCCGATTCCAGCGTCGTCGCGATCTTGTTGTCGGAGATTCCGGCGAAGGACAACTCCACCATGCGCTCGACGATCTCGACGTGCTCCGGGTTGTCCTCGTCTGGTTCGAGAACGGACACGACAAGGTCGCCGATCTTCTCGCGGACGGCGCGCATGCCGTACGGGGCGGAGCTGGAGTGCCGGCCGCCGACCGCCCTGATCTCGTCCTTGGCTCCGCGCAGGCGCTCCGCCTTGATGTCACTGCCCTGCTTCGCGAGTGCCGCGATCAGGGCGAAGATCGCGACGCCGATCGGATGCGACGTGTCGAGGAACGGTTCGAGCACGGAGACGAAGCGCACACCGTACTTCTTGAACTCCTTGTCGATCTCCAGCGCGTCGTGCGCGCCCTTGCGGGTCAGCCGCGACAGTTCGTTGACCACCACCACGTCGACCTCGCCCGCGCGCACGGCGGACATGAGTTCTTCGAACGCCGGACGGATCGCATGTGGATCCCAACCGGACTTTCCGACGTCTTTGAAGGCGTGAACGACCTCCCACCCCCGGCTCGCCGCCAGGGCCTCACCGGCTGCCAGCTGTGCTTCCGGCGACGCCTCGGACGAGTCTGGGCGGGCCTTGGACTGTCGGGCGTACACAGCGACTCGTACCGTGTCGAGCTGCTCGGCACCCACGGCCGGAACGAAGGGGGTCAGGGCCTCTCACCTGCTCTTCTCTCTCGTTGAAGCTCTGCCGGTTAGTTACATGTAGAAAGCGA
The DNA here is from genome assembly GCF_044752965.1 of Streptomyces sp. NPDC088553. Lineage (NCBI taxonomy): Bacteria > Bacillati > Actinomycetota > Actinomycetes > Kitasatosporales > Streptomycetaceae > Streptomyces > Streptomyces sp. NPDC088553. The sequence goes on along the minus strand of NZ_JBIVMG010000005.1, from coordinate 612,345 downwards.
TCCAGATGAACCAGCTCCACACCCCGAACGCGAGCAGGAACCAGGAGACGCGACGGCTGAACTTCACGCCCCCAGTATCACCGTCCGCCCCACTGGCCCCGCGGACGGGTGGACGAGCCCGGCCGAACGGCCAGCCGGGGTTCGGATCCTTGTTCCGTACCTGTACGTTCACGACCGTGTCTGCTTCGAAGAAGACCGCTTGGGCGGTCACTGCTGCTCTGTTCCTGCCGCTCGTCGTCGCTGCGCCCGCGCATGCGGACACGAAGGACGAGAAGGACAAGCAGCCCAAGCCCCCGAACGCGATGTCCTCGCTCGGCGGTCCGCTGCTCGCCAACCCCGGTACCCAGGTGAAGCTGGGGCCCGGCGCCCCGGTGCTGCCGAAGGAGCTGTCCGGGCGGTCCTGGATCGTCGCGGACGCCGAGAGCGGCGAGATCCTCGCCGCGCACAACGCGCACTGGCCGCTCGCCCCGGCCTCCACGCTCAAGATGCTCTTCGCGGACACCCTGCTGCCGAAGTTCCCCGACGCCCGGCTCAAGCACCTCGTCACCACCGCCGACCTGGCCGGGATAGGAGCGGGCTCCAGCCTGGTCGGCATCAAGGAGAAGCAGACCTACACCGTCCACGACCTGTGGCTCGGGGTCTTCCTCCGCTCGGGCAACGACGCCGTGCACGTCCTGACCAGCATGAACAGCGGCCTGCGTCAGACCGTGAAGGAGATGAACGACCACGCGGCCGAGCTCCAGGCGCTCGACACGCACGTGGTCTCCCCGGACGGTTACGACGCCCCGGGCCAGGTCTCCTCCGCGTACGACCTGACACTCATCGCCCGCAGCGGCATGCAGAAGCCCGCCTTCCGCGAGTACGCCGCCACGCCCCGCGCCGCCTTCCCCGGCGAGCAGAAGCCGGGCAAGAAGCGCGAGTCCTTCGAGATCCAGAACACCAACCGGCTGCTCACCGGTGACTTCGGCGTCGCCCCGTACCAGGGCATCGCCGGCGTCAAGAACGGCAACACCACGCACGCGGGTGCCACCTTCACCGGTGTCGCGGAGCGCAACGGCAAGGTGCTGCTCGTCACCGTGATGAACCCCTCGTCGAAGGAGCAGCACGCGGTCTACCGCGAGACCGCCCGGCTGCTCGACTGGGGCTTCGCCGCGGCCGGGAAGGTGACCCCGGTCGGCGAGCTGGTGCCGCCGCGGTCCGCCCGTACCGAGACGACCGCCCCGGACGACGGTTCGGTCCCGGCGCCCGGCAAGAACGCCCCGGACGGCACCGTCCAGGCGGCCGCCGCGGAGCGGTCCGGGGGCATCGGGATCGCGCTCGGCGTGGCCGGCGGGGTCCTCGTGCTCCTCGCCGGTGCCGTCTTCCTGGTCAACCGCCGCTGGCCGCTGGCCGGGGCGGCGGGACGTCGTCGCCGTTCCCGCCGGAGCCCGGAGGGGAACCCGGACGTGAACCCGTAGCGGACTCGGACCCGTCGTCGGCCGCGGACTCCCGTCGGGAGCCCGTGGCCGTCCACGCGGCGCAGTACAGCAGCAGCTTCGCCGTGAAGTTGATCCAGAGGAGCAGGGCGACCGGCACGCCGAACGCCCCGTACATCGACTTCGAGGCGACGCCCCTCATGTAGCCGCCGAGCAGCAGCTTCAGCAGCTCGAAGCCGACCGCGCCCATCAGTGCCGCCACGGCGAGCCGGCGGCGCGGCGGGTGCACGCCGGGCAGCAGCGTCAGGACGTACAGCAGGATCAGGAAGTCGGCGACGACGGCGACCAGGACGGCGGCCGTCTGCAGGAGGTAGCCGCCGGCTCCCTCGCCGGAGATCCCGATCCGGTCGGCGCTCCAGCCGACGGCGGTGGAGCCGAGCCAGGACGCGGCGAGCGAGGCGAGGGCCACGCCGCCGAGGCCGACGAGGATGAGCCCGTCCTTGCCCTTGAGCAGGATCGGGTTGCCCTCGATGTCGTCGAGCCCCCACACCGCCCGCAGACAGTCCCGCATGGAGCCGACCCAGCTGATGCCGGTGACCAGCAGGATCGCGCCGGCGACGAGTCCGACGGTGCCGGCGTTGTCGACGAGCCCGCTGATGTTGAGCTGGTCGGAGATGCCGGGCACCTGGTCGCTGATCTTGTCCTCGATCTTGTCGAGCTGCTCCTTGCTGAGGAGTGCGGCCCCGATCGCGGCGGCGACCGTGATCAGCGGGAAGAGGGCGAGGAAGGACACGAAGGTGATCGCGGCGGCGAGCCGGGTCCAGTGGGCCGCGTCGAGGGTCTCGTACGAGCGCCAGGCATGGGTCCGCATGAGCCGGGCGACCCAGGGGCCGATGACGGGGAGCTTGGTCAGCCAGTCCATGTCGTACGTCTGCCCCTCGATCCGTTCGGTGCGCGGAGAGCGCAGTACGAGAATCCCCCGTCGGGGCCCGCGTACCCGCGAACGACATCCCGCACCCCGCGAGCGGCATCCGTGCGCGGCCGTCCGCCGGGGGCTTCGGGCTTCTTTTCCGACACTGCTTTCATCACCCATTTCGACGAACCGCTCCGCAATACCGGCATAAGCGACAGACGCGGCTATACGGTCACCCTCATGGCTGTCGAGACCCTCGTCCTGGACGACGACTGCGAAACGATCACCGGCTGGGGACGCACCGCACCGACCCTCGCGCGCGTGCGGCGGCCCCGCGGTCACGCCGAGGTCGCCGACGCCGTCCGCTCCTCCGGAGCCCGCGGCGCGATCGCCCGAGGTCTCGGCCGCGCCTACGGTGATGCCGCACAGAACGCCGGCGGCACCGTCCTCGACATGACCGGCCTGGACCGGATCCTCGCCGTCGACGCCACCGCCGGGCTCGTCGTCTGCGAGGCGGGCGTCAGCCTGCACAGGCTGATGGAGGCGCTGCTCCCGCTCGGCCGGTTCGTGCCGGTCACCCCCGGCACCCGGTACGTGACCGTCGGCGGCGCGATCGGCGCCGACGTCCACGGCACGAACCACCTGGTCTCCGGCTCCTTCGGCCGGCACGTGACCGCGCTCGAACTCCTCACCGCCGACGGCGAGATCAGGACCGTGCTGCCCGGCACCCCGCTCTTCGACGCCACCACCGGCGGCATGGGCCTGACCGGTGTGATCCTGACCGCCACCCTGCGGCTGCCGCCCGTCGAGACCTCGCTCATGACCGTGGACACCGAGCGCGCCCCCGACCTCGACGAGACGATGGCCCGGCTCGCCGCCGCCGGCCACCGGTACCGCTACTCCGTCGCCCGGATCGACCTGCTCGCCCGGGGCGCCGCCACCGGCCGCGCCGTCCTCACGCACGGCGACCACACCCCGTACGACGCACTGCCCCGCCGCCACCGGGCCCGCCGGGCACCGCTCGCGTTCCGCCCCGTACGGCTGCCCGCGCCTCCGCCGTACGTGCCGGGCGGCCTCCTCGGCCGTACCACCGTCGGGCTCCTCAACGAGCTCCGGTACCGGGCTCCCCGCACGCGTACCGGCGGCGTCCAGTCGCTCGCCGCCTTCCTGCATCCGCTCGACGGCATCCCGCACCGGAACCGGATCCACGGGCGCGCGGGGTCCGTCCCGTACCAGTTCGTCGTCCCGTACGGGCAGGAGGAGGCCCTGCGCAGGGTGGTCAGGCGGATCGCGGACCGCCGCTGCCCCGCCCTCGGCGCCGTCCTCCAGCGCTTCGGCGCGGGAGGCCCCGGCCCGCTGTCGTTCCCCCTGCCCGGCTGGACGCTCGCCCTCGACCTGCCCGCCGGCCTGCCCGGACTCGGCGTCTTCCTCGACTCGCTCGACGAGGAGGTCGCGGGGGCGGGCGGCCGGGTCTACCTCGCCAGGGACTCCCGCGTACGGCCGGAGGCGCTGGCCGCGATGTACCCGCGGCTCGGCGAGTTCCGGGCGCTGCGCGCCGCGCTCGACCCCCGGTCCGCCCTCACCTCGGACCTCTCCCGTCGCCTCGACCTCTAGGAGCCCCCATGAAGGACGCCTTCGGTGCCCCGCAGTCCCTGCTCGTCCTCGGCGGCACCTCCGAGATCGGGCTCGCCACCGCCCGCCGGCTGATCGCCCGCCGCACCCGGACCGTCTGGCTGGCCGGACGCCCCTCCCCCGCGCTCACCGCCGCGGCGGACTCCCTGCGGGCGCTGGGCGCGGACGTGCGCACCGTCCCCTTCGACGCGCTCGACACCGAGTCGCACGAGGAGCGCCTGGGGAAGATCTTCACGGAGGGCGACATCGACATGGTGCTGCTCGCCTTCGGGGTCCTCGGCGACCAGGCGCGCGACGAGTCCGACCCGGTCGCCGCCGTCCGCGTCGCGCAGACCAACTACACCGGCGCCGTCTCGGCCGGTCTGGTGTGCGCGGGCGCGCTCCAGGCGCAGGGGCACGGCTCGCTGGTGGTGCTCTCGTCGGTGGCGGGCGAGCGGGCCCGCCGCGCCGACTTCATCTACGGCTCGTCGAAGGCGGGGCTCGACGCCTTCGCCCAGGGCCTGGGGGACGCGCTGCACGGCACCGGGGTGCACGTCATGGTCGTACGGCCCGGGTTCGTCCGCTCGAAGATGACGGCCGGGCGCGCGGAGGCGCCGCTCGCGACCACGCCGGAGGCGGTCGCGACCGCGATCGAGCTGGGGCTGCGGCGGCGCTCGGAGACGGTGTGGGTGCCGGGGGCGCTGCGGATGGTGATGGCGGCGGTACGGCACGTGCCGAGGGGGCTGTTCCGACGGCTTCCGGTGTGACGTGCGGGGGGGGTGCCCGCGTACGCGCGTCGTGACGTACGCGCGTAGGGGGGGTCCAGAAGTACAGGCGTCCTCACGTACCCGCGTGCGGGGGTCCAGACGTACGCGGGTACGGGCGTCCTGTACGCGCGTCAGACGGGCCGACGTTCCGACGCGTCGGCTCTAGGCCGTGGGCGTCGGTGTGTCCACCGGGCTGCCGCCCTGCGCTGGCACCGCCGAGATGGGGCGGCCGCTGCCGAACTCGTAGTCGTACAGCTTCCGCCAGACCCCGTCCGAGCCCTGCTCGTACAGAGCGAACGAGCGGCAGGTCCAGGCCGCCTCGTACCCGGCGAGCTCCTCGAACGCCCGGTCCATCCCCTCCTCGGAGATGCCGTGCGCCACGGTGACATGCGGGTGGTACGGGAACTGGAGCTCGCGCGCGAGGGGGCCCGCCTCGTCCCGGATCCGGTGCTGGAGCCGGTTGCAGTGGGGCACGCCCTCCTTCAGCTTCACGAAGACGACCGGGGAGAGCGGGCGGAAGGTCCCGGTGCCCTTGAGGCGTACGGGGAAGGGCTGGTGGTCGGCGGCGACACCCGCGAGGTGCGCCTCGATCTCCGGCAGCCGCTCCTCGGCGACCTCCGTCGGCGGGACCAGGGTGACGTGCGTGGGGATGCCGTACGCGGCAGGGTCCCCGAAGCCGGCGCGCCGCTCCTGGAGCAGGCTGCCGTAGGGCTCCGGGACCGCGATCGAAACGCCGAGCGTTACGGTCCCCACGTCGTTCTCCTCCGTCGTCGGTCGACTTGTGTCGGGTGGTGCAGCCGCCAGTGTGCGGCCTGCACCACCCTTTGGGCCAGGGTCCTTGGTCTCAGTGCTTGGCCGGCAGGAAGCCGATGCGCTCGTACGTCTGCGCCAGCGTCTCGGCGGCGACCGCGCGGGCCTTCTCGGCTCCCTTGGCCAGGAGCGAGTCCAGCGTCTCCGGGTCGTCCAGGTATTCCTGGGTACGGGTCCGGAACGGCGTGACGAACTCCACCATGACCTCGGCGAGATCCGTCTTCAGCGCGCCGTACATCTTGCCCTCGTAGCTCTTCTCCAGGTCCTCGACGGAGGTGGAGGTGAGCGTGGACATGATGGTGAGCAGGTTGGAGACGCCGGCCTTGTTCTCCGGGTCGAAACGGATCACCGTCTCGGTGTCGGTGACCGCGCTCTTGACCTTCTTCGCGGTGGTCTTCGGGTCGTCCAGGAGGTTGATGAGGCCCTTCGGCGTGGACGCCGACTTGCTCATCTTGATCGCCGGGTCCTGGAGGTCGTAGATCTTCGCCGTCTCCTTGAGGATGTACGGCGCCGGGATCGTGAACGTCTCGCCGAAGCGGCCGTTGAAGCGCTCCGCGAGGTCACGGGTCAGCTCGATGTGCTGGCGCTGGTCCTCGCCCACCGGGACCTGGTTGGCCTGGTAGAGCAGGATGTCCGCGACCTGCAGGATCGGGTACGTGAAGAGGCCGACGGTGGCGCGGTCGGCGCCCTGCTTGGCGGACTTGTCCTTGAACTGGGTCATGCGGGAGGCCTCGCCGAAGCCGGTGAGGCAGTTCATGACCCAGCCGAGCTGGGCGTGCTCGGGGACGTGGCTCTGGACGAACAGGGTGCAGCGCTCGGGGTCGAGACCGGCGGCGAGCAGCTGGGCCGCGGCGAGCCGGGTGTTGGCGCGCAGCTCGGCGGGGTCCTGCGGGACCGTGATCGCGTGCAGGTCGACGACCATGTAGAAGGCGTCGTGGGTCTCCTGGAGGGCGACCCACTGGCGGACGGCGCCGAGGTAGTTGCCGAGGTGGAACGAGCCTGCGGTGGGCTGGATTCCGGAGAGCACGCGGGGAACGTCAGAGGCCATGCACATCATTCTCTCAGGTGTGGGAACCGATCCCGGACTGCCGGTGTATCAAGAGTGTGAGGACGCGGGAGGGGGGCCTGGTCGACGACGAGGCCGCGGTGATCGCACGGGTCCGCGCCGGGGAGCCGGAGGCGTACGCGGCGCTGGTCCGCGCGCACACGGCGGTCGCGCTGAGAGCCGCGGTGGCGTGCGGCGCGGGCGCGGAGGCCGAGGACGTGGTGCAGCAGGCCTTCTTCAAGGCGTACCGCTCGCTCGGGCGTTTCAAGGAGGGCGCGGCGTTCCGGCCGTGGCTGCTGCGGATCGTCGTCAATGAGACCAGGAACACAGTGCGGTCGGCGGGTCGGCGGCGGGCCGTCGCCGACCGGGAGGCGGACCTGCTCGGAGGTGAGCCGCGGATACCGGAGTCGGCCGACCCGGCGGTCGCGGCGGTGGAGCGGGAGCGGAGCAGACGGCTCCTCGACGCGCTCGACGGACTGGGCGAGGACCACCGGCAGGTGGTGATCCACCGCTATCTCCTCGAACTGGACGAGACGGAGACGGCGCGGGCGCTCGGCTGGCCGAGGGGCACGGTGAAGTCCCGGCTGAGCCGGGCGCTGAAGAAGCTGGGTCTGGTGCTCGGGGAGAGCCTGACGGACGGACCGACCGAAGGACCGGAGGGAGGTGAGGGGCGTGGCTGACGAGGGTCTGCCGGACGAGCTGAGGGAGCTGGGACGGCGGCTGCGGGTGCCGGACGTGGACGGGGAGTCGATGGCCGAGCGGGTGCTCGCCCAGCTCCTCGCCGAGCAGGTGCCGACGCCGGTGCCGGTCCGTCGTCGACGGGACGCGTGGGCGTCGGTACGGGGCTGGGCGCGGGTGCGGTGGCGTGCCCTCGTGGCGGGCCTGACCGGGGTGCTGATCGTCCTGGTGCTCACCCCGCCGGTGCGGGCGACGGTGGCGGAGTGGTTCGGCTTCGGCGGGGTCGCCGTGCGGTACGCCCCGGACGGGCGGCACGTCCCGGCCGGGGGCCCGGTGCCGGGGTGCCCGGAGCCGGTGCCGCCGGCGGAGGCCGGGCGGCTGGCCGGCTTCGAGCCGCTGATACCGGGGGCGCTCGGCGCGCCGGACGCGATAGCGGTGACGGGGTCGGCCGAGCGGGGCCGGGCGGTGATCAGTCTGTGCTGGCGCGACGGGGGGCGGACGGTCCGGCTGGACGAGTTCCCGGCCCGGCTGGACATCGGGTTCGCCAAGCAGGTGCGGACACAGCCGGAGTGGGTCGATCTCCCGGACGGCGCGCACGGGTACTGGTTCGCGGCGCCGCATCTGCTGACGTTCCCGATGACCGACGGGACGGGCACGGCCTGGACCCATGAGGTCCGCACGGCGGGCCCCACGCTCCTCTGGACGAGGAACGGGGGCGCGCTCACCTTCCGCCTGGAGGGCATACCGGACCGTGAGGAGGCCCGGCGGGCGGCGGAGTCGGTCGGCGGCTGACGGGCCGGCCGTACGGGTCAGGCCGGGAGGCCCGGGGCCGGGAAGGCGCCCATCAGGTCGGCGACCTCCGCGCGGACGGCGGCGAGGGCCTGCTCGTCGCCCGTGCCGGCGGCGGCGACACCGCGGTCGATCCAGTCGGCGACCTGGCCCATGTGCTCGGTGGTGAGGCCGCGGGAGGTGAGGGAGGGAGTGCCGATGCGGATGCCCGAGGGGTCGAACGGCTTCCGGGGGTCGTAGGGGACGGTGTTGTAGTTGACGACGATGCCCGCCCGGTCGAGGGCCTTCGCGGCGATCTTGCCCGGGACCTGCTTGGGGGTGAGGTCCATCAGGATCAGGTGGTTGTCGGTGCCGCCGGAGACGAGGTCGAAGCCGCGGGCGAGGAGCGCGTCGGCGAGGGCCTTGGCGTTGGCGACGACGGCGTGGGCGTAGTCACGGAAGGAGGGCAGGGAGGCCTCGCGGAGGGCGACCGCGATGGCGGCGGTGGTCTGGTTGTGCGGGCCGCCCTGGAGGCCGGGGAAGACGGCCTTGTCGAGGGCCTTGGCGTGCTCCTCGCGGGACATCAGCATGGCGCCGCGCGGGCCGCGGAGGGTCTTGTGGGTGGTCGTGGAGATGACGTCCACGTGCGGGACCGGGGACGGGTGGGCGCCGCCGGCGATCAGGCCGGCGATGTGGGCGACGTCGGCGACAAGCACGGCACCGGCCTCGCGGGCGATCTCGCCGAAGGCGGCGAAGTCGATCGTGCGGGGCAGCGCGGTGCCGCCGCAGAAGATCACCTTGGGGCGCTCCTTGAGGGCGAGCTCGCGGACCTCGTCGAAGTCGATGAGGCCCGTGTCCTGGCGGACGCCGTACTGGACGCCGCGGAACCACTTGCCGGTGGCGGAGACGCCCCAGCCGTGGGTGAGGTGGCCGCCCATGGGCAGGGCCATGCCCATGACGGTGTCGCCGGGCTCGGCGAAGGCGAGGTAGACGGCGAGGTTGGCCGGGGAGCCGGAGTAGGGCTGGACGTTGGCGTGGTCGACGCCGAAGAGGGCCTTGGCGCGCTCGACGGCGAGGGTCTCGACCTGGTCGATGTTCTGCTGGCCCTCGTAGTAGCGGCGGCCGGGGTAGCCCTCGCTGTACTTGTTCTGGAGGACGGTGCCGGAGGCTTCGAGGACGGCGGCGGAGACGTAGTTCTCGCTGGGGATGAGGCGCAGGGTCTCGGCCTGGAGGCGTTCCTCGGCGCCGACGAGGGCGGCGAGCTCGGGGTCGGCGGCGGCGAGCGCGGGGTGGGTGTACTGGTGCTGCGGCGTGGTCATGGTGTGTCCTCCGGGCGTCGGCGGGTCCCGGGGCGCTGCGTGAGAGGCGGCGCCACGCGGGACTTCGGTCCCGTGACGCCCAGGCGGGCGGCGTCTCGTGTGGTCTGCCGCGCACGGCTCCCCCGGGGTCGCTTCCCCGCGCGCCAGTCGCCGTGCGTGATTTCAGAGTAGCTGGCGCGGCGCGCGTGAGGTTTCCCGGTCCGGCATCCGAGCGACGATAGAAACAGGGGCCACACCCCCTCGTCGGGGTCACCCCCCGAGCCGCAGGACGAACGGAGATCCCGTGTCGAGCACACAAGACGCGATCGCTTCGGCGGAGGCGCACAGCGCTCACAACTACCACCCCCTGCCGGTCGTCGTCGCCTCGGCGGACGGCGCCTGGATGACCGATGTCGAGGGGCGCCGCTATCTCGACATGCTCGCCGGTTACTCGGCGCTCAACTTCGGGCACGGCAACCGGCGTCTGATCGACGCGGCGAAGACCCAGCTGGAGCGGGTGACGCTGACGTCGCGCGCCTTCCACCACGACCGGTTCGCCGAGTTCTGCACCCGGCTCGCCGAGCTGTGCGGGAAGGAGGCGGTGCTGCCGATGAACACCGGCGCGGAGGCGATCGAGACGGCCGTGAAGACCGCCCGGAAGTGGGGGTACGAGGTGAAGGGCGTGCCGGACGGGCACGCGAAGATCGTGGTGGCGGCGAACAACTTCCACGGCAGGACGACGACGATCGTCAGCTTCTCCACGGACCACGAGGCGCGGGACCACTTCGGTCCGTACACCCCGGGGTTCGAGATCGTGCCGTACGGGGACCTGACGGCGATGGAGGCGGCGGTCACCGAGAACACGGTGGCGGTGCTGCTCGAACCGATCCAGGGCGAGGCGGGGGTCCTGGTCCCGCCGGCGGGCTATCTGGCGGGGGTGCGGGAGCTGACCCGCCGGCGGAACGTGCTGTTCATGGCGGACGAGATCCAGTCGGGTCTGGGCCGGACGGGCCGGACGTTCGCGTGCGAGCACGAGGGCGTGGTGCCGGACGTGTACGTCCTGGGGAAGGCGCTGGGCGGCGGGGTGGTGCCGGTGTCGGCGGTGGTCGCCGACCGGGAGGTGCTCGGGGTGTTCCGGCCGGGTGAGCACGGGTCGACGTTCGGCGGGAATCCGCTGGCCTGCGCGGTGGCCCTGGAGGTGATCGCGATGCTGCGGACGGGCGAGTACCAGGAGCGGGCGGCGGAGCTGGGCGAGCATCTGCACGCGGAGCTGGGGCTGCTCGTGGGCGGCGGGGCGGTGGAGGCGGTGCGCGGTCGTGGGCTGTGGGCCGGCGTGGACATCGCGCCGTCGCACGGCACGGGCCGGGAGATCTCGGAGAAGCTGATGGAGCGGGGTGTGCTGGTGAAGGACACCCACGGCTCGACGATCCGGATCGCGCCGCCGCTGGTCATCTCGAAGGAGGACCTGGACTGGGGTCTGGAGCAGTTGAGGGGGGTGCTGGCGGAGGAGTGACGCCTCGCCGACGCCGGGGGCGGTGCGTGGAGTGACGCCTCGCCCCGGCGGTCCGGGCGCCTCGGGGCTTCCCGCCTTCTCCGCGTACATCGCGAGGCCCTGGAGCAGCGCCTCGCGATGGAGCGGCTGCGTGAGATCGTCGCCGATTTCGAGATCGACCACGATCCGCTGACCCGCGCCGAAGTCGAGGCCGCCCGCGCCCGGTCGCGTCACGACACGGCGCAGGACGGCCCGGCGGGCGGGGCCGCCGCCTGATGCACGGCACCCTGCTCCTGGACAGCGAGGGCCTCTCCCGGCTGCACCGCGAGGACCGCACGGTCCTGACCCTCGTCCAGGCGGCCGCCGAGGAGGGCGTGCGCGTGGCCACCACGGTGACGACCCGCGTGGAGGCCGACCACGACCGCGTCCATCCGGCCCGGATCCGATGGGTCCTGTCGAGGATCGACGTGCACCCCGTGACCAGGGCCGTTTCCGACGAGGCAGCCCGCCTGCTCCGCGAACACCGCCTGCACGGCCACAAGCACGCGATCGACGCCACGCTCGCCGCCGTCGCCCTGAGTGCGCGGGCCCCCGTCACCGTGCTGACCTCGGATCCCGAGGACCTGACGCTGCTCTGCGGGCCCTCCGTCGCGATCGTCAAGATCTGAGCCGCCCGGAGGGACCGCCCCCGGACGGCTAAAGGATCACGTGCGGGAGGAAGCGGGCGTACTCGTCGGTGACGAGGCTCGCCGACTCCCGGATGCCGAGTCCCGCCGCCTCGTCCTCGACGACCCACGCGCCGAGCACCACCCGGTTGCCGTCGAAGTCGGGCAGCGGGGCCAGTTCCTGGTAGCAGCAGGGTTCCCCGTCCCGTACGAACGGCTCCGCGCCTGCCTCGTGCAGGGTGACGCCCGCGCCCTCGCGGCCGAGCAGCGGCTTGGCGACCCAGCCGGTGGTCGTGGCGAGTTCGCGGGGTCCGTCGAGGTAGGCGGGCAGCAGGTTGGGGTGGCCCGGGTACAGCTCCCACAGGATCGCCAGGAGCGCCTTGTTGGAGAGCAGCATCTTCCAGGCGGGCTCGATCCAGCAGGTGGTGCCGGTGCCGCCGCCGTTGTCGAGGGTGTCCAGGACGTGCCGGCCGAAGCGGTCGGTGGTCAGCCACTCCCACGGGTAGAGCTTGAAGCAGCTCCGGATGAACCGGAGCCGGTCGTCCACGAAGCGGCGGGAGAGCCGGTCCCAGCCGATCCGTTCGACGGAGAGCGCCTCGGTCTCCAGTCCGGCCTGCTGGGCGGTCTCGCGCAGATACGCGACCGTCATCAGGTCCTCGCCCAGCTCGTCGCCGTCCGAGTGCGCGAAGTGGAGGGGGCCGGGAGGCAGCAGAGGGGCCTGCTTCCGCCACGCGTCGACGAGCCGTTCGTGGAGGGAGTTCCACTGGTCGGCGCCGGGGAACCGTTCCTCCATCCAGAACCACTGCGGGCTCGCGGCCTCCACGAGCGAGGTGGGGGTGTCGGCGTTGTACTCCAGCATCTTGGCCGGGCCGGTGCCGTCGTAGCGGAGGTCGAACCGCCCGTAGAGGGAAGGGAGTTCGGCGCGCCGCCGCCAGGACTCGGCGACCAGGGACGCGAGCTTCGGATCGGTGATCCCCAGCTCGGCGAACCGGTCCCGCTCGACGATGTGCGCGGCCGCCGCGAGGCACATCGCGTGCAGCTCCTCCACGACCTCCTCAAGGGCCTCGACCTCGGGCAGGCTGAAGGAGTAGTACGCGCTCTCGTCCCAGTACGGACGCAGCGAACCGTCCGGGTAGCGGGTCAGCGGGTAGACGAGCCCCTGCTCCTCCACCGTCTCCTGCCAGCCGGGCCGGGGCTCGATGGTGTGCCGTCGCATGTGCCGGGCCTCTCTCAGCCGCCGCCGGAACCGGAGCAGCCGAAACCGCCGGTGTCGACGGCCTTCTTGTCGAAGCTGCCACCGCTCACGCGGTTGTCGCGTATGGAGCCGCCGTAGTAGTACGAGCCCCGGTGGGTGCTGCCGCCGTTGTCGTCGTCGCTGCCGCCGCCGCTCTCGCACTCGTAGCTGGGCAGCGTCTCCCGGGTCACCGGGTCCACGCACCGCTTGTCCGGGTCGGAGCCGCACGCGGTGATCGTCGCCGCGAGCACACCCATTCCGCCGAGCACCACCGTGCTCGACCTCAGCCTCCGCATGTCCCTGGCCCTCCCCTTCGCAGTCGCGACCGCACAGTGTAGGCCGGTCAATTCCAGCCGCAGCGCCTAGAGTCATTTCGTGCTACTCGGGATGATTTGTGCGCTCGCCTCGTCCGTCTGCTTCGGCGCGGCCTCGGTTCTCCAGGCGATGGGGGCCCGCGCCACGGCGCCGGGGACCGGTGGCGGAGTCGACATCGCGCTGATGTGGCGGGTGCTACGGCAGTGGCGGTACATCGCCGGCCTGAGCATGGACGGCCTCGGGTTCGTCCTGCAGATCGTGGCCCTGCGGACCCTGCCCATCTACGTGGTCGGCGCGGCCCTCGCCGCGAGCCTGGCGGTCACGGCGGTCATCGCCTCCCGGGTGCTGCGGGTGCGGCTCAGCCGGGTGGAGTGGACGGCGGTGGGCGTGGTCTGCGCGGGGCTCGCGCTGCTGGCCCTCGCCTCCGGGAAGGAGGGCCACCAGGACGGCCCCGAGTGGCTGCCCTGGGCGCTGCTCGTGAGCGCCTTCGGGGTGCTGCTGCTCGGCGTCGTGGGCGGGCGGCTGCCGGCGAAGCCCCGCGCCCTCGTCCTCGGCCTCGGGGCGGGATTCGGCTTCGGGGTGGTGGAGGTGGCGGTCCGGCTGATCGACGGGATCGATTTCGCCGATCCGGTCTGGTACGCGCTCCTGGTGGGCGGCGGGGCCGCGTTCGTGCTGCTGACCTCGGCGCTCCAGCGCGGTTCGGTGACCACGGCGACGGCGGGCGCGGTGCTCGGCGAGACGGTCGCCCCCGCGATCATCGGGGTGGCCTGGCTCGGCGACACCACCCGGGAGGGCCTCGGCTGGCTCGCGGTCACCGGCTTCGCGATCGCGGTGGCGGGCTCCCTGACCCTGGCCCGCTTCGGCGAACCGCCGGAGGTGGACGCGAGCGGGCGGACGGTGGAGGCGGGGGCGGCGGGATCGGGCACGGGCCGGAGCCCGGGGCGGGACGCCTCCTAGCCGCCCGCCAGGCCCCGGGGAAGCCTCCTAGCCGCCCCCAGGCGGCGGGCGACGCCGCCTAGACGCCCCCCGGCGCCTGGGGCAGCACCCGGCACAGGGCCTGGAGGGCGCTCTGCCAGGCGCTGTCCGGGGGTGTCGCGTAGCCCACGACGAGGCCGTCCAGGGTCGCCGGCACCGTCGGGCGGCGGAACTGGTCGACGCCCTGAACCGCGAGGCCGTTCCAGGCGGCGGCCCGCAGCACCTCCTGCTCCGTGCCCGGCGGCAGGGCGAGCACGGCGTGGAGACCGGCCGCGATCCCGCTGACCCTCGTCTCCGGCGAGTGCGCGGCCACCGCCGCCACCAGCTGGTCCCGGCGCCGCCGGTAGCGCAGCCGCATCGCCCGTACGTGCCGGTCGTACGCCCCCGAGCCCAGGAACTCCGCGAACGCCAGCTGGTCCGGCGCGCTGGACACCCAGTCCACGACCCCCTTCGCCGCCACCACCTCGCCGACCAGGCTCTCCGGCAGCACCATCCACGCGAGCCGCAGCCCCGGGGCGAGGGACTTGCTCGCGGTGCCGAGGTAGACGACCCGCTCGGGATCGAGGCCCTGGAGGGCGCCCACCGGCTGCCGGTCGTACCGGAACTCCCCGTCGTAGTCGTCCTCCAGGACGAAACCGCCCGAGGCCCGCGCCCAGTCGACGACCTCCGCACGCCGGTCCGGGGGCAGTGCGCCGCCCAGCGGGAACTGGTGGGCGGCCGTCATCAGGACGGCTCCGGCCGAGCCGAGGGGCCCGGACTCCTCGACCCGGGTGCCGCGTTCGTCGAAGGGCAGGACCGGGGTGCCGAGGCCCGCGCCGGTGAGGAGCCCCGCGTGCAGGCCGAGCCCGTACGACTCGATCGCGACGTCGCGGACGCCCCGGCTCCGCAGCACCTGACCGATCAGCATCAGACCGTGCACGAAACCCGCGCAGACGACGATCCGTTCGGGCCGGGCGTACACGCCCCGCGCGCGGGCCAGGTACTCGGCGAGGACGGTGCGCAGTTCGATCCGGCCGCGCGGATCGCCGTACCCGAAGGCCTCGTTGGGGGCGGCGGTGAGCGCCCGCCGGTACGCCTTGAGCCACTCGGCGCGCGGGAAGGACGCCAGGTCGGGGGTGCCGGCCTTCAGGTTGTGCGCGGGCGTGGCGGGCCGGGACTGGGCGCGCGCGGGAGGGGCGACGACGGGCCGGCCCCCAGGGCGGGGCTCGGAGTTGCGGGGCTCGGCGCGACGGGGTGCGGCACCGCGAGGATCCGCCCGGCCGGGCTCGGCGCGACGGGGCTCGGGGCGGCGGGGCTCGGCGCGGCGGGCGACCCGGGTGCCGGAGCCCTGCCGGGCCGTGAGCCAGCCCTCGGCGACGAGTTCGGCGTAGGCGTCGGCGACGGTGTTACGGGCCATGCCCAGGTCCGCGGCGAGCGACCGGGAGGACGGCAGCCGGGTGCCCGCCTCCAGACGCCCGCTGCGCACCGCCTCGCGGAGCGCGTCCATGAGCCCGGCGCGCAGCCGCGGACCGCGCAGTTCCAGATGGAGGTCGGCCCCGAAAGTGGCCCACTTGTTCGCCATACGAATGGACCATACTCCTGAGCCACCTGGCTCGTACGGTGAAGAACATGACCACGCACACGAACACCATCGACACCCTCGACACCACCGCGCCGGCCGAGTACGCCCACGAGCACGCCCCGCGCCTCCCGCTCGCCGAGCGCGTCCCCGAGTTCTACCGGGCGATGCTGCGCCTGGAGACGGCGGCGGCCAAGGGCATCGACCCGACCCTGTACCACCTGATCAAGATCCGGGCCTCGCAGGTCAACCACTGCGCCTTCTGCATCGACATGCACACCAAGGACGCGCTGGCCGAGGGAGAGACCGTCGAGCGGATCGTGCAGCTCTCCGCCTGGGAGGAGTCCCGGCACTTCTACACCGAGCGGGAACTCGCCGCCCTCGCGCTGACCGAGTCCGTCACCGTCCTCACCGACGGCTTCGTCCCCGACGAGGTGTACGCCCGCGCCGCCGAGCAGTTCGACGAGACCGAGCTCGCCCGCGTCATCAGCGCGATCGTCGTCATCAACGCGTGGAACCGGATCGGCGTCACCACCCGGATGACGCCCGGCCACTACACCCCGCGCAGCGCATGAGCCCGACCGTGGGCTCGGCGGCCCAGGTCCTGCACCGCCTCCACCGGGACCGGGTGGCCGGCGATCCGCTGGTGCTGCCCGGCCCGTGGGACGCGGTCAGCGCCCGCGCCTTCGAGGCGGCCGGGTTCCCGGCGCTCGCGACGCCGAGCGCCGGGATCGCCGCCTCCCTCGGGTACGAGGACGGGGCGACCCCGGCGGCCGAGATGTTCGCCGCCGTGACCCGGATCGTCCGGGCCGTCTCCGTGCCCGTGACGGCTGACCTGGAGGGCGGCTACGGGCTGCCGGCGCCCGAACTGGTGGAACGCGTACGGGAGTCGGGGGCCGTCGGCGTGAACCTGGAGGACACCGGACCGGGCGGCGGGCTCAAGGAGCCGCGGGCGCACGCCGAGTGGCTGGCGGAGGTACGGGCCGCCGCGGGACCCGGACTCCTCGTCAACGCGCGCGTGGACACGTACATCCGCGGGGCGTCCGAACCGCTGGAGGAGGCGATCGCCCGCGCCCGTCTCTACGCGGCGGCCGGGGCGGACTGCGTCTACCCGATCGCCGCCCCGCCCGCGGACCTCCCGGCCCTGCGCGCCGCCCTCGGGAACCTCCCGCTCAACGCGCTGGCCGCCCCGGACGGCGGCCCGTCCTTCGCCGAACTCGGCCGGCTCGGCGCGACCAGGATCACCTTCGGCGACGGCCTGCTCCTGCGCGCGCGGGACGACCTGGCCGCGCTGGCGACGAAGCTCCGCGGGAACGCGACGGTTTGAGACGCCCTGCACACCCCTGCACGACACCCCGCGAGGCGCCCCGCGCGGGGCCCCGCCCGTCCACCAGGTCCCGTTCGGCGCCCCGCTCGTCTCAGCCGCCGAGCAGCGCGCCGGCGGCCTGTCCGGCGGCCACGCCCGAGGCGAGGATCCCGGTCACCGCGCCCGCGTCCGTCAGGGCGCGGCGCACCCGGGTGAGCCGGCCCGCGTCCGCGCGGCCCGTGCTCTCGATCTCGTCCTCGGCGCCGGAGAGTTCGCCGCCCAGGGCGGCCGTCTGCTCCGTGGGGACGACCCCGCCGAGGTCGACACGGAGCCGGCGGATGGCCTGGAGCAGTTCCTCCTTGACGCCCCTGACGCCCCTGAGCCCCTGACGCCCCTGACGCTCAACCGGCGCAGCCTACGGCCGACTTGAGGCCCCGTCCCGGAGCATGAAAAACGGCGCCCCCGCGCCGTACGGTCGGTCGTACGGTTCGGGGGCGCCGGGCGCGTGGAGCCGGGACTCAGATGAGGCCGAGCTCGCGGACCGCGTCGCGCTCCTCGGAGAGCTCCTTCACCGAGGCGTCGATCCGGCCGCGCGAGAAGTCGTTGATCTCCAGGCCCTGGACGATCTCGTACTTGCCGTCGGTGCAGGTGACGGGGAAGGAGGAGATGAGGCCCTCCGGGACGCCGTACGAGCCGTCCGACGGGATGCCCATGGAGGTCCAGTCGCCGGCGGCGGTGCCGTTGACCCAGGTGTGGACGTGGTCGATGGCGGCGTTCGCGGCCGAGGCGGCGGAGGACGCGCCACGGGCGTCGATGATCGCGGCGCCGCGCTTGGCGACGGTCGGGATGAAGTCGTCGGCCAGCCACGCCTCGTCGTTGACGATCTCGGCGGCGTTCTTGCCGGCGATCTCCGCGTGGAAGATGTCCGGGTACTGGGTCGCGGAGTGGTTGCCCCAGATGGTGAGGCGCTTGATGTCCGTGACCGAGGAGCCGGTCTTCTTCGCCAGCTGCGTCAGCGCGCGGTTGTGGTCCAGGCGGGTCATGGCGGTGAAGCGCTCGGCCGGCACGTCCGGGGCGGACTGCTGCGCGATGAGGGCGTTGGTGTTGGCCGGGTTGCCGACGACGAGGATCTTGATGTCGTCCGCGGCGTGGGCGTTGATGGCCTGGCCCTGCGGCTTGAAGATGCCGCCGTTGGCGGCGAGCAGGTCGCCGCGCTCCATGCCCGGACCGCGCGGGCGGGCGCCCACGAGCAGGCCGATGTTGGCACCCTCGAAGCCCTTGTTCGGGTCGTCGAAGATGTCGATGCCCTTGAGCAGCGGGAAGGCGCAGTCGTCGAGCTCCATGGCGGTGCCCTCGGCGGCCTTCACGCCCTGCGGGATCTCGAGGAGGCGCAGCTTGACCGGCACGTCCGCGCCGAGCAGGTGGCCGGAGGCGATGCGGAAGAGCAGCGCGTAGCCGATCTGGCCGGCCGCGCCGGTCACGGTGACATTCACGGGAGTGCGGGTCATGGCGATCTCCGTAAGACAGCTGGCGGTGGGGGTCCCTGCCCCTGGTGCGGGATAGCTCTCTTGATCGATCGGTGTCTCGACATGAAGAGATATCCAGCGGTCAGGCTATCCGACCCGGGCCCCGGTGAATCCCCACCCCCTTGTGGTCCGGCTCACTGCCGCCCGTCCGCGCGGCCGCGGTCACCCGTCCGCGCACGCGCTCACGGGCCGGTGGTGCAGCCTTCGCCGCCGTCGGCGAGCCGCCCGCAGGCGCGTGCGGCCGTGGCGGAGGCGACGGCGACCATCGGCGTGTACGCGTCGGTCTCCTTGGCCACCGTGTCGGTGCCGACGGCGACGGTCGCGCGCCGCTCGGCGTCCCCGGCGCGGATCGTCACCGTGTCCCGGGGCGCGCCGCCGGTGAGCCGGGCCCAGGCCGCCCCGCAGGTCTCGCTGTAGCGGACCTCGACCTGCGCGGTGCCGACGACGGCGCGGGCGACGGTGGTGGCGAGGGGGCCGCCGCACCCCATGGCCTCCGGGTCCTGGCCGGTGCAGTCGGGACCCGCGCACCGCACGCCCGGGGGCAGGCTGGTGCGCTGGGTGGTGGGCGGGGCGGTGGTGGCGGGCGGGGCGGCCGCCTTGTCGCCCTCGCCCGGGCCCTCGGAACCGCCGAGGTCGACGAGGAGCAGGGCGGCGGTGACGACGAGCAGCGCGCCCACGACGCCGGTGACGGCGAGCAGGACCTTGCGGCGGCGGGAGTCGGGGGTGCGCGCGGGAGGCGCGTCGGGGGTGGGGACGGGGTTACGGGGCGGGGGCACGGCGGCGCCGGGAGCGGGGGCGCCGGTGGCGGGCGCGCTCGGGGCCGGGCTGCCCGGCGCCGGCGTGCCCGAGGCCGGGGGTGGCGCCGCGGGGCCGGGCCGGTCCAGGCGACGGATCCGCATGGTGCGGTCGTCACCTCCGGGACCGCCGCGGAAGCCACCGTCGCCGTCCTCGGGCTCGCCGTCCCCGCCCCTGCCCCTGTCACCGACCGGCGCGGCCGTGCGGGCCCAGGCCCGCTCCGCGCGCTCCCAGTCGGTCGCGAGAGCCGCCGGGTCGCTTCCGGTCACCTCGGCGAGTGCCACGACGGCGCTCCGGGGCACGGGCTGACGGGCGTTCAGGTACGTGGCCCACGCGGACCGTTCGTGCCCGGTGCGCTCGGCGACGGCCGTGACGCCGAGGCCGCTGCGGTCGATGAGCCGACGGAGCCGTTCCGTGAACGCACGGACGTCCGGGTCGAGTTCCTCCGGCAGCGCCTTCCAGCCAGGCATGGCGGTCCCCCCTTGTCCCGTGCCTCCCGCGTCTCCCCTGCTCCACCGAAGGATGGCAGGTCCGGGAGCGATGCGTGCCCCGGATGCGCGGCGGAGGTACCGGAATGGTCACTTCCGTGCCACAGGGGGTTGCCGGGCCTTGAACCGACCTTGGCACGTACATGACCCTTGATCGCAGCGGCGCCCGCCCTCCCACGGGGGAGAGGGCGGGCGCCGCGCCACCTGCCGTCCGGGTCGCCCGGAGGTCAGCCGACCGTCAGGTGACCGTCAGGTGGAGGACGTCCTCCAGGAACGGGATCCTCAGCCACGGCTGCGGCTGCACCATGAGCGCGAGCAGCACGATCAGGCCACCCATGACCCCGTACGTGATCATGTCCGTGAAGCGGGACCGTACGGCGAGCATGCCCACCGAGGGCAGCACCCGGCGCAGCACGGCCCCCAGGAGGAGCGCCGCTCCGACCAGCATGGTGCCGATGCGGAAGGACTGCGGGAAGGCGTCCGTCCCGACCACGAGCAGACCGAGCCCGGCGAGGCCGAGCACGGTGAGCAGGGGCCACTGCCGGGCGGGCGCCGGGGCGTCACCGGGAGCCGCCCGGCCGCCGCCCTCGGGCCGCGCGGTGTCGGTGGTGAGGCTGGGCGCGGGACGCTTCCAGGCCGTGGCACCACCGGTCGAGGCACCCTGGGAGGCACCTCCGCCCGAAGCACCCCCGGAGGCACCCGCGGTCGAAGCGCCCCCGGGCGCGGCGCCGGCGCCCGAGGGGCGCGAGCCCGAAGCGCCGGAGCCCGAGGCTCGCGCGCCCGACGCCCTGGCGCTCCCGTTCTTCGACGGCCCGTCGGCCGCCCCGTCCGGGGTCCCGGCTGTGCCCGGGGTCCCGGGGGTCACGTCAGAGCGCCGCGGCCGCGCGCTCGGCGGCCTCGACGACGTTGACGAGGAGCTGGGCGCGGGTCATCGGGCCGACGCCGCCGGGGTTCGGGGAGATCCAGCCGGCCACCTCGGAGACGCCCGGGTCCACGTCGCCGACGATCTTGCCCTCGCCGTTGCGGGAGACGCCGACGTCGAGGACGGCCGCGCCCGGCTTCACGTCCTCGGGCTTGATCAGGTGCGGCACACCGGCCGCCGCGACGATGATGTCGGCGTTCCGCAGGTGCGCCGACAGGTCCCGGGTGCCGGTGTGGCACTGGGTCACGGTCGCGTTCTCGGAGCGGCGGGTGAGGATGAGCGGCATCGGGCGGCCGATGGTGACACCGCGGCCGACGACCACGACCTCCGCGCCGTTGATCTCCACACCGTGCGCGCGGAGCAGCGTGATGACGCCGTTCGGCGTGCAGGGCAGCGGGGCGGGCTCGTTGAGGACGAGTCGGCCGAGGTTGGTCGGGTGCAGACCGTCGGCGTCCTTGGCCGGGTCCATCAGCTCCAGGATGCGGTTCTCGTCGATGCCCTTGGGGAGCGGGAGCTGCACGATGTAGCCGGTGCAGGCCGGGTCCTCGTTGAGCTCCCGTACGACCGCCTCGATCTCCTCCTGGGTGGCGGTGGCGGGCAGCGTGCGCTGGATCGAGGCGAGGCCGACCTGCGCGCAGTCGCGGTGCTTGCCGGCCACGTACTTGTGGCTCGCCGGGTCGTCGCCGACCAGGACGGTGCCGAGTCCGGGTGTGATGCCCTGCTCCTTGAGGGCCGCCACACGGACGGTCAGATCGGACTTGATCGCGGCTGCGGTGGCCTTGCCATCGAGAATCTGGGCGCTCATGGAGACATCCTCCCGGATGACCCCCGCCTTGTTCCAATTCGCTCGTGCCGGGCGGGCGGTCACACGGAGCGACGGGTTGCACTTGCACAACTCCGATGCGTATCGACTGGACAAAAAGTCGACCAAGCGACCACGATGATCGGCGAAGTACCGCGGAAAGTGC
Organism: Streptomyces sp. NPDC088553; assembly: GCF_044752965.1. Classification (NCBI taxonomy): domain Bacteria; kingdom Bacillati; phylum Actinomycetota; class Actinomycetes; order Kitasatosporales; family Streptomycetaceae; genus Streptomyces; species Streptomyces sp. NPDC088553. Next base: position 590,796 of record NZ_JBIVMG010000005.1, on the reverse strand, counting down.
CGGGGGGAATCCGCTCACATCCCGTGAAAAGTCCTCCGCGCGGGCCGCGTCGTCCCCGCACAGAGAAATTTCACGGAGGAAACCCGCGATGAGCTTCGGTGACCCGAACAACCCGTACGGCCAGCCGCAGGGCCAGGGCCAGGGCCAGCAGCCCGGTTACGGCTACCCGCAGCAGGCCCCCCAGGGCGTGCCGCCGCAGCAGGGCTACGGCTACCCGGCGGCTCCGCCGGTCTCCCCGTACGGCGGGGGCGGCTACCCGGGCATGGCCATGGAGATGCCCGGTGGTGTGAAGGCCGCGCGCGTGATGCTGTGGATCCTCGGCGCGTTCAACGTGCTCGGTGGCATCGCGGCGATCGGCATCTCCTTCGCCGTCGACAGCGAGCTGGAGAAGTCGGGCGCCTCGTCCGCCGACGCCGAGGCGTTCGCAGACCTGGGTCAGGGCATCCTGATCGGCGCGGGCATCGTCTCGCTCATCTTCGCCGTGCTCGGCATGGTGCTCGCCGCCAAGTTCAAGTCCGGCGGCAACGGCGTCCGGATCGGCTCCATCGTCTGGGCCGCGTTCGCCGTGGTGTTCAGCCTCTTCTCGCTGCCGCTCGGCATCGTGAGCCTCGTGCTCGGCGTCCTGATCATCGTCTTCGTGGCGAAGTCGGACGGCTCGGCCTGGTTCAACCGCAACAAGCAGCAGTACTGATCCACACATGGCTGGGGCCCGGTTCCGTACGGAACCGGGCCCCAGCCATGTGTGGCGCGTCAGACCCGCTTGAGGACCGCGAAGCCGTCCGAGCGGTGGGTGATCTCGTACCGCGCCTCGGGATGCAGTTGCGAAGCCAGCTGCTCGGGGTCCGAGACCTGCTGCGACCAGCCGCGCAGGTCGAAGGCGAGGTAGTCCGGGGTGGCGCCCTTCGACGTGCCGACCCAGTAGACCCGGTGGTCCGCCGTGAGGTGGGCGAGGAGCGAGACGTCCGTCTCCACGCTCGCGCCCTCCGGCACCGCGTCGACCGCCGCCCGTGCCTGCTCGGCCCGGATGTCCGTCCGGTACGTCTCCGGCTTCGTCAGCTCCCGCAGCGGCAGGTTCGCCGCGAGCACCAGCGCGACCGCCGTCGCCACCGGGACGACGACCTTCCCGTACGAGGCGAGCCAGGCGCGCGGGGAGGTGCGCACCGAACGGACGCCGTCCACCAGGGCCAGGAAGACCACCGGCATGAGGATGGCGCTGTAGTGCCAGTGCATGCCCCAGTGGTTGGGGTCCTGGGAGAGGAAGCGCCAGCCGAGCGTGGGCAGCACGAGCAGGATCAGGGGGGAGCGCAGGGCGAGGAAGCCGGTGATCGCGAGCAGGAAGACCACCATCTCCCAGCGCTCGCCCGAGGTGAGCGCGTCGCCGATGACCTGCCCGAAGGAGGTCTCGGTGCCCTGCCCGGTCTTCTCGATCTTCGACCAGTAGTCGTACTGGCCGACCCGGCTCGCCGCCGGGATCAGGACGAGGACGGTCAGCGCGAACGCCGCCGCGCCGAAGCCGGCCAGGGCCGCGCCGAGCCGCTTCTGCCCCTTCAGGAAGAGGACCACGCCGACCATCGAGACGGTCAGGCCCATGTCCTCCTTGACGAGGACGAGCGGGGCGGCCCAGGCGGCGGCCGCGGTCCAGCGCCCGAGGAGCAGGGCCCGGCAGGTCAGGGCGAGCATCGGAACGGCGAAGGCGATCTCGTGGAAGTCGGACTTGACGGCTTCCTGGAGCCCCCAGGAGAGCCCGTACGCGAGGGCGAGGCCGATGCCGGCGGCCCGGCTGCCGAGGATCTGCTGGGTGGTGCGGCCGACGACGACGGCGCCGAGGGCGAAGAGCGCGGCCTGGGCGAAGAGCAGCGAGACCGGCGAGGACCAGACCCAGTACAGCGGCGCGAGGAGCGCCGTGACGGGGCTGAAGTGGTCGCCGAGTATGTGGAAGCCGGGGCCCTTGATGTCGACGACGGGGGCCCGGAACTCGGCGTAGGCCCGGACGGACTGCCCGAAGATCCCGAGGTCCCACGAGGGGGTGCGGAAATGCGTGTACTGCACCCAGGAGTAGAGGAAGTACAGGCCGCACAGGACGCCCGCGAGGATCAGGTACGGGCGGAGCGGGGCCGGCGCGAGGCCGTCCGGCGCCTCGGTGCGCGAGGCGCCCGGCGTGCCGGTGCCGGCCTCCTCGGCGGACCTGTTCTGTACGTCCAACACCACGCCCCCACTACCAGTGGTCGACAAAAGAGCAACCCATTAGACCAGAGTCCACTCGATCGGCGGATCGATCACGGAGTGGTCCCGGGCACGGAGAGGGGCGGCCCGCCGGGACAGGTCCCGGCGGGCCGCCCGCCGCTCATGGGGACCGGGTTCACCCGGTCCCGTGCGCACCGATCAGTGGAAGAAGTGACGCGTCCCCGTGAAGTACATCGTCACGCCCGCGTTCTTCGCGGCCTCGACCACCAGCTCGTCCCGCATCGAGCCGCCCGGCTGCACGACCGCCTTCACGCCGGCCGCGGTGAGGATCTCCAGGCCGTCGGGGAAGGGGAAGAAGGCGTCCGAGGCGGCGTAGGAGCCGCGCGCCCGCTCATCGCCCGCCCGCTCGACCGCGAGCTTCGCGGAGTCGACGCGGTTGACCTGGCCCATGCCGACGCCGACCGAGGCGCCGTCCTTGGAGAGCAGGATCGCGTTGGACTTGACCGCGCGGCAGGCCTTCCAGGCGAAGGCGAGCTCGGCGAGCTCCTCCGCGGACAGGGCCTCACCGGTCGCCAGGGTCCAGTTCGCCGGGTCGTCGCCCTCGGCCTGGAGGCGGTCGGTGACCTGGAGCAGCGCGCCGCCGTCGATCGGCTTGACCTCGACCGGGTTGCTCGGGGCGCCCTCCGCCTTGAGCACCCGGATGTTCTTCTTCTTCGCGAGGACCTCGACGGCCCCGTCCTCGTACGCCGGGGCGACGATGACCTCGGTGAAGATCTCCGCTACCTGCTCGGCCAGCGCGACCGAGACGGGGCGGTTGACGGCGATGACGCCGCCGAACGCGGACAGCGGGTCGCAGGCGTGCGCCTTGCGGTGGGCCTCGGCGACGTCGGCGCCGATCGCGATGCCGCACGGGTTGGCGTGCTTGATGATCGCGACGCAGGGCTCGGTGTGGTCGTACGCGGCCCGGCGCGCGGCGTCGGTGTCCGTGTAGTTGTTGTACGACATCTCCTTGCCGTGCAGCTGCTCGGCCTCGGCGAGGCCGCCCGTGCCGTCGACGTACAGCGCGGCGCCCTGGTGCGGGTTCTCGCCGTACCGCAGGACGTTGCTCCGCTCGTACGTGGCGCCCAGGAAGTCGGGGAAGCCCGACTCGTCGGCGGCCGCGTAGTCGGCGGCGAACCAGGAGGCGACGGCCACGTCGTACGCGGCGGTGTGCTGGAAGGCCTCGGCCGCGAGCCGCTTGCGGGCGGTCAGGTCGAAGCCGCCGGCCTGGACGGCCGCGAGGACGTCGGCGTACCGCTCGGGGCTGGTAACGATCGCCACGGACGGGTGGTTCTTGGCGGCGGCGCGCACCATCGACGGGCCGCCGATGTCGATCTGCTCGACGCACTCGTCGGGAGTGGCGCCGGAGGCGACGGTCTCCTTGAACGGGTAGAGGTTCACGACGACCAGGTCGAAGGGCTCCACGCCGAGCTCGGCGAGCTGCTCGCGGTGCGACTCCAGGCGCAGGTCGGCGAGGATGCCGGCGTGCACGCGCGGGTGGAGGGTCTTGACGCGGCCGTCCAGGCACTCGGGGAACCCGGTCAGCTCCTCGACCTTGGTGACCGGCACCCCGGCGGCGGCGATCTTCCCGGCCGTGGAGCCGGTGGAGACGAGCTCGACACCGGCCTCGTGCAGACCGCGGGCCAGCTCCTCGAGCCCCGTCTTGTCGTAGACGCTGACCAGCGCGCGGCGGATGGGCTTAACGGTGTCCGTGTTCACCGACATGAACCTTTCGTCCCTCAATGCGATAGCCGTGCCGGGCGAGGCGCCCCACGACGTCGACGAGCAGTGAGCGCTCGACTTCCTTGATGCGCTCGTGCAGAGCGGCTTCATCGTCCTCGTCCCGCACCTCGACCACGCCCTGGGCGATGATCGGGCCGGTGTCGACACCGTCGTCGACGAAGTGGACGGTGCACCCGGTGACCTTCGCGCCGTAGGCGAGGGCGTCACGCACCCCGTGGGCACCGGGAAAACTGGGCAGCAGAGCCGGGTGGGTGTTGACGACCCGGCCGCCGAAGCGGGCGAGGAACTCCTTGCCGACGATCTTCATGAAGCCGGCCGAGACGACGAGATCCGGCTCGTACGCGGCGGTGGCCTCGGTGAGGGCGCGGTCCCACTCCTCGCGGGTGGCGTGGTCCTTGACCCGGCAGACGAAGGTCGGCAGTCCGGCGCGCTCGGCGCGCTCCAGACCTGCGATGCCGTCGCGGTCGGCGCCGACGGCGACGATCTCCGCGCCGTAGCCCTCGGGGTCCGCGGCGATGCCGTCGAGGAGGGCCTGCAGATTGGTACCGGAACCGGAGACCAGGACGACGAGGCGGGCGGCAGCCACTGGGTCACTCTTTCCGTGGTGTTTGTACGGTCGTACGAACGAATCGCGCCGCTCGATACGGGGAACCCTACGAATGGCTCGACCGTCAGCAACGATACCGGCACACCGGACGGCCCCCACGGGACGGGGGCGGAGCAGGGCGGTAGCGTCAAGGTCCGACGCCGGACGCGCACCCGACCAGCACCGGTCGAGAACACGCACGGCAGCGGACGAGACAGCAGCGGAGACCACGGGTGCGGCCGTGGTCGTGACGACAGAGGGAAGACGTTCAGCAGATGCCGGAACGCCAGTCCACGGACGACAACAACCCGTTCGCGCCGCCGCCCGAGGGCCGGCCGGATCAGCCGTGGCAGCCGCGGCGACCGGAGGGCTCGGACGACGAATCGTCCGGGGACTCCGGTTCGTCGGGGCCGTCCGACGGCCGCTGGAGCCCGCGCCAGCCGGGCCGCTCGGACGACGGCTTCGGCCGGGGGCCCGAGCGCCAGGGCGGCGGCCAGGGAGGACCGGAGGGCGGACCCGGACAGGGTGGCCCCGGCCAGGGCGGCTCCGGCGGGCGGGGGCTGCGCTGGGACCCGACGGACCCGGCGCAGCGCCGTGCGCGGTACGCGATCCTCGCCGGCATGTGGGCCTTCTTCTTCGCGATCTTCGAGATCCCGGAACTGGCGCTGCTGCTCGGCGCCCTGGGCGTCTACTGGGCGATCAGCTCGCTGCGTACCAAGCCGAAGCCGGCCGACGAGCTGTCGCCGACATCACAGCCGGCGGCCGGGCAGACGTCTCAGCCCTCGGGACAGGCCGCGGGGCAGCCCGCGGGCCGACCCTCGGGGCAGGGCGCCACGGCGGCCCCGCTCCGCTCGATGCGGACGGCCGCGATCAGCGGCCTGGTCGCGGCGAGCGTGGCCCTGATGATCGTCGCCGTCGGCTTCACGATGCAGCTCGTCTACAGCGACTTCTACGAGTGCCGTGACGACGCCCTCACCCACGCCGGCCAGCTGGCCTGCAACGACCTCCTGCCGAAGCCGCTGCGCGCGGGCTTCGGGGTCCGGGAGTAGCGGGGCGGACAGCCCCCGGCCCGCGGGCTACGCGGGGGGCGGGGGCGGCGCGCCGGGTTCCCAGGCCGCCGGGAGGTAGTCGTAGGGCTCGAAGGCGGAGTCGTCGTACGGGTCGTAGGCGTCGTACGGCGGGTCGTCGTCGAACCCGGGACCGGCGACGGTCGCCTTCGCTCCGGCCGTTCTCCCGGCGGCGGCCGGGGACGGCTCCGGTGGCGCCTTCTCGCCGTTCGGCCCGTCCGGGGCGGACGTCGTCGGCGGGGGTGCGAGACCGGCGGCGGGTACGGGGCCGGTCGCGGGCCCGGTGGGCGCGGCCGGCACCGGCCGCGCCGCCTGCATCGCCCGCACCTCCTGCACTGCCGAGGCCTCCGCCGGCACCGGCGGGCGCTTCGCGCGCGGGACGCGTCGGCCCCAGGCCCGTACCCCCAGGGCCACCGGCACCCCGACGCAGGCACCCCACAGGACCGTCGCCGCGCCCGTCTGCCACCACACCGGGCCGAACGCCGACAGCCGGGACGTGCCGAGCGGGCCGCCCGCCGCGGCCGACAGCACGGCCACCACCGCGCCGCAGCCCCAGGCCGCGCCCAGCGCCGTCAGTGCCGTGTCCCGGGCCGTCCAGGTCCGCGCCGAGCGGCCCACCCGGCCACCCTGGAGCAGCACGGCGGTGAGCGGGACGGCCGCGGCCGCCCAGTGGATCCAGCCGCCCCGCCCGTCGTCGGGCAGCGCGGCGAGCAGCGGGAAGGGCGGTGCGGCCGGATCTCCGACGAGGCCCAGCGGGGTCGCGAACGCGCCCGTGCCGAGGGTGAAGCCCGGCCCCAGCCCGTACGCGGCTCCCCAGACGGCCATGTTCGGCAGCAGCGCGAGGACCAGCAGCAGCACCGCCGCCCGCCCCGACCACTCCCCCGCGAGACCCGCGTACGCGGCCTGTGCCTCGCCCGCGTGCCAGGCCAGCGAGACCGCCGCGACGGCCGCGCCGCCGCCGAGCAGCGTGACGAGCCCGAGCCCGGCCGCCCGCAGGGCCGCGGCCGCCTGGCGCTGTTCGGGTAGGGGGCGCCCCAACGCCGTCCAGACGCCCGCCCCGGCCGCGCCCACCACGACGGCGGGCAGCCAGAGCCCGGCGCTGAGCGGCTCGGCGGGCAGCGGGCCGCTCTCGCCGTAGACCACGACGGCGGCGGCGACCAGGAGGTATCCGCCGGCCACGGCGCCGACCGCGCCGCTCGCGGAGGGGGGCCGCCGGACGCCGCCGCCGGCCGTGTCGAGGGTGTCGCGGGCGGCCCGGTGGACGAGCCAGACGGGCAGGACGGCCAGGAGCATCGGCACGACGCCGAGGGGCGCCGGCAGTCCGGAAAGGGTGCCCGTACGGACGAGGTCCACGCCGTGCGCGAGCAGCCAGAGCCCGGCGGCCAGGTGCAGGGCGCCGCCGGGTCCGCTGTCGGGGTACGGGGAGCTGATCCAGCCGGCGATCACGAGGACCGCGAGGGCGCCGATTCCGAGTCCGGCGGCGACCCCGCCCCGGACGCAGGCGGTGGCGAGCGCGGTGTAGCGGCCGCCCCGGGCCAGGGGGTGCTCGGTCACATGGGTCACGGGGCCATGCTGCCAACGACACGCGCTTTTGCCGCGTAACAGGCAAACCTCCGTTGTGTCGCTCAAGATACGTTTATGTACTTTTCCGCCCACAGCAGCTCTGCGGGAGGTCGACACCGATGAGCCGGAGCACCGCGGATTCCGCTTCCTCCGTCACCCTGCCGACCCCGAAGGAGCGGCGCAGGTTGCGTGAGGCCCTCGCCCTGAGCGAGGAGCAGGTCGCCGAGGCCATGGGCGTCACGAAGGCCACGGTCAAGGCATGGGAGACCGGGCGTTCGGCACCACGGGGCCGCAAGCGCGAGGCGTACGCGAAGCTGCTCGGCGCCCACGGGCCGGGCGACGCGGCGAGCTCCCCGCACTCGCCGGCAGCTTCCCCGTCGGCCGCCTCGCCCGCTTCGGAGAAGCCGGCGGAGCCACGGTCCCTGCCACCTTCACCCGTACGGCCGCAGGCCCCGGCGAAAGCGCCGGCACCCGCGCCCGCCCCCGCGGCGAACGTCCGGCCCAAGGCCGCGGCCAAGCGGGCCGCCAAGCCGCCGAAGGCCCCCTCCCCGTCCCCGGGCATCGCCGCGGGCCCGGCCCGCAAAGGCACCCCGAGGCCGCAGGAACGGCTGAAACCGGTCGAGGCCCCGCCGGTCGCGGAGGAGAGGCCCGTCGGGCCCCCCGCCGTACCGGGGCTCACCCCCGAGGAGGCGTTCGACGCCCTGTACGCGCACGCGGCGCCCGGTCTCGTCCACCAGACGTATCTCCTGACCGGCCGGCGGCGGCTCTCCCGGGAGTCGGTCGAGCACGCCTTCCACCGCGCCTGGGAGCGCTGGCCCGAGGTCGCCCGCGACGCGGACCCGGTGGGCTGGGTGCGGGCGACGGCGTACGAGTACGCCCTCTCCCCCTGGCACCGGCTGCGTCGTACCCACAAGCACCCCGATGCCCCGCCCACCGAGGCGGGCCGGCGGGCGCTGCTCACGGCGCTCCTCGAACTGCCGGCGCCGTACCGCCGTACCGTCCTGCTCTACGAAGGGCTCGGGCTCGACCTGCCGGAGACGGCCGCCGAGACCGAGGCGAGCACCCCCGCCGCGGCCCACCGGCTGCTGCACGCCCGTACGGTCCTGGCGAAGCGGATCCCCGAACTCGCCGATCCCGACGCCCTGCACGAGCGGCTCGGCGCGCTGGTCACGGAGACGCCGACGACGACCCTCCCGGCGGCCCGCGCGGTCCGGAGCGGCAGCGAGCGCCGGACGCGGACGTGGACGCGCGCGGTGTTGGGGGTGACGGCGGTCCTCATCGGTGTCACCGGCTTCACGGCGGCGACCGCGCCGACCCGCTACATCCCGGTGAACGCCCCCGGCGAGACCGTCAACGGCGTCCCGGTCCGCGGCGGCCCGCAGAAGCTGCGCCCGGAGGACCTGGAGCTCCGCGACAAGCTGCGCTCCGAGCCGAACCCGGGCCCGGAGCGGCTGATCCCGGCCGCCGAATAGCCACCACCGGGCGACCGCCGCCGCATACGAGAGGGCCCCGCCCTCGCCCGGGTGACCGGGCGGGGGCGGGGCCCTCTCGTACAGCTGCCGCGGTGAACCGCGGCTACTTCCGGCTGCTTCAGCCCGCGAGGATCGCGCGCGCCAGCTTGGCCGTCTCGGTCGGCGTCTTGCCGACCTTGACGCCGGCGGCCTCGAGGGCCTCCTTCTTCGCCTGGGCGGTGCCGGAGGAGCCGGAGACGATGGCGCCGGCGTGGCCCATGGTCTTGCCCTCGGGCGCGGTGAAGCCCGCGACGTAGCCGACGACCGGCTTGGTGACGTTGGCCTTGATGAAGTCGGCCGCACGCTCCTCGGCGTCGCCGCCGATCTCACCGATCATGACGATCAGGTCGGTGTCGGGGTCCGCCTCGAACGCCGCGAGGGCGTCGATGTGCGTGGTGCCGATGACCGGGTCGCCACCGATGCCGACGGCGGACGAGAAGCCGATGTCACGGAGCTCGTACATCATCTGGTACGTCAGCGTGCCGGACTTCGAGACCAGGCCGATGCGGCCCGGCTTCGTGATGTCGCCCGGGATGATGCCGGCGTTGGACTGGCCCGGGGTGATGAGACCGGGGCAGTTCGGGCCGATGATGCGGGTCTTGTTGCCCTTCGCCTGCGCGTACGCCCAGAAGGCGGCGGAGTCGTGGACCGCGATGCCCTCGGTGATGACGACGGCCAGCGGGATCTCGGCGTCGATCGCCTCGACCACGGCGGCCTTTGCGAACGCCGGCGGGACGAAGAGGACCGACACGTTGGCGCCGGTCTCCTTCATCGCCTCGGCGACGGAGCCGAAGACCGGGACCTCGGTGCCGTCGAAGTCGACGGTCGTGCCGGCCTTGCGCGGGTTCACGCCACCGACGATGTTGGTGCCGTCACCCAGCATGAGCTTGGTGTGCTTCATGCCCGTGGCACCGGTCATGCCCTGGACGATGACCTTGCTGTCCTTGGTCAGGAAGATAGCCATGGTGTTCTGACCTCGTCCCTTACTTCGCAGCCGCGAGCTCGGCGGCCTTGTCGGCCGCGCCGTCCATGGTGTCCACGCGCTGCACGAGCGGGTGGTTCGCGTCCGACAGGATCTTGCGACCCAGCTCCGCGTTGTTGCCGTCGAGGCGCACGACCAGCGGCTTGGTGACCTCTTCGCCCTTGGAGGCGAGGAGCTCCAGGGCCTGGACGATGCCGTTGGCGACCTCGTCACAGGCGGTGATGCCACCGAAGACGTTGACGAACACGGACTTGACGTCCGGGTCGCCCAGAATGATCTCCAGGCCGTTCGCCATGACCTCGGCGGAGGCGCCGCCACCGATGTCGAGGAAGTTGGCCGGCTTCACGCCGCCGTGGTTCTCACCGGCGTACGCGACGACGTCCAGGGTCGACATGACCAGACCGGCACCGTTACCGATGATGCCGACCTCGCCCTCGAGCTTGACGTAGTTGAGGTTCTTGGCCTTGGCGGCAGCCTCGAGCGGGTTGGCTGCGGCCTTGTCCTCGAGCGCCTCGTGGTCGGGCTGACGGAAGTCGGCGTTCTCGTCGAGAGACACCTTGCCGTCCAGGGCCAGGATGCGGCCGTCCTTGGTCTTCACCAGCGGGTTGACCTCGACGAGGAGCGCGTCCTCGGCGACGAAGGTCTTCCACAGGGTCACCAGGGCCTCGGCGACGCCCTCGGCCACGTCGGCCGGGAACTTCGCCAGGGCCACGATCTCGCGGGCCTTCTCGATGTCGACGCCGTCGACGGCGTTGACCGGGACCTTCGCGAGGGCCTCGGGGGTCTTCTCCGCGACCTCCTCGATGTCCATGCCGCCCTGCACCGACGCCATCGCGAGGAAGGTGCGGTTGGTGCGGTCGAGGAGGTACGAGACGTAGTACTCCGCCTCGATCTCCGGGGACAGCTCGGCGATCATCACCTTGTGGACCGTGTGGCCCTTGATGTCCATCCCGAGGATGTCCGTCGCACGGGCGACGGCCTCGTCCGGGTTCGCCGCCAGCTTCACGCCGCCGGCCTTGCCGCGGCCACCGACCTTCACCTGCGCCTTGACGACGGACTTGCCGCCAAGACGCTCGGTGGCCTCGCGCGCCGCCTCAGGCGTGTCGATGACTTCACCGGCCAGCACCGGTACACCGTGCTTGGCGAAGAGGTCCCTCGCCTGGTACTCGAACAGGTCCACGCGCGTCCGTCCCTTTTCTGATGATCGCGGTTCGTTGTCTGCGTGGGCGTGCCGCGAAGGGCAACGTGACTGCACTGTCACAAGGGAGGCGCACACGGTGACCGTGGACGCGGCATGTCCGTCTCGCAGGTTATCGCCGAGGGACGTGGGTCCCTAAATCGCAGATCACAACCGAGCGGTGATACGGGTCACAGGCTGTAGGGGCCACGGGGTCGGCGGCAGGGGGTGCTCGGTGGCGGCGCGTGGCACGCGTGGCAGGCGGGGCCTGGCCTCCCGGCCCCTCACGACGCGCCGGAACCGCGGGTGAGGGCCGCTCCGGGACGTGTGTGATATGGGACTCAGTGAGGCCCGGGACACCCGTGCGGGTGGTCCGGCGACGACGAATTCCGTACCCGCGGCGCCGGCCGGACGGGAGCCGCGGGAACGGAAGCGGGGACGGGGCGCGGCCGGGCCGGTCGCGTCGGGCCGGTCGCGTCGGGCCGTCAGGCCGCGGGGATCGGCAGGGGGCGCTTCTCCAGTGCGGCGGCCATGATCTCCGGGAACAGGTCGGGGGTGCACGCGAAGGCCGGGGCGCCGAGCGCGGCGAGCGCCGCCGCGTGCTCGCGGTCGTACGCCGGGGCGCCCTCGTCGGAGAGGGCGAGCAGCGCGACGAACTGGACGCCGGAGGCCTTCATCGCCGCGACCCGCTTCAGCATCTCGTCGCGGATGCCTCCCTCGTACAGATCGCTGATGAGGACGACGACGGTGTCGGCGGGGCGGGTGATCTTCGACTGGCAGTGGGCGAGGGCGCGGTTGATGTCGGTGCCGCCGCCGAGCTGGGTGCCGAAGAGGACGTCGACGGGGTCGTCGATCCGGTCGGTCAGGTCCACGACGGCGGTGTCGAAGACGACGAGCCGGGTGGCGATCGACCGCATGGAGGCGAGTACGGCGCCGAAGACGGAGGCGTACACGACGGAGGCGGCCATGGAACCGGACTGGTCGACGCAGAGCACCACCTCCTTCCGTATCGCCTGCGAGGCACGCCCGTGGCCGATCAGCCGCTCGGGGACGACCGTGCGGTGCTCGGGCAGGTAGTTCTTGAGGTTGGCGCGGATCGTCCGGTCCCAGTCGATGTCCCGGTGGCGGGGGCGGCTGATCCGGGCGGAGCGGTCGAGGGCGCCGGTGAGGGTCGCGCGGGTGCGGGTGGCGAGGCGCTTCTCCAGGTCGTCGACGACCTTGCGCACGACGGCCCGCGCGGTCTCCCGGGTCGTCTCGGGCATGGCCTTGTGGAGGGAGAGCAGGGTGCCGACGAGGTGGACGTCCGCCTCGACGGCCTCCAGCATCTCCGGTTCCAGGAGCAGGGTGGCGAGGCCGAGGCGGTCGATCGCGTCGCGCTGCATGACCTGGACGACGGAGCTGGGGAAGTACGTACGGATGTCGCCGAGCCAGCGGGCGACGGAGGGCGCGGAGGCCCCGAGTCCGGCCGAGCGGTCCCGTCCGGTGCGGTCGCCGTCCTGGTTCCCGCGGCCGTAGAGCGCGGTGAGGGCGCCGTCCATGGCGGCGTCGGTACCGGTGAGCGCGCGGCCGGTGCCGTCGGCCTCCCCGCCGCCGAGGACGAGCCGCCAGCGGCGCAGCCGCTCGTCGTGCGCCGCCGCCCCCGTGTTCACGTCGCTGGTCGGGCTGGTGGTCGGGCCGGTGTTCATACGAGGGCCTCCGTGCCGAGGACGAGGTGGAGGAGGGGCAGGACGGCGTCCGCCCGGTCCCGGTCGGGGGTGGGCGCGAAGCCGGGGACGCCTGGGGTGGTGTGCCCGGGGCCGCCGGCCTGCGGGCCGCGGGCGACCAGTTCGCCGAGGGTGCGGCGGACGCCCGGCTCGTATCCGGAGAAGGTGCGCCGCAGCAGCGGCAGGACATCGGTGAAGGCCTCCGCCGGGACGTCCGTCAGCCAGTCGTCGACCAGTCCGAGCAGCCGCTCGTCGTGGACCAGGAGGAGTCCGCCGCCCGAGGCCCCGCCGACGAAGCCGTCGATCCAGGCGGCGGCGTCGGCGGGCGGGGTGCCGGGCGAGAGGGCCCGGCTCATGAGGAGGGCGGCCTCGTCCTCGGCGATCCTGCCCTCGTCCAGGAGGAGCCGGGCGGCGCGGCCCCTGAGGATGCCCGGGATCCGGTCGCGGTCGGCGAGCCGGCGCAGGACGCCGGCCCAGCGGTCGGTCAGGCCGTCCGCTCCGGGGAGCAGCCCGATGGCCTGGTGCACCTCGTCGATCCGCTCGCGCATGGTGCCGGCCGCGTCGGTGTCGAGTCCCGTGCAGGCGGGCGGCAGGCCGACGCAGATCCGTTCGGCGAGGCCGGCGGCGACCTCGGCGAGGGCCGCCGTCCCGGTGCCCCGGACGTCGCCGTAGCGCAGGGAGCGGGCGAGGGCGGGGAGGGCCTGGGCGAGATGGGCGACGTCGGTGTCGAGCGCGGCCCGGTCGGCGAGCGCCCGCATGACGACGGGGAGCGCGTCGGTGAGCCCGGCGAGCAGGCACTGCTCGGCGAGGGCGGTGATGTCGGCGAGGGCCCCCGCCCCCAGGGCCCGGGACCTGGCGCGGGCGGTGGCGGCGGCCTCGACGGTGGTGCCCCAGACGCCGGCCTCGGCGACCTGGACGTGCAGCTCGGGCTCCCAGCGCAGCCGCCAGGTCTCCCGGAAGGTGCCGGTGCCGGAGCGGCCGGTGGCCGGTTCGCCCCAGCCGACGCCGAGGAGGCGCAGCCGGTGCAGCAGCCGGCTGCGCTCCCCGTCCATGTCCTTGCGGAGGTCGAGATCGAGGTCGCGCTCGGTGGCCTCGGGTTTGAGGCGCAGGGTGCGCTGACGGCGGGCCAGATCGCGCTGGAGGGGGACGGCGGGGGCGCCGTCCGGGACCTCGCCGAGGACGTCGCCGACGACGAGCCGGTCCCGGACGAGGTCGAGCGGCACGTCGGAGCCCTCGCAGAGCACGGCGCGGACGGCGTCGGTCGTCTCGTCGAGGCCGGGGTGAGGACGGCCGCGCAGGGCGGCGAGGGTCTCGGCGAGCCGGACGGCCTCGATGACATGGGCGGAGGAGACGAGGTGGTCCTCGGCCCTGAGGAGTCCGGCGACCTTGGTCATCCACCGCTCGACGGGCCGGTCGGGGGCGGCGAAGAGATGCGCGTACCAGCCGGGCGCCTCGATCCCGGCGCCGTACCCGGAGCGGCGGGCGAGCCTGCGGTGGGTCCAGGGGACCCAGGTCATCTCGGTCTTCACCTTGGGCAGGCCCTTGAGCAGGGCCCGGTCGGCGGCGACGGTGGTCTTCCGGGTGAGGGCGGGGACGTGCCAGGCGCCGCAGACGACGGCGACGGCGTCGCCGAACTCCTTGCGGGCGGCGCGCAGCCGGATCCGCATATGGGCCTCGCGGACGAGGTCGCGGGGATGCCCGCCGTGGCCGTACGCCTCGCGGAGCGCGCCCATCGCCTCGGCGAGGGCCTCGAAGGGGGCGGTGGGGTCGTCGCCGCCGCGGAGTTCGACGACGTCCTCCCACCAGCGCTCGGCGTCCTCGTACCCGGCGACCCGGGCGAGTTCGGCGACCGGGTCGATCCGCAGGCCGCTGCCGGAGACCTCTTCCTCCCCGTCGTCCCAGGTGGGGTCGGCGGCGGCCAGGCCGTGCGCGGCGGGCAGGTCGATGAACCGGACGGCGGCGCCCCGGTCGAGGGCCCAGCGGATCGCGACCCACTCGGGCGAGAACGCGGCCATCGGCCAGAACGAGGCCCGCCCGGGGTCGTCCACGGCGTGGGCGAGCAGGGCGACCGGCGGCCGCATGCCGGGATCCCCGGCGAGCTCCACGAGCGCGTCGGCCTCGGCGGGGCCTTCGACGAGCACGACGGCGGGCTTCGCCGCCTCCAGCGCGGCCCGCACTCCCCGCGCGGACCCGGGCCCGTGGTGCCGCACCCCGAGCACGAGCGGCCCGCCGGAAGGGCCACGGCCGGAGGCGGAGGTGACTGCGGAAGGAGAGGTGGATGCGGAGGGAGAGGTGGAGGCGGAGGCGGCCCCGGCCGTGGACGGGGACGTCATCCGCTCACCTCGCGGCAGGCGCGGTAGAAGTCCTTCCAGCCGTCCCTCTCTCTGACCACCGTCTCCAGGTACTCCTGCCAGACGACTCGGTCGGCCGCCGGGTCGCGGACGACCGCGCCGAGGATGCCCGCCGCGATGTCCGCCGGGCGCAGGACGCCGTCGCCGAAGTGGGCGGCGAGCGCGAGCCCGCCGGTGACGACGGAGATCGCCTCGGCCGTGGAGAGCGTCCCCGAGGGGGACTTGACCCGTGTCCGGCCGTCGGCGGTGACGCCGTCCCGCAGCTCGCGGAAGACGGTGACGACCCGGCGGATCTCGTCGACGCCGTCCGGGACGGACGGCAGGGCCAGGGAGCGCCCGAGCTGCTCGACGCGGCGGGCGACGATGTCGACCTCGGCCTCGGGGGTCGCGGGCAGCGGCAGGACCACCGTGTTGAAGCGGCGGCGCAGCGCGCTGGAGAGTTCGTTGACGCCGCGGTCCCGGTCGTTGGCCGTGGCGATCAGGTTGAAGCCGGGGACGGCCTGCACCTCCTGGCCCAGCTCGGGGAGGGGGAGGGTCTTCTCGGACAGGATCGTGATGAGCGTGTCCTGCACGTCGGCGGGGATACGGGTGAGTTCCTCGACGCGCGCGGTCATGCCCTGCGCCATCGCCCGCATCACGGGGCTGGGCACGAGGGCCTCCCTGCTGGGGCCGTGGGCGAGCAGCCGGGCGTAGTTCCAGCCGTACCTGACGGCCTCCTCGGGGGTGCCGGCGGTGCCCTGGACGAGGAGGGTCGAGTCGCCGCTGACGGCGGCGGCGAGGTGCTCGGAGACCCAGGTCTTGGCGGTGCCGGGCACGCCGAGCAGGAGCAGTGCCCGGTCGGTGGCGAGGGTGGTGACGGCGACCTCGACGATGCGGCGCGGGCCCACGTACTTGGGTGTGATCACCGTCCCGTCGGGGAGGGTGCCGCCGAGGAGATAGGTGGCGACGGCCCACGGCGAGAGGCGCCAGCGGGCGGGTCGGGGCCGGTCGTCGGCGGCGGCGAGCGCGGCGAGTTCGTCGGCGAAGGCGTGCTCGGCGTGCGGCCGCAGGACCTCGGTCACGGTCTGCGGCCGCCCCGGTCCGGTGTCCGTCTCGGCACCGGAACGGGGCTGCGCGATGGTTTCGGGCACGGGCATGGATCCCCCTCCAGATCGTTCGATCTGCTGTGGGATCCACCGTGCACCATGCCACTGACAATCAGATGTCACCGCTGGTCAGGGGCTGTTGAGGGGGTGAGGGACGGTCAGCCCACGACCGGGGAGACGGCGACGCAGCCGCCGGCCATGGCCTGCTCGGCCTTGGCCTCCTTGATGACCTTGCCCTGGTAGACGACCTTGCAGGTGAGGTCGGCGGGGGTGAGCGAGACCGGCATGACGGCCGGCGGCATGATGCCCTTCAGCTTCACGGTCTTCTTCCACGGCGTGGCCGGCTTCTTCTCCGACTCGACCTTCGGCGCCATCGCGGTGCCGTCGCCCGCGTGGTAGTCGATGGACTCGATGCCCGTGCCGGTGACCTCGTACGTGACCTCGTAGGTCTCGGTCACGGACTTGTCGACCTGGTCGACGGCCTTCTCCGCGGCCTCGGAGCAGGCGCCGAGGCCGAGGGCGAGGCCGGCGACGGCGAGGGCCGAGACGGCGGTGCGGGCGGTGCGCTTCATACGGGTTCCCCCTGGACGGTTCGTGCGAGTCGGTTGATCCCGCCAGGAGAATGGTAAAGGAAGGGTAAAGCGGCTTCTCCTTCCGCCCTCCCCCGAGCCCGCACTCCCGGGCCCCGGGCGTTGTCAGTGGCGGCCTCTACCGTCGAGGACATGAATGCCATGGGGGTGCGCTGGACGGCTGAGCAGGTGCTGGCACTGGCTCCTGACGACGCCTCGCGCAGAGCGGGAAGCAAGCTCGGCACGGCCGGACCGTGGTCGGGCAGAGGCAGCGGAGGGGGCGCGGTCTGGGGTCTGTGCAAGGGCAGCGGCCGCGTGCCGTACCGGACGGTGGTCGACACGACCGGGCCCGCGTACCTGTGCGAGTGCCCCAGCCGCAAGTTCCCCTGCAAGCACGCGCTCGGCCTGCTGCTGCTCCAGGCCTCGGACGGGACGGAGGGTGAGGAGACCACCGCACCCGACTGGGCCGGGCGGTGGCTCGCGGCGCGCCGCGCGCGGGCCGGGAGCGGCGCCCGCGGGCCCGAGGGCGGCGCCGGCGGCCCGGCGGATCCCGAGGCGGCGCGCCGCAGGGCCGAACGCAGAGCCGCCCGGATCACCTCGGGCGCCGAGGAGTTGGAGCAGCGGCTCGCCGACCTGCTGCGCGGCGGCCTGGCGGCGGCCGAGCAGCGGGGGTACGGGCTGTGGGACGAGACGGCGGCCCGGATGGTCGACGCGCAGGCGCCCGGACTCGCGGGCCGGGTCAGGGAGTTGGGGGCGATACCGGGCTCGGGCCCCGGCTGGCCGGTACGGCTCCTGGAGGAGTGCGCGCTGACCCACCTCCTCGACCGCGCCTGGCTCACCGCCGACCGGCTGCCCGCGCCGTTCGCGACGACCGTACGGACCCGGGTCGGCCTCCCCGCCCCGGTCGACGGCGTCCCGGTGCGCGACCACTGGCTGGTGCTCGCCCAGTACGACGCGGCCGACGCCCGGCTGACCACCCGGCGCATCTGGCTCCACGGCACGGCGAGCGGGCGCACGGCACTCCTGCTGTCCTTCGGCGCGGCGGGGAGGGCTCCCCAACTGGCGCTCCCCGTGGGCGCGGTGCTCGACGGCGAGCTGACCCCGCACGCGGGCGCCGGGCAGCTCCGTGCGGACCCGGGCGAGCGGTTCGTGCCCGTCGAGGGCCGCGCCGCCGCGCCGCCGGGCGGACCGGTGGGCTCGGCCCTCGCCGCGTACGGCCGCGCGCTGCGCGAGGACCCGTGGCTGGAGTCCTGGCCCGTGACCCTGAGCGGGGTCGTCCCCGCGCGCGCGGAGTACGGCTGGCAGCTCGCCGACGCGGACGGCCGCGAGGCGCTGCCGCTGACCCCCGCCGCCCAGTCCCGTCCCGGGCTCTGGCGGCTGGTCGCCCTGTCCGGCGGGGCTCCGGTGGCGGTCTTCGGGGAGTGCGGGCACCGGGGGTTCACCCCGCTCGCCGCCTGGTCCCCGGAGAACCCTGGAGAAACGGTCCCTCTCATATGACCCCCGCCCACGGAACACCGTCCGACCGGAGGAACCCGATGGAGACGGACACGACGGTCCCGACGCCCGGCGCCCTTCCCACGGAGGACGGCGGCTGGGAGGAGCTCGTCACCTCGGCCCTGCTCGGTACGGACCGCCGGGTGCCCGCCCGGCTCGCCGGACTGCCGGGCGGCGACCTGCCGGGCGCCCTGCTCGACGCCGCCGCGCTGCACACCGTACGGCGCAGGGCGGGACTGCGGCCCGGGCCCGCGGCGCCGCCACCGGAGCCCGCGCCCGAGGACCACCGCCGGCCGCTGCCCGGGGACGCGCGCCGACGGCTCGACCAGCTGCTCGCCGGCCGGGCCGCGCCCTCGCCCGCCGGGCGGCGCGGGGCCGCGCCCGACCTGGCCGAACTCCTCCCGCAGTGGCTCGCCCTCGCCAACGAGCGGGGGTTCAAAGCGCCGGCCGCCACCCTGCCCGCCCTCCTCGACGCGGCCCGGGCCCGCACCGATCTGCGGCCCCAGGCCCTTCAGCTGGCCGGGCCGCGCGGCCTGTGGCTGGCCCGGCTCAACCCCGAGTGGCGGTTCGCCCTGCGCGGCGCGGGCGCGGGCAGCTCCCTCCCGGACCCCGGGGACCAGAAGGGGGTGCGCGCCCTGTGGGACGAGGGCCTGTTCGCCGAGCGGGTCGCCCTGCTCGGCGCCGTACGGACGCGGGACCCGGCGGCCGGTCTCGCCCTCCTCGCGTCCACCTGGTCCGCAGAACGGGCGGAGGACCGGCTGATGTTCCTCGACTCGCTGCGGACCGGACTGTCCGGCGCGGACGAGGAGTTCCTGGAGGAGGCCCTCGGCGACCGCAGCCGCAACGTCCGCGCGACCGCCGCCGAACTGCTCTCCGCCCTGCCGGCCTCGGCGCTCGCGGGCCGGATGGCGGGCCGCGCGGTCACCTGCGTCGGACTCGACCGGACGGCGGAGTCGCCCACGATCACCGTGGAGGCCCCGCACGAGTGCGACTCGGCCATGCAGCGGGACGGCCTCGCGGCGACACCGCCCGCCGGCCGGGGCGAGCGGTCCTGGTGGCTGGGCCAGCTCGTCGAGGCCGCGCCGCTGTCCTGCTGGCCGCCGAGGTTCGGGGGGCGCGGCCCGGAGGAGATCGTGGCGCTGCCGGTCGCCGACGACTGGCAGGCCGAGCTGCACGCGGCCTGGTGCCGGGCGGCCGTACGGCAGCGGGACTCGGCCTGGTCGCGGGCGCTGCTCGGTTCCCCGGCGACCCCGCCCGCGACGGGCCCCGGCACGTCGTCGCTGGCCGAGCGGGCCCAGCTCCTCTCGACGCTTCCGCCGGAGGAACGGGCGTGCTGGGTCGGGTCGTTCATCGCGGCCCACGGTCTGTCGGAGGCGTTCCAGCTGCTCGGTGTCTGCCAGGTGCCGTGGGCGGAGCCGCTCGGCGGGGCGGTGATCGACGCTCTCGACATCGCGCGGGAGGCGGGCAGTTACCCGTGGAGCTTCAGCGGGGTGATGGGGCTCGCGGAGCGCTGCCTCGCCCCGGAGGCGGCCCGGCAGCTGGAGTCCCTGACGGCCCGGCCGGAGGAGGCGGACGACATCTCCCCCGGCGCGGGCGGCTATTGGTCCGAGGCGTTCCAGCGGCTGGTCTCCACGCTGCGGCTGCGCGAGGCGATGAGAGCCGAACTCACGGAACCGGCGCGGTAGACCGGCCCGACGGGCCGGTCCGCAGACCGGACCGGCCCCCGCACGCCCGGCCCAAGTGTCCCCGCACCCTCAAGGACCCCGGCACACCCGAGAGCCACCGACACACCCACGCCCCCGGCACACCCGAGAACCACCGGCACCCTCAAGGACCCCGACACGCCCAAGGCCCCGGCACGCCGAAGGGCCCTTCCGTACGGAAGGGCCCTTCGAAGCTGCGGCACGTGTCGCCGGCACGGATTACGCGGCCACGCGGACGTTCGCGTTCACCCAGTCGACGATGGACGCGGTCGTCGCGCCCGGCGTGAAGATCTCCGCCACGCCCTTCTCCTTCAGCGGCGCGATGTCCCCGTCGGGGATGATGCCGCCGCCGAAGACCTTGATGTCCTCGGCGTCACGGTCCTTGAGAAGCTCAAGGACCTTCACGAAGAGCGTGTTGTGCGCGCCCGAGAGGATCGAGAGGCCGATCGCGTCGGCGTCCTCCTGGATCGCGGTGTCGACGATCTGCTCGGGCGTCTGGTGGAGGCCGGTGTAGATGACCTCCATACCGGCGTCGCGGAGTGCCCGCGCGATCACCTTGGCCCCGCGATCGTGGCCGTCGAGACCCGGCTTGGCAACCACCACGCGGATCGGACCGGTCACACCCATCACTGCCTCCACATGCGACCCCCGCGCGTCTTTGCCGGGGAGGTGAACGAACGTTATCCCCAGCATCCCGCACCCGGCTGTTTCGCGGCGGCGAGCGAGGGGGAAATCACACGTGGGACATGTTCGCTCTGCGTCGTACCCCGCTTTCGGGCCCTCTTCCTGGGCCCACCAGCCGCAAGCGGGGCACGGTCGCGAAGGGAGCCGCGACGAGGTCGCCGCGCCTCCGTGCCGCCGTCCGTGCGGCACGGGGGCGCGGCGTACCGGCGTACCGTCCGGCCCCCCGTGCCGATCGGGAGGTCGACGATGGAGTTCACCAAGGTCACCGCCCTGATGAAGGCCACCGCCCTTGAGCTCGCGATCCTCACCGGGCATCTCGTCCTGTACCCCTCCGGGATCGTGGCCGAGCGCCTCTCGCCCGCCCCGCCCCCGTCCGTCACCCCGGGCCGGCGGCCGGTCGTCCTGCTGCACGGTTTCGTCGACAACCGCTCGGTCTTCGTCGTCCTGCGCCGCTCCCTCGGCCGGAGCGGCCGTGACTGCGTCGAGTCCCTCAATTACTCACCGCTCACCTGCGACCTGCGGGCCGCCGCCGAGCTGCTCGGCCGCCGGGTGGACGAGATCCGCGCCCGTACGGGACACGCCGAGGTCGACATCGTCGGGCACAGCCTGGGCGGGCTCATCGCCCGTTATTACGTACAGCGGCTGGGCGGTGACAGCCGGGTGCGCACCCTGGTCACGCTGGGCACCCCGCACTCCGGCACGAGCGTGGCCCCGCTCGCCGACGCGCATCCGCTGGTGCGGCAGATGCGGCCCGGTTCGGAGGTGCTGCGGGAGCTCGCCGCGCCGTCGCCCGGCTGCCGGACCCGGTTCGTGAGTTTCTGGAGCGATCTGGACCAGATCATGGTGCCGGCGGAGACGGCGCGGCTCGACCACCCCGACCTGCTCGTGCACAACGTGCGGGTCAGCGGGATCGGTCATCTCGCGCTGCCGGTGCACCCCACGGTGGCCGCCGGGGTGCGGGAGGCCCTCGACGCGGGCGGTACGGAGGCCCCGGGAGCGCGTGAGGAGGAGCCGGGCGCCACGTCCGTGGCGTGACACTCCGGGACCGTTCTTCGAACGTCGATCGAACACAAGGCCAAGGCTCTCTCCGTGAGCTGGCGAAACACGGCCGATTGCCCGTTTCCTACGGCCTCCAACACCGCCGAAGATTGTCGGCTACGCATACCGCCGGGTACAGTCGCGCCACTGCTTACCCCCGGGACACCCCTCGTCGGGCCCGCCCCGGACTGGTCCTGCTGCCGAGGCGAGAGAGACGTTGGTGAACGACCAGCACCCCCACGCCGGGTACGTCGGAGACGGCGCCCACCCCACCGGTAGTTTCGCCACCGACCCTCTCTTCGGCGCCTACGGCGACGGCGGGTCGGACCAGAGCGGACAGTGGAACCTCGGCGGATACGACGTCACCGGCACGTACGGGACGGCGGAGCAGTACGGAACGACGGCCGGGCAGTACGACGCCACGCAGTACGCCGCGACCGGCCAGTACGACATGACGGGGCAGTACGCCACCACCACCGGGCAGTACGAGGCCACCGGCTCGTACGACACGACCGGTCAGTGGGACACCACCGGGCAGTGGAACACCACCGGCGCCTACGACACCACCGGCACGTACGGGACCTCGACGGGTCCGTACGAGACGACGACCGGGCAGTACGACACGACAGCCACGCAGCACGGCACCGCCCCCGCGTACGACACCACCGGCCAGTGGGACGCGTCCGCCTGGACCGAGGCTCAGCACACCGGCCAGTACGAGACCCTCCACGCCGGCGCCTACGCCGCTCAGGGGTCCTACGGGTACGAGTCCTACGACGCGACCGGCCAGTGGGCCGCCCCCGCCTTCGCGACCGACACCGGCGCCTACGACGCGACCGCGTGGAACCAGGCGGCCCCGGAGGCCGAGCCGGTCGTCCCCCATCAGTACACGCCGGGTCCCGAGCACACCGCCGAGTTCGCGTTCGAGTACCTCCCCGAGACCGAGGCGGCCACCGGCGAGGCCCACACGGACCTCGACGACATCGAGCCCGCCCACGACCGGGCCGATCGCGACGACCACGAGGACGAGGACGGCGACCGTCACGAGGCCCGCGAGGCCCACGACGAGCACGACGACCAGCCCGCCGGCCTCGACGACCAGCCCGCCGTCGAGGTCCGCACGGACTCTCCCCTCGCCGGCCGCCCCGTGCGCCGCTCCTCCACCGGCAGCCGCGGCCGGCGCCGTACCCCCGCCAAGCGCTCCGCGCTGCTGACCGTCGCCGTTCCCTCCGCCTGCGTCATGGGCGTCGCCGGCATCGCCGCCGCCTCCGTCGGCGGGCTCGCCGGAGCCGGCGCCGACGGCGCGAAGAAGGAGGACACGACCGCGCTCGCCGCCGCCGACCCGGCGTCCGTGAAGCAGGTCGCCGCCAACAGCGCCCTCGACACGCAGCTCGCCGCGCTCAGCGCCGATGCCCGCGACTTCGGCGACCGCGCCAGCCGCACCCAGGAGCGCATCGACCTCAAGGCACGCCAGGCGGCCGACAAGAAGAAGCGCGAGGAGGAGGCGGCCCGCAAGGAGGCGCTGCGTCCCAAGTACATGCTGCCGGTGGAACTCCACCGGCTCAGCGCGCGCTTCGGCCAGTCCGGTGTCAACTGGATGTCCGTGCACACCGGCATCGACTTCCCCGTGCAGACCGGCACGCCCGTGATGGCCGCGACGGACGGCACCGTCCGCACCCAGATCAACAGTGCCTACGGCAACATGGTGATCGTGACCGCGCCCGACGGCACCGAGACCTGGTACTGCCACCTCAGCAGCGCCAAGATCCGCTACGGCCAGGTGAAGGCCGGCGACGTCATCGCGTACTCCGGCGACACCGGCAACTCCACCGGCCCGCACCTGCACTTCGAGGTCCGGCCGGGCGGCGGCTACGCGATCGACCCGCTGGCCTGGCTGCGCAGCCACGGTCTCGACCCGACCAGCTGACCTCAGGCCTCCGCGTCACACCTCAAACTTCACGCCTCACGCCTCACATACGCGAGCGGGCCCCGGCTTCTTCGGCCGGGGCCCGCTCGCGTACGCCGTCTCCGCCGCTACAGCTTCTCGACCGGCGCGTACCGCAGCAGCAGCCGCTTCGGCTTCTCGTCGCCGAAGTCGATCGTCGCCTGGGCGTCC
Organism: Streptomyces sp. NPDC088553; assembly: GCF_044752965.1. NCBI lineage: Bacteria > Bacillati > Actinomycetota > Actinomycetes > Kitasatosporales > Streptomycetaceae > Streptomyces > Streptomyces sp. NPDC088553. Next base: position 567,201 of record NZ_JBIVMG010000005.1, on the reverse strand, counting down.
GCGCCCGCGCCGGTCACCGTCATGACCGTGCCGAGGCCGAACTGGTCGTGCGTGACCCGGTCACCGACCTGGAGGGAGATCACCGGCTTCTCCCCCGCACGCCGGGTCGCGAAGCCCGAGGGGCCGGAGCGCGAACGGGAGGAGGAGAGCGAGGAGGTGATCCCCGAGGTCGGCCCGGCGGGCTTCACCATCGGACCGGTCCGCTTCCACTCCAGGTACGCGGGCGGGATCTCCTCCAGGAAGCGCGAAGCCGGGTTGTACGAGGGCTGGCCCCAGGCGCTGCGCATCGACGAGCGCGTCAGGTAGAGCCGCTCCCGCGCGCGCGTGATGCCCACGTACGCGAGGCGCCGCTCCTCCTCCAGCTCCTTCGCCTGGCCGAGGGCGCGCATGTGCGGGAAGACGCCGTCCTCCATGCCCGTCAGGAACACCACGGGGAATTCGAGGCCCTTCGCGGTGTGCAGCGTCATCAGGGTGATGACGCCCCGGCCCTCCTCGTCCTCGTCCGGGATCTGGTCGGAGTCGGCGACGAGCGCGACCTTCTCCAGGAACTCGGCGAGGGTCGCGGGCTCCTCGCCGCGCTCCTGCTCGAACTCCAGGGCCACGGCGGCGAGTTCCTGGAGGTTCTCGATCCGGGTCTCGTCCTGCGGGTCGGTCGAGGCCTGGAGCTCGGCCAGGTAGCCGGTGCGCTCCAGGACGGCCTCCAGGACGACGGCGGGGCCGGCGCCGGACTCGACGACGGTGCGCAGTTCGTCCATCAGCGCGTTGAACCGCTTGACGGCGTTCGCCGAGCGGGCCGCCATGCCGTACGCCTCGTCGACCCGCTTGAGGGCCTGCGGGAAGGTGATCTTCTCGCGCAGCGAGAGGGCGTCGATCATCGCCTCGGCGCGCTCGCCGATGCCCCGCTTGGGGACGTTGAGGATGCGGCGCAGCGGGACGTTGTCCTCGGGGTTGGCGAGGACGCGCAGGTAGGCGAGGACGTCCCGGACCTCCTTGCGCTCGTAGAAGCGCACGCCGCCGACGACCTTGTAGGGCAGTCCGACGCGGATGAAGATCTCTTCGAAGACACGCGACTGGGCGTTGGTCCGGTAGAAGACGGCGACGTCTCCGGCCTTGGCCTCGCCCGCGTCGGTGAGCCGGTCGATCTCGTCGGCGACGAACTGGGCCTCGTCGTGCTCGGTGTCGGCGACGTAGCCCGTGATCTGCGAGCCCGCGCCGGCGTTCGTCCAGAGGTTCTTGGGGCGACGGGACTCGTTGCGCTCGATGACGGCGTTCGCGGCGGAGAGGATCGTCTGCGTGGAGCGGTAGTTCTGCTCCAGGAGGATCGTCGTCGCGTCCGGGTAGTCCTCCTCGAACTGGAGGATGTTGCGGATGGTGGCGCCGCGGAAGGCGTAGATCGACTGGTCGGCGTCACCGACGACGCACAGCTCGGCGGGGCCGAGGTCCTCGTAGCCGGTGCCGACGAGCTCCCGCACGAGGGTGTACTGGGCGTGGTTGGTGTCCTGGTACTCGTCGACGAGGACGTGCCGGAAGCGGCGGCGGTAGTGCTCGGCGACGTCCGGGAACGCCTGGAGCAGATGGACCGTCGTCATGATGATGTCGTCGAAGTCCAGGGCGTTGGCCTCGCGCAGCCGCGCCTGGTACATCCGGTAGGCCTCGGCGAGCGTCTTCTCGAAGCCGTCGACGGCCTGGTCGGCGAAGGTCTCCTCGTCGATCAGCTCGTTCTTGAGGTTCGAGATCTTGGCGCTGAAGGACTTCGGCGGGAACTTCTTCGGGTCGAGGTCCAGGTCGCGGCAGACCAGCGACATCAGGCGCTTGGAGTCGGCGGCGTCGTAGATCGAGAAGGAGGACGTGAAGCCGAGCTTCTTCGACTCGCGGCGCAGGATGCGGACGCAGGCGCTGTGGAAGGTCATCACCCACATCGCGTTGGCACGCGGCCCGACGAGCTGCTCGACGCGCTCCTTCATCTCGCCGGCGGCCTTGTTCGTGAAGGTGATCGCCAGTATCTGGCCGGGGTGCACGTGCCGCGTGCCGAGGAGGTGGGCGATGCGGTGGGTGAGCACCCGGGTCTTGCCGGAGCCTGCTCCGGCGACGATGAGCAGCGGGGTGTCGGTGTGCACGACGGCGGCGCGCTGCTGCTCGTTCAGCCCGTCCAGGAGCGCGGCGGTGTCCACGACGGGGCGGGGGGCGCCGTCGCGGTAGTGGGTGTCCCGGGCGGGCGGGGGCGCGTCGAAGTGCTCCCCGAAGAGGTCGTGCGGGACGTCCTCCCCGGCCGGGGAGCCGTGCTCGTGGTCCTCGGGGTGGGGCGGGGGCTCCTCCGAGGAGTGGTTCTGGAGGCCGGCCAGGAAGCTGTCGTCAAAGAGGCTGCTCATCGCCTCACGAGTCTAGGACGCCCCACCGACATCCGGGCCCGCCTTCGGGACCCGCCTTCCTCGCCGGGCTGCGGTACCGGTCACATCCGCACGGTCGGCCGCTGCCCGGAGGGGTCCCGGGTCACGTCCCGGGGGTCACGTCCAGAGGGTCGCGATGAAGATGTTCGCCATGGTCAGACCGCCGACGGCGGCGAAGAGACCCTTCTCGACGCGCTCCTCGTCGCGCTTGACGTAGACGAGGGCGAGGATCACGACGAGGATCCCGAGCTTGATGCCGACCTTGAGGTTGTTGACGCTCTGGTCGTCCGCCTGGTTCAGGCCGACCAGCGCGACGCCGGTGACGAGCATGGTCAGCGCGCCGTGCAGCATCGCGGGGCTGAAGCGGGCCGTACCGGCCCCCATCGCCTTCATCTGGGTGAGGAATCCGCCCAGCAGGGCGGCGATACCGATGATGTGCAGGGCGACGAAGACATTGATGAGTACGTCCATGGGCCGGAGCCTAACCGGGGCCTTAGCACCGCCTTCCGGCCGGGTCCACCCAGTCCGTCGCTTCGGTCGGACGGCCGCCGGAATGCCCCTCGGCCCGGCACCCCGGGCGAAAGACATCGGTCACCGACCGCCAAGTGCCGCCAATAGCGGTCATCCCGCCGCCCGGGCGTGACCCCAGGTTTAGCGTCCTTCACCAGGTGGCCGGCTCCCCACCACCGCCGGCGATCCGGCGGTTGTCGGTCACCCCCGCCGAGAAAACCCGGCGGCGGACCGTCTCCCCTGTGCGGTCCGCCGTCGGCCCGGCGGGCCCGTTTCCCCCAGGCAGAGGATGTGACCCGCCCTCGTGGCAGCACACCGAAAACCCAGGCAGTCCCCCCTCGGTGGCCAGGCGGGCCGCACCGCCGCCACCCTCGCGCTCGCCTCCGCCGCGACCGCGACGCTCTTCGAGGGGTCCGGGCACGCCGAACCCCGTCCCACCACCGCCCAGGTCAAGGAGAAGGTCGACCGGCTGTACGAGGAGGCCGAGGTCGCGACCGAGCGGTACAACGGGGCGAAGGAGAAGGCCGACGAGGCCCGCGCCGCGTTCGAGCGGCTGCGCGACGAGGCCGCCCGCAGGACCCAGCGGCTCAACACCGCGCGGGACGGGCTCGGGGCCATGGCCGCCGCCCAGTACCGGTCCGGGGGCCTCGACCCCGCCGTCCAGCTCGCCCTCACCTCGAACCCCGACCAGTACCTGGAGCGGGCCGCGCTCGCCGAGCGGGCCGGGGACCGGCAGGCCGCCGCCGTCAGCGCCGTACGCCGCGAGCTCGCCGCCGTCCGGCAGCTGCGGGCCGAGTCGACGGGGCACCTGGACGCGCTGCGCGCGCACGAGACGGAGCTGCGTCGGCAGAAGGCGGCCGTCCTCGGCAAGCTCCAGGCGGCACGGACCCTGCTCGCCCGGCTGACCGCCGAGGAACGCGCCCGGTACGAGGCCGCCGAAGCGGGCCGCGACGGCTCCGGCACCTCGGCCGGGAACGGCGGCAGCGGAGGTACGGGCGCGGCGCCCGCCGCCGTACGCGCCGACCGCTCCTCGGGGGGCGACCGCGGGCCGGTGACCGCGCCGAACGGCCGGGCCGCCGAGGCCGTCTCCTTCGCCCGCGCCCAGCTCGGCAAGCCGTACGTGTGGGGGGCGACGGGCCCCTCGGCGTACGACTGCTCGGGCCTCACCCAGGCGGCCTGGCGCGCGGCAGGCGTCTCGCTGCCGCGCACCACGTACACCCAGATCAACGCGGGCCGGCGGGTCTCCCGGTCCCAGCTCGCCCCCGGTGACCTGATCTTCTTCTACTCCGGGATCAGCCACGTCGGGCTCTACATCGGCGGCGGCCAGATGATCCACGCCCCCCGCCCCGGCGCACCCGTGAGGGTCGCCCCCATCGACGAGATGCCCTTCGCGGGAGCGACCCGGGTGGGCTGATCAGACCAGGCGTCGGGCAGTGGCCCAGCGGGTCAGTTCGTGGCGGTTGGACAGCTGGAGCTTGCGCAGCACCGCCGAGACGTGCGACTCGACCGTCTTCACCGAGATGTAGAGCTGCTTGGCGATCTCCTTGTACGCGTATCCGCGGGCGATCAGCCGCAGCACCTCCCGCTCCCGCTGGGTCAGCCGGTCCATGTCCTCGTCCACCGGCGGCGCGTCCGTCGACGCGAAGGCGTCCAGGACGAATCCGGCGAGCCGGGGCGAGAAGACGGCGTCGCCCTCCTGGACCCGGAAGATCGAGTCGACCAGGTCGGTACCGGTGATCGTCTTGGTGACATAGCCCCGGGCACCGCCCCGGATCACCCCGATGACGTCCTCGGCCGCGTCCGAGACGGACAGAGCGAGGAAGCGCACCGGGTCTTCCGCCGCGCTCATCAGGCTCGCGCAGCGCCGCAGCACCTCGACCCCGCCGCCGCCCGGCAGATGCACGTCGAGGAGGACGACCTCCGGGCGGGTCGCCGTGATGACGGTGACCGCCTGGTCGACGTCGGCGGCCTCGCCGACCACCTCGACGCCGGTCACATCGGTGCGGCCGATCTCGGCCTGCACTCCCGTACGGAACATCCGGTGGTCGTCGACGAGCACCACCCGCACCCGGCGCTCCGTGCCCGCCCCCGCCTCGGTTCCGGTCGCTTCCCCGGTCTCGTCGCTCATCCGTCCGCCCTCTCCATCTCAAGCTCCACTTCGGTGCCCCCGCCCGGCACGGACCGCAGCCGGGCCGTGCCGCCGTTGCGCTGCATCCGGCCGATGATCGATTCTCGTACGCCCATCCTGTCCTCGGGGACCGCGTCCAGGTCGAAGCCCGGCCCCCGGTCCCGGACAGAGACGAACACCGTGCGGCCCTCGACCTCCGCGTACACCTGTACGGCCCCACCCTCGCCACCGTACTTCGCGGCGTTGACCATCGCCTCGCGCGCGGCCTGCATCTGCGCGACCAGGCCCTCGTCGAGCGGGCAGTCGCCGACGACGACCACCTCGATCGGGACCCCGTGCTTGTCCTCGACCTCGGCCGCCGCCTTCCTCACCGCCTCGGCGAGGGTCTCGGGCTCCTCGTCCCTGCCGGTGCCCTCGGGCTTGTAGAGCCAGTTCCGCAGCTCGCGCTCCTGGGCGCGGGCCAGCCGGCGGACCTCGCCCGCGTCCTCGGCGTTGCGCTGGATCAGGGTGAGGGTGTGCAGCACGGAGTCGTGGACATGGGCCGCGACCTCGGCGCGCTCCTGGGCGCGGATGCGCATGGTGCGCTCCTCGGTGAGGTCCTGCGACATCCGGACCAGCCAGGGGCCGGAGAGCAGGGCTATGCCGGTGAGGACGGCGACGGCGGCGGTGAGTGCCGTGCCGAGCTGGGCGACGGAGCCGCGGACCACCACGAAGACGGCGAGGCCGGTGCCGACCAGGGCGACGCCGACGAGACCGCGGGCGAGCTGGAGGGCGCGCGTGCGGCGGCCGGGGTCGGTCCAGCTGGCCCGGCGGGCGTTGTCCGCCTGGCGCCAGACCAGGGCGACGCCGACGCCGACGAGGAGCAAGGGCCAGACGTACCGGCCGGACTCGCCGTCGACGCTGATGTTCCCGATGAGGAGCGCGGCGCCGATCGCGAGCACGATGAGGGCGAAGAGCTGGCCCCGGTCGGGCTTGCGCAGTCTGCGGCGCCCGTCGGGGGTGGTCTCGAAGACGGGGCGCGGGGCGGTCCGGCCGCCGACGCCGAGCGGGACGACGATCCAGAAGGCCGCGTAGATCAGGAGACCGAGACCGTCCAGGAAGCACATGACCACGAAGGCCATGCGCACCCAGACGACCGGCAGCCCGAGGTGGCCAGCGAGGCCGCGCGCGACACCGCCGAGCCATCGCCCGTCGGCGCTCCGGTAGAGCCTGCGCACGGGCGGTTCGTCGGTCTCGGTGACACGAGCGGCTGCGGACATGCACCGATCGTCACACGTTCGGCCCGCCCTGGACATCAGGGTCGGCCCTGAGATCGTCCCTGGTGCCGCCTCGGGGACGGTGGGGCGCCGAATATCAGGGTCGGGCCAGGGTCGGCCCCGGTGCCGCTCGGCGTCACGGGCCGTCACCATGGACGCATGACGAGTTCGATGCCTTCGCAGCACGAGGCCCCGCCGCCGGCGGAGGCCGTCTCCGCCCCTCCCTTGCGGCGCTCGCGCGGCAGCAAGGTCGTGGGCGGTGTCTGCGGTGGCCTCGGCCGGTACTTCGACCTGGACCCGGTGATCTTCCGGGTGGTGATCGGTGTGCTCGCGGTGCCGGGCGGCCTCGGGCTGATCTTCTACGGCTTCGCGTGGCTGCTGATCCCGCTCGACGGCGAGGAGGAGAACGACGGGCGCAGACTGCTGACCGGCCGTGTCTCCGGGGGCACGCTGGCCGCCATACTGATGGCGCTGGTGGGCTGCGGGGTCTTCCTGTCGATGCTGCACAGCGGGTCGATGCTGGGTTCGGCCCTGCTGGTGGCGTTCGCGCTGTCGTCGGCGGCGATCTGGTCGCGGCACCGGCAGGCCGGCGCGGTGGAGGCGGAGGGACGGGCGGACGCGGCGACGGCCTCCCGGCCGGTCGCCGAGGCCCCGCCCGAGACCAAGGCCCCGCCGCTCGTCGAGTTCCCCTCGTGGTGGCGGGACCCGATCGTCAAGGACGGCTCGACGGGCAAGGTGGCCATCGGCTACCTGTGGGGGCCGCACGGCATCGTGGACAAGGACGGCCTGGTGGACGGCGAGGTGCCGAAGCCGGGCGGCCAGTGGAACGCCGGGCCCGACGCTCCCGGTCGTCCGAAGCCCTCGATCCGGCGGAGCCCGTACTCGATCGGCGGTCTCGTCTATCTGCTCGCCATGGTCGCGGCGGTCGTCGGCACCTCCCTGACCTGGGAGAGCCAGCCGCTGGGCACGAGCCTGCAGACCGGTCTGGTCGCAGCCCTGGCGGTGTTCGGCCTCGGTCTGGTCGTCAGCAGCTTCCTGGGCCGGACCGGGTTCGGCACGATCTTCCTCACCGTGGTCACGGCGGGTCTGCTCGCACTGACCACGGCGGTGCCCAGCCAGATCACCACGGAGTGGATACGCGAGACGTGGAAGCCGTCGTCGGTCGCCGCCGTGCAGCCGCGCTACGAGCTGGGGACCGGGGTCGGCACGCTCGATCTGTCGACCCTCGCGGTCCCGGCGGGCACGACCGTGTCGTCGTCGATCGAGGTGGGCGCGGGGCAGCTCAAGGTGATCGTCCCGAAGAACGCGGTGGTGAAGCTCCACGCCCAGGTGGGACTCGGCGATCTGCGGCTGCCGGGCGAGCCGGCGAACGACATCGACATCTCGCCGGACCGGGACGTCACCCGGACGTTGAACCCGCCGGCCGGGACCACCCCGGCGGGCACCCTCGACCTCTCTCTCGAGGTCGCCGTCGGACAGGTGGAGGTCACGCGTGCTGCTTCATGAGTTCCGCCCCGGCAGGATGATCGCCGGCCTCACCGCCCTCGCACTGGCCGGGCTCTACGCGGGCGACGCCACCGGGGCCTGGACGACCCCGTGGTACGTCGTGTTCCCGGTCCTCTTCGGCGGCCTGGGCACGGCCGGCCTCGTGACCTGGATCGTCTACCGCGTCCGGCGCCGCTCAGCGAGGAGCCGGTCGAGAGACAGCACCGACGCCCCGGCCAGCACCAGCGGCAGCCAGGCCATCAGATAGGCGAGGTCGTTGCCGAGATAGTACGGGTTCACCTGCCAGCTGACGGTCAGCCAGAGGCTCAGCGAGATCAGCGCGCCGCCGAGCGCCGCCACGCGCGCGAAGAGACCCACCAGGGTCCCGATCCCGACGGCGAGCTCCCCGAAGGCGATGGCGTAGCCGAAGCCGGCGGGGTTCTTGAGGGCGAGGTCGACCAGGGCGGGGATGGCCGAGCTGTCGCGGACGCCGGTCATCATCTCGCCGATGGAGCCCGTGCCGGAGTCGGCGAAGAAGGCGGAGTCGGTGAGCTTGTCGAACGCGGCGTAGATGAAGGTGACTCCGAGGAAGACCCGCAGCGGGACGAGGGCGTAGCGGGAGCCGAGTGCCTTCCACCGGTCGAGCGCGCCGGCGAAACCGGCACGGCCCGTGCCGCCCGCGCCTCGGCTGCCGTCCGGGCCGTTCGTACCGCCCGCGCCTCGGGTGCCGTCCGGGCCGCCCGTGCCGCCCGCGTCACCGGTCCCGCCGGCCGTGCCGTCCGCCCGGTCCGCGTGTCCCGTCATCGTCGGTCACCTCTCCTCGCCCCGTACGACTGTTCGCGGAACGATTCTCCCCGCCCGGCCCGTGAAGGGATACGCGAAGGAGGGCCGGAGGGATCAGTCCACGACGTCGATCGTGACCCGGTTGGTCTCGACGCCCGCCGCCGTCACGACCGAGACCTCCACCCGGCCCGGTTCCACGTCCGCCGGGAGGGGGACGGTCAGGGCGGCGTCGGTGGGGTTGGCGAAACCGCCCGGGACCGGAACCAGCGGCACATGGGCGTGGACCGGACCGATACGGACGACCAGACGGGTCAGCGGGTCGGGAGCACCGGCCCCGGGCGGGACGAAACCGCAGCCGCGGATCTCGATGTCGTCACCCGTGCGGATCGGGGCGTCGAGGTCTCCCGCCTCCCGGGACCTGACCACGGAGTGGATCGTGGGGCGGACGCCCTCGGTGTACTTCGCGGCGAGGTGCCAGACGGCCGAGACGCCGACGAGGAGCACCAGGGACCAGGGCACCCCGGGGAGCCCGGCCGGGTCGTGGGCGAGGGCGACGGCCGTCAGGACCAGGACGGAACCGGAGACGAGGACGTACTGGACGTCGGCGAGCGCGGCCCGGCCGCTGTCGTCGCAGAGCAGGTCGGCGGCGCGCGGCCGGTCGGCGCGCACCTTCTGGAGACGGCGGGACGCGATCCCCGCCGCGACGACGAGCCGGGCGGTCACGGTGACGGCCGACACCAGGGCGAGGACGGTCAGCAGGCCGGCGCCCCGGGCGAGCCCGAAGGCACGGGCGCCCGGGGACTGGAAGGCCAGGAGGACCAGGGCGTAGCCGAGGAGGAGGAGCCAGGCCGCGGCGACGGCGCGGGAGGTGGAGAGCCGGTTGTCCTCCCCGATCAGCGGGGCGAGCAGTCCGCCGCGGGACCGGTGGGCGTGGGCGGCGGCGCTGAGCAGGACGGCGAGGACCAGGGCGGTGCAGAGGCCGGCCGTCCGGGCGCCGGTCCAGCCGCCGCCGACGGCGGTGAGGGCCTGGCCGAGGAGCAGGACGACGACGGCGCCCCAGACCGCGGCGAGTCCCCCGCGCCGTACCCGGTCGAACCAGGCCACGCCGGCCTCCCGGCCGTGCAGGGCCACCGCGCGGGCGGACTGGGCGAGCTCGTCGGAGACCCACTGGCGGGCGGCGACCGGGGAGTGGGCGACGGCCGCGGGGACACCGTGCCCGGCGGCGAGTTCGTCGCGCCGCGCGAGGAAGGCGGCGACGGCACGCCGGTGGCCGGTCTGTCCGCAGTGGGCGCAGCCCGCGCAGGCCGTCGCGTGCTCGCCGTACTGTCTCGCCTCTTGAACCGCCACGGTGCTCACTTCCCGAGCTCACTTCACGACACGTACCGGTGCGTCCCGGAGGGTCAACCAGCCGTTGGTTCCAGGGAATTGTGTCGTACCGGCGGCTCCCGCACCTGCCGCGTGCGCCCCGCCGGAGGGTGATTGCCGCGCCATCGCATTGACGTACAGAAGGGTGAAGCGATGGTGTTACGACAGGAGTTCGGGCTCCGTGCGGCTGATCCTGCGCCAGAGGGGCTGGTAGTTGATCCAGGCGACGAGGTCGCTGCCGAGCTGTTCGCGGGTCGCGACGGCCTCGCGGTGGTCGATCAGGACCGGTTTCCCGGCCGCCCGCGCGACCAGCTGCACCTGGGCGCAGCGCTCCAGTGCGATGAACCACCAGGCGGCTGCGTCGACGGAGGCGCCGACGGTGAGCAGCCCGTGGTTGCGGAGCACGATCGCCTTGAACGTGCCGAGCGCGAGGGCGATCCGGCGCCCCTCCTCGGGATCCACGGTGACGCCGGTGTAGGCGTCGTAGAGGGCGTGGTCCTGGTAGAAGGCGCAGGCCTCCTGGGTGATCGGGTCGAGGAGCTCGCCGAGCGAGGCGAGGGCCCGGCCGTGGAGGGAGTGGGTATGGGCGACGGCCACGGCGTCGGGCCGGGCCCGGTGGACCTGGGCGTGGACGGTGAACGCGGCCTGGTTGACGTGCTGCCCGCCCCGTACGACCTGCCCGTCGCCGTTGACCAGGATGAGGTCGCTGGCGGCGATCTCCTCGAACGGCGCCCCGAAGGGGTTCACCCAGTAGCAGTCGGGGAGTTCGGGGTCGCGGGCGCTGATGTGGCCCGAGACGCCCTCCTCGTAACCGAAGCGCCCGAAGACCCGGAGCGCGCCGGCGAGCCGCTGTTTGCGGTGGGTGCGTTCCTCCTCGGCCGTCGCGTGGACGGGCGGCATGGCGAAGTGGAGCCGGTCGACGGGAACGGGGTCGGGTATCACGCTCATGCGCCGGAAGGTAATGCCCGGCCGGTCAAGTCACCAGAGTCCGGACGCCACGGAAAGACGCCTTCGTGAGGGGCCGGACACGACGAAGCCGGACACGACGAAGCCGCCGCCCCCGAGTGGCGGGGCGACGGCTTCACACACCTACGGGAGGGACTACTCCCACTCGATGGTGCCCGGCGGCTTGCTGGTGACGTCGAGGACGACCCGGTTGACGTCCTCGACCTCGTTGGTGATGCGGGTCGAGATCTTGGCGAGCACGTCGTACGGCAGGCGCGACCAGTCGGCCGTCATGGCGTCCTCGGAGGAGACGGGGCGCAGCACGATCGGGTGACCGTAGGTGCGGCCGTCGCCCTGGACGCCCACGGAGCGGACGTCGGCGAGCAGGACGACCGGGCACTGCCAGATCTCGCGGTCGAGGCCGGCCGCGGTGAGCTCCTCGCGGGCGATGGCGTCGGCCTCGCGCAGCAGGTCCAGGCGCTCCTTGGTGACCTCGCCGACGATGCGGATGCCGAGGCCGGGGCCGGGGAACGGCTGGCGCTGGACGATCTCCTCCGGCAGGCCGAGCTCCTGGCCGACCATGCGGACCTCGTCCTTGAAGAGCTGGCGCAGCGGCTCGACGAGCTCGAACTCGATGTCGTCGGGGAGGCCGCCGACGTTGTGGTGGGACTTGATGTTGGCGGTGCCGGTGCCGCCGCCGGACTCGACGATGTCCGGGTAGAGGGTGCCCTGGACGAGGAAGGCGACCTCGGGGCCCTCTTCCTGGAGGATCTCCAGCTGCGCCTGCTCGAAGACCCGGATGAACTCGCGGCCGATGATCTTCCGCTTGGTCTCGGGGTCGGAGACGCCGGCGAGGGCGGTGAGGAACCGCTCCTGCGCGTCGACGACCTTGAGGTTGACGCCGGTGGAGGCGACGAAGTCCTTCTCGACCTGCTCGGTCTCGCCCTTGCGCATGAGGCCGTGGTCGACGTACACGCAGGTGAGCTGCGAGCCGATGGCCTTCTGCACGAGCGCGGCGGCCACGGCGGAGTCGACGCCGCCGGAGAGGCCGCAGACGGCGCGCTTGTCGCCGACCTGGGCGCGGATGGCCGCGACCTGCTCCTCGATCACGTTGCCCGTGGTCCAGCTGGGCTCGATGCCGGCGCCGCGGTAGAGGAAGTGCTCCAGGATCTGCTGGCCGTGCGTGGAGTGCAGCACCTCGGGGTGGTACTGGACGCCGTAGAGCTTCTTCTCGTCGTTCTCGAAGGCGGCGACCGGCACGACGTCCGTGGACGCGGTGACGGTGAAGCCCTCGGGGGCGGCGGAGCAGGCGTCGCCGTGCGACATCCACACGGACTGCTCGACCGGGGTGCCCTCGAAGAGGGTGGAACCGGCCTTGGAGACGTGCAGCGGGGTCCGGCCGTACTCGCGGGCGCCGGTGTTGTCGACGGTGCCACCGAGGGTCGTCGCCATCAGCTGGAAGCCGTAGCACATGCCGAAGACGGGGACGCCCGCCTCGAAGATCGCACGGTCGAGGCGCGGGGCGCCCTCGGCGTACACGGAGGACGGGCCGCCGGAGAGGATGATCGCCTTCGGGTTCTTGGCCAGCATCTCGGCCACCGGCATGGTGGACGGGACGATCTCGCTGTAGACCCGGGCCTCACGGACGCGGCGGGCGATGAGCTGGGCGTACTGGGCGCCGAAGTCGACAACGAGGACTACGTCCGGGTTGGTGACGTCGGGCGCGGCAGCGGGGGTCGCTGATGACACTACGGCGGCCTTCCGGCGGTAGGAGGAGGGTCCCCCGAAGGGGGTGCTATTTGTCGATTCTACCGGCGCGCCGGTGGCGCTTTTCGTCTCACCATCCGAACCCGGGTTGGCTCCGGTCCGTCGCCGGGGTCCATACTGTTCCCATGCGCGAGCTCACGACCTTCGTCTTTACCTATGGCAACCGGCCCACCGGCTGCCATGGTCGTGCTGCTTGAGCAACTGACAAGCGACTTCCCAGGCGCCCCGGGCTGACAGCCCGGGGCGTTCTGTCGTTCCCGGGCCGGTTCACCCGAGGGCATCCGACACCCCAGGAGCCCCGCCATGACGACGAACACCGCCACCCCCGAGAAGACCGGCGCCCGCACCGACGAGGCGGCGACGCTGATCGGCGGCGCCCGTGACCGCATCGACGCGCTCGACGACCGGATCATCGGTCTCATCCAGGAACGGATGGCCGTCTCGGCCGTCATCCAGGAGGCGCGGATCTCCTCCGGCGGCCGCCGGGTGAACCTGGCCCGCGAGATGGAGGTCCTCGGCCACTACAGGGACGCTCTCGGCAAGCCGGGCACGGCGCTGGCGATGACGATGCTGGAGCTGTGCCGGGGCCGCATCTGAGCGTGCGCCCGCGTGACCGGGGCGCGTCGCCGCGGCCGAGCGTGCGCTCGCGTATCCGGGTGCGTTCCCGGATCTGAGTTCGGGCCCCCTCTCACCCGTACGGCGCGTGACCGGCTCCGGCCCGGCTTCGTTGGTCCGGGTGTCCGTGCCAGCCAGGGGCGGGCCCGTAAAGAAACCACGCGTGGCTTCGCTGGGGCGTGTGGCGTACTTCTGGTACGTCGTGGGACCTCGCACCAGCGCTTGTGACAGGGCAGCAGGGGACAGCAGCCCGGTCACCCAGAAGGAGCGGTCGGCCCCGGGGACGCCCGGGGCCGGCCGCAACCGACCCCGAACCCGTCTCGTCCCCTCAGAACCCCCTCCCACGCGGCGCAACCCCCCGGCGCCGCCCCGCTCGGCACCGCCGCTGCCCTGACACCGGTGCCGACCCCAAGGGCCCCGTGCCGCGACCGGAATCGCGGCACGGGGCCCTTGTTCGCGCGCACCCCCACGATGTGACACGCGTCACACGAAGATCCTGTGCAACCGCTACAACCATCCCCGCCGGTCGCGGGTCATCTATGCAGCAACACCAAAGCTGGTAGGGGCGCTGCACTCGGAGGGGGGTGCAGCGCCCCTTACCTGTGTCGGCTCATGACGCCTTCGGCGGAACCGCCGGCATCCCCAGGAACGGCAGCCGCAGCGCGCCGAATGCCTCCGCCGGGACCGCCGGGGACTTGGGCTCGATCGCCGCGATCCGTACGTACGCCTCGCCCTGCCGCGGCCGCGGGTCCGCCTCGCCCTTGTTCGGCCAGAAGGACATCGCCCGCTCCGCCTGAGCGGTGATCGTCAGGGACGGGTTCACGCCGAGGTTCGCGGAGACGGCGGCGCCGTCGACCACGGAGATCCCCGGGTGCCCGAAGAGCCGGTGGTACGGGTCGATGACACCGGACGCGGCGTCCGCGCCGATCGGGCAGCCGCCGAGGAAGTGCGCGGTCAGCGGGGTGCCCATCAGCTCGCCGACGTTGGAGCCGGCGAAGCCGTTGATCTCCTCGGCGAGGAGGCTCGCGGCCCGGGTCGCCGCCTCGATCTGCGTCGGGTTGGGGGCACCGTGGCCCTGGCGGGCGGTGAGCAGGCCCTTCCCGATGCCGCCCGGCTTGCGGTAGGTGGTCAGCGAGTTGTCCAGGGACTGCATGACGAGGCCGATGATGGTCCGCTCCGACCAGCGCCGGTTGGACAGCGAGCGGGCCGCGAGCGCGGGGTGCTTGACGATCTCGAGCAGCCACCTGCGGACCCGGTGCGCGCCGTACGGCACCTGGAGGATCGTCAGCGCGCCCATCGAGTTGGAGCCCTTGCCGTACCGGACGGGCTCGATGTGGGTGTTCTCGTCGGGGTGGATCGAGGAGGTGATGGCGACGCCGCGGGTGAAGTCGGCCCTCTCCTTGCCGTGCTTCTTGCGGTAGCGCCGGTCGGTGGTCTGCGAGCCGACGAGGCCCTCGGAGTTGGTACGGGTCAGCTCGCCGAGCCGGGCCGAGATCCGGGGCAGCAGGCCGGTGTCCTTCATCCGGTGCAGCAGGGTCTGCGTGCCGTACGTGCCGGCGGCGATGACGACCTCGCGGGCCCTGAAGGTACGGCCCTTGCCCTTCCTCCGGTTGTCGGAGGGGAGGGTCTTGACGGCGTAGCCGCCCCGCGAGTCCTCGGTGACCGCGACGACCGAGGTCATGGGGTGGACGACCGCGCCCGCCTTCTCGGCGAGGTGGAGGTAGTTCTCGTTGAGGGTGTTCTTGGCGCCGTGCCGGCAGCCGGTCATGCACTCGCCGCACTCGGTGCAGGCCTTGCGGGAGGGTCCGGCGCCGCCGAAGAACGGGTCGGGCACCTCGCCGCCCGGCTTCGCCTTCGCCGTCCCGTCGCCGTCCTGCCCGTCCCCGAAGAACACCCCGACGGGCGCCATGTGGAAGGTGTCGCCGATGCCCATGCTCTGCGCGGTCGCCTTGAGGTGGACGTCCGACGGGGTCATGGTCGGGTTGATCCGGACGCCGAGCATCCGCTTGGCCTGGTCGTAGTAGGGGCTCAGCTCCTCGCGCCAGTCCGTGATGTCCTTCCACTGCGGGTCGTCGAAGAACGGCGCGAGCGGCTCGTAGAGGGTGTTGGCGTAGTTCAGGGAGCCGCCGCCGACGCCGGCGCCCGCGAGCACCATCACGTTGCCGAGCAGGTGGATCCGCTGGATGCCGTAGAGGCCGAGGGCGGGCGCCCACAGGAAGTTCTTCACGTCCCAGGAGTTCTTCGGCAGGGTCGCGCGGGTGAAGCGGCGCCCGGCCTCCAGGACGCCGACCCGGTAGCCCTTCTCGGTGAGGCGGAGCGCGGTGACCGAGCCGCCGAAGCCGGAGCCGACGACGAGGACGTCGTAGTCGTACGCCTCGTCCTCCGCCTGCTCCTGATTTTGGGTAGGGGGTACCGCGGTCATGGCTCTCCTCGTACGAAAAGGGGACGGTCGGGAGGGGGAGGCGCTGCGCCGGGTCAGCGCAGGCGCAGGGCCTTCATCGCCTTCAGGGACGCGCTCATGAACGCGGCGTACTTCTCGTCGTCCATCCCGAAGGAGGGCGCGAGCGGGATCAGCCGCTGCTGGGCGACGGTCTGGGCCTCGGTGTACTTGAGGATGCCCTCGGAGCCGTGGCGCCGGCCGAGCCCGGAGTCCTTCATGCCGCCCATCGGGGACTGCACGCTGCCGTAGGCGGGGGCGTACCCCTCGTTGATGTTGACGGTGCCGGTGCGCAGCCGGGCCGCGACCGCGTGGCCCCGGCGCGAGTCCTTCGTCCAGACCGAGGAGTTCAGACCGTACGGGGTGGCGTTGGCGAGGTCGACGACCTCGTCCTCGTCGCGGAAGCGGTAGATCGAGACGACCGGGCCGAAGGTCTCCTCGCCGCAGACGGCCATCGGCGCCTCGACGCCGTCGAGGATGGTCGGCTCGAAGAACAGGGGGCCGATGTCGGGGCGCGCGACGCCGCCGGCGACGAGCGTGGCGCCCTTGGCGACGGCCTCCTCGACGTGCTTCGTGACGGTCTCCAGCTGGCGGTCGCCGACGAGCGAGCCCATGTCGGCGCCGTACGCGAGGGAGTTGCCGAGCCGCATGGCCCGGGTGCGGGCGGCGAAGCGGTCCAGGAAGGCATCGGCGATCGACTCGTGCACGTAGAGGCGCTCGATGGAGATGCAGAGCTGGCCGGCGGAGGAGAAGCAGGCGCGGACGGCTCCGGCGGCGGCCTTCTCGATGTCGGCGTCCTTCAGGACGAGCATCGCGTTCTTGCCGCCGAGTTCGAGGGAGACCCCGACGAGCCGGGCGGCGGCGCCCTGGGCGACCTCGCGGCCGGTACGGGTGGAGCCGGTGAAGGAGACGTAGTCGGCGTGCTTGACGACCTCGGGGCCCACGACCGGGCCGTCGCCGAGCACGACCTGGAAGACCTCGGCGGGCAGCCCGGCCTCGATGAGCAGGTCACGGGCCCACAGCGCGGTGAGCGCGGTCTCCGTGTCGGGCTTCATGACGACGGCGTTGCCCGAGACGAAGGCGGGGAGCGCGTCGCCGACGGAGAGTTCGAGCGGGTAGTTCCAGGGGGCGATCTGCCCGACGACACCGCGCGGCTGGCGCAGCTCGGTGACCTTGGTGAGGGTCGGCACGACGCCGGTGTGACGGCGGGGCTTCAGGTACGAGGAGGCCTTGCGGCCGTAGTGGCGGGCGGCGACGGCGACCGCCTGCACCTCCTCGTGGGCGTGCAGGCGCGCCTTGCCCGTCTCCAGCTGGATGAGGTCGAGGACCTCGGACTGGCGCTGGAGGACCAGGTCGTGGAAGCGCAGGAGGACGGCGGCGCGGGCCCTGACCGGGGTGGCGGCCCAGGCGGCCTGGGCGCCACGCGCGCGCGTGAAGGCCTCGGCGACGTCGTCGGGGGTGGACTCGGGCAGGTCCGCCAGCTTCGCCCCGGTGAACGGCGTGTGGTTGGCGGTCCGGCCGGAGCCGACGACACCGCGCGTGAGCCGGGCGACCACCTCGGGCGTCACGACGTCGGCGGCCGTGCGGGCGCCGGCGGGCGCGGCCGCGACCGGATTGGTCGCCCCGGCGGGCGCGGCGGCTCCGGCCTGCGCGGCGGGGACGTCGGGAACCGAGGGGGCGGCGGGGGCCTGCGAGTCCGTCATGGGCCCGAGCGTAGGCGCCGTTCCGCCCTTTGGGTACCCGTCGGTAACGCGTTTTCACCGGGTGCGCACATCACGCCAGCGATCACTGGCATATAAGCCCTGATCAGGGGCTTATGGCTGTGAGGAGGCCCGAGCCGGAGATTTCACCGGGTTCAGTCGCCCGGTGCCCGCCAGTGCTGGAGGACGACGTCGAACTGCTGGCGGGTGGTCTCCCAGCTGGACTCGGGGGACGACATGTAGATCGCGTACTCGGTGCCGTCGTCGGCGTAGTACATGAGGTCGATCGCGTGCCGCGGCCCGGGGAAGTCCCGCTTCTCCGTCCAGGTGAACTCCCACAGGCTGGACCGGACCTGGTCGCGATAGGTGGTCTGGCCGAGCTTGACCCGGGTGTACTCCATCCGCTTCGCGACGATGCGCTCCAGGTCGAGCGCGTGCATGTACGGGTTCTCGAAGTCGGGGCTGGGGTCGATGTTGATCCGGATGCGGTGACGGCCGTTGTCCGGGGTGTAGTCGATGTTGTCGCCCTCCGTCTGCCGCTTCCAGCCCTTCGGCACGACGATGCTGAAGCCCTCCCGGTCATCGACGCGGTGCCAGCCGTCCGGGATGTCGCTCGGGGTGGCCCGGGTGGTGGTGGGGGCGGGAGCGGTGGTCGGGGCGCGTCCGCCGTCGCCGCGGTCGCCGCCCGCGTAGTTCATGGCGGCGAATACCGCGCCGCCCGCGACGAGGCCGGCGAGCAGCGCGGCCAGGACGGCGGTACGCCAGCTCCTGCCGCGGCCCGAACCGGAGGCGGCGGGGTCGGCGGACGGCGGTACGACGGTGGGCGGGGAGGACTGCTGCCCATGGGTTCCGTGGCTCCCCTGGGTTCCCTGGGGCGGGTGGGACTGCTGAGAGGACTGGAGCGAGCGGGACTGCTGTGACGACTGGCTGGACTGGTGGGACTGGTGAGACTGGTGGGATGACTGGGCCTGGTGGGGCCACGGGGCGAGGCCGGACGGGGTCGTGGCCCGCGCCGTGCCCGTCGGCCCCGGGCCGTCGGACTGCTCCCCCAGCGTGACGAGGTCGTGGCCGGAGACGGAACCGTCCCCGGTCGCGTCCAGGTCCTCCCGCGCCACCCGCTGGGTCGGTACGTACGCCTGCGCCGCCGCCGGCGTACGCCCCTCCATCGCGTCGAGCAGCATCCGACCGGCCTCGTCCGCCTGCGGCCGCTGCGCCGGGTCCTTCCGCAGCAGGGCCACGATGACGGGGGCCAGCGGCCCCGCCTTCTCCGGGTACGGCGGCTCCTCGGCCACCACGGCCTGCATGGTGCTGATCGGCGAGGTGCGGCGGAACGGCGAGGTGCCCTCCACCGCCGTGTACAGGGTGGCGCCGAGCGACCAGAGGTCGGAGGCGGGACCGGGGTCGCCGCCCCGTACGCGCTCGGGGGCCAGATAGTCGATGGAGCCGACGAGTTCACCGGTCCGGGTGATCGTCGCGTCGCCCTCGATCGCCGCGATCCCGAAGTCGGTGATCAGGACGCTCCCGTCACGGGCGAGCAGGACGTTGCCCGGCTTGACGTCCCGGTGCAGCACCCCGGCCGCGTGCGCGGCGCGCAGCGCGCCGAGGACGTGGAGACCGATCCTGGCCGCCTCGTGCGGGTCGATCGGGCCCTTCTCCTTGGCGGCGTCGGCGAGCGAGGGCCCGTCGACGTACTGCATGACGATCCACGGCCGGTCGTCGTGCTCCAGGACGTCGTGGACGGTCACCACACCCGGGTGCGTGATCCGAGCGGCGGCCCGCGCCTCCTTCTGCGTACGGGCGTGCAGCACGAGGCGGTCGGCCTCCGCCACGAACCGGCCGGCCGTCAACTCCTTCACCGCCACGACGCGGTGAAGCACCTCGTCGTGGGCGCGCCAGACCTTGCCCATGCCGCCGCGTCCGATGGACTCGCCCAGCCGGTAGCGCCCGGCGAGCAGCAGCCCCGCGCCTGTGCTCTGAGAATGTTCCACTTGCCCCCGCCCGTTCCTTCGGATGCCAGGTTACGGAGGGGGGCACGGGTGGCGGAACCTCGGGGCCGCCATAGGAACAGCACTGTGACCGGGGGCCGATGGGCATTCCGGGCACCCCCTCCCGACACGGTCCCGCTCAGCGGCCCGGACGGAACCCCTTCGTGGCCTCGTCGAAGATCTCGGAGACCTTCTCGCTCCGGTCCTCCGGGCCGATGACCTGCACGACGTGGTACCGGCCTCCGGCGATCAGGGCGAGGTTGCGGACGAACACCTGACGGCCCGTGCTGTCCAGCCACCAGTAACTGCCCGTGGCCGTCGCCGTCGTACCGATGTCGACCCGGCGCGTGTCGTCCGACCGCGACCAGCTCGACCCCCGGAACGGCTCAAGTTCGCGTTCCCTGGAGTTCTGGTACTCCAGCGGGTCCGAGCCGTTGTCGCCGACGCTGTCGCGGCCGGGGACGACGATCATCGTGAAGTCGCCGCTGGTGTAGCGCACTTGGTCGGCGTCGTTGATCGGGCTGCGCCGCCACCCGTTCGGCACCCCGATCCGGAACCCCTCGGGGTCCTGCCGCAGCGTGTACCCGGCGGCGAGGGCCGGGGCCGAGGGGTCCGCGGCGGGCGGGGTGGTGCGCGGGGTGGCCGGCGGTCCGCTGGTCGGCGGGGCCGTGGTCGGCCCTTCCGTCGCGGGCGGAGGGCTCGCGGACGCGGTCGTACGCGGGGCCTGGCCGGCCGTGGGAGTGGTCGGCGTGGTCGGCTCCTCCCCGTCGCCGGACATGAAGAGGACGGCGTACGCGACGGCCCCGCCGAGCAGCAGGAAGACGAGGACCAGGAGCGTACGGCCGAGGGCCTGCGGGGAGCCCGGGGGCCGCGAGGACGCCGGCCGGCCGCCGCGCGTCTTGGCCGCGCGGGGGGCACGGGGCGGTCTGGGCGCTCTGGAGGCGCGCTGCGGGATCTCCTCGTGGAACGACTCCTGGAAGTCCTCCCGGTACTCCTCGCGGACGTCGTCCCGCACGGGGGCGGGCCCGTACTCGCGGGCGTGGAGCTCGTCGTGACGGGCGTGCGCCTCGGCCGGGGGGCGCGGGTCCTTGCCCCGCTTGTGGCGGTGCCGGCCCGCTCCCGCTCCCCCGCGCCGACGGCGTACGAGCTCGCCGCGCCGGCGCACGATCGGCAGCCGCTTCGCGTCGAAGGACGGCAGCGGTACGACTCCGACACCGGCCTCCGGCTCAGGAGCCGAACGCACGAGGGAACGCAGCCAGCCGCGCAGTTCCTCGAAGTCGGGTCGCTCGGTGGGGTCCTGGCGCAGCAGGGACTCCACGACCGGGCGCAGCGGGCCGCACTCCTCGGCGAAGGCGGGCGGTTCGGCGCAGACCAGCTGGACGAGCTCGGCGGCGCTGTCCTCGGGGTAGGGGGCGTGACCCTGGACGGCCCGGTAGAGGAGCGCGCCGAGCGCCCACAGGTCGGTGGCGGGGCCGATCGGCGGGGCGAGGCGCCAGTTCTCGTGGACGGGACCGGCCTGTTCGGGCGCCCAGCGCTCGGTGACGGCGCCGACGACCGCGATCCGGGTCTGCCGGGCCCGCTCGGCGGCGAGCCGGGTGGTGGGGCCGCGGTCCGCCTGGGCCTGGGCCGGGATCCTGGCCGGCTCCAGGGCCGCCTCCCGCGCGCCGGCGGGGACCGGGAGGCGTGCGGGGTCCGGGGTGGCGGCCGTGTAGCCGGCGGGCAGGGCCGGGCGGCCCGAACCGGGCAGCACGGGGCCCCGGCCGGGGCCCGAACCGCCGCCGGCCGGGATAGGCGGGGAGCTGTCGCGCGAGGCGTGCGGGCCGTCGCTCCAGTTGCCGGCGAGCATCACGCGCGGCGGCGGACCCGCCTGCGGACCCGGGCCGTACGGCTCGTCGCCGTCGTCCTCGTCGTCCTCGTCGTCGTCCGCCACCCGCGCCCACCACTGCGGCTCGGGCGCACCCGCCGCCTGCGCGGTCGGCGCCGGGGGCGGCTCGGGCGGGTCCGTCGGCGCGGGGCGCTGCACGGGCAGGGCCCCGGTCTCGCCGAGCTTGGCGGCGGCGCGCGCACCGGCCCGGTAGGCGGCGATGGCCCCGGCGCGGGCGGCCCGCACGTCGGCGGTGGGCGGCACGGGCGAGGGCCGCGTCTCGGCGGCGGGCACCGCGGGCAGCGCCCGGCCGTAGGGGTCGGAGCCGTAGCCGCCGGGGGCGTTCCCGTAGGGGGAGGGCGATCCGGTCTCGTCCGGACCGGATGCGGGGTCGTATGGGCCGGGTTCGGGGTCGTATGGGCCGGGTTCGGGGTCGTACGGGTCGGACTCGGAGGCGTACGTGTCGGACTCGGGGACGTACGTGTCGGACTCGGGGACGTACGTGTCGGTCTCGGAGGTGTACGGGTCGGACTCGGGGACGTACGTGTCGGACTCGGAGGCGTACGGCGCGGACTCGGAGGTGTACGGCGCGGCTTCGACGGCGTACGTCTCGTCGCCGTGGCCGTACCCGTACCCGTAGCCGTGGTCCGGCCCCGGCTGCTCGTCCGGCCCCTCTGCCGGCCCGTCGAGCAGCTCATCGACCAGTTCCCCGGCCGGCTCCTCGACCGCCTCCTCTGCCTGCTCCTCTGCCGGCTCCTCGAACTCGTCCGTCCCGTACGGGACGTGCCCGTCGCCCTCCTCGTACACCTCCGCCTCGTACAGCTCGGAGCCGTACTCCTCCGTGCCGTACCCCTCGGAGCCGTACCCCTCGGAGCCGTACTCCTCGGCCTCGTACGCCCCGTCCCCGTACTCCTCCACCGGCGCCTGCCACGCCGTCGTGTCCGGATCCGGCTCCGGTACGGGCGCGTACCCGCAGAGGGCCTCCTCCGCGGCGCCCACCGCGAGGCCCGTGAGGACCACCCGGCCGTCGTCGCAGACGAGCACGGTCCGGGCGGTGATGTTCCGGTGCACCCACCCGTGGGCGTGGAGCGCGCGCAGGGCGGTGAGGACGTCGGCGCCGATCTCGGCCGCGCGGTAGGGGTTGAGCGGCCGCTCGGCGAGGAGCGCGGCCAGCGGCCGGGCGGCGATGCGTTCGCTCACTATCCAGAGCGAACCGGCCTCCGCGAAGACGTCGAAGACCTGGTCGAGCAGGGGATGGTCGGGGATCTGCGCGGCGGCCTGGGCCGCCTCGATCGCCCGGCGGACGACGGGCTCGGCCGGGCGGCGGGTCGCCCGCCCCGCGGCGCCGTAGGGGCCGGCCGGGCCGCCCTCGCCGTCGAGCACCTCGGCGTCGACGAACTCCGGCAGCGGCACCTGGCGGACCAGGACCTCCTGCCCGCTGAACGTGTCGAAGGCGCGCGTCCCGGCCGGGTCGTACGCGTCCGTGTCCGCGTCCGCCGACGGCAGCGGCAGGCGGTAGCGGTCCGCGAGCACCCTTCCCGCGTAGTCGTCCACGACGCCTCCCCACGCGCGCACGCTGTCCCCCGTGGACCCGCGGACCCCTCGGGATCGGGCGGGATCACGCGAGTCCGACAATTCCGGTCCGGCACCGTGCAGTTATCGGCTCTGTTCGGCTGCGTACGGTCCTCGAACTCTCACGATACGTGCCGTTGCTCAGTCCTTGGGGCTGAACGTGGCGAACGCCGTCTCGCGCAGCGTCTTGCACTCCGCGCCGTTCCACTCCTCCGCCTTGCAGCTGATCATGATGGAGTAGCCGTGCTCGGCGTCCACCTTGAAGCCGCGGTTGAGCACATGGACGCGCATGCCCTGCTGGGTGCGCTCGAACTCCCAGTCCGCGACGGTCGGGTAGCCGTTGTAGGAGACCGTCCGGATGCCGAAGTGCTTGTAGTTCTTGCTGGTGGCGGCCACGCCGATCTTGCCGAGCTCCCAGGCGGCCGCCGCGTTGTCCTTCGGGGTGGAGTTGAAGTCGACCTGGATGCGCGGGAAGCCGCCGCTCTCGCTGAATATCCCGCCGCCGCTGTAGCCCGGGATCGAGCGGAGCGTGTACGTGGCGGGCATCGCCATGGAGAAGTGGAAGCGGTCGTTGGTGACGAGGGTGTAGCCCGCGGGCAGCTGCGCACCCGCGCCGCCGCCGGGCTTGCCGCTCGGCGTGGTGCCGGTGCCGTTCGACCCGCCGGACCCGTCCGTGGAACCGGTGGAGCCCGTGGAGCCCGTCGTGCCGTTGCCGCCCGTCGACCCGTTCGAGCCGTTGTCGCCGGGCTGCGCGCCGCCCTGCTGCCCGGCGCCGCCGGGCGACTCGCCCTTGCCGGCGTCCGATCCACCGGAGCCGTCACCGCCGGCGGAGGCGCCGGCCGAGGCCGTGGTGCCCCCGCTGTCCTTGCCCTGGTTGCCCTCGTCGCCGCCCCTGAGGGAGACCGCGAGGATCGTCCCGAGCAGGGCGAGTACGGCGACCGCGGCGATGATCACGAGCGTGCGGCGCGGTACGACGTCGGTCAGCGACGCGCGGGCCTGAGCCGGTCTGCCACCGCCCGGCCGCGGCGCGGAGGTGGGCACCGCCGCCGTCCTGGCGGTCGGCGTCGACGACGCCGCCGGCCCGGGCGTCACGGAGGCCGCCGCGTTCCGTACGGACTTCAGCGCTCCCCGCATCCGGTCGGCGGACGCGTCGGGCGCCTTGCCCCGGTCGGCCGCCGGGGGCACCGGAGGCTGGTCGGGGCGCGGCGGCAGCGGTACGACCCTGGTGACCTCGGGGGAGACCGGGGGCACCGGGTCGGGCGCGTCGAGCACCGCGCGGAGCAGGACCCGCGCGCGGGCGTCGTCGAGCCGCTGGGCCGGGTCCTTGGCGAGGAGGCCGTAGATGACCTTCTCCAGCTCGGGTCCGGCGTTCTTCGGCGGGTCGACGGGCTCGGTCATCACCGCCGTGAGGGTGGCGATGGCGGAGCCCTTGTCGTACGGCGGGCTGCCCTCGACCGCCGCGTAGATCAGCCCGCCGAGCGACCACATGTCGGCGGCGGGACCGGGCTTGTGGCCGCGGGCGCGCTCGGGCGAGATGTACGAGGGGGCGCCGACGAGCATGCCGGTGGAGGTGATCGAGGGGTCGCCCTCGACCTGGGCGATGCCGAAGTCGGTGAGGACGACCCGGCCGTCCTCGGCGATCAGCACGTTGGACGGCTTCACGTCGCGGTGCAGGATGCCCTCGCGGTGCGCCGAGCGCAGCACGTCGAGGATGGCGAGGCCGACCTCGGCGGCGCGCCGGGGCGTGAGCGTGCCGTCCTCGCGGACGGCGTCCGCGAGGGACTTGCCCTCGATGAGCTCCATGACGATCCACGGACGGTCGTCCTCGTCGACGACGTCGTAGACGGTCACGGCGCCGTTGTTGCGGATCCGGGCGATGGCCTTGGCCTCGCGCAGGGTCCGGGTGATGAGGCGGCGCTTCTCGTCGTCGTCGATGCTGGTGGGGAAGCGGAGTTCCTTGACGGCGACGGTACGGCCGAGGGTCTCGTCGACCGCGCGCCACACGGTGCCCATGCCGCCGCGGCCGAGGACCCCGCCGAGCCGGTAGCGGCCGGCGAGGAGCCGGCCCTCGTTGGCCGGGGCCTTGCGCCCCCGGTCACCACCGGTGCCGCGTGCGGAACCCCGCGCCGGGGGACGGTCGCTCTCGCCGTCACCGTCGCCCGCGCCGAACCCGGCCCGCCCGGTCGACGGCTCGGTTCCCCGCAGCCGCCCGCCGGACGCGCCCTGAACGTCCTTCACGTCCGGACCGCCCGGGGCGTCCTGAACGTCCTTCACGTCCCCGGCACCCGAGTCCTTCACTCCTCCGGCACCCGAGTCCCGCGCGCCCGCCGAATCCACCGGACCCGCCGGCTCCACGGACCTCGTGGGCTTCACCAGGTCCGCCGGAACCGCGGAGTCCGCAGCCGACGCGGCGGATACCGCCGGTGCCCCGGCTCCCTCCGCACCCCGCCCGACCTGCGCGTTCTCCGCGTCCTGTGTGCCGTTCGCGTCGTCCCGCTCCGGCTCACGCGCGGCCGGGACCACTCCTCGGTCGCCGTCGGTCGCGGCCCCCGCGGCGGCGTCCCGCCCGGGGTCCTTCGCCGTGTCCCGCGACTGCTCCGCCTCCGACATGCGTCCCCTCTGCGATCCCTGATCTTCGCCGCGTCTGCCGCTTCCCGCGCGATGCGGTAACCCGCCCTGGAAGAGAGGCCATTGTCCCTCACCTCAGGACGGGTGGCGCCCCCGGGTCCGTACTCCGGGATGACGACGCCCCCGCACACCTCCCAGGTTCCCACCCCGCGCGTCCCGGACGTCCCGTCAGATCGGCACGATGTCCGGCGCCCCGAGCCGGGCGGCGTCCGCCGTCAGGTCGTCGGGCTGCCGCTGCGACTCCCGCTCGGCCTCGACCCGCTTCTCGTAGTGCTCGATCTCCTTCTCGATCTGGTGCTCGTCCCAGCCGAGGACCGGCGCCATCAGTTCCGCGCACTCGCGGGCGCTGAGCGTGCCCCGGTCGAAGGTCTCGATGGAGATTCTGGTGCGCCGGGTGAGGACGTCGTCGAGGTGCCGTGCGCCCTCGTGGGAGGCGGCGTAGACGATCTCGGCGCGCAGGTAGTCGTCGGCGGCCGGGAGCGGTTCGGCGAGGGTGGGGTCGGCGGCGATCAGGTCGAGGATCTGCTCCGTCAGGGAGCCGTACCGGTTGAGGAGATGCTCGACCCGGACGACATGCAGGCCGGTGCGGGCGGCGATCCTGGCCCGGGCGTTCCACAGGGCCCGGTAGCCCTCGGCGCCGAGCAGCGGGATGTCCTCGGTGACGCAGGGGGCGACCCGCTGGTCGAGGCCGTGCACGGCCTCGTCGACGGCGTCCTTGGCCATGACGCGGTACGTCGTGTACTTGCCGCCGGCCACCACGACCAGGCCGGGCACCGGGTGGGCGACGGTGTGCTCGCGGGAGAGCTTGCTCGTGGCGTCCGACTCTCCGGCGAGCAGGGGGCGCAGGCCCGCGTAGACCCCTTCGACGTCGTCCCGGGTGAGCGGGGTGGCGAGCACGGTGTTCACATGCTCCAGGAGGTAGTCGATGTCGGCGCTGGACGCGGCGGGGTGCGCCTTGTCGAGGTCCCATTCGGTGTCGGTGGTGCCGACGATCCAGTGCCGGCCCCAGGGGATCACGAAGAGCACGGACTTCTCGGTGCGCAGGATCAGCCCGGTGGACGAGTGGATGCGGTCCTTGGGGACGACGAGGTGGATGCCCTTGGAGGCGCGGACGTGGAACTGGCCGCGCTCGCCGATGAGGGCCTGGGTGTCGTCGGTCCACACCCCGGTGGCGTTGACGATCTGCTTCGCCCGGATCTCGTACTCCGCGCCGGCCTCGACGTCCTGGACGCGGGCGCCGACGACCCGCTCGCCCTCGCGCAGGAAGCCGATGACGCGGGCCCGGCTCGCGGCCAGGGCGCCGTAGGACGCGGCGGTGCGCACGAGGGTGGTGACGAAGCGGGCGTCGTCCATCTGGGCGTCGTAGTACTGGAGGGCGCCGACGAGGGCGTCCTTCCTGAGGCAGGGGGCGACCCGCAGGGCGCCGCCCCGGGAGAGGTGCCGGTGGACGGGCAGGCCGCGGCCGTGCCCGGAGGAGAGGGACATCGCGTCGTACAGCGCGACGCCGGAGCCCGCGTAGAACCGCTCCCAGCCCTTGTGCTGGAGCGGGTAGAGGAAGGGGACCGGCTTCACCAGGTGGGGTGCGAGCCGCTCCAGGAGCAGTCCGCGCTCCTTGAGGGCCTCGCGGACCAGGGCGAAGTCCAGCATCTCCAGGTAGCGCAGGCCGCCGTGGATGAGCTTGCTGGACCGGCTGGAGGTGCCGGAGGCCCAGTCGCGGGCCTCGACGATGCCGGTGGAGAGCCCTCTCGTGACGGCGTCGAGGGCCGTCCCGGCGCCGACCACCCCGGCGCCGACCACCAGCACGTCCAGCTCGCGCTCGGCCAAGGCGGCGAGCGCCTCGGCGCGCTCGGCAGGTCCCAGTGTCGCTGTCCTCACGGCTTGCCTCCCGTCGTCCCCGTCGTTCCCCGTCGTTCCAGCGCGCGAACCGGGCCCCTGTGGTCCGGCTCACAGCTCGATTCTGGCCCTCCCCGGCGACTTCAGCCACCGCCTCGCCACCGACCTGTGGATAACACTCGGCGACCTTCGGCCGCACAATGCGGCATATCGGTCATATTTACGCCTAGTCTGACATTGCGCTCGACCCGTTCTGTCCACCGGGCTTGCGCGTCGCGTTCCCTCCGGCTATCGGGAAGGACGGCCCACCCCCATGCCCGCTGATCTCGCCGTCATCGGCCTCGGCCACCACGGACTCCCCCTGGCCCAGGCCGCCGTCGCCGCAGGCATCGACACCATCGGCTACGACACCGATCCCCGCCCCGTCGCCGAACTCGCCGCCGGCCGCTCCCCGGTCGACGGCTCCCTCACGGTCCCGGAGATCCGCCGGATGCTCTCGGGGGGCTTCCGGCCGACCGCCAACCCCGCCGAACTCGGCCGGGTCCGCACCGCCGTCCTCTGCGCCCCTACCCCCCTGGGCCCCGACCACGCCCTCGACCTCACCGCCGTCACCGACGCGGCCCGCGCGCTCGCCGCCCGGCTGCGCCCGCACACCACCGTCCTCCTCGAATCCCCGGTCCCCCCGGGCACCACCGAGGGCCTGCTCCGGGACCTCCTCGAAGAGGGCTCCGGCCTGCGCGCCGGACGCGACTTCCACCTCGCGTACTCCCCCGGCCGCCTCGACCCCGGCAGCCGTACGCACGGCTTCGCCGGCACCCCCAAGGTCATCGGCGGCCTCACCCCGGCCTGCACCGAGGCGGCGGCCGCCTTCTACGGCCGGCTCACCGACAAGGTGGTACGCGCGCGTGGCCCCCGCGAGGCGGAGACGGTCAAGCTCCTGGAGACCAACTTCCGGCACGTCAACATCGCCCTGGTCAACGAGATGGCGGTGCTCTGCCACGAACTCGGCGTCGACCTGTGGGACGTCATCCGCTGCGCCGAGACCAAGCCCTTCGGCTTCCAGGCCTTCCGCCCGGGACCCGGGGTCGGCGGCCACGGCGTCCCCGTCGACACCGTCGGCGCCCACCGCCCGCTCCGCCTCGTCGAACTCGCCGGCCAGGTCAACGAGCGCATGCCGCAGTACGTCGTCCAGCGCGCCGCCACCCTCCTCAACGAGCACGGCAAGTCGGCCCGCGGCGCCCGGGTCCTGCTGCTCGGCATCACGTACAAGCCCGACCTGCCGGACCGCCAGGGCTCCCCCGCCGACGAGATCGCCCGCCGTCTGATGGACCTGGGCGCGGCCGTCAGCTACCACGACCCGCACGTCCCCGACTGGCGCGTCCGTGAACTCCCCGTGCCCCGCGCGGACTCCCTCTACGAGGCCGCCGCCCACGCCGACCTGACGGTCCTGCTCCAGCACCACCGCACGTACGACCTCCAAGGCCTCGCGGTGAAGGCCCAGCTCCTCCTCGACACCCGCGGCGCCACCCCCACGGGCACGGCCCACCGTCTCTGACCTGCACAGCCGGGGCCAAAACTGTTGTGCCCCTGTCATAGGCGGGTGCTAATCTCCGGGCCTCTCGTATGCACGCACACCCGTGCTGCTTCTGTCCCTGGGGGGATCCGCACCATGAGCCAGCCCGTCCCGCCGCCCGGCAACCCGTTCGCCGGCGGCCCCGCGCCCGAGCAGTACCCGGTCGCGCCGCCGCCGGCGCCCGCCCGTGACAACGTCGCCCTCGGCCTGGTCGCCGCGCTCGTCGCGGCCCTCGTCGCGGCCGGTGTGTACGGCGCCGTCATCGGCGGCGTCGAGCGCGAGATCGGCTGGGCCGCCGTCGGCGTCGGCTTCCTCACCGGCCTCGCCGCCGGCAAGGTCGGCGGCCGCAACCCCGTCCTGCCGGTCGCGAGCGCGGTGCTCGCCCTCGGCGCGGTCTACCTCGGCCAGCTCCTGGGCATCGCGATCCTCCTCTCCAAGGAGCTGGACGTCTCCGCGACGGAGCTCTTCCTCCAGGAGTTCGGCCTGCTCACCGAAGCCTGGAACGAGACCAAGGACGGCCTGACGTTCCTGTTCTTCGGCATCGCCGCCTTCGCCGCGTTCTCCGGAGCCAAGAAGGCCTCGTAGCCGCCGCGTGTACGAGGAGGGGCCCCGCACCACCCGGTGCGGGGCCCCTCCTCGTACGTACGGAACGGACGTCAGCGCTTGTGCTGGGAGTCCGCGACCGTGACCTCGACGCGCTGGAACTCCTTGAGCTCGCTGTAGCCCGTGGTGGCCATCGCGCGGCGCAGGGCGCCGAAGAAGTTCATCGAGCCGTCCGGGATGTGCGACGGGCCCGCGAGGATCTCCTCCGTGGTGCCGACGATGCCCAGGTCGACCAGCTTGCCGCGCGGCACGTCCTCGTGGACGGCCTCCATGCCCCAGTGGTGGCCCTTGCCGGGCGCGTCCGTGGCGCGGGCCAGCGGGGAGCCGATCATGACCGCGTCGGCACCGCAGGCGATCGCCTTCGGCAGGTCGCCGGACCAGCCGACCCCGCCGTCGGCGATGACGTGCACGTACCGGCCGCCGGACTCGTCCATGTAGTCGCGGCGGGCCGCGGCCACGTCGGCGACCGCGGTCGCCATCGGGACCTGGATGCCGAGCACGTTGCGCGTGGTGTGCGCCGCGCCGCCGCCGAAGCCGACGAGGACACCCGCGGCGCCGGTGCGCATCAGGTGCAGGGCCGCGGTGTACGTGGCGCAGCCGCCGACGATGACCGGGACGTCGAGCTCGTAGATGAACTGCTTCAGGTTCAGCGGCTCGGCCGCGCCCGAGACGTGCTCGGCGGAGACCGTGGTGCCGCGGATGACGAAGATGTCCACGCCGGCGTCGACGACGGCCTTGGAGAACTGCGCGGTCCGCTGCGGGGAGAGCGCGGCGGCGGTGACGACACCGGAGTCGCGCACCTCCTTGATGCGCTGCCCGATCAGCTCTTCCTTGATCGGGGCCGCGTAGATCTCCTGCAGACGGCGGGTCGCGGTCGCCTCGTCCAGCTCGGCGATCTCGTCGAGCAGCGGCTGCGGGTCCTCGTACCGGGTCCAGAGACCCTCCAGGTTCAGGACGCCCAGGCCGCCCAGCTCGCCGATGCGGATCGCCGTCTGCGGCGACACGACCGAGTCCATGGGGGCGGCCAGGAAGGGGAGCTCGAAGCGGTAGGCGTCGATCTGCCAGGCGATCGAGACCTCCTTCGGGTCCCGGGTGCGCCGGCTCGGAACGACGGCGATGTCGTCGAACGCGTACGCCCTGCGGCCGCGCTTGCCGCGCCCGATCTCGATCTCAGTCACGATGTGTGGCCTTTCCCTCTACGTCTGCGCCTACCAGTATCCCCGACACAAGCGTGAGGGGCGGCTCCGGCCACATGCCGGAACCGCCCCCACGCGTCGCGCTGTGTTACTTCCTGCTGTAGTTCGGCGCCTCGACCGTCATCTGGATGTCGTGCGGGTGGCTCTCCTTGAGGCCCGCGGACGTGATCCGGACGAAGCGGCCCTTCGACTCCATCTCCTCGATGGTGGCCGCGCCCACGTAGCCCATGGTCTGGCGGAGGCCGCCGACGAGCTGGTGCAGGACGTTGGCCAGGGGGCCGCGGTAGGGCACCTGGCCCTCGATGCCCTCGGGCACGAGCTTGTCGTCCGAGGCGACCTCGGCCTGGAAGTAGCGGTCCTTGGAGTAGGACCGGCCCTGGCCGCGGGACTGCATCGCGCCGAGCGAGCCCATGCCGCGGTACGACTTGAACTGCTTGCCGTTGATGAACTGCAGCTCGCCCGGGGACTCCTCGCACCCGGCGAGCAGGCTGCCCAGCATGACCGTGTCGGCACCGGCGGCGAGCGCCTTGCCGATGTCTCCGGAGTACTGCAGACCGCCGTCGCCGATGACCGGGACGCCGGCGGCGCGGGCGGCGAGCGCCGCCTCGTAGATGGCGGTGACCTGCGGGACACCGATGCCGGCGACCACACGGGTGGTGCAGATGGAGCCGGGGCCCACGCCGACCTTGACGCCGTCGACACCGGCGTCGATCAGGGCCTGCGCGCCGTCACGCGTCGCGACGTTGCCGCCGATGACGTCGACGCCGACGCTGGACTTGATCTTCGCCATCCAGTTGAGGGCGTTGCTGTTGTGACCGTGGGAGGTGTCGACGATCAGGAAGTCGACACCGGCCTCGGCGAGGCCCTGGGCACGCTCGAGCGCCTCGGGGCTGGCGCCGACGGCCGCGCCGACGAGCAGACGGCCTTCCTTGTCCTTCGCGGCGTGCGGGTACTTCTCCGCCTTGACGAAGTCCTTGACCGTGATGAGGCCCTTGAGGATGCCCGCCTCGTCGACCAGCGGCAGCTTCTCGATCTTGTGGCGGCGGAGCAGCTCCATGGCGTCCACGCCGGAGATGCCGACCTTGCCGGTGACGAGCGGCATCGGGGTCATGACCTCGCGCACCTGGCGGCTGCGGTCCGACTCGAACGCCATGTCGCGGTTGGTGACGATGCCGAGGAGCTTGCCGGCCGGGTCGGTGACCGGGACGCCGCTGATGCGGAACTTGGCGCAGAGCGCGTCGGCCTCGGCCAGCGTCGCGTCCGGGTGCACGGTGATCGGGTCGGTCACCATGCCGGACTCGGAGCGCTTCACGAGATCGACCTGGTTGACCTGGTCCTCGATGGACAGGTTGCGGTGCAGCACGCCCACGCCGCCCTGCCGCGCCATGGCGATGGCCATGCGGGACTCGGTGACCTTGTCCATCGCCGCGGAGAGCAGCGGGATGTTCACGCGTACGTTGCGGGAGATGCGGGACGAGGTGTCGACCGCGTTCGGGAGGACCTCGGACGCGCCCGGCAGCAGCAGCACGTCGTCGTAGGTCAGCCCGAGTGTCGCGAATTTCTCGGGCACTCCGTCGACGTTTGCAGTCATGACACCTTCCCCAAATGGCCTTGATCGGTGCGGATGTCCATGCTAACGGGCTGAAGCGGTGTCTCATTCCACGATCAAGATCAGCCGCAAGCTTTGGACATTCGCACGTGTACGAAAGGGACGACTGACCCCGGTGACTCTTACTGGCTGGCCACCGCCGCCACCTGACTACTGCTCGGCCAGCGCCCTGAGCCGGCTGAGCGCGCGGTGCTGCGCGACCCGGACGGCCCCCGGGGACATGCCGAGCATCTGCCCGGTCTCCTCGGCGGTCAGCCCGACCGCGACGCGGAGCACGAGCAGTTCGCGCTGGTTCTCCGGGAGGTTGGCGAGCAGCTTCTTGGCCCACTCGGCGTCGTCGCTGAGGAGCGCGCGCTCCTCCGGGCCGAGGGAGTCGTCGGGCCGCTCGGGCATCTCGTCGGAGGGCACGGCCGTGGACCCCGGGTGCCGCATGGCGGCCCGCTGGAGGTCGGCGACCTTGTGTCCGGCGATGGCGAAGACGAAGGCCTCGAAGGGCCTGCCCGTGTCCTTGTAGCGCGGCAGTGCCATCAGGACGGCGACGCAGACCTCCTGGGCCAGGTCCTCGACGAAGTGCCGGGCGTCGCCGGGCAGCCGGTTGAGACGGGTGCGGCAGTACCGCAGCGCGAGCGGATGCACCCGTGCGAGCAGGTCGTGCGTCGCCTGGGCGTCGCCCTCGACCGCACGGTGCACGAGCGCGCCGATCTCCCCCTGCCCGGCAGGCATGGGGGACCCCACGGTCTCGTCGTCGCGCATCGCTCCATGGTGCCCCGACGCCTCGGCGTTCGTGGCACCGCGTCCATAGTTGTGCACCGAAGCGTTATGAGCAGGTGCGCCGGAACTGGAACCCATCTCCCGCGCCCTCCCCTCCCGCTCGATCGACTCGTCCCCGAGGAACTCCACATCTCAAGGATGCGGCATCGCGCGGGGAAGTGACACAAGCCCGCCCCGCCCACTCCACGACGGACGCGGGCGCGGACGGGGAGGTGGCCGGTGACCTGCGATTCAGCGGACCAGGCCCCAGCGGAATCCGAGGGCGACCGCGTGCGCCCGGTCCGAGGCGCCCAGCTTCTTGAAGAGACGCCGGGCGTGGGTCTTGACCGTGTCCTCGGAGAGGAAGAGCTCGCGCCCGATCTCGGCGTTGGACCGGCCGTGGCTCATGCCTTCGAGGACCTGGATCTCGCGCGCGGTGAGGGTGGGCGCGGCGCCCATCTCGGCCGAACGGAGCCGGCGCGGGGCGAGCCGCCAGGTCGGGTCGGCCAGCGCCTGGGTGACCGTGGCCCGCAGTTCGGCGCGCGAGGCGTCCTTGTGCAGATAGCCGCGGGCGCCCGCGGCGACCGCGAGGGCGACGCCGTCGAGGTCCTCGGCGACCGTGAGCATGATGATGCGGGCGCCGGGGTCCGCGGAGAGCAGCCGGCGGACGGTCTCCACGCCGCCCAGGCCGGGCATGCGTACGTCCATCAGAATCAGGTCCGAGCGGTCCGCGCCCCAGCGGCGGAGGACTTCCTCGCCGTTGGCCGCGGTGGTCACGCGCTCGACACCGGGCACGGTCGCGACCGCGCGGCGGAGCGCCTCTCGGGCAAGCGGGGAGTCGTCGCAGACGAGGACGGATGTCATGCCTGACCTCCGCGGCTCTCGCAGCTGTAGCGCGTCACCTTGAGCCTCCAGGGCTGTACGTAATCGTCACCTGTGCGATTGACGCTCTCGGACACCTGCCCGATCGCTTGTTCCTTCAACCGCCTCCGCACTCTCAACGACGGTCACTCGAAAGAGTTACGGGTCGGACGGCACCCTTCGGCACTCTACGTGAGGGGTCGTACGCGGAGGAGAGCGACGCGGCCCATCTGCCCAACATCGAAAGCTATGCCCCATTTAGCGGGATTTCTTCCCTTTTCGCAGTGTCTGTGGCTAGATTCGCAATGAGTCATATTTACATCTACTTAGACAGTAGGTGTACCGACCGGACCCGCGGGGCACCGAGGAGCCCCGGCCATCAGCCATCCACCCGCCCACCTATCCGTTCGACACGGTTTCAAGGGGACTAGCGCAATGGCAGATTTCTCCCGCCTTCCCGGACCCAACGCCGATCTGTGGGACTGGCAACTGCTCGCGGCCTGCCGCGGCGTCGACAGCTCCCTGTTCTTCCACCCCGAGGGAGAGCGCGGCGCGGCACGGAGTGCGCGTGAGAACTCGGCGAAAGAGGTCTGCATGCGGTGCCCGGTACGCGCGGAGTGCGCGGCACACGCACTCGCCGTGCGGGAGCCCTACGGCGTATGGGGCGGCCTCACCGAGGACGAACGCGAAGAGCTCATGGGACGCGCGCGCAATCGCCTGATCACGACGGCGCCGACGACCACGTCGGTCGCGTCCGCGGCTTCCGTGACATCCATGACGACATCGGCGTCGGCAGCAGGCCGGCCGATTGTGGAGCGCATGTGAAGGAACGTTTCCTCAACTAAGCACCGAACCTGAGCACCACCCACACCCGGAGCACGAACGACCGGATCACCGACAACCGGAGCCGCGCCCACGCGCGCGAGGCGGCGTCCTACGCGCGCGTGGCGGCCCGGGTCAGTTCGTCGAGCGTGGCGGCGACGGCCGGCACCTGCGCCAGGTCGGGCAGGGTCAGGGCCACGATCTCCCGCTCCACGGCGGGCTCCACGGCCACGGTCCGCGCCCCCCTGGGCCGTACGGACTCGATGGCCAGCTCCGGCAGGACGGCCACGCCGAGACCGGCGCCGACCAGGCCCACCACGGCCGGGTAGTCGTCGGTGGCGAAGTCGATACGGGGGGTGAAGCCCGCCTCCTCGCACACGTCCACGAGCTGACGGCGGCAGCGCGGGCAGCCCGCGATCCAGGACTCGTCGGCCAGTTCGGCCATGCCCACGGACCCGGCCCCGGCGAGCGGGTGCCCCTCGGGGACCAGACCCACCAGGCGGTCGGCCAGGATCGGGCGGACGACCAGGTCGTCCCACTCGGCCTGCCCGTCGGCCGGCCGGCCGGCCGTCCCGCCGGCGTACCGGAAGGCGAGGGCCACGTCGCAGTCGCCCTCGCGGAGCATCTCGATCGAGCGCGGCGGTTCGGCCTCGACGAGCGAGACGCGGGTGCCGGGGTGCGCGGCCCGCAGCGCGGCGAGCGCGGTGGGGACGAGCGTGGAGCTGCCGCTGGGGAAGGAGACCAGCCGGACCCGGCCCGCGCGGAGCCCGGCGATCGCGGCGACCTCCTCCTCGGCGGCGGTGAGCCCGGCGAGGATGCCGGAGGCGTGGCGGACCAGGACCTCACCGGCCTCGGTGAGGCGCATCTCGCGGCCCGTTCGGATCAGCAGCGGCGTGCCGGCGGAGCCTTCGAGGGCCTTCATCTGCTGGCTGACGGCGGGCTGGGTGCAGCCCAGTTCGCGCGCGGCGGCCGAGAAGGAGCCGGTGGCGGCGACGGCGCGCAGGACGCGGAGATGACGGGCCTCGATCATGCGTTCCAGCATAAGCGCATCTTGGGTGAAGTCCCACTTTTCCGCCTTCAGCTTTGAGACGGGTGCCCGTAAAGTGCCCACATGACCTTGCTGAGTGTGAATGTGGGCCGCGCCAAGGCCGTGGACTACACCGAGGCCGCGTCCGGCCTGACCGCCATCGACAAGCGCCCCGTCGAGGGGCCGGTCCGGATCGAGGCGCCCGGGGCGCCCGGCGTCGGCAGGAGCGGGCTCGCCGGGGACACGGTCTGCGACCTGCGCTTCCACGGCGGCGACGACCGGGCCGCGTACGCCTTCGCGCGCGAGGACCTGGACCGGTGGGAGCGCGAGCTCGGCCGCCCGCTCGCCAACGGCTGTTTCGGCGAGAACCTCACGACCGACGGCCTCGACGTGAACGGCGCCCTGATCGGCGAGCGCTGGCGGATCGGCGAGGAGGTCGTCCTGGAGGTCACCGGCGGCCGCATCCCCTGCCGTACGTTCGCCGGCTTCCTGGAGGAGAAGGGCTGGGTCAAGCGGTTCACGCGGTCCGAGGCCGGTCCGGGCGCGCTGCTGCGGGTGATCGTGCCGGGCGAGATCCGGGCCGGCGATCCGATCACGGTCGTCCACCGGCCCGACCACGACATCACCGTCGCGCTGCTCCACCGCGCCGCGACCACCGAACGCGCCCTGCTCCCCCGGACGTTGGTCGCCGCCGAGTGGATGGAGTCCGGACTCCTCGCGCTCGCACGCCAGTACGCGGAGAAGTACGCGCGCGCGTAGTCCGCGTCTGGTCGGCGGTACGCGGACAAGAACGCCTCCACCGTGGCACTACCGTGCCCGTATGACGACTGCACTGATTACGGGCGCCACCGCGGGCATCGGGGCCGCTTTCGCGCGGAGGCTCGCCGCGGACGGCCACGATGTCGTGCTCGTGGCCCGGGACATGAAGCGGCTCCGTGAGCAGGCGACGGAGCTGCACGACCGCCACGGCATCGAGGCCGAGGTGCTCGCGGCGGACCTCGCCGAGGAGAAGGGCATCGCCGCCGTCGAGGCCCGCCTCTCGGACCCGAAGCAGCCGGTGGACATGCTCGTGAACAACGCCGGCTTCGGCAACAAGGGCCGCTTCCTCGAAGTGTCCATGGCCGACGAGCTGAAGATGCTCACGGTGCACTGCGAGGCGGTGCTGCGGCTGACCTCGGCGGCCGCCGCCTCGATGAAGGAGCGCCGGCGCGGCTCCGTGGTCAATGTCGCCTCGGTGGCGGCCTTCGTGCCCCGCGGCACGTACGGGGCGTCGAAGGCCTGGGTCGTGCAGTTCACCCAGGGCGCCGCGCGGGACCTGGCGGGCAGCGGCGTACGGCTGATGGCGCTCTGCCCCGGCTTCGTACGGACCGAGTTCCACGAGCGGGCCGGGATGGGGACGGACAACATCCCGGGCTGGATGTGGCTCGACGCGGACAAGCTGGTGACGGCGGCGCTCGCGGACCTGGACCGGGGGAAGTCGCTGTCGATCCCCGACCCCCGCTACAAGGCCCTCATGGGTGTGGTGAAGCTGGCGCCGCGCGGGCTCCTCGGCGGGGTCTCCTCCAAGGCGGGCAGGAAGTACGGGCCGAAGTAGCCCGCTCGGCAGGCCTGCCCACCAGGCCCGTTCACCCGGCGCGTGCGTCGAGGTCCAGTCGCGTGGTGGTGCCGTCCTGCCAGGTCACGTCGAGGGTGTGGCCGGTGACCCGGACGGCCGCGAGGTCCGTGACGGGGGCCGGGGCGGGCTCGGCGGTGAGCGAGGCGAGCGCGACGAAGAGGGTGGCCGGGCCGCTCGTGGCGCCGTGCAGGGCGAGGGTGCGGCTGCCGGGCCCCTGGAGGGTCTCCCCGGTGGGGAGTTCGGTGGCGGGGGCGGCGGCTCCGTGGTCCGCGGGGTAGCCGTGGACCGGGTGCAGCTGCGCGTGCGGCCCCTCGGGAGTGGTGGCCCAGCCCGTCTGCCGCACGGGCGTCCCCTCCGGGGCACCGAGGACCAGGTGGGCGCGGACCTCCGCGCGGCCGTGGGCGAGGGTCGCGGAGACGACCCGGACGCCGGGGTACGGGGTGTGCCGTGAGGCGGCCCAGCCGGGGCCGGTGCCGGCGGGTGCGGCGGGTCCCCGGGTGGTCGGCCTCCCCTCGACGAGCAGCGCGAAGTGGTTGTCGGCGGGGGCCGGTCCGGTGGTGGGTCCCGTGCGGGTCGCGTACGCCTGGCGGGCGTAGCCGGGGTCGTCCTCGCCGGCCTCGGCGCTGTGCACATGGTTGCTGCCGTGGTTGTGGAGGCGTACGAGTCCGTCGGCGGCGGTGGTCTGGACGAGCAGCCCGGCCGGGGCGAAGGGACGGACGGTGTCGGCGCGTTCGGCCGGCAGGGGTTCCTCGCGGTCGGTCCAGGCGGGGTGGCCGGCGGGCAGGAGGAGGCCGAGGAAGCCCTTGGACGCCCAGTACGGGGAGCCGGGGCCCGAGTACTCCTGGACCAGGGGCGCGTACGGGCCGTGCCAGCCGAGCGTGAGGAGCCCGTCCGGGTCGGTGGCGCCGCGGTCGAGGAAGTACCGCAGGGTGCCGGAGGCGAGGCGGCGGGTGGCGCCGGGGGTGAGCGGGGTGTGCCCGGTGAGGATGCCGAGCCAGGGGGCGGCGGCCGCGGCGAAGCGGTAGATCAGGGAGCGCCCGTACGGGAGCGGGGCGCCGTCGGCGTCGAAGAGGTGGACGTGGTCGCCGAGATGGGCGCGCAGGCGGGGCCCGTACCGGTCGAGGAGCTCCCGGTCGCCGGCGAGGTGGGCGTGGAGGACCGGGTAGAAGTGCAGGGCCCAGCCGTTGTAGTGGTCGAAGGCGCGGTTGTCGCCGTCGCTGTACCAGCCGTCGCCGAGGTACCAGTCCTCGATCCGGGCGAGGGAGCGGTCGACGGTGGCGCCGGCCCGGTCGGTGTCGACGCCGGCGTCCTGGAGGAAGCCGGCGACGGTGAGGCCGAAGAGCCACCAGTTGTTGTCTACGGGCGAGGGGCCGAGGGCGGGGCGGAGCCAGTCGACGACCCGCTCGCGGGTGCGGTCGTCGAGCCGGTCCCAGAGCCAGGGGCGGGTGAGGCGGAGGCCGAGGGCGACGGAGGCCGCTTCGACGATCGCCTGACGGGTGTCGGTGGTGAGGGGCCAGGAGTCCTCGTCCGCACGTCCCGGCGTCGCGGTTCCGGTGGCGAGCCCCTCCGCGTACCGGTCGAGATGCCCGTGCGGGTCCTCGCCCCGCGCGCCCGCGACCCGGAGCGCCGCGAGGAGGAAGGTGCGGGCCCAGCCCTCCAGGCCGTCGGAGCGGGCTCCGGACCAGCTGGGCCGGGGGCCCGGCAGATGGATGAGTCCGAGCCGAGGTGAGGCGAAGGGGCGTACCGCCAGGAGGAGTCGGTCGGCCGCGGCCTCCCAGTGGGCACGGGTCCAGCCGGTGTACGGGCTGAGCTCACGGTTCTCGGGCGGCGTGGGCATGATGCTCCCTGTGGCTCCCTGGGGCGTGCTCGGGAACGTTCTCGGGCTCCCCCGCGATGACGACTGCGTCGCCGGGAATCCTGGACAGGCTCCGATCGGACGTCAAGAGAATCAGAGCGAATGATCGAAATT
The DNA here is from genome assembly GCF_044752965.1 of Streptomyces sp. NPDC088553. Lineage (NCBI taxonomy): Bacteria > Bacillati > Actinomycetota > Actinomycetes > Kitasatosporales > Streptomycetaceae > Streptomyces > Streptomyces sp. NPDC088553. Next base: position 527,916 of record NZ_JBIVMG010000005.1, on the reverse strand, counting down.
TCTTCCGTTCGATCATTCAGGGGCCGTGCGTGATCTAAGGTCGGGGAACCACCACCACCGCGAGGGGGAACTGCGCCGTGCGCGAGAGTGCTGCCGAACGACACGACCGACTGCTGGCCCTGGTGCGCGAGCGCGGCACCGCCCGCGTCGCCGAACTGGCCGAGCGGCTCGGGGTCTCCCCCGTCACCGCCCGCAGGGACGTCGAACTCCTGGCCGGCCGGGGGCTGCTCGACCGGGTGCACGGCCAGGTGTCCTGGCCCGAGCGGCGGGGCGCCCCGGGCGGCGGACGGACCGGCGAGGGCCTGGTCCTCGGCCTGCTCGCGCCCTCCGCCACGTACTACTTCGCCGAGGTCATCCGCGGTGCGCACGAGGCGGCCGCCCGCGCCGGCGCCCGGCTCGTCCTGCGCGTCTCGGACTACCGGCCGGAGGAGGACCGGGCCCGCACCGAGGGGCTGCTCGCGGCCGGCGCCGAGGGCGTCCTCGTCGCACCGGGCTGGCGGGGGCCCGAGGATCAGCGCGCGTACGGCGACTGGCTGGCCGAACTCCCCGTACCGGCCGTGCTCCTGGAACGCCGGGCCGAACCCGGCAGCCCGCTGGACGGCCTCGACCGGGTCGCCTCCGACCACGCCCACGGCGTCCTGCTCGCCCTGCGCCACCTGCTCGCCCTCGGCCACGCGACCCCGTTGCTCGTGGCGCGCCGGGACTCGCCGACCGCGCTCGCGGTGCGCGCCGGGTACGCCGAGGCGCTGGGCACCCTGGGCCTCGCGGAGCCCCGGCCGGTCATCGACTCCGTACCGGCGGAGGCGGATCCGGAGGGCTTCGAACGGGCGGTACGGGCGCTGCACGAGGCGGTCGGGTCCGGCCTGGCGAGCGCGGCCCTGGTGCACAACGACGTGGACGCGATCGAGATCGTGCAGCGCCTCGCCGAGCTGGGCGTACGGGTGCCGCAGGACCTGGCCCTGATCGCGTACGACGACGAGGTCGCCGCGCTGGCCGACACCCCGCTGACGGCGGTCGCGCCGCCGAAGCGGCAGGTGGGGCGGCACGCCACGGAACTCCTGGTGGAGCGGCTGACGGAGGGCCCGGACGAGGACGCGGCACGGCGTCATCTGGGGCTGTTGCCCAGGCTGCGGGTCCGGGCCTCGTGCGGGGCGCGCACGACGCCGTCCGCCTGAGTTTCGGGCGACTTACGTCTGATCTTTTTTCGATCAATCAATCTTTCGCTCTTGACTTCGGTCATGAACGGTCACAGGATCACGGCCACAACCTCCCCGCCGCCGCCCTTCAGGAGTCGTGCCGTGACCCGTAGTTGGAGCAGAACGTCCCGTGTCATAGCCGGCACCGCCACCGCCCTCGCCGTCCTCACGGCCTGCGGCGGCAGCGGTGACGACACAGCGAACAGCACGGCGAACAAGCCGAACGGGCCCGTGACCATCACCTTCTGGGGCTGGGCCAAGGGTTCCAAGGACGTCGTCGACGCCTTCAACGCCTCCCACACCGACATCCAGGTGAAGTTCGAGGAGATCCCCTCCGGCACCGCCGGCGGCTACGCCAAGATCTCCAACGCCGTGAAGGCCGGCAACGCCCCCGACCTCGTCTCCATCGAGTACTCCTCGCTCCCCGAGTTCGTGAGCTCCGGCGCCCTCCAGGACATCGGCGGCGAGTTCACCGAGGCCGACCGCGCCAAGCTGCTCCCGCAGACCGTCGAACTCACCACCCTCGGCGGCAAGTCCTGGGCCGTCCCCTTCGACGCCGCCCCGCAGGCCTTCTTCTACCGCAAGGACCTCTTCGCGAAGTACAAGGTCCAGGTCCCCACCACCTGGGACGAGTTCAAGAAGGCCGCCGAGCAGGTCAAGAAGGCCGACGCCAAGGCCCGTATCGCCACCTTCTTCCCCGACGACCCGACCACCTTCCAGGCCATGGCGTGGCAGGCCGGAGCCCAGTGGTTCAAGGCCGAGAACGACACCTGGAAGATCAACACCACCGACGCGGCCACCACCAAGGTCGCCGGCTACTGGCAGGGCCTCCTCGACGCCGGGCTCGTCCACAAGAACGCCTCCTTCAGCCCCGAGTGGACCGGCTCCCTCAAGAACGGCACCACCATCGGCTACCTCGGCGCCTCCTGGGGCGCGGGCGTCCTCAAGGGCACCCTGCCCGAGCAGAGCGGCAAGTGGGGCGTCGCCCCGATGCCCAGCTGGGACGGCAAGCCCGCGAGCGGCATGCTCGGCGGCACCTCCTTCGCCGTGACCAAGGACAGCAAGCAGCAGGCCGCGGCCGTCACCTTCGCCGAGTGGATGTCCACCACCGAGGCCGGGGTGAAGGCCCGGATCGCCTCCGGCACCTCCTCCGCCTTCCCCGCCGCCGCCGCGCTGCGTCCCGTCGCCAAGAAGGCCTTCGACGCGAGCTACTACGGCGGTCAGGACATCTACGCCCTCTTCGAGGCCGCGGGTGCCTCCATCAGCCCGAACTGGGCCTGGGGCCCGACCACCGGCACCACCAACACCACCATCAAGGACCACTTCGGCAAGATCACCCAGGGCGGCCCCGGCATCACCGACGCCGTCAAGGCCGGTCACGACGCCACCGTCGCCGAACTCACCAAGCGCGGCCTGAAGGTCGAGGGCTGACCGGATGAAGGCCCGCACCCGCGCCGCCACGATCCTGCTGACCCCCTTCTTCCTGCTGTTCACCGCGGTGATGGTGGTGCCGATCGGATACGCGGTCTGGCTCAGCCTCTTCACCGAGAAGCAGTCCGGACTGGGCTTCGGCGGCACCGAGACCGTCTTCACCGGCCTCGACAACTACACCGCGGCGCTGGGTGACCGGGCCTTCCGCGAGGGCTTCGGCGTCCTGCTCGGATACTGCCTGCTCTACATCCCGCTGCTGCTCGCCGGGGCCCTCGGCCTCGCCCTCCTGCTCGACTCGGCGCTCGCCCGCGCCCGCCGCTTCTTCCAGCTCGCGCTCTTCCTGCCGCACGCCGTCCCCGGCATCATCGCCGCCCTGATCTGGGTCTACCTGTACACCCCCCAGCTCAGCCCGGTCGTCCAGGCCATGGAGGCCGGAGGCATCGGCTTCGACTTCTTCTCCCCCGAAGGCGCCCTGCCCTCCATCGTCAACATCGCGCTGTGGGAATGGCTCGGCTACAACATGGTCATCTTCTACGCGGCCCTCCAGGCCATCGACCGCTCCGTCCTCGAAGCGGCCACCGTCGACGGGGCCGGCGCCTGGCGCATCGCCTTCTCCGTGAAGGTCCCGCTCGTCAAGGCCTCGCTCGCCATGGTCGCCCTCTTCACGATCATCGGCTCCCTCCAGCTCTTCACCGAGCCGCTGATCCTCAACAAGGGCACGGGCTCCGCCGTCACCTCCACCTGGACGCCGAACATGTACGCCTACACCGCGGCCTTCGACCGCAACGACTACGGACTCGCCGCCGCGGCGTCCGTACTCCTCGCCCTGACGGCGGCGCTGCTGTCGTTCGCGGTGACGCGGATGACGGGCCGCCGCAAGGCCGGGAAGGAGCGCACGGCATGAGCACCCGACCCCGCACCGGCTCCGTCTGGCTCTCCAAGGCGGCCGTCAACGGCGCCCTCGTCCTCGCCGTCGTCTACATGCTCTTCCCGCTGGTCTGGCTGCTGACCGCCGCCACCAAGGACGCCGGCGGCCTCCTCGCCGGAAACGCCCTCTCCTTCGAGGGCTTCGACCTGGGCGGCAACCTCACCCGGCTCGCCGAGTACAACGACGGCATCTACTTCCACTGGTACGCCAACAGCCTGCTGTACGCCGGACTCGGCGCCCTCGCCTGCTCGTTCGTCAGCGTCGCCGCCGGATACGCCTTCCACGTCTACGACTTCCGGGGCAAGGAGCAGCTCTTCGGCCTCGTCCTCCTGGGCGTGCTCGTCCCCACCACCGCGCTCGCCCTGCCGATGTACCTCCTCGCCAGCGAGGTCGGCGTCGTCAACACCTACTGGGCCGTCCTGGTCCCCGTCCTCGTCAACCCCTTCGGCGTCTACCTCGCCCGGGTCTTCTGCGCGGGCTACATCCCCGACGAGGCCCTGGAGGCCGCCCGGATCGACGGGGCCGGCGAGCTGCGCGTCTTCTGGTCCATCGGCCTGCGCATGGTCATGCCCGGCTTCGTGACCGTCTTCCTCTTCCAGTTCACCGCCGTCTGGAACAACTTCTTCCTCCCCCTGGTGATGCTCTCGGACCAGAAGCTCTTCCCGCTGAGCCTCGGCCTGTACGCGTGGAACAGCAACGCCCACGGGGAACCCGAGTTCTACCCCCTCGTCGTCACCGGATCCCTGCTCGCCGTCGTCCCCCTCGTCGTCGCCTTCGTCTCCCTCCAGCGCCACTGGAAGGCCGGTCTGACGGCCGGCAGCGTCAAGTGAGGAGCTCAGGTACCACGATGCACCCGACCACTGACAACCGCCCCGCTCTGCTGCTCGCGATGGGCGAGGGCGTGGCCGAACGCCTCCTCACCGACACCCACCGCACCCGCCTCGGCACGCTCACCCGCACGGACCCGCACCTGGTCGCCCACGACCTGACGTCCCGGGACCCGCGGATCACCACCGCGCTCGCCGAGGCCGAGATCCTCCTCACCTGCTGGGGAGCGACCCCGCTGACCACCGACGTCCTGGACCGCGCCCCGCGCCTGCGGGCCGTCGTCCACGCGGCCGGCTCGGTCAAGCACCACATCACCGAGGCCTGCTGGGACCGCGGCCTGCGCGTCACCTCGGCCGCCGCGGCCAACGCGCTGCCGGTCGCCGAGTACACGCTCGCCGCGATCCTCTTCGCCGGGAAGCGGGTCCTCGGCTCGGCCCAGCGGTACGCCGAACTCCGCGCCGACCACACCTGGCTCACCGAGTCCGCCACCTGGGGCAACTACCGTCGCACGGTCGGCATCGTGGGCGCCTCCCGGATCGGCCGCCGGGTGATCGAGCTGCTGCGCCCCTTCGACATCGAGATCCTCCTGTACGACCCGTACGTCGACGTCCCACCCTCCGGCGTGGAACTGGTCACCGACCTCGACGACCTGTGCGCCCGCAGCACGGTGGTCTCCGTCCACGCCCCCCAGCTCCCGTCCACGGACCACATGATCGGCGCGCCCCAACTGGCGGCGATGCGCGACGGAACGACCCTGATCAACACGTCCCGGGGCTCCCTGATCGACGAGCGGGCCCTCCTCCCCCACCTGACCTCGGGCCGCCTCCACGCGACCCTGGACGTCACGGACCCGGAGCTCCCGCCCCCCGACTCCCCCCTCTACACCCTCCCGAACGTCCTGCTCACCCCGCACGTGGCGGGCTCCCTGGGCAACGAACTCCACCGCATGACGGACCAGGCGCTGGGGGAGGTGGGGCGGTACGTGCGGGGCGAACCGTTCGCGGAGGAGGTACGGGCGTCAGACCTCCAGCGCTCGGCGTAGGCGGTCGGCCTCGGCCGGGACGAGGGCAACCCCTTCGGGCGGGACGGCGAGCACGGCCGGCCGCTCCCCCAGCATCTCCCGTGCTCCGGCGGCCAGTTCCTCGTGCGCGAGCAGGTCGTACGGGAGACCGCCCGCCTCCAGGAGACGCTTCAGCTCGCGTTGCGCCCGTGCGGATCGCGTGGGCCTTCGGGGACGGTGCCAGGGTTCGTACGACCGCGGTCCGGAGCGGATGGTCCTCGGGGACGTCGGCCGGGAGCGGCGGGTTCGGGCGGCCCGCGACGATCACCCGGAGGCCGTACGGCAGCAGGCTCGCGATCGAGTGGGCGTCCGCTCCCGTCGTCACGCCCCTGTCCTCGTCCAGCCCGTCCACGAGGAGGACCAGTCGCGCGCCGCGCAGGCCTCGGCGGCTGAGGCGTACAGGCGAGGGAGGTGGGCCTCCCGGGTCGCGTCCGTCAGCGCCGTCTTCCCCGCCCACGCGTCCGCGCGCCAATGCGCGTACGCCGGACCCGAGTCGGCGTGTCAGAACGCGGCCGGCTCGGCCAACTCCCTCTCCCGCCCGACGAGTTCCGGCGGGGCGATCCGGCGGACCTGCTCCCGGTAGGCCGAGCGGACCGCCTCCCCGGCCCCGACCGTGATCCGGTTGTGGTTGCCGACCACCACGATTCCCTCGCCGTTGTCGACCGTGACGGACCGCTCTCCCCCTGCCCGCTCCATGCGTCCCACCTAGACTGGAGGGGTCCCACCTGGGCCGGGATCGGGAGGCGTCATGACGTTCACGCAGATCATCGACTTCAAGACCAGCCGGATCGACGACATGAGCCGGCTCATGGACCGGTGGATCGAGCAGACCAAGGGCAAGCGGACGGCCACGCACAGCGTTCTCGGCAAGGACCGGGCGGATTCCACGCATCTCGTGGAGATCGTGGAGTTCCCGTCCTACGACGTGGCCATGCGGAACTCGCAGCTTCCCGAGACCGACCGGATCTTCCGGGAGATGGTCGCGCTCTGTGACGAGATGCCGACGTTCACCGACCTGGACGTGGTCCGGGACGAGGCGATGTACAAGAACAACGCCCGGCGCTTCCTGGAGATGATCGCGACCGAGCCGGAGCTCGCGCTGCTCGACGAACTGCTCGCCGAGGGCTGCCACTTCCGCAATCCGGCCAACGCGCAGGACACCATCGGCATGGACGCGTTCCGGCGCGAGGTGGAGATGTGGCGGGGCGGCTTCGACTTCGCCTTCACCGTCGACGACCAGATCGCCGAGGGCGACCGGGTCTGCACCCGCTGGACCTGGAAGGCGACCCACAACGGCGACTTCATGGGGCTCCAGCCCACCGGCATGGAAGTGGTCATGACCGGGGTGATCATCCACCGCTTCCGGGACGACGGGAAGATCGTCGAGGGCTGGTGGCAGTACGACATGCTCGGGCTGATGTCGCAGCTCGGCGCCGTGGAGGGTTAGCGGGAGAAACGCCGAGGCCCGGTGCCCCCGCGACGGGGGCACCGGGCCTCAGTGATCGGTTACGGCACGCGTCAGTGCGAGTGGCCGTGACCGTGGCCGTGACCGTGGTCCGCCGGCTCCTCTTCCTTCTTCTCCACCACGAGGGTCTCGGTGGTGAGGAGGAGGGAGGCGATCGAGGCGGCGTTCTCCAGCGCGGAGCGCGTCACCTTCACCGGGTCGATGACGCCGGCCTTGACCAGGTCGCCGTACTCGCCGGTCGCGGCGTTGAAGCCCTGGCCCTTGTCGAGCTCCGCCACCTTCGAGGTGATGACGTAGCCCTCGAGGCCGGCGTTCTCGGCGATCCAGCGCAGCGGCTCGACGGCGGCGCGGCGGACGACCGCGACACCCGTGGCCTCGTCGCCGGTCTTGCCGAGGTTGCCCTCGAGGACCTTGACGGCGTGGACGAGCGCGGAGCCACCGCCGGAGACGATGCCCTCCTCGACCGCGGCGCGGGTCGCCGAGATGGCGTCCTCGAGGCGGTGCTTCTTCTCCTTCAGCTCCACCTCGGTGGCGGCGCCGACCTTGATCACGCACACGCCGCCGGCCAGCTTCGCGAGGCGCTCCTGGAGCTTCTCGCGGTCCCAGTCGGAGTCCGTGGACTCGATCTCGGCCTTGATCTGGTTGACGCGGCCCGCGACCTCGGACGAGTCGCCGCCACCGTCGACGATCGTGGTGTCGTCCTTGGTGATGGTGACGCGGCGGGCGGTGCCGAGCACGTCCAGACCGGCCTGGTCGAGCTTGAGGCCGACCTCCTCGGCGATGACGGTCGCACCGGTGAGGGTGGCGATGTCGCCGAGCATGGCCTTGCGGCGGTCACCGAAGCCGGGGGCCTTGACGGCCACGGCGTTGAAGGTGCCACGGATCTTGTTCACGACCAGGGTCGACAGGGCCTCGCCCTCGACGTCCTCGGCGATGATCAGCAGCGGCTTGCCGGCGCCGGCCTGGATGACCTTCTCCAGGATGGGCAGCAGGTCCTGGATCGAGGAGATCTTGCCCTGGTTGATCAGGATGTACGGGTCGTCGAGGACGGCCTCCATACGCTCCTGGTCGGTCACCATGTACGGGGACAGGTAGCCCTTGTCGAAGGCCATGCCCTCGGTGAAGTCGAGCTCCAGGCCGAAGGTGTTGGACTCCTCGACGGTGATGACACCGTCCTTGCCGACCTTGTCCATCGCCTCGGCGATGAGCTCGCCGACCTGCTGGTCCTGCGCGGAGAGCGCGGCGACGGCGGCGATGTCGGACTTGTCCTCGATCGGACGCGCGGTGGCGAGCAGCTCGTCGGAGACGGCCTTGACGGCGGCGTCGATGCCCTTCTTCAGGGCGGCCGGGGAGGCACCCGCGGCGACGTTGCGCAGACCCTCGCGGACCAGGGCCTGGGCGAGCACGGTGGCGGTGGTGGTGCCGTCACCCGCGATGTCGTTGGTCTTGGTCGCCACCTCCTTCACCAGCTGGGCGCCGAGGTTCTCGTACGGGTCCTCGATCTCGACCTCGCGGGCGATCGTGACACCGTCGTTGGTGATGGTGGGGGCGCCGAACTTCTTGTCGATGACGACGTTGCGGCCCTTGGGGCCGATCGTCACCTTCACCGTGTCGGCAAGCTTGTTGACGCCGCGCTCAAGGGCGCGACGGGCGTCCTCGTCGAACTTCAGGATCTTCGCCATGGGAGCGGTTCAGCCCTCTCGGAATGGGGTGGAACGAACCGCGCCCCCGGACGCCCGGTGCGGGGTCAAGGGGCGCAGCTCAAAGCATCTGCTTCAGATACTTCGGTGAATTACTTCTCGACGATCGCGAGCACGTCGCGAGCCGAGAGGACGAGGTACTCCTCGCCGTTGTACTTCACCTCGGTGCCGCCGTACTTGCTGTACAGCACGATGTCGCCGGTCTGGACGTCGAGCGGCAGACGCTCGCCGTTCTCGAAGCGCCCCGGGCCCACGGCCAGGACGACGCCCTCCTGGGGCTTCTCCTTGGCGGTGTCCGGGATGACCAGGCCAGAGGCGGTGGTCTGCTCGGCGTCGAGCGGCTGGACCACAATGCGGTCCTCGAGCGGCTTGATGGCAACCTTGGAGCTGGTGGTCGTCACGATCCGACCTCCCCCTTCGGAGATCTCGGGGTTAACTGTCTGAGGTGGCGACCAGGTGGATCCGTCGTCGCGGGTGCCGGACCTGCCCGTCGCTCTGTTGGCACTCTCCAGTGGTGAGTGCCAGAGCCGAGACTATGACCGCGATTAGCACTCGGTCAAGCGGAGTGCCAATTCCTCACTCGTGGCGGTGCGCTTCCGGCCGCGGGAGCGCGCCGTCGGCCCCGTCGGCCGGCTCCGCCCCGCCGGTGCCGACGCGTTCGACGGCCTTCCGGCCGAGCCGCTCGATCGAGTCCACGGTCGAGGCGCAGCCGGTCAGCCCCAGCACGAGTACGGCGGCCAGGAGAGGCAGCGCCCGCCGTCCGCTCACACGTAGTCCTCGAGCTTCGCGACGGCGTACCCCTTGGCCGTGATCACGTTCATCACCCGGCGGATCATGTCGGGCATGGTGCCCTTCCAGTCCGCCTTGCCCCGGAAGTGGGTGAGGACGATGTCGCCGGGGTGCAGGTCCCGGTCCCACTCGCGCCACTCCATGTGGTCGGGGAAGGCCTCCGAGGCCCACAGCGGGACGGCCTTGACGCCGCAGGTCTTGGCGGCGCGCAGGGTGTCCTCGTTGTAGTTGCCGTAGGGCGGGCGGAAGAGCGGGGGCCGCTTGCCGAATCGTTTCTCGATGACGTCCTGCATGCCGCAGATCTCGCGCTTCTGCTGCTTGTACGAGAGTCCGGGCAGGTAGCGGTGGTTGAGGGTGTGGTTGTGCAGGGACACCCCGCCCTCCTGCGATTTCTGCATCCGGGCGAAGTAGCCGTAGTCGTCCTTGACGACGTAGTCGCTGAGGAAGGCGCTGTAGGGGATCCGCAGCTCCTTCATCATCCTCAGCAGTTCGGGGTCCTTCTCGGAGCCGTCGTCGATCGTCAGGAAGACGATCTTCTGCTTGGTCGGGACGGTGGTGAAGACGGGCGGCAGGTCCTCGCCGTCGGTCTCGAATCCCTTGCGGGTGGTGATCTTCGGCTTGACGGCGGGCGGGGCCGGGGCTTCGAGCGGGGGCTTGGCGAGGCCCCACTTCCTGGCGGCGAGCACGCGGGCGGCGCGGCGCTCGCGGACCCGCTCGACGTACGCGTGGAGCGCGCCGGCCGCGGCCTGCTCCTGGGCCCGCGCCTGCTGACCGGCGGCGGGGGCGGGCGCGCCGCGGTCCGGCTCGGCGCTCTCGGAGCAGCCGGTGGCGGCGGAGGCGAGGGCGGCGACGACGAGCACCGCCCCGAGCGCCCGGGAGGAACCGTGCACACCTTTTGCCATCATTTATTCCTTTTGTCGTACGAGTCGTATGGCGCCGCATCCTGTCAGCGCGGAGGCCCCTTCACGGGTACGACACCGCCATACGTGCCCTCGGTCCCCCGGCCGGCCCACAGCGTCACAGGGCCCACAATGGGACGGGTGACCGACCTCGCCTCCTTCGCCCCGCTGCTCACCCCCGAGGGGCAGACGCTCCTCACGGCCCTCCGCGACCACGACCCCGCCCAGGAACTGGCGGTCGTCTCCCGGCTGCGCCGCGACCACTCCGCCGAGCTGGTGACGGCGGCCGTCGGGCAGGCGCGGCTGCGGCAGCGGGCGGTGGCGAAGTTCGGCGCGGAGGACGCGTACCGGATGTACTTCACGCCGAACGGCGTCGAGCAGTCGACGCGTGCCTCGGTCGGCACGTACCGGGCCGGCCGGATGAAGGCGCTCGGGGTCCGGAGCGTCGCGGACCTCTGCTCCGGGATCGGCGGCGACGCGATCGCGCTGGCGCGCGCCGGGATCTCGGTCCTCGCCGTGGACCGCGACCCGCTGACGGCGGAGGTCGCCCGCGCCAACGCCGAGGCGCTCGGCCTCGCGGAGCTCATCGAGGTGCGGTGCGCGGACGTCACCGAGATCGACACCGCCCGGTGCGACGCGGTCTTCGTCGATCCGGCGCGGCGCGGCGGCCGGGGCCGCATCTTCGATCCCGAGGCGTACTCCCCGCCGCTCTCCTGGGCGGTCGAGGCGGCCCGCAAGGCCCCGCACGCGGCGCTCAAGGTGGCCCCGGGCATCCCGCACGAGGCGGTCCCCGCGGAGGCCGAGGCCGAGTGGATCTCGGACGGCGGGGACGTCAAGGAGGCCGTCCTCTGGTTCGGCACGGAGCCGGGGGCCCGCCGCGCCACCCTGCTCCCCTCGGGCGCCGGCCTCCTCGGCCGCGGCCTCCCCGACCCGGCGGTCCGTCCGGTCGGCCGCTACCTCTACGAGCCGGACGGCGCGGTCATCCGCGCGCACCTCGTCGCCGAGGTGGCGGAGGACCTGGCCGGCGGCCTGATCGACGAGACGATCGCGTACATCACGGCGGACGAGCTGATCCCGACGCCGTACGCCGCCGCGTACGAGATCACCGACGAACTCCCCTTCAACCTCAAGAAGCTGAAGGCGCTGCTGCGGGAGCGCGAGGTCGGCACCCTGACGGTGAAGAAGCGCGGCTCGGCGGTCGAACCCGAGGAGATCCGCCGCAAGGTGAAGCCGAAGGGCCCGAACGCGGCGACGGTCCTGCTCACCCGCGTCGCGGGAGCCCCGACGATGCTGATCGGCCACCCGGCGGGCGGTCGGTGACCTCCGTCAGGACGCCACCGACGGCCCCTCTCAGGACTCCGCGGTCGGGCCGCGCCCCGTCAGCCGCACCGCGAAGCGGTAGTGGCCGATGGACTTCGCCAGGCCCGTCAGGCCGGTGACCCAGAGGATCATGGCGACGCCCATGCCGTAGGCGACCAGGCCGTACCCGTCATTCCGGCTGACGCCCGCCGGGACCGCGAAGCCCAGCCAGAGGCCGAGGCCGCACATCACGAAGGACAGCAGCAGCCAGCAGGCGCTGAGGACGGGGGCGCGCAGCCGGGCGTCGGTCGGGCCGTGCCGGTCCAGGACCGCCCACTGGGTGAGGCGTTCACGGACCGTCCGGTCGAGCCGCAGGCTGCGGACCGTCAGCCACACGGCCGGGACGAGGACCCCGATGCCGAGGACCGACGTGACGAGCCCGGTCATCACCATCAGCGGGTCGAGGGCGGGCTGTCCTATCGCGATGAGCAGGACGCCGACCAGCCCCCAGCCCAGTTGGAGGAGGCAGAACCAGAGCAGGAACATCGCGAGCCGCGCGCCCCCGAGCAGCCGCCTGCCGAGCTCGTCCAGGGCCCGCGCCCGGTCGGCGAGCCGCGCGTCCCGGTCGGGCCAGCTGCGGATCTCGGCGGGCGGGGGCGGTGGGGGCAACGGGTTGCGCGGGGACATGCCAAGCACCCTAAGGGCGCGTCACGGCAGGTCCAACTCCCGCGCCTTCCCCCGCAGCAGCGCCCGTTCGCTCTCGTTGCGGGTGAGGTCCGCCGCCCGCTCGAACTCGGCCCGTGCCTCCGCCGCCCGTCCGAGGCGGGCCAGCAGGTCGCCGCGGACGCTCGGCAGCAAGTGGTAGCGGGCCAGGTCCGGTTCGGCGGCGAGGGCGTCGACGATCGGCAGGGCCGCCGCGGGGCCCTCGGCCATCGACACGGCGACGGCGCGGTTCAGCTCGACGACCGGCGAGGGGGCGAGGGCGCCCAGCTTCCCGTACAGCGCGGCGATCGTCGCCCAGTCCGTCTCCTCGTACGAGGCGGCCCGGGCGTGGAGGGCGGCGATCGCGGCCTGGAGGGCGTACGGCCCGTACGAGCGGCCGTCCCCGGCGCGTTCGAGCGCGGCGTATCCGCGCCGGATGAGGAGCCGGTTCCAGCGCCGCCGGTCCTGCGCGGCGAGCAGCACCGGCCGCCCGTCGGGCCCGGTCCTGGCCGCCGTCCGGGAGGCCTGCAGCTCCAGCAGGGCGACGAGGCCCTGAGCCTCGCCCTCCCGCGGGACGAGCGCGGCGAGGACGCGGGCGAGCCGCAGCGCGTCCTCGCAGAGGCCGGGACGCAGCAGGTCGTCGCCGGCGGTCGCCGCGTACCCCTCGTTGAAGATCAGGTAGACGACCTCCAGGACGGAGCCGAGCCGGGCCGCCCGGTCCTCCCCGTACGGCACCTCGAACTCCACGCCCGCCTTCGCGAGCGCCCGTTTGGCGCGGGTGATCCGGGCCGCGACGGTCGCCTCCGGCACGAGGAAGGCGCGGGCGATCTCGTCCGTGCGGAGCCCGCCGACGAGCCGGAGGGTGAGGGCGGCGCGGGCCTCGGCGGAGAGCACCGGGTGGCAGGCGGTGAAGATCAGCCGCAGCACGTCGTCGTCGATGTCCCCGGGGCCCGAGGGCTCGGGATCGTACGACTCCTCCGTGAGCGTGCGGCCGACCTCCGCGAGCTTCCGCGCGTACGTCTCGCGCCGCCGCACCAGGTCGACGGCCCGGTGCTTGGCGGCGGCCGTCAGCCAGGCTCCCGGGCGCTCCGGGACGCCTGTCCCCGGCCACTGCTCCAGGGCGGCGACGAGCGCGTCCTGGGCGATCTCCTCGGCGATGCCGACGTCGCGGACGATCCGCGCCACCGTGGCGATGATCCGCGCCGACTCCATCCGGAAGACCGTCTCCAGCGTCTCCTCGACCGTCTGTGCCGTCACGTCTCACATGACAGCACAGGAACGGCTCCGTCAGCGGTCGGCCCTCAGCCCTCCGGCATCTCCTCGACCTCGCGGACCTCAAGACCGACCTTCCACTGCGGCGGGTGCACGGCGAGGAACCGCTTCCCCCACTCGACGGCCTCGGCCATGTCCTTGCACTGGAGCATCGCGTACCCGCCGACGACCTCCTTGGTCTCGGTGAACGGTCCGTCGGTGAACGACAGCTTCCCGTCCGACCAGGTGATCCGGGTGGCCTCGGAGGTCGGCCTGAGCCCGGCGGTGTCCACCATGGCCCCGGCCTTGGTGATCTCCTCGAAGAGCGCGCCCATCCGCTCCTCGAAGCCGGGGTCGGCGCTCTCCATGTCGATGGTGTTCTCCTCGATGCGGACGAGGGACAGGAAGCGGGGCATGACGACTCCTCGATGACGCGGTGGCGGGGCCGTTCCCCGCCTTCCACACATACGTCGAACGGGAGGAGCCCGCATCGACGACGCGCGAGAGGTTTTTCCGCCGTGCTCGGCTCAGACGTAGTCCTCCAGGCGCGCCACCGTGAAGCCCTGCTCCTGGATGCGGCGGAGCATCGTCGCCGTCATCTCGGTCATCGTCCTGCCCTTGAGCTCGGAGGGGCCGCGGAAGTGGGCCAGGATGATGTCGCCGGGGTGCAGCTTCTTGTCGCCGCGCTGGTACTGCATGTTCTTGATCTGCATGGACTCGCGCCACAGCACGATCGCGTCGACGCCGCACGTGCCCGCCGCCGCGCGCGTCGCCTCGTTCCAGTTGCCGTAGGGCGGGCGGAAGAGGCGCGGGGTCGTGCCGTACCGCTGCGCGAGCTTCGTCTGCTGGCCGCATATCTCCCGGCGCTGGGCGTCCTGGGAGAGGGTGCGCAGGTTCGGGTGGGTGAGCGTGTGGTTGGCGAGCCCGTGGCCCTGGGCGACGAGCGGGGTGAAGTAGCCGTAGTCGGCGCGGACGGCCGCGTCCGTGAGGAACATCGTGACCGGGATCCTGAGGTCCTTCATCATCGTCACGAACGCGGGGTCCTTCTCCGCGCCGTCGTCGATGGTGATGAAGACGATCTTCTCGGTGGTCGGTATCTCGCTGATGACGGGGACCGGGCCGCCCGGCGTGCGCGTCACCGGCTTGACCGCCGGCGGGGCGGGCGGGGCCGGGAAGGGCTTGAGGCCCCAGCGGCGGTACGCGGCGGCGGCCGCGGCCTCGGGCGCCTCGGGTGCCTTCCGCCCGGCGGAGGGGTCGGCCGCGGGTGCGTCCGTCGTCGCCGCGGCGGCGGGACCGGGGTGCTCCGCCCCGCAGCCGGTCACCAGGAGAGCGGCGGCGGTCAGCGCCGCCCACAGCGCGATCGTCTTCTTCACGCGCTGTGGGATGCCGGATTCGATCGAAAGGTTGCTCTATTTTCGGTCGCGTGTCGCTCGTCCGGCTATTCGACCGATTCGAAGCGCCAGCGGTGGACCGGACGGGTGATCAGCTCCGCGTCCGGCTCCGGCAGCTCGGGCAGCTCGGCGTCGAAGGTCTCCGCCTCCCACCAGGTGAGGACGAGCACCCGGTCCTGCGGGGCCCGGAAGACCTCCCGGCGGACCGGCTCGCGGGCGAGGACCCGCGCCCTGGCCCATTCCAGGAGCTCGGCTCCCCGGCCCTGTGCGGCCCTTGCCTCCCACATGAGGGTGAGCCTCATGAGTACAGGTTCTCCTTGCTGACCTCGTGCACATGATCGTGGTCGTGGGAGTGGCCGTGCGCGTGCGCGCCCGGCACGTGCGGGTCCGTCACCGGCAGCGAGGAGTCCGCCGACAGTTCCAGGTCGGAGGCGGGCCGGTTGCGGGCCACCATCTCGGAGCCGAGGGCCGCGACCATCGCGCCGTTGTCCGTGCACAGTCCGGGCCGGGGCACCCGCAGCCGGATGCCGGCCCGCTCGCAGCGTTCCTGGGCGAGGGCCCGGAGCCGCGAGTTGGCGGCGACGCCGCCGCCGATCATCAGGTGATCGACGCCCTCGTCCTTGCAGGCCCGGACGGCCTTGCGGGTGAGGACGTCCACGACCGCCTCCTGGAAGGACGCGGCGACGTCCCGGACCGGCACGTCCTCGCCGGCCGCCCGCTTGGCCTCGATCCAGCGGGCCACGGCGGTCTTGAGGCCGGAGAAGGAGAAGTCGTACGCGGGGTCCCGGGAGCCGCTCAGACCGCGCGGGAACGCGATGGCGGCCGGGTCGCCCTCCTTGGCGAGCCGGTCGATGACCGGTCCGCCGGGGAAGCCGAGGTCGAGGACCCGGGCGATCTTGTCGAAGGCCTCGCCCGCCGCGTCGTCGATGGTGGCGCCCATGGGCCGCACGTCGGAGGTGATGTCGGAGGAGAGCAGCAGCGAGGAGTGGCCGCCGGAGACGAGCAGCGCCATCGTCGGCTCGGGCAGCTTGCCGTGTTCCAGCTGGTCGACGCAGATGTGCGAGGCGAGGTGGTTGACGCCGTAGAGCGGCTTGCCGAGGGCGTACGCGTAGGCCTTGGCCGCCGAGACGCCGACGAGCAGCGCGCCCGCGAGGCCGGGGCCGGCCGTGACGGCGATGCCGTCGAGGTCCTTCGCGGAGATCCCGGCCGTCTTGAGGGCGCGCTCGATCGTCGGGACCATCGCCTCCAGGTGGGCGCGGGAGGCGATCTCGGGCACGACGCCGCCGAAGCGGGCGTGGGTGTCGACGCTGGACGCGACGGCGTCCGCGAGGAGCGTGGTCCCGCGGACGATGCCGACGCCGGTCTCGTCGCAGGAGGTCTCGATGCCGAGTACGAGCGGTTCGTCAGCAGCCATCAGAATCAGTCTCAGTTCCTTGAACGGTCAGTCGCATCACGAGCGCGTCGACGTTTCCGGGCTGGTAGTAGCCGCGCCGGAAACCGATGGGCTCGAAGCCGAAGCGCTCGTAGAGCTTCTGGGCCCGGGTGTTGTCCACGCGCACTTCGAGGAGCACCTCTTCGCATTCGAAGGCGGTGGCGTGGTGGAGCAGGTCGGTGAGGAGCCGGGCGCCGAGCCCCGTACCCCACTGGTCGCGGGCGACGGCGATCGTCTGGACGTCGCCGAGTCCGCCGGCCGCGGCGAGCCCGGCGTACCCGGCGAGCCTGCCCTCGGGGGTCTCCGCCACGATGTAGCGGCGGGTGGCCCGCGGTCCGCGCGCGTGCGCGAGCTCCGACCAGAACATCCCCGCCGACCAGGCGTCCTCGGGGAACAGCTCGTCCTCCAGGGCCAGCACCGGTGCGATGTCCCACCAGCGCATCTCGCGCAGTTCCACGGCGCCGGTCACTTGGGGGTGACCACCTTGTAGTTCTTCGGCACCTGCGCGTCGGGCCGGCGCAGGTACATCGGCAGCGGGTCGAGGAAGCCGCCCTCGCCGGCCGCGAGCCGCTCCGCCGCGAGCGCGGCGAGCGCGGCCGCCGACTGGTGCTCGGGGTCGCGGGCGTCGGGGAAGGCCTCGGGGTAGAGGCGGGCGCCCGCGCCGACGACGGGGAGTCCGGCGAGCCGCTCGGCGATCTCGGCGGGCCGGTCGACGGCCGCGTCGGTCACCCGCGTACGGGAGTCGTCGTACCGCGCCCAGTAGACCTCCTTGCGGCGCGCGTCCGTGGCGACGGCGAACGGCTCGTCGATCCCGGAGGCGTACGCGAGGCCGTCGAGGGTGCACAGGCCGTGCACCGGGACGCCGAGCGCGGAGGAGAAGGCCGCGGCCGTGACGAGACCGACCCGGAGGCCGGTGTACGGCCCGGGGCCGACGCCGACGACGATCCCGGTGACCGCGTCGAGTTTCAGCCCGGCCTCCTTGAGGACCCGGTCGACGGCGGGCAGCAGCAGCTCCCCGTGGCGGCGGGCGTCGACCTGACTCGACGAGGCCACGACGGCCTCGCCGTCGTGGAGGGCGACGGTGACGGCGGGGGTGGCGGTATCCATGGCGAGCAACAGCACGCGAACAGCCTACGGCTCCCGGGCACGGTGCCCCGCCCCTCGCTCCCCCGGCTGCTACCGTCACCCTTCGATACGTTCGTACGAGAGGTGGGCACGGTGGCACGGAGCAGCTCGGGATTCGTGGCCGGGCTCACGGCGGCGGCCGTCGCCGCGGTCTGCTTCCTGGCGTACCAGGCCTCGGCGAACGCTCCCGCCGATCTGTCGGCCGAGCCCCGGACCCCCGCCACCTCCGCCCCGTCGATCTCACCGAGCGGCGGGCCGAAGCAGCCGGCGAAGGACCCCCTCGCCGTGCCGGCGGCCTCCGGCAGCGGCGAGCGCGTCGTGTACTCCCTCGCCGACCGCCGGGTGTGGCTGGTCGACGCGAAGGGCAAGGCCACCCGGACGTTCACGGTGATGCCGAGCACGGTGCACCCGGCGCCGGGCGCGTACAGCGTGACCTCCCGCTCGGGCTCGGTCCGCGGCTCGGACGGCGTGCAGATCGAGCACGTGGTGCGGTTCGCGACGGCCCAGGACGTGGCGATCGGCTTCAGCGCGGCGGTCGACGGCTCGACGCCGAAGCCGGACCCGACGAAGAAGACCGGCGGCATCCGCATGAAGCGGGTCGACGGTGACGCGCTGTGGACGTTCGCGGTGATCGGCGCGAAGGTGGTCGTGGTCGCGTAGGGCGGACCGCTTCCGGACCTGTCGTAGGGCGGACCGCTTCCGGACCTGTTGCCCCGTCCTCGGGGCGGCGCGGCTCGGCCTCGCCGCCCCAGGGCTTTCCCGGCTACGCGGCTCTGCCGCGCACGACCCGCACGATCCGCTCGACCTGCCCGGCCCTCGCCCCGCGCTCCTCGTCCGCCCGGTCCGGGCGCCCGGCCGGCGGGGTCGAAACGGCGCGGGCGGCCGCGCAGGATGCCAGCAGCTCACTCATCGAGACGTGGTCCCGGACGGGTTCCGCGCGCTTCGGCGTCGCCATGCATGCCTCCCGTAGGTTAGGTTCACCTAACCAGCTTGTGCATCCATGTCACCACGGCACGTAGGAACGACGCAACACCTTCCCGACACGTTGTCGGAAACTACGTACGACCGTGGGGCCGCCGGTACGGCCGGTCAGAGCACGCCCAGGTCCTCGTCGGCCCAGCGCGGGCCGATCCCGCGCAGCACGACCGTGCGCCGGTCGTCGTCCGTGTCGCCGGTCACCCGGTGGATCAGCAGGTGCAGCCGGTCGTCCGTCAGCTCCTCGACCTTCCCGTCACCCCATTCGACGACCACGACCGACTCGGGCAGCGAGACGTCCAGGTCCAGGTCCTCCATCTCGTCGAGGCCGCCGCCGAGGCGGTACGCGTCCACGTGCACCAGCGCGGGGCCGCCGACCAGGGACGGGTGGACACGGGCGATGACGAAGGTCGGGGAGGTGACGGCGCCACGGACGCCGAGGCCCTCGCCGAGGCCCCGCGTGAGGGTGGTCTTCCCGGCGCCGAGTTCACCGGTGAGCATGACGAGGTCGCCGGGGCGGAGGATCTTCGCGAGGCGGCGGCCGAGCTCCTGCATCTGCTGGGGGGAGTCGATGGCGAGGGTGGCGCCGGAGACGGGCGGGTGCGCTGCTTCCATACCCGCCAACTTAACCGTTGTGGGTCTCCGGCCTCACCGTGACGGTCGCCGCCGCCGTCTCCGGGACGGCTCCCGCCCGGACGAGCAGGTCGGCGAGCCGGTCGGTGACCGCCTCCGGGTGCTCCAGCATCACCAGATGGCCGCCGTCCGGCACGATGACGAGTTCCGCGTCCGGGAGGAGATCGGCGATGGCCTCGGTGTGGGAGCTGGGGGTGACCAGGTCCTGGTCGCCGGCGAGCGCGAGCACCGGGAGGTCACGGAGGACCGGCAGCGCGGCGGCCTTGTCGTGGTCGGCGAAGGCCGGGTAGAAGGCGGCGACGACGTCGATGGGGGTGGACTCGATCATCCGCTCGGCGAAGCGGGCGACGGCGGGGTCCACGTCCCGGGAGGCGAACGAGTACTTCTTGATGAGCCCGGCGAACAGGTCCGCGGTCGCCCGTCGGCCCCGTTCGACCAGCTCGGCCTGGGAGCCGAGCGCGCGCAGCACACCGGGCAGGACCCACCGGACGGCGTTGACGCCCGCGATCGGAAGGCCGTAACTGACCTCCCCGAGCTTCCCGGCGGACGTACCGACGAAGGCGACGCCGACGACCCGGTCGCGGACGAACTCCGGGTACCGGTCCGCGAGCGCCATGATCGTCATGCCGCCCATCGAGTGCCCGACGAGGACGAGCGGGCCCTCGGGCGCGGCGACGTCGAGGACGGCCTTGAGGTCGCGGCCGAGCTGGTCGATGGTGACGGGCACGGCGTCGGCGCCGGACTGGGCGACACCCTGACCCGAGCGGCCGTGGCTGCGCTGGTCCCAGTGGACAGTGCGGACGAGACCGCGCAGCGCGGCCCGCTGGAAGTGCCAGGAGTCCTGGTTGAGGCAGTAGCCGTGGCTGAAGACGACGGTCACGGGGGCGGGCTCCTTGCGCCCGAAGAGCCGCCGCCGCCGGGCCGGCGGGGTGTCCGCCGCGACCTCGTCGACCTCGTAGTACAGGACGGTCGAGTCGTCGGCGAGGGCCCGGCCCGGAGTCCCGCGCAGCCCGCCGTACGGGCCGGTGGAGTCGAGGGCGAGCCGCGCCTTCTGCCGTACGGACCGGCCGACCGTGAGGCGCTCGACGGCCACCCCGGCGGCGGCCCCCGCCGCGAGGACGCCTATCGCGGCGCCGGCGAATCCGGCGCGGCGCCACGTACCGGTGCTGCTGGACTCGCCCATGGGCCCCCCTTTATCCGCCCAGATACACGCGCGGGACGCGCGCGCCGATCCGGGTGACGATCTCGTACGCGATGGTGTCGGCGGCCACCGCCCAGTCCTCGGCGGTCGGTTCGCCCCGGTCGCCGGGTCCGAACAGCACGGCCTCGGTGCCCGGAGCGGGCTCGTCCCCGCCCAGGTCGACGACGAACTGGTCCATGGCGACGCGTCCGGCGACGGTACGGACGGTGCCGTCGACGAGGACGGGGCCGCGGCCGGAGGCGTGCCGGGGGACGCCGTCGGCGTAGCCGAGCGGGACGAGCCCGAGGGTCGTCTCGGCGTCGGTGACGTAGTGGTGGCCGTAGCTGACGCCGTGGCCGGCAGGGACCCGCTTGACGAGGGCGACGCTCGCCTTGAGCGACATCACCGGCCGCAGCCCCAGTTCGGCGGAGGTGCCCAACTCCGGGCTCGGCGACACGCCGTACATGGCGATACCGGGACGGACCAGGTCGAAGTGGGCCTCGGGGAGGGTGAGGGTGGCCGGCGAGTTGGCGATGTGCCGGACCTCGGGCTCGACGCCGGCCTGCTCGGCGTGGTCGAGCATCGAGCGGAAGACGTCGAGCTGGGCGGCGATGGAGGGGTGGTGCGGCTCGTCGGCGCAGGCGAGGTGCGACCAGAGCCCGGTGACCTTGACGAGCCCGTCGGCCTCGGCCTTCAGGGCCGCTCCGACCAGCTCGGGCCAGTCGGCGGGCTGGCACCCGTTGCGCCCGAGCCCGGTGTCGGCCTTGAGCTGGACGCGCGCGGTGCCGCCGGTCCTCCGGGCCGCCTCGACGACCTCCTCCAGGGCCCACATCCCGCTCACGGACATGTCGAGACCGGCCTCGATGCCCTGGTCCCAGGGGTCGCCGGGGGTCCAGAGCCAGCACATGACCGGCACGTCCGTGATCCCGGCGGCGCGCAGCGCGAGCGCCTCGTGCGGGGTGGCCGTGCCGAGCCAGTCCGCGCCCGCGTCCAGGGCGGCGCGGGCACAGCGGACCGCGCCGTGTCCGTACGCGTCGGCCTTGACCACGGCCATGATCCGGACGTGGGGGGCGACGCGGGCGCGCAGCGTGCGGACGTTCGCACGCAGCGCACCGAGGTCGATCTCGGCGCGGGCTCTGCGGGGCGGCGGTGTCTCAGTCATCGCGCCCAGTCTCTCAGGTGTCAGCTCCCGGGCCGCTTCCCCCAGATGTAGACCCGGTCACCCTTGCGCAGCACGTCCCGGAGTTTCCGGGCGTGGCGGCAGCTGAGATCGACGCAGCCGCGGCCGCCGGTGGGCGTGGCGAGCCCGACGGCCGGGGAGCGAGCCGGGAGAGGCGCCCGGCGGAGCGGGTCCAGCCGACCGGGGTGGGGTGGGGGAAATCCATGCCCCTACAGCCCCTCCGTCACATCCCGCCACGCACCCCCCAGCGCCCCCGCCACCTCCCCCGCCGTGACCGGCCCGCCCCCCGACGCCCGCCGCGCCGCGAGACCGTGCAGATACGCCGCGCACGACGCCGCGTCCACCGGGCGCAGGCCCGCCGCGAGCAGCGAGCCCGCGAGGCCCGACAGGACGTCCCCGCTCCCCGCCGTCGCCAGCCACCCGGTCCCCGTCGGGTTCACCCGCACAGCGCCACTCGCGGCCGCCTCCGTCCCCGGCCCGCACACCAGCGTCGTCGACCCCTTGAGCAGCACCGTCGCCCCGAACCGCGCCGCCAGCTCCCGTACCGCTGCGAGCCGCCCCGCCTCCACTTCGTCCCGGGTCGCGCCGAGCAGCGCCGCCGCCTCCCCCGCGTGCGGGGTGAGCACGGTCGGCGCGCTGCGGGCCCGTACGAGCGAGGGGTCGAGCCCCCGCAGCCCGTCCGCGTCCACGAGCACCGGCACGTCCGAGGCGAGGACCTCCGCGACGCCCGGCTCGTCGCCGAGCCCCGGCCCGACCACCCATGCCTGCACCCGCCCGGCGCGGTCCGGCGGCCCCGGGTGCACCAGGGTCTCCGGGTGCGCCGCGATCACCGCGTCCGCCGCCGGCCCGACGTACCGCACCGCTCCCGCGCCGCCCCGCAGCGCCCCCTCGACGGCGAGCACCGCCGCCCCCGGATAGCGCGCGGACCCGGCGACGACGCCGAGCACCCCGCGCCGGTACTTGTCGCTCTCGGCGCCCGGTACGGGCAGCAGCCGCGCCACGTCCTGGTGCTGGAGCGCCTCCAGGTCGGCCACGCCCGGCAGTTCGCCGCCGAGTCCGATGTCGACGAGCCGCAGCGCGCCCGCGTAGGACCGCGCCGGGTCGACGAGCAGGCCCGGCTTGTACGCCCCGAAGGTCACCGTCACGTCCGCCCGCAGCGCCTCCCCCGCCACCTCCCCCGTGTCCGCGTCGACGCCGCTCGGCAGGTCGACGGCGACGACGACGGCGTCGGAGCCGCGCGCTGCGCGGGCGACGGGCACGGCGTCGGGCCGGAGCCCGCCCCGCCCGCCGATGCCGGTGATGCCGTCGAGGACGAGATCGGCGGCGGCGAGCGGTTCGAACGGGTCGTCGTGGGCGCTGTCCACGACCCGGCCCCCCGCCGCCCGCAGCGCCGCGAGCCCGCCCTCGTGCGCGCGCTCGCCGAGGAGGACGGCGGTGACTCCGGCGCCGCGCCGGGCGAGCCGGGCGCCGGCGTAGAGGGCGTCGCCGCCGTTGTCGCCGCTGCCGACGAGGAGGGCGACCCTCGCCCCGTACACCCGTCCCTTCCCGAGGAGCGAGCAGCAGGCGGCGGCGAGTCCGGCGGCGGCGCGTTGCATGAGCGCGCCTTCGGGGAGTCGGGCCATGAGGGCGGCTTCGGCGGCCCGTACGGTCTCCACGCGGTAAGCGGTACGCATGGTCGCAGTCTGCCGCAGCCCCCGGACGGCCGCCCGCCGCAACCCCCGCACGCCCGCCCGCCGCCGCACCGGCGGCACCACCCCCTGGGCGCGCGCGGCGCCCACACCCGACGCCTGCCCTGGCGGCCGCACGCACACGACCAGGGGCCCGACCGTCCTCCGACGGCCGGGCCCCTGGTCGTACCTCCCGCGCCTACGCCTCCGCGATCACCACGGCGGACGCCACCCCCGCGTCATGGCTCAGCGACACGTGCCAGTGCTGCACGCCCAGCTCGGCCGCCCGCGCCGCCACCGTCCCGCTCACCCGCAGCCGCGGCTGCCCGGTGCCCTCGACGTACACCTCGGCGTCCGTCCAGTGCAGCCCCCCCGGCGCGCCGAGCGCCTTCGCGAGGGCCTCCTTCGCGGCGAACCGCACCGCGAGGGAGGCGGGCCCGCGCCGTTCGCCGCTGGGGAGCAGCAGTTCGCTCTCGACGAAGAGCCGCTGGAGCAGCCCCGGTGTCCGCTCGATCGACGCGGCGAAGCGGTCGATCTCGGCCACGTCGATCCCCACCCCGATGATCATCTGCTCACCTTCACACGCACACACTCACTCCACGGTCACGGACTTGGCCAGATTGCGCGGCTGATCGACCTCGTTGCCCCGCGCGGTGGCGAGCTCGCAGGCGAAGACCTGGAGCGGCACCGTGGAGACCAGCGGCTGGAGCAGCGTAGGCGTGGCCGGGATGCGGACGAGGTGGTCGGCGTACGGGACGACGGCCTCGTCGCCCTCCTCGGCGATCACGATGGTGCGGGCGCCGCGGGCCCGGATCTCCTGGATGTTGGAGACGATCTTGTCGTGGAGCACGGAGCGGCCCTTGGGCGAGGGCACGACCACGACCACCGGCAGGTCCTCCTCGATGAGCGCGATCGGCCCGTGCTTGAGCTCTCCGGCGGCGAAGCCCTCGGCGTGCATGTACGCCAGTTCCTTGAGCTTCAGGGCGCCTTCGAGGGCCACGGGGTAGCCGACGTGCCGGCCGAGGAAGAGGACGGTGTCCTTGTGGGCGAGGGAACGGGCCAGCGCCCTGACGGGCTCCATCGTCTCCAGGACCCGTTCGACCTCGTCACCGATCCGGGCCAGCTCGCGGACCACGGCGTGGATCTCGTCGCCCCACTTGGTGCCGCGCACCTGGCCGAGGTAGAGCGCAAGGAGGTAGCAGGCGACGAGCTGGGTGAGGAAGGCCTTGGTGGAGGCGACGGCGACCTCGGGCCCGGCGTGGGTGTAGAGCACGGCGTCGGACTCGCGCGGGATCGTCGAGCCGTTCGTGTTGCAGACGGCGAGCACCTTCGCGCCCTGCTCCCGCGCGTGCCGCAGCGCCATCAGCGTGTCCATGGTCTCGCCCGACTGGGAGATCGCGACGACGAGGGTGCGCTGGCCGAGGATCGGGTCGCGGTAGCGGAACTCGCTGGCGAGCTCGACCTCGCAGGGGATGCGGGTCCAGTGCTCGATGGCGTACTTGGCGATGAGACCGGCGTGGAACGCGGTGCCGCACGCGATGATGACGATCTTGTCGGCCTCGCGGAGCACGGCGTCGGGGATGCGCACCTCGTCGAGGGTGAGCCGGCCGGTGCCGTCGATCCGGCCGAGGAGGGTGTCGGCGACGGCCTTGGGCTGCTCGGCGATCTCCTTGAGCATGAAGTAGTCGTAGCCGCCCTTCTCGGCGGCGGAGGCGTCCCAGTCCACGTGGAAGGCGCGGACGTCGGCGGGCGCCCCGTCGAAGTCGGTGACGGTGACGCCGTCCCTGGTCAGCTCGACGACCTGGTCCTGGCCGAGCTCGATGGCCGACCGGGTGTGGGCGATGAACGCGGACACGTCGGAGGCGAGGAAGTTCTCGCCCTCGCCGACACCGACGACGAGCGGCGAGTTCCGGCGGGCGCCGACGACCACGTCCGGCTGGTCGGCGTGCACGGCGACCAGGGTGAAGGCCCCGTCGAGCCGCCGGCACACCAGCCGCATGGCCTCCGCGAGGTCCCCGGCGGAGGAGAACTCCTCGGCGAGGAGGTGGGCCACGACCTCGGTGTCCGTCTCGGACAGCAGGTCGTGGCCGCGTTCGGTGAGCTCGTCCCGGAGGGCGGCGAAGTTCTCGATGATGCCGTTGTGGACGACGGCGACCCGCCCGGCGTTGTCCAGGTGCGGGTGCGCGTTGGCGTCGGTCGGGCCGCCGTGGGTGGCCCAGCGGGTGTGTCCGATGCCCACGGACCCGCCGGCGAGCGGCCGGTCCACGAGCTCCTTCTCCAGATTGACGAGCTTGCCCGCCTTCTTGGCCGCGGCGAGCCCACCGTCGGAGAGCACCGCGACACCGGCCGAGTCGTAGCCCCGGTATTCGAGCCTCTTGAGGCCCGCGACCACCACATCAAGCGCCGACTGCCCGCCGACGTATCCCACGATTCCGCACATGACGGCAGCCTACGGCGGAAGGCGCCCGAAGGGCCGGAGTCAGGACAGCTTGGCGGCCTGCGCGTCGATGACGGCCTGCGGCAGCGTCTTGGCCCCGCCCGGGAGGAGGCTGATCGTCGAGAACGACGCGAGCGTGTTGCCCTGGCGGAAGACGACGAGCTTGCTGACGAACGGCTGGCCCTCCATGTCGGAGGTGACGGTGAAGGCGACGGCCTCCTCACCGGCGGTGACGGTCTCCGGGGCGACCTTGGAGACCTTCGTCTTCTCCTTGAGGTGGACGACGTGGAAGCCGCCGGCGCACTCCGCGCCGGCCTTCTTCACCGAGGCGAAGGCCTCCTGCGCGCCCTGACCGTCGTACGAGCCGAGCGTCACCGCCGTGACCTGGGCACCGAGCCCGCCGAGGAGCGCCTCCTCGGGCGAGGCCGACGCGCCCTTCTTCGGCTCTTCGAGGACCTTGCGCTCCGCCGACGCGACGGGCGAGCCGGGCGAGATGAAGGACATGGCGTGGGCGATCGGCGCACAGGTGGCCTTGTCGGCGGTGACCGAGGCCGCCGGGACGACGTCCCCGGTCTCCGTCTTCTGCACCTGGTAGCCCTTGAGGTCGGCCCGCTCGACGATCGCCTTCTCCAGCTCGGCGTCCGACAGCGTCTTGGCGGCGGGCGCGCTCGTGGCGGAGGCGCTGGGCGCACCGGTGCCCCCGGTCTTGCCGCCCTTGTCATCGCTCTTCTCCCCGCCACCGCAGGCGGTGACGAGCAGGGCGAAGGAGACGGCGGTGGCGGCGACGGCGGCGCTTCTCATGGACGTACGCATCTGAGCTGGCTCTCTGTTTCTCTTCGTGGTTCACAACATGCCGCCCGAAGGACGGCTCCCCCCGCGTGAAGTCGTGAAGTGATCAGGTCAGGAGCCCACGCGGCATCAGAAGGATCACCTTAGGCGAGGGGTCGGACAACGCCTTTTCCGCGTGACCCACCCCACGGCCCCGCGCCGCCCACGAAGCCGCGTGACCCCCGACAATGGCGGGGTGATCACTTCGCCGCCACGAAGCGCCAACGGCACGACGCCCTACGTCGACCTCACCCGCGCCGAGTGGAGCGCTCTGCGCGACAAGACCCCGCTCCCCCTCACCGCCGACGAGGTCGAGCGGCTCCGCGGTTTCGGGGACGTCATCGACCTCGACGAGGTACGGGACATCTACCTCCCCCTGTCCCGGCTGCTCAACCTGTACGTGCAGGCCACCAGTGGACTGCGGGGCGCCCTCAACACCTTCCTCGGCGAGAGCGCCGAGCAGCGCGGCACTCCCTTCGTCATAGGAGTCGCCGGTTCGGTCGCCGTCGGGAAGTCGACGGTCTCCCGTCTCCTCCAGGCCCTCCTCGCCCGCTGGCCGGAGCATCCGCGCGTGGAGCTGGTCACCACGGACGCCTTCCTCTACCCGATGGAGGAGCTGAAGGCCCGCGGCCTCATGTCCCGCAAGGGCTTCCCCGAGTCGTACGACCGCCGGGCGCTGACCCGGTTCGTCGCGGACATCAAGGCGGGCAAGGACGAGGTCACGGCCCCGGTCTACTCACACCTCATCTACGACCGCGTCCCCGGCGAGCGCCTCGTCGTCCGCCGCCCGGACATCCTCATCGTCGAGGGCCTGAACGTCCTCCAGCCGGCCCTGCCCGGCAAGGACGGCCGCACCCGCGTCGGTCTCGCCGACTACTTCGACTTCTCGGTGTACGTGGACGCGCGCCCCGAGGACATCGAGCGCTGGTACCTCAACCGCTTCCGCAAGCTGCGCGACACCGCCTTCCAGGACCCCGACTCGTACTTCCAGCGCTACACCCAGGTCTCCGAGGACGAGGCCCTCGACTACGCGCGCACCATGTGGCGGACCATCAACAAGGTGAACCTCCTGGAGAACGTCGCTCCGACGCGCGGCCGGGCGACTCTCGTCGTCCGCAAGGGCCCGGACCACAAGGTGCAGCGGCTGAGTCTCCGTAAGCTCTGAGGATGCTGCATCTCCGGATGATCGTGCCGCCCGACCGCACCGAGGCCGCGGTCGAGGTGATCGAGTCGACCGTCGGCACCACCCACCTGGTGGTGCTCCCGGCCGCGGCCCGGGAGCCGGCCGGTGACGTGGTCATGTGCGACGTGGCCCGCGAGGCGGGCGACGAACTCCTCAAGGAACTGCGCGGGCTGAGGATCGATCAGGACGGCTCGATCGCGGTCGAGAACATCGACTTCTCCCTCTCCACGCGCGCGGACACCGCCGAGAAGGAGGCTCCGGGCGAGCCCGCGGACGCGGTGATCTGGGAGCAGCTGGAGGGGGCCACGCACGAGGAGTCGACGCTCTCGATCACGTACAGCGCGTTCATGATCCTGGCGACGATGATCGCGGCCTGCGGTGTCGTCCTGGACAACGCGATCCTGATCGTGGGCGCCATGGCGGTCGGCCCGGAGTTCGGCCCGCTCGCGGGCGTCTGCACGGCGGTGGTACGGCGCGAGCCGAGGCTGGCGGCACGCTCGCTGATCGCGCTGCTCGTCGGCTTCGCGGCGGCGATCGCGGCGACGACGGTGTTCAGCCTGGGCATGGACGCGCTCGACCTGTTCAGCCGGGACCGGCTCGACGCACCCCGCCCCAACACCAGCTTCATCTGGCAGCCGGACCCGTTCTCGTTCGTCGTGGCCCTGCTCGCGGGTGTGGCGGGCATGCTCTCCCTGACCTCTGCCAAGTCCGGCGCCCTGGTGGGCGTGGCGATCTCGGTGACGACGGTCCCGGCGGGCGCGAACGCGGCGGTCGCGCTCAGCTACGGCGAGTTCGGCCAGATGTGGGGCTCGGTCGAGCAGCTGCTGCTGAACCTGTTCGGCATCATGCTGGCCGGGGTGCTGACCCTGTACGCGCAGAAACTCCTCTGGCGCACCCAGCGCGGCCACTGGCGCCGCGCGCCCGGGGCCCGTAAGGACGGCTGAAAAAGGGCCTCGCCGCACCCGACAGGGGTGCGGCGAGGCCCTCGAAGCATGACGGTGCCTCAGAAAGCCTAGCCCAGCGCCGACTTCACCACGTCCGCGAGCCGCTGCGCCACCGCGCGCGCCTGCTCGATGTCCGCGGCCTCGACCATGACGCGGACCAGCGGCTCGGTGCCGGAGGGGCGCAGCAGGACGCGGCCGGTGGAGCCGAGCTCCTGCTCGGCGGCGCTGACCGCGGCGGCGAGGTCGCCGGAGGTCTTCACCCGGGACTTGTCGACGTCGGGGACGTTGATGAGGATCTGCGGCAGCCGCTCCATCACGCCGGCCAGGTCCGCGAGCGACTTGCCGGTGGCGGCCACCCGGGCGGCCAGCATCAGACCGGTGAGGGTGCCGTCGCCGGTGGTGGCGTGGTCGAGCACGATGACGTGCCCGGACTGCTCGCCGCCGAGCGCGAAGCCGTGCTCCTTCATGGACTCCAGGACGTAACGGTCGCCGACCGCGGTCTGGACGAGGTTCAGGCCCTCGCGCTCCATGGCGAGCTTGAAGCCCAGGTTGGACATGACGGTCGCGACGACGGTGTCCCCCCGCAGCGCACCGGCCTCGCGCATGGCGAGGGCGAGCACGGCGAGGATCTGGTCGCCGTCGACCTCGTTGCCCGCGGCGTCCACCGCGAGGCAGCGGTCGGCGTCGCCGTCGTGCGCGATGCCCAGGTCGGCGCCGTGCTCGACGACGGCGGCCTTGAGCAGCCCGAGGTGGGTGGAGCCGCAGCCGTCGTTGATGTTGAGGCCGTCCGGCTCGGCGCCGATGGTGACGACCTGGGCGCCCGCCCGGGTGAAGGCCTCGGGCGAGACGCGGGCGGCGGCGCCGTGGGCCTCGTCGAGGACGACCTTGAGACCGTCGAGACGGTTCGG
Source organism: Streptomyces sp. NPDC088553 (assembly GCF_044752965.1). NCBI lineage: Bacteria > Bacillati > Actinomycetota > Actinomycetes > Kitasatosporales > Streptomycetaceae > Streptomyces > Streptomyces sp. NPDC088553. The sequence goes on along the minus strand of NZ_JBIVMG010000005.1, from coordinate 498,485 downwards.
GAGGACGGCGATGAGGTGGGCGACGTACCTGTCGAAGCCCTCGTCGTAGTCACGGACCCGGCCGACTCCGGAGCCGGTCGGACGCTCCCAGGGGGCGCCCGTGCGGTGCTCCTCGTACACGGCCTCGATCTTGTCCTCGAGGTCGTCGGCGAGCTTGTGGCCGCCGCGCGCGAAGAACTTGATGCCGTTGTCGGGCATGGCGTTGTGGCTGGCGGAGAGCATCACGCCGAGGTCTGCGCCGAGGACGCCGGTGAGGTGGGCCACGGCCGGGGTGGGCAGCACGCCGACGCGCAGCACGTCGACGCCGGCGCTCGCGAGCCCGGCCACGACGGCGGCTTCGAGGAACTCTCCGGACGCGCGGGGGTCACGTCCGACCACCGCGGTCGGCCGATGGCCCTCGAAGGTGCCCGCCTCGGCGAGCACGTGTGCCGCCGCGACCGACAGGCCGAGCGCGAGCTCCGCCGTCAGGTCCGCGTTGGCCACACCGCGCACGCCGTCCGTGCCGAAGAGTCGTCCCACAGCTGTCCTCCGAGAAATACGTGCCCAAGCATGAAAGAGAAAGAGGTTATGAAAAAACGTACGCCCCGACGGCACGGGCAGTGCCGCCGGGGCGTACGAAAGCAGACCGAGCAGGCGATTAACGCTTGCTGTACTGCGGAGCCTTACGGGCCTTCTTGAGACCGGCCTTCTTGCGCTCGACCGCACGGTCGTCGCGGGAGAGGAAGCCGGCCTTCTTCAGCGCCGGGCGGTTGTTCTCGACGTCCGCCTCGTTCAGCGCACGGGCCACGCCGAGGCGCAGGGCGCCGGCCTGACCGGAGACACCGCCACCCGCGATGCGGGCGATGACGTCGTAGCGGTTGTCGAGCTCGAGCACCTTGAAGGGCTCGTTGACTTCCTGCTGGTGCACCTTGTTGGGGAAGTAGTCCTCAAGGGTGCGACCGTTGATCTTCCACTTGCCGGTGCCCGGAACGATCCGGACGCGGGCGATGGCGTTCTTGCGACGGCCCAGGCCGGCGGCCGGCTGCGGGTCGCCGAAGCGGGACGCGAGCGACTCGGAGGTGTACTCACCCTCGACGAGCTCGGTCTCGGTGGTGTACTCCTCAACGCCCTCGAACTCGTCGACGGGGGTCTCGGGGGTGGTCTCGGCCACGATGCTCCTCAGATTTCTTTCGTTCTTAGGGGGTGTGGCCGGAACTACTGCGCGACCTGGGTGATCTCGAACGGGACCGGCTGCTGCGCAGCGTGCGGGTGGTTCTCGCCCGCGTAGACCTTCAGCTTCGAGATCATCTGACGGCCCAGGGTGTTCTTGGGGATCATGCCCTTGATGGCCTTCTCGACGGCCTTCTCGGGGTTCTTGTCCAGCAGCTCGTCGTAACGGACGGAGCGCAGACCACCCGGGAAGCCGGAGTGGCGGTACGCCAGCTTCTGGGTCTTCTTGTTGCCGGACAGGTGGACCTTGTCAGCGTTGATGATGATGACGAAGTCGCCCATGTCCATGTGCGGGGCGTAGACGGGCTTGTGCTTGCCTCGGAGGAGGTTCGCAGCCGTGGTCGCCAGACGGCCCAGGACAACGTCCTGCGCGTCGATGATGTGCCACTGGCGAGTGACATCGCCGGGCTTGGGGCTGTACGTACGCACTTCGTAGCCTTCGCTTCTTCAGTGGATGGAGTCCAGACACACCTGAAGCGATCATGCAGCTGGGGCCTGCACTGCCGGGATCACTGCCCGTATGCGAGCCACTGGTAACTGCTCCAGGGAACCTGCGTAAGGGCTTTTCGCGTGAAAACGACGAAGCCAATACGCATAACAAACCGCAACACTACCCGCGCCACCCCGGACGGGTCAAAACGCCATGGGACACCGGGGCGCCCCTCCCCCACGCCGCCCTCGCACGCCTCGGCCCCAGGGGGCCTCTCCGGCGTCGCACGGCTGCGCCGGACTCCGCCCGCCGACCGCCCGAGGACCGCGCCCCGCTCGACCCGCCGACCGCCGAGGTCAGCGCGCCCGCTCGACCCGCCGCTCGTCCCACACCGGCTCCGTGCACCCCTCCCCCACGCCGCCCTCGCACGCCTCGGCCCCAGGGGGCCTCTCCGGCGTCGCACGGCTGCGCCGGACTCCGTCCGCCGACCGCCCGAGGACCGCGCCCCGCTCGACCCGCCGACCGCCGAGGTCACCGCGCCCGCTCGACCCGCCGCTCGTCCCACACCGGCTCCGTGGT
>NZ_JBIVMG010000005.1:0-496173 GCF_044752965.1 Streptomyces sp. NPDC088553 | reverse complement strand
GTGGTCTCCCGTACGACCCCGTCGGAACCGAACACCAGGAACCGGTCGAAGCTCTTCGCGAACCACCGGTCGTGGGTCACCGCCAGCACCGTCCCGTCGTACGACTCCAGCCCGTCCTGCAGGGCCTCCGCCGACTCCAGGTCCAGGTTGTCCGTCGGCTCGTCCAGGAGCAGCGCCGTCGTGCCCGCCAGCTCCATCAGCAGGATCTGGAACCGCGCCTGCTGCCCGCCCGAGAGCTTGTCGAACGGCTGGTCACCCTGCCGCTCCAGCTCGTACCGCCGCAGCATCGACATCGCGCCGCCCCGGTCCTTGGCGTGCTCCGTCCACAGGATGTCGACGAGCGGCCGCCCGGTCAGCTCCGGGTGCGCGTGGGTCTGGGCGAAGTGCCCCGGCACCACCCTCGCGCCCAGCTTCCACGTCCCCGTGTGGGCGACGGACGGGTCGCCCGCGAGCAGCCGCAGGAAGTGGGACTTGCCCGACCCGTTGGAGCCGAGGACGCCGACCCGCTCGCCGTAGAAGATCTCCAGCGAGAAGGGCTTCATCAGCCCGGTCAGCTCAAGATTTTCGCAGGTCACAGCACGTACACCGGTACGGCCTCCCCGCAGCCGCATCTTGATGTCCTGCTCGCGCGGCGGCTCCGGCGGCGGCCCCGCCTCCTCGAACTTCCGCAGCCGGGTCTGCGCCGCCGCGTACCGCGAGGCCATGTCGTGGCTGACCGCGGCCGCCTGCCGCAGGTTGACCACGAGCTTCTTCAGCTGGGCGTGCTTCTCCTCCCAGCGCCGCTTCAGCTCCTCGAAGCGCGCGAACCGCTCCCGGCGCGCCTCGTGGAAGGTGTCGAACCCGCCACCGTGGACCCACACGTCCGAGCCGGCCGGGCCGGGCTCGACCGCGACGATCTTCTGCGCGCCCCGGGACAGCAGCTCCCGGTCGTGAGAGATGAACAACACGGTCTTACGGGTCTCCCGCAGCCGCTCCTCCAGCCACCGCTTGCCGGGGACGTCGAGGTAGTTGTCCGGCTCGTCGAGCAGCAGCACCTCGTCGGAGCCGCGCAGCAGCGACTCCAGGACGAGCCGCTTCTGCTCACCGCCGGAGAGCGTCCGGACCTCCCGGAACTGCGCCTTCTCGTACGGGACGCCGAGCGCGGCCATCGTGCACATGTCCCAGAGGGTCTCGGCCTCGTACCCCTGCACCTCGGCCCAGTCGCTGAGGGCCTGCGCGTACCTCATCTGCGCGGCCTCGTCGTCGACGGTCATGATCAGGTGCTCGGCCTCGTCGACGGCCTTCGCGGCCTCCCGGATCCGGGGCTGCGCCACCGAGACCAGCAGGTCACGCACGGTGGACGCGTCCCGCACGGAGCCGACGAACTGCGGCATCACGCCGAGCCCGCCGCTGACCTTGACGGTGCCGCCGTGCGGCTGGAGCTCTCCGGAGATCAGCCGGAGCAGTGTGGTCTTGCCGGCGCCGTTGGCCCCGACGAGGGCGACGACGGCGCCCTCCCCGACCCGGAAGGAGGCGTCCCCGAGGAGGATCCTCCCGTCGGGCAGGTAGTACTCAAGATGCGCGGCCTCGACATGTCCCATGAGGTGCATTGTCACCGCCCGCGTCGCCGGGGCCCAACCGGTTTAGGATGCGCGGCATGAGCTTTGGGGGACCGCAGTGGCCGCAAGAGCCGCAGCAGGGCGGGCAGCAGGGGCACGGACAGCAGCCGCAGGGGTACGGGCAGCAGGGCTACGGACAGCCTCAGGGCTACGGGCAGCAGGGATACGGGCAGCAGCCCGGCCAGGGGCAGGCACCCGACCCCTTCCCGGGCGCCCAGGGCGGCGGGACGACCCCCGACTGGGGCGCCCTGGCCGACGCCTCCGCCTCCCGTAACCGCCGCAAGCGCTGGCTGATCATCGGCGGCGGCGCGGTGGCCGCCCTGGTCGTCGGCGCGATCGTCGCCACCGCCGTGGTGGCCTCCGGCAAGAAGAACGACGAGGCCACGAACGGCGGGGTGCCCACCGGCACGGTCTCCCCCACCGCGGCACCGACCCCCGAGCCGACCTTCTCCTCGGTGGCGCCACCGCCCCCGCCGAACCCGAAGGACTACATCTCGGACCCGAAGAAGGACAAAGCCCCGCTCTCCGCGGAGGGCCTCTTCCCGGGCAAGAAGCTGACGATGAACAAGCGCCCGTACACCAAGGGGGCGACCTCGGCGACGACCGACTGCGCGGCCGTCACCCAGGGCGGCCTCGGCGCCGTCCTGAAGAAGAACGGCTGCCAGCGGGTGCTCCGCGCCACCTATGTGAAGGACGGCGTGGCGATCACCGTCGGCGTCGCCGTCTTCCCTTCGGAGGCCTCGGCCCTGAAGGCGAAGAGCCAGGCCACCGGCGGTATCGCCCCGCTGGTCGGCGCGGGCGTGCGTGACTTCTGCCACGCCACGGTCTGCCTGCGCCGCTCGAACTCGGTCGGCCGCTACGCCTACTTCACCCAGGCCGGCTTCTCCAACGGCAAGAAGGTCACCAAGGCCGACAAGCCGATCTTCCAGGCCAGCGACGACCTCGGCACCTTCGCCTTCAACCAGATCTACGCCCGCGGCCGCGCCCAGGCCTCAGCAGCAGCCGGCGCTCCCGGGGAGTGACCGCTTGTTCCTGGCCTCCAGATTGCGGGCGGCCAGGAGTTCGTCGGCCGGGTAGCCGACCTCTTCGAGGGTGAGGCCGTGCGGCCGTACGACGTGCACGGCCGAGTCCCGGACACCGGCCGCCAGCACCTTCCCCGGCCAGTCCACGGGCCGGTGCCCGTCGCCGACGAAGAGCAGCGCTCCGACCAGCGAGCGGACCATGTTGTGGCAGAAGGCGTCCGCCTTCACGGTGGCTTCCATCACACCGTCGGGGCGGCGCTCCCAGCGCAGCTCCTGGAGCGTGCGGATGGTGGTGGCTCCCTCGCGCCGCTTGCAGTAGGCGGCGAAGTCGTGCTCGCCGACGAGCGCGGCGGCGGCCTCGTTCATGGCGTCCATGTCGAGGGCCCAGTCGTGCCACAGGACGTGCCCGCGCTGCAGCGGGTCGACGCCGCCGGGGTTGTCGGTGACGCGGTACGCGTAACGGCGCCAGATGGCGGAGAAACGCGCGTTGAAGCCGCTGGGGGCCTCGGTCAGGGACCACACCCGCACATCGTGCGAGAGGCGCCCCGCGAGCCGCCTGAGCAGCTTGTCGCGGTGCTCGGCCCACAGCTCGACGGGCAGGTCGACGTGCGCGACCTGGCCGCGGGCATGCACCCCGGAGTCGGTCCGGCCGGCCACGGTCAGCTCGTACGTCTCCGTCGACCGGGTCACGGTCCGCAGCGCGGCCTCGATGTCCCCCTGCACGGTCCGCTGCCCCTGGGACTGCTTGGCCCAGCCGGAGAAGTCCTTGCCGTCGTACGACAGGTCGAGCCGAACCCGTACGAAACCGTCCTGCACGTCATCGCTCACGCGGAATCATCCTCTCGAAACCATCAAACACGGCAACGGGCCCGCACCCCCGAGGGGGTACGGGCCCGCACACGAACAGTCGGTCGGAACGCTTACGCGTCCTTCGACTCCTCGGCCGGAGCCTCGGCGGCCGCGTCGGCCTCCTTGACGGCGCGCACGGTGGCGGCCTCGGCCTCGGCGACGGTCGCCTTCTTGGCGATCTCGCCCTCGACCAGCTCGATCACGGCCATCGGGGCGTTGTCGCCACGACGGTTGCCGATCTTGGTGATACGGGTGTAGCCACCCGGGCGCTCGGAGTAGCGCGGGGCGATCTCGGTGAAGAGGGTGTGGACGATGCCCTTGTCGGTGATCGTCTGCAGCACCAGGCGACGGTTGTGGATGTCGCCCTTCTTCGCCTTGGTGATCAGGCGCTCGGCGACCGGACGCAGGCGACGGGCCTTGGCCTCGGTGGTGGTGATGCGGCCGTGCTCGAAGAGCGACTTCGCCAGGTTGGCGAGGAGCAGCTTCTCGTGCGCGGCGGAACCGCCGAGGCGGGCACCCTTCGCGGGACGCGGCATGGTGTTTCTCCTTGTGATCTGCACCGGCCGTATGAGGTACCGATGTCAGTGTCCGAGCGGGCGAGTGCCCGTCGGAGACCCCGCGCCCCCGTCAGGGGCGCGGGGAGCTGCGCGACCGACCGAAGCCGGCCCGCAGCCACATCTGGACCGTCGGGTCCGAGCTGTCAGTACTGCTCGGTCTCGACGAAGCCCGCGTCCGCGTCGTCGTCGGCGCCGAAGGCGTCGGCGGCGGCGGTCGGGTCGAATCCGGGCGGCGAGTCCTTCAGCGCGAGGCCCATACCGGCCAGCTTCGCCTTGACCTCGTCGATCGACTTCGCACCGAAGTTGCGGATGTCGAGCAGGTCCGCCTCGGAACGCGCCACGAGCTCACCCACGGAGTGGATGCCCTCGCGCTTGAGGCAGTTGTACGAACGAACGGTGAGCTCGAGCTCCTCGATCGGCAGCGCCAGGTCGGCGGCGAGGGCGGCGTCCGTGGGGGACGGGCCCATGTCGATGCCCTCGGCGTCGATGTTGAGCTCGCGCGCCAGACCGAACAGCTCGACCAGGGTCTTGCCGGCGGACGCCATGGCGTCACGCGGGCGCATGGCCTGCTTGGTCTCGACGTCGACGATCAGCTTGTCGAAGTCGGTGCGCTGCTCGACACGGGTCGCCTCGACCTTGTACGTGACCTTGAGCACCGGGGAGTAGATGGAGTCGACCGGGATACGACCGATCTCCTGGCCCACCTGCTTGTTCTGCACGGCGGAGACGTAGCCGCGACCGCGCTCGACGGTCAGCTCCATCTCCAGCTTGCCCTTGCCGTTGAGCGTGGCGAGGACGAGGTCGGGGTTGTGCACCTCGACACCGGCCGGGGGCGCGATGTCGGCGGCGGTGACCAGACCCGGGCCCTGCTTGCGCAGGTACATCACGACCGGCTCGTCGTGCTCCGAGGAGACGACCAGCTGCTTGATGTTGAGGATGAGGTCGGTCACGTCCTCCTTGACGCCCGGCACGGTGGTGAACTCGTGCAGGACGCCGTCGATGCGGATGCTGGTGACAGCGGCACCCGGGATCGAGGACAGGAGGGTACGGCGGAGGGAGTTGCCGAGGGTGTAGCCGAAGCCCGGCTCCAGCGGCTCGATCACGAACCGGGAGCGGAACTCGTCGACGACCTCTTCGGTCAGCGAAGGACGCTGAGCGATAAGCATGTGTCAATCCTTCAGTCGTGGACGCCCACTATTTGACGCCCGACGGAGTGCTGCGTACTGCAAGGGTACGGGCGGCACGGTCCGAAGAGCCGTACCGCCCGAAGTCCTGGATCAAGCAGCCGTGCGTCAGACGCGGCGGCGCTTGGGGGGACGGCAGCCGTTGTGCGGCGTGGGGGTGACGTCCTGGATCGAACCGACCTCGAGGCCCGTGGCCTGGAGGGAGCGGATCGCGGTCTCGCGGCCGGAGCCCGGACCCTTGACGAAGACGTCAACCTTGCGCATGCCGTGCTCCTGCGCGCGGCGAGCGGCCGACTCGGCGGCCATCTGCGCGGCGAACGGGGTCGACTTGCGCGAGCCCTTGAAGCCGACGTGGCCGGCGGAGGCCCAGGAGATCACGTTGCCCGCGGGGTCCGTGATCGAGACGATCGTGTTGTTGAACGTGCTCTTGATGTGCGCGTGGCCGTGAGCGACGTTCTTCTTTTCCTTGCGGCGCACCTTCTTGGCAGCGCCCTGACGACCCTTGGGGGGCATCTATAACTCCTACGGGAGGTGGTCGGTCCTACAGCGAAGACCGCTTGGTCAAGCGTCCGCTGAGGACTACTTCTTGCCCGGCTTCTTCTTGCCGGCGATGGCGCGACGCGGGCCCTTGCGGGTACGAGCGTTCGTGCTGGTGCGCTGGCCGCGGACGGGCAGGCCACGACGGTGGCGCAGACCCTGGTAGCAGCCGATCTCGACCTTGCGGCGGATGTCGGCGGCGATCTCGCGACGGAGGTCACCCTCGGTCTGGAGGTTGGCGTCCACGTACTCGCGGATCTTGACGAGGTCTTCCTCGGCAAGGTCGCGGACACGGGTGGACGGGTTCACGCCGGTCGCGGCGAGAATCTCCTCGGACCGGGTACGCCCGATGCCGAAGACGTAGGTGAGTGCGACCACCACACGCTTTTCGCGCGGGATGTCAACACCGGAAACGCGTGCCATTCAATGGCTCCTGTGTTCTCGGGGGTCTGCTGCAGAACCGTTCCCGGCTGCCGTATGAGGTACAGGTCGGGTCCCCGGCCCCCGCCGGAGGTGCCGTCAACCGTGCGAACACGGCCCGACGGGCTCTGCGTATGTACGTATTGCTATGCGTCGCGCGAAGAACTGCGAAGTTGCAGGTCGGTCGGCGTGCGTCAGCCCTGGCGCTGCTTGTGGCGCAGGTTGTCGCAGATGACCATGACCCGGCCGTGACGGCGGATCACCTTGCACTTGTCGCAGATCTTCTTGACGCTCGGCTTGACCTTCATGGGTGTGAGGTTCTCCGGGTCAGTGCCACCACCCGCGCGCGGAGGCGGGGTGCGGGCAAGATCTACTTGTACCGGTAGACGATCCGGCCACGCGTCAGGTCGTACGGAGAGAGCTCCACCACGACCCGGTCGTCCGGAAGGATTCGGATGTAGTGCATCCGCATCTTGCCGGAGATGTGCGCGAGGACCTTGTGACCGTTCTGGAGCTCCACCTTGAACATGGCGTTCGGGAGGGACTCGATCACGGTGCCCTCGATTTCGATGGCACCTTGCTTCTTGGCCACGCTTCGCCTTTCGAATCGGCTACCTTGATCGACTCTCGCCGTCGTATGCGGACACACGGGTACACGAGAGCCGACGCATCAGTCTACGTCAGGCCCCAGGAAAAGACGAATCGGGAAGTCTGCCCACCCGAACTGATCCTTACGCAAGGCACCACGCCGTAGAAAACTCAAACGTACTCCCGCACGACCGCGGACGCGTCGACCCGATCCCCCACCGGAGGGCCGTCCGCTACGCCAGCGGGTCCGGGGCCGCGGTCACGCCCAGCTCCGCCAGCTTCGCCTTGCCGCCGTCGACCGCCGTCAGGACCAGGGGGCCCTCCTCGGTCAGGGCGATCGAGTGCTCCCAGTGGGAGGACCAGGTGCCGTCCGTGGTGATGACGGTCCAGTCGTCCTTCAGGACCTCCGTCTGCGGGGTGCCCAGGGAGACCATCGGCTCGATCGCCAGGCACAGGCCCGGGACCAGCTTCGGGCCCTTGCCGCGCTTGCGGGAGACGTAGTTCAGCAGGTGCGGGTCCATGTGCATCTCGGTGCCGATGCCGTGGCCGCCGTAGTCCTCGATGATCCCGTACCGGCCCAGGCTGTGGTCGCCGACGGCCGGACGCGGCTGGCGCTTGATGTACGTCTCGATCGCCTTCGAGATGTCGACCAGGCGGTTGCCGAGCCGCATGGCCGCGATGCCGGCCCACATCGACTCCTCCGTGACCCGGGAGAGCTCCACGAGCTCGGGCGCGTGCCCGGTGCCCACGAAGGCCGTGTAGGCCGCGTCACCGTGCCAGCCGTCCACGATCGCGCCCGCGTCGATGGAGATGATGTCGCCGTCCTTGAGGACGGTCTTGTCGTCGGGGATGCCGTGGACGACGACCTCGTTCACCGAGGTGCAGATCGTCGCGGGGAACCCGCCGTACCCGAGGAAGTTCGACTTCGCCCCGTGGTCGGCGATGACCTTCCGCGCGACCTCGTCCAGGTCCTTCGTCGTGGCGCCCGGCACGGCGGCCTCACGGGTCGCCGCGTGAATGGCGGCGACGACCAGCCCCGCCTCGCGCATCTTCGCGATCTGCTCGGGGGTCTTGATCTGCACCATCGTGGCCGCGGCCTTTCCATCGAGTACGGGGAACAGAACAACGATACGGCCGCGGCGCCCCTGAGGGGCACCGCGGCCGTATCGGACGAACCAGGGTTACTTCTTGAGCGCGGCCATCGCCTTCGCCGTGACCTCGTCCACCTTGCCGAGCGCCGAGATCGTCACGACCAGGTTCTGCGCCCGGTAGTAGTCGATGATCGGCTCGGTCTGCGTGTGGTAGACCTCCAGGCGCTTGCGGACCGTCTCCTCGGAGTCGTCCGCACGCTGGTACAGCTCGCCGCCGCAGGCGTCGCAGACGCCCTCGGTCTTCGGCGCGTTGTACTCCACGTGGAAGACGTGCGCGCTGTCGTTGCGGCAGATGCGGCGACCCGCGATCCGCTTCACGACCTCGTCCTCGGGGACCTCCAGGTCCAGCACCGCGTCGAGCTGCATGTCCTCGGCCTTCAGGACCACGTCCAGGGCCTCGGCCTGAGCCACGTTGCGGGGGAACCCGTCCAGCAGGAAGCCGTTGACGGCGTCCGGCTGCTCCATCCGGTCCTTGGCCATCCCGATGGTCACCTCGTCGGGCACCAGGTCGCCGGCGTCCATGAACGCCTTGGCCTTGAGACCCAGCTCCGTGCCCTGAGAGATGTTGGCGCGGAACAGGTCGCCCGTGGAGATGTGCGGGATGTCCAGGTTCTTGGCAAGGAACGCAGCCTGCGTTCCCTTGCCGGCACCGGGCGGTCCGACGAGGACGATTCGCATCAGCGGAGGAACCCTTCGTAATTGCGCTGCTGGAGCTGGCTCTCGATCTGCTTCACGGTCTCCAGCCCCACACCCACGATGATGAGGATGCTCGTCCCACCGAAGGGGAAGTTGGCATTGGCGCCACCGAAGCCTGCCAACGCCATCGTCGGCACAAGAGCGATCAGACCCAAGTACAGCGAGCCCGGCCAAGTGATCCGGTTGAGCACGTAGCTCAGATACTCGGCAGTAGGTCGACCAGCCCGGATACCCGGGATGAAGCCACCATACTTCTTCATGTTGTCCGCGACTTCCTCGGGGTTGAACGAGATCGCCACATAGAAGAAGGCGAAGAACACGATCAGGAGGAAGTACGTCGCGATGTAGTAGGGGTGGTCACCCTTGACGAAGTGGGCTTCGATCCAGGTCTTCCACCCTGCGGTGGAGTTCGAGAACTGCGCGATCAAGGCCGGGATGTAGAGCAGCGACGACGCGAAGATGACAGGAATCACACCCGCCTGGTTCACCTTCAGCGGGATGTACGTGGACGTACCGCCGTAGGAGCGCCGGCCGATCATGCGCTTCGCGTACTGCACCGGGATCCGGCGCTGGGCCTGCTCGACGAAGACCACGAGGGCCACCATCACGAAGCCGATGAGGATGACGGTGCCGAACTCGATCCAGCCCTTGGCGAGCTTGCCGCTCTCCTTGATGGCCCACAGGGCGCCCGGGAAGCCGGCGGCGATCGAGATGAACATCAGGATCGACATGCCGTTGCCGATGCCGCGGTCGGTGATGAGCTCACCGAGCCACATGACGATGCAGGTACCGGCGGTCATCGTGATGACCATCGTGGCGATGGTGAAGATCGACGGGTCGGGCACGACCTGGTCGGCGACGCGGCAGCCGCTGAACAGCGCACCGCTCTTGGCGGTGGCGACGAGACCGGTTCCCTGCAGCACGGCGAGGGCGACCGTCAGGTACCGGGTGTACTGCGTGATCTTGGCAGTACCCGACTGGCCCTCCTTCTTGAGGGCTTCAAGGCGCGGGATCACGACGGTGAGCAGCTGCAGGATGATGCTCGCCGTGATGTACGGCATGATGCCGAGCGCGAAGATGGTGATCTGGAGCAGCGCCCCGCCACTGAACATGTTGACCAGGCCGAACAGGCTGTTGTTGCCTTCGCTGGCCTGCTTCACACACTGCTGGACGGCCTCGTAGCTGACGCCGGGGACCGGGATGTGGGCCCCGAGGCGGTACAGCACGATGATGGCGAGCGTGAAGAGCAGCTTCTTGCGCAGGTCGGGCGTCTTGAACGCCCGGGCGAACGCGGTGAGCACGGTGCCTCCTGCGACCCCCGCGCTATGCGTCAAGGGTGACGGTCTTGAGGTTCGACGATTAGGTATCGGTCATCAATCCCGTGCGGGCATACCGCACGGAGCCTAGACAGTGCACGCCACCTTACCGGCGACCATGCCCCCCTAGGAACGACCAATCGGGGATGCCCCTTTTGGGAGGCATCCCCGATCGGATGTTCAAGCCATCGAGTCGTCTTAGACGAGCTCGGTGACGGTGCCACCAGCGGCGGCGATCTTCTCCTTGGCGGAGCCGGAGACGGCGTCAACCGTCACCTGCAGCGCCACGGTGATCTCGCCGGTGCCGAGCACCTTGACGAGCTGGTTCTTGCGAACCGCACCCTTGGCGACCAGATCGGCCACCGTGACCTCGCCACCCTGCGGGTAGAGCGCGGTGAGCTTGTCCAGGTTCACGACCTGGTACTCGGTGCGGAACGGGTTCTTGAAGCCCTTGAGCTTCGGCAGACGCATGTGGAGGGGCATCTGCCCACCCTCGAAGCGCTGCGGAACCTGGTAACGGGCCTTGGTGCCCTTGGTACCACGACCGGCCGTCTTACCCTTCGACGCCTCACCACGACCGACACGGGTCTTCGCGGTCTTGGCGCCGGGGGCGGGACGGAGGTTGTGGGCCTTCAGCGGGTTGGTCTCCGCCATGTCAGTCAACCTCCTCGACCGTCACGAGGTGGCGGACGGTGTGAACCATTCCGCGGAACTCGGGGCGGTCCTCCTTGACAACCACGTCGTTGACCTTCTTGAGGCCGAGCGAACGCAGGGTGTCGCGGTGGTTCTGCTTGCTGCCGATGTACGACTTCGTCTGCGTGACCTTGAGGCGAGCCATTACGCACCCGCCCCAGCACGTGCACGGAGCAGAGCCGCGGGGGCGACGTCCTCGAGGGGCAGACCACGGCGAGCCGCGATCTCCTCGGGACGCTGCAGGCCCTTGAGGGCCGCCACGGTCGCGTGCACGATGTTGATCGCGTTGTCGGAGCCGAGCGACTTCGACAGGATGTCGTGAACGCCGGCGCACTCGAGCACGGCGCGCACCGGGCCACCGGCGATAACACCGGTACCGGGGGAAGCCGGCTTGAGCAGGACGACGCCCGCGGCCTTCTCGCCCTGGATCGGGTGAGGGATGGTGCCCTGGATGCGGGGAACCTTGAAGAAGTTCTTCTTGGCTTCCTCGACACCCTTGGCGATGGCCGCGGGAACTTCCTTGGCCTTGCCGTAACCGACACCTACGGTGCCGTCACCGTCGCCCACCACGACCAGCGCGGTGAAGCTGAAGCGGCGACCACCCTTGACAACCTTGGCGACGCGGTTGATCGCGACAACGCGCTCAACGTACGCGGTCTTCTCGGCGGCAGCGCCACCGTCGCGGCCCTTCCGGTCCCGCCGCTCGCCGCCACCGGCACCGCTTCCGCGGCGCTGGGGTCCAGCCATTGGATTTACCTCTCTCTGTTACGTCCGTTAGTCCCGGAACCGGGGCTTAGAACTTCAGCCCGGCTTCGCGGGCGGCGTCAGCCAGAGCGGCAATGCGCCCGGCGTACCTGTTGCCACCACGGTCGAACACGACAGCCTCGACACCAGCGGCCTTGGCGCGCTCGGCGACGAGAGCTCCGACCTGCTTGGCCTGCGCGGACTTGTCACCCTCGCCACCGCGGATCGACGCGTCCAGGTTCGACGCGGACGCAAGGGTGTGACCCTTGAGGTCGTCGATGACCTGAGCGGTGATACCGCGGTTCGAACGCGTCACGACGAGGCGCGGACGCTCCGCCGTACCCGACACGTTCTTGCGGATGCGGATGTGGCGGCGCGCCTTGGCGGCACGCTTGTAAGCGTCGCCCTTGGCGATCTTCACACCGTATGCCATGGCTTACTTACCAGCCTTTCCGACCTTGCGGCGGATGACCTCGCCGGCGTACTTGACGCCCTTGGCCTTGTACGGGTCGGGCTTCCGCAGCTTGCGGATGTTCGCCGCGACCTCGCCGACCTTCTGCTTGTCGATGCCCTCGACCGAGAACTTGGTCGGCGACTCGACCTTGAACGAGATGCCCTCGGGCGCCTCGACCAGGATCGGGTGGCTGTAGCCGAGCTGGAACTCCAGGTTGGAGCCCTTCGCGGCGACGCGGTAACCGACACCGCTGATCTCGAGCGCCTTCACGTAACCCTGGGTCACACCGGTGATCATGTTGGCCACCAGCGTGCGGGACAGGCCGTGAAGGGCCTTGTTCTGACGCTCGTCGTTCGGACGGTTGACGTTCAGCACGCCATCCTCGCCCTTAACGATCTCGATCGGCGCGGCGACGGTGTGGCTCAGGGTGCCCTTGGAACCCTTGACCGTGACCGTGCGGCCATCGATGGTGACGTCCACGCCGGCGGGAACCTGGATAGGCAGCTTGCCAATACGCGACATTAGCTATTCCTCCGTTCCCGACTACCAGACGTAGGCGAGGACTTCCCCACCTACGCCCTTCTTGCCTGCCTGCTGGCCGGTCAGGAGACCGTGGGACGTGGAGATGATCGCCACGCCCAGGCCGCCGAGAACCTTCGGCAGGTTGGTGGACTTCGCGTAAACCCGGAGACCGGGCTTCGAGATCCGCTTGATGCCCGCGATGGAGCGCTCACGGTTCGGACCGAACTTGAGCTCGAGGACGAGGTTCTTGCCGACCTCGGCGTCCTCGACCTTCCAGCCCGTGATGAAGCCCTCCTGCTGGAGGATTTCCGCGATGTGAGACTTGATCTTGCTGTGCGGCATCGTCACGGAGTCGTGGTATGCCGAGTTCGCGTTACGCAGACGAGTCAGCATGTCCGCGATCGGATCAGTCATGGTCATGAATTGGCCTTCGGCCTCTCTCGCCGGGGTTTCCAGTGCGCCATCCCTCTCCCCACACAGGGGCGGGACGGGTGCGGCGCGGGGACCTACGGCGTAGTAAGTCGTACGGGCGGCGGACGCCCAACCCTCCTAGCCTAAGCCATGGAGGGATGGGCATCCGCCAACCCAGTGCTTACCGAGAGACTCCGGTCATCCCAAGTAAGGGATTACCAGGAGCTCTTGGTCACGCCCGGCAGCTCGCCACGGTGAGCCATCTCACGAAGGCACACGCGGCACAGGCCGAACTTGCGGTACACGGAGTGGGGACGACCACAGCGCTGGCAGCGCGTGTAGCCGCGCACGCCGAACTTGGGCTTGCGGGCAGCCTTCGCGATGAGAGCCTTCTTCGCCATCTCGCTTACGCCTCCTTGAAGGGGAAGCCGAGGTGACGCAGAAGGGCACGGCCCTCGTCGTCGTTGGTCGCCGTGGTCACCACGGTGATGTCCATACCCCGGACACGGTCGATCTTGTCCTGGTCGATCTCGTGGAACATGACCTGCTCCGTGAGACCGAAGGTGTAGTTGCCACGCCCGTCGAACTGCTTGGGGGACAGACCACGGAAGTCGCGGATGCGCGGGAGCGCGAGCGACAGGGTGCGGTCCAGGAACTCCCACATGCGGTCGCCACGGAGGGTGACGTGCGCACCGATCGGCTGACCCTCGCGCAGCTTGAACTGCGCGATGGACTTGCGGGCCTTGGTGACGGCCGGCTTCTGACCGGTGATCGTGGTGAGGTCGCGGATCGCGCCATCGATCAGCTTCGAGTCACGGGCGGCGTCGCCGACACCCATGTTGACCACGATCTTGACGAGGCCGGGAACCTGCATGACGTTCTCGTAGGAGAACTCCTCACGCAGCTTGCCCGCGATCTCCTCGCGGTACTTCGTCTTGAGACGCGGAGTGGTGGTAGCCATCAGATGTCCTCACCCGTCCGCTTGGCAACGCGGATCTTGTTGCCCTCGTCGTCGAAGCGGTAACCGACACGCGTGACGACCTTCTTGCCGTCCTTCTCCACGACCAGCTGGACGTTGGAGACGTGGACCGGAGCCTCGGTCGTGACGATGCCACCGGCCTGCGACGGGCCGGCCTTGGTGTGCTTCTTGACCCGGTTGACACCCTCGACGAGGACGCGGTTCTCGCGGGGGAAGGCCGTGATGACCTTGCCCTGCTTGCCCTTGTCCTTACCGGTGATGACCTGGACCAGGTCGCCCTTCTTGATCTTCATGCTTACAGCACCTCCGGCGCGAGCGAGATGATCTTCATGAACTTCTTCTCGCGCAGCTCACGGCCCACCGGGCCGAAGATACGGGTGCCACGAGGGTCGCCGTCGTTCTTGAGAATGACAGCGGCGTTCTCGTCGAAGCGGATGTACGAGCCGTCCTGGCGGCGGCGCTCCTTGACGGTGCGAACGATGACCGCCTTGACGACGTCACCCTTCTTCACGTTGCCACCGGGGATCGCGTCCTTGACGGTGGCGACGATGACGTCACCGATGCCCGCGTAGCGGCGACCCGAGCCACCGAGAACACGGATGCAAAGGATCTCCTTGGCACCAGTGTTGTCGGCGACACGCAGTCGCGACTCCTGCTGGATCACGTCTATCTCCTGATTGTCTGCCGGTTCCCGGCCGGGGCTTCACGAGGAAGCCCCGGCCGAGCCTGGCGGAACTGACCTGAGGGAAACCCCTCAGGCTGAACATTTGGATTTCCCTCGCGGGAAATTCCTTACTTGGCCTTCTCGAGGATCTCGATGACGCGCCAGTGCTTCGTGGCGGACAGCTTCCGGGTCTCCATCAGGAGGACGCGGTCGCCGATGCCGGCAGCGTTCTGCTCGTCATGAGCCTTGAGCTTGTTCGTACGGCGGATGACCTTGCCGTACAGCGCGTGCTTGACGCGGTCCTCGACAGCGACGACGACGGTCTTGTCCATCTTGTCGCTGACGACCAGGCCCTCGCGGACCTTGCGAGCGTTGCGCTCGGTCTTCTCAGTCACGTTGCTCTCGCTCATCAGGCGTTCTCCACCGTCTCGATGCCCAGCTCGCGCTCACGCATCAGGGTGTAGATCCGGGCGATGTCCTTACGGACGGACTTGAGCCGACCGTGGTTCTCGAGCTGGCCCGTCGCCGCCTGGAAGCGGAGGTTGAACAGCTCTTCCTTGGCCTCGCGGAGCTTGTTGAGAAGCTCCTCGTTGCCCAGCTCGCGCAGCTCGGACGCCTTGGTACCGGCCGACATCACAGCTCACCTGCTTCGCGCTTAACGATCTTGCACTTCATCGGCAGCTTGTGGGCCGCACGGGTCAGGGCCTCGCGCGCGATCTTCTCGTTCGGGTAGGACAGTTCGAACATCACCCGACCCGGCTTGACGTTCGCGATCCACCACTCCGGAGAACCCTTACCGGAACCCATGCGGGTCTCGGCGGGCTTCTTCGTCAGCGGGCGGTCCGGGTAGATGTTGATCCAGACCTTGCCGCCACGCTTGATGTGGCGGGTCATCGCGATACGAGCCGCCTCGATCTGGCGGTTGGTCACGTACGCCGGCGTGAGGGCCTGAATGCCGTACTCGCCGAACGCAACCTGCGTACCACCCTTGCTCATACCCGAGCGCTTGGGGTGGTGCTGCTTGCGGTGCTTGACCCTACGGGGGATCAGCATTTCGGTCAGGCCTCCGTTCCGGTGCTCTCAGCCGGAGCGGCAGCGGCGGCGGGAGCGTCGGCCTTGGGGGCCTCGGCAGCCGGCGCGGACTGCTGCTGCGGCTTGCGGCCGCGGCCGCCACGCTCGCCACCACGGCCACCACGGCCGGCCGGGCGGTCGCCAGCGCCGGCACCACGGGCCGGGCGGTTACCCGCACGGGCCGCAGCGTTCTCGGCGCGGACCTCGGCGATGTTCTTGACGTCGCCCTTGTAGATCCAGACCTTCACGCCGATGCGGCCGAAGGTCGTCTTGGCCTCGAAGAAGCCGTAGTCGACGTTCGCGCGGAGCGTGTGCAGGGGCACACGGCCCTCGCGGTAGAACTCCGAGCGGGACATCTCGGCGCCGCCGAGACGACCGCCACACTGGATCTTGATGCCCTTGGCGCCGGCCTTCATCGTGCCCTGCATGCTCTTACGCATGGCGCGACGGAAGGAGACGCGGGAGGAGAGCTGCTCGGCAACGGCCTGAGCAACCAGCTGAGCGTCCATCTCGGGGTTCTTGACCTCGAGGATGTTCAGCTGGACCTGCTTGCCCGTGAGCTTCTCGAGGTCGCCGCGGATGCGGTCGGCCTCGGCGCCACGGCGGCCGATGACGATGCCGGGACGCGCGGTGTGGATGTCCACCCGCACGCGGTCACGGGTGCGCTCGATCTCAACCTTCGAGATGCCGGCGCGCTCCATGCCGGACGTCATCATCCGACGGATGGCGACGTCTTCCTTGACGTAGTCCTTGTACAGCTTGTCGGCGTACCAGCGGGACTTGAAGTCCGTGGTGATGCCGAGCCGGAACCCATGCGGGTTAACCTTCTGGCCCATTACCGGGTTCCTTCCTTGCTGCTGACGACCACGGTGATGTGGCTGGTCCGCTTACGGATCCGGTAGGCACGGCCCTGAGCACGCGGACGGAACCGCTTCAGGGTCGGGCCCTCATCCACGTACGCCTCGCTGATGACCAGCGAAGAGGCGTCGGTGTGGTCGTAGTTGTGTGCAGCGTTGGCGATGGCGCTGTCCAGCACCTTGCCAACCGGCACGCTCGCGGCCTGCGGGGCGAAACGCAGGACCGCCTGAGCCTCCGTGGCGTCCATGCCACGGATAAGGTCCACCACGCGGCGGGCCTTCATGGGCGTGACGCGGATGTACCGCGCCTGGGCCCTGGCTTCCATGGTTGTCCTTCCAGTGTCTGTCATGGTCATTCCACCCCGCTACTAGCGGCGCTTCGACTTCCGGTCGTCCTTCACGTGACCCCGGAAGGTGCGCGTCGGCGAGAACTCGCCGAGCTTGTGGCCGACCATCGACTCGGTGACAAACACCGGAATGTGGGTCTTGCCGTTGTGCACCGCGATCGTGTGGCCGAGCATGGCCGGGATGATCATCGAGCGACGGGACCAGGTCTTGATGACGTTCTTGGTACCGGCTTCGTTCTGAGCGTCCACCTTCTTTACGAGGTGGCCGTCAACGAAGGGTCCCTTCTTGAGACTGCGCGGCATCTAAACCCGCTCCTAGCGCTTCTTGTTCGTCTTGCGGCGGCGGACGATGTACTTGCTCGAAGCCTTCTTCGGCGAGCGAGTACGACCCTCCTTCTGACCCCACGGGGAGACCGGGTGGCGACCACCGGAGGTCTTGCCCTCACCACCACCGTGCGGGTGGTCAACCGGGTTCATCGCCACACCGCGGACGGTCGGGCGGACGCCCAGCCAGCGCTTACGGCCGGCCTTGCCCCAGTTGATGTTCGACTGCTCGGCGTTGCCGACCTCGCCGATCGTGGCGCGGCAGCGGGCGTCGACGAGACGGATCTCACCGGACGGCATACGAAGGTGGGCCATCGTGCCCTCCTTCGCCAGCAGCTGCACGGAGGCACCAGCGGAGCGCGCGAACTTGGCGCCGCCACCGGGACGGAGCTCGATCGCGTGGATCGTGGTACCGACCGGGATGTTGCGGAGCGCCAGGTTGTTGCCGGGCTTGATGTCAGCGCCGGGGCCGTTCTCGACGCGGTCACCCTGCGTCAGACCCTTGGGGGCGATGATGTAGCGCTTCTCGCCGTCCACGTAGTGGAGCAGCGCGATGCGCGCGGTGCGGTTGGGGTCGTACTCGATGTGAGCGACCTTGGCCGGCACGCCGTCCTTGTCGTGACGACGGAAGTCGATCACGCGGTAGGCACGCTTGTGGCCACCGCCCTGGTGACGGACGGTCACACGACCGGTGTTGT
The DNA here is from genome assembly GCF_044752965.1 of Streptomyces sp. NPDC088553. Classification (NCBI taxonomy): domain Bacteria; kingdom Bacillati; phylum Actinomycetota; class Actinomycetes; order Kitasatosporales; family Streptomycetaceae; genus Streptomyces; species Streptomyces sp. NPDC088553. Next base: position 478,491 of record NZ_JBIVMG010000005.1, on the reverse strand, counting down.
TACGGCCGCCCTTGCTGTGCAGGGGGCGGACCAGCGACTTCTCCGGCGTGGACCGCGTGATCTCGACGAAGTCGGCTACGGAGGAGCCACGGCGGCCCGGCGTAGTCGGCTTGTACTTGCGGATTCCCATTTCTCAGTCCTCGTCCGATTCCGGACGATCCAGACCGCCCTTAGGCGGTCGGACCGCCGAAGATGTCGATACGGTTGCCCTCGGCAAGGGTCACGATGGCGCGCTTGGTGTCCTTGCGCTTGCCGAAACCGGCCTTGGTGCGCTTGCGCTTGCCCTGGCGGTTGATCGTGTTGACCCCGGTGACCTTGACCGAGAAGACCGCCTCGACGGCCTGCTTGATCTGGGTCTTGTTGGAGCCAGGCGCGACGATGAACGTGTACTTGTTCTCGTCCAGCAGTGCGTAGCTCTTCTCCGAGACAACCGGCTTGACGAGAATGTCGCGCGGGTCCGAGAAGGTCTTGCTGGTGACGACGGCCTCAGTCATCAGGCGTCGCTCCCTTCGGTCTCAGCGGTCTGGGGGCCAGACACGAAGGACTCGAGGGCGGCCTGGGTGAAGACCACGTCGTCGGAGACGATCACGTCGTACGTGTTGAGCTGGCCCGGCTCCAGGATGTGCACCTGGGGCAGGTTACGAGCGGACAGCCACGCGGCCTCGTCCGAGCGCTCGGCGACCAGGAGCAGGTTCTTGCGCTCCGAGATCTTGCCGAACAGCGTCTTCGCGGCCTTGGTGGAGATCTCACCCTCGACCACGCCGGAGACGACGTGGATGCGGGAGTGGGTGGCCCGGTCCGACAGGGCACCACGGAGAGCGGCGACCTTCATCTTCTTCGGGGTCCGCTGCGAGTAGTCACGCGGCACGGGACCGTGCACGACGCCACCACCGGCGAACTGCGGGGCGCGGGTCGAACCCTGACGGGCGCGGCCGGTGCCCTTCTGGCGGTAAGGCTTCTTGCCACCACCGCGGACTTCGCCACGGGTCTTGGTCTTGTGCGTGCCCTGACGGGCCGCGGCCAGCTGCGCGACGACGACCTGGTGGATCAGCGGAACGCTGACCTTGGCGCCGAAGATCTCCTCGGGGAGCTCGACGGTCCCGGTCTTGTCGCCTGCCGGCGAAAGGATGTCAATGGTGCTCATCGGTTCCTCAAACCCCCTTGGCCGCAGTGCGGACCAGGACGAGGCCACCGTTAGGGCCGGGGACGGCGCCCTTGATGAGCAGCAGACCCTTCTCGGCGTCAACGGCGTGGACGGTCAGGTTCTGGGTGGTCACACGCTCGTTGCCCATGCGACCCGCCATGCGCATGCCCTTGAAGACACGGCCCGGGGTGGCGCAGCCACCGATGGAACCGGGCTTGCGGTGCACACGGTGGGCACCGTGCGACGCCTTGCCACCACGGAAGTTGTGGCGCTTCATGACACCGGCGAAGCCCTTGCCCTTGCTCTTACCGGTGACGTCGACCTTCACGCCGGCCTCGAAGACCTCGGCGGTGATCTCCTGGCCGAGCGTGTACTCGGAGGCGTCAGCGGTGCGGAGCTCCACCAGGTGGCGGCGCGGGGTGACGTCGGCCTTGGCGAAGTGACCCTTGAGGGGCTTGTTCACCTTGCGAGGGTCGATCTCGCCGAAGGCGATCTGGACCGACTCGTAGCCGTCGATGTCGTTCGTACGGACCTGGGTCACGACATTGGGGCCGGCCTTGACGACGGTCACCGGGACAACCCGGTTGTTCTCGTCCCAGACCTGCGTCATGCCGAGCTTCTCGCCCAGGATGCCCTTGATGTTCTTAGCCATCTCGCGCGCCCTCAGAGCTTGATCTCGATGTCAACGCCCGCCGGGAGGTCGAGACGCATGAGCGAGTCAACCGTCTTCGGCGTGGGGTCGAGGATGTCGATGAGGCGCTTGTGCGTGCGCATCTCGAAGTGCTCGCGCGAGTCCTTGTACTTGTGCGGCGACTTGATGACGCAGTACACGTTCTTCTCAGTGGGCAGCGGCACCGGGCCTGCGACCGACGCACCAGTGCGGGTCACCGTCTCGACGATCTTCTTCGCCGAGGAGTCGATGACCTCGTGGTCGTAGGCCTTGAGCCGGATGCGGATCTTCTGTCCCGCCATGGCTACTAGTAGTCCTTTGTCTCGTAACGCTCTGGAACCCGATCGGCTTCGCTTACTGAAAAGCGTTGTCGTATCTCCGACCCACGCGGTCGGGCGTGTCGCACTCCCTCTACGCAGAAATCCCTGAGGATTTCCCAACCAAGGGGGCACGGTCGCCGTGACCGCAGGCCGGGGGCAAAACACCCACCGGGCGCCTGGTCGGCACCCCGCTGACGCTTCCCAGAAGATTCCCGTACGTCCGCTCCTGAGAAGGAGCGACGAGTACTGTGGGACTCGCTTCCGGTCCTCCCGACGGGAGGCGCGCAGCATCGGCACTCAACCGAGCAACCCCGACAGTCTGCCATACGGGGCCATCCGGCCGCCAATCGGGAGCGAAGACTGTACCCCACGTCACGTACGGCCATGCGCCGGGGCGCACGCGCGGGGGACGGCCGCCCCCCTCCGCCTCACCCCAAGCGCCGTGCCCGCTCGGTGAGATGACGGCGTTCCGGAGCGCTGGTCGTACGGCGTGCCGCCTCCCGGTAGGCCTCCGCCGCGGTCTCCTTCTCACCGAGGAGTTCGAGCAGGTGGGCCCGGGTGGCGAGCAGCCGGTGGTGCCGGGCCAGCCGCTTGTCCCGTGCGAGCTCGTCCAGGAGCGCGAGCCCCGCCGCGGGCCCCTCGACCATCGCGACGGCCACCGCGCGGTTGAGGGTGACCATCGGGTTCGGCCCGGTCCGCTCCAGGAGTTCGTAGAGCGCGAGGATCTGCGGCCAGTCGGTGGCCCCGGAGGTCTCCGCCTCGTCGTGCACGGCCGCGATCGCCGCCTGCAGCTGGTACGGGCCGACCAGGCCCCTGGGCAGGGTGCGGCTGATCAGCTCGACGCCCTCCGCGACGAGCCGGCCGTCCCACCTCCCCCGGTCCTGCTCCGCGAGCGGCACCAGCTCGCCGTGCGGGCCCGTGCGGGCCGGCCTGCGGGCGTCGGTGAGCAGCATCAGGGCGAGGAGTCCTGCCGTCTCGGTGTCCTCGGGCAGCAGCCGGTGGAGCAGCCGCGCGAGCCGGATCGCCTCGGTGGACAGCTCGGGCGCGGTCAGCTCCTCGCCGGCGCTCGCCGTGTAGCCCTCGTTGAAGATCAGGTAGAGCACGTGCCGGACCTCGGCGAGCCGCGCCGTACGGTCCTCCCCCGGCGGAAGCGCGAACGAGCCGCCCACCGCCCTGATCGTCTGCTTGGCCCGGCTGATGCGCTGCGCCATCGTCGCCTCGGGCACCAGGAACGCGGCGGCGATCTGCGCGGTGGTGAGACCGCCGACGGCGCGCAGGGTGAGCGCGATCCGGCTGGGCGGGGACAGCTCCGGGTGGCAGCAGAGGAAGAGCAGCGAGAGCGAGTCGTCCCGGTCGCCGCCGGGTTCCTCGTCCGCGGGGCGGGCCAGGAGCTCGGAGTCCGGGGTGGCCAGGGCCACGGCGTCCTCGCGGCGCCTGCGGGCGGCCTCGCTGCGCACCAGGTCGACGAACCTGCGGGTGGCGACGGTGACCAGCCAGCCGCGCGGGTTGTCGGGGACGCCGTCCGCGGGCCACTGCCGGGCGGCGGCGATCAGCGCCTCCTGGACGGCGTCCTCGCAGAGGTCGAAGGTGCCGTACCGGCGGACGAGCGCGCCGAGGACCTGCGGCGCGTACGTCCGCAGTAGGCCCTCGACCTCGGCGGAGCCGCTCACACGTCCGCCGCGGACTCGTGCAGGACCGGCCACAGCTCGACGGGGTCGGTGTCCGCGAAGGGCATGTCCGCGGCGATCTCCTGGGCCCGCTCCAGGCTGTCGCAGTCCAGCAGGTAGAAGCTGGCCAGGTACTCCTTGGTCTCCAGGTACGGGCCGTCGGTGACCGCCGGGGCGCCGCCCTCACGCCGTACCAGCTGGGCGGCGGCCGCGTCGGCGAGTCCGTACGCGCCGATCAGCTCGCCGCTCTCGCGGTACCTCCTGTTGAAGGCTTCCTGGCGGGCGATCGCCTCGGGCCAGGCCTCGGCGGGGAAGGCGTCCCACTTGGCCTGGTTGCCGTAGATCATCGCGACGTACTTCATGGTGGTCGTCCTCCCCGTTCGCCCGCCCCTGTGGCGCGCTGTCACCCCTCGGTCGGAGCCGACGGCCCGTCCTCGACATGATCCCCAGCGATTTTCGAAGATCGCTTCCCGAAGGCCGAATCCTGCCAGGCGGGGATCGGTCCGCACACAACCACCGGCATCGAACATCCGTCTTACCTGGGACCGCACTACCCAGGGGACGGACCGCGCACGTGACCACAGCACCCCGCCGGCGAGCGGTTCTCGCCGCCGCCCTCGGCGTCACCTCGGCCGTCGCCGGGTGTTCCGTGCCGGAGCCGCGCAGGGCCGCGCCGACCGTCGACCCCGCGCCCGGCAAGCCGATCGCCTCCGCGCGGACCCGGCGGGCGCTGCTCCTGCAGGTCGCCGCGCACCCCGACGACGACCTGTACTTCATGAACCCGGACACCCAGCGCCTCCTCGACGCCGGGGTCCCGCTCGTCTCCGTGTACGTGACCGCCGGCGAGCACACCGGCCGGAACCGGATCAAGGGGATGCCGGACACTCCCCCGGACCGCGCCGCCTACTCCTCGGCACGCCACCAGGGTCTGCGCCAGTCGTACGCGGCGGCGCTCGGCCTGCCGATGTTCACGCCCTGGCGGCGCGAGACGCTCACGCTCCCCGGCGGCCGGCGGGCCGAGATCGACACCCTCGTCCACGGCCGGAACCGCGTCGAGCTGGTCTTCCTCAACCTGCCCATGCACACGAACCGGCGCTACATGGCCCTGCCGGCCCTCTGGCACGACCGCGCCCTGGAGCTGCGGACCCATCTGTCGGCCGGCTCGCCCGTCACCCGCTCGGACACCTACGACTACGACCAGCTGGTCGGCGTCCTCGTCGGACTGCTCGCCCGCTACCGGCCCACCGTCGTGCACACCCTGGACCCCGACCCGGACATCCAGCTCAGCGACGAGGCCACCCGCAACCGGGACTCGGAACAGCCCGGCTACTCGGACCACGGCGACCACACGGCCGTCGCCTCGTTCACCTGGGCCGCGCTGAGCCGCTGGGTCTCGGACGCGGTCCGGGACGGCGAACCGATACCCGCGTTCACGACGACCGCCTTCCGCGGCTACTACAACCGGCACTGGCCGAAGAACCTCCCGCCCCAGGTGCTCAAGGAGAAGGCCGCCCGCCTCGTCCCGTACGGCGGCGACCCCTCCTGGGAGTGCGGCAACCCCTCGGGCTGCGGCGACTACGGCGTCGGCGGCGAACGGCCGCTCACCAACCGCAAGGGCTGGGTCCGCTCCACCCACCACCGCTGGCCCACCGCCGGCCCGGCGCTCGCCGAGCTGCCGGACGGCCGCCTCGCCGCGTACGGGGTGCTCGGCCTGCGCGCGGTCCGCTGGCAGGAGACGACGCCCGGCGTCTGGGGCGAGCCGACGGACCTCGGCGGCGGCCCGCTCGCCCCCGCGCTCGGCTCGGCGGTGCTCGGCGACGGCCGGGTGCTGCTCTTCGGGGTGCGGTTCTCCGCGATCGACGGCCACGGCGGGCGGAACCGGCGCGAGCTGGTGCTCCTGGAGCAGCGCTCTCCCGGCGGCCCTTTCCTGGCCTGGCGCGGGCTCGGGAACCCGGAGCGCACGGACGACCGGGGGCGCCGGGTCGGTGCGCCGGTGGCCGTCGCGGCGCCCGACGGCCGGGTCCACCTCTTCGTACGGAACGCGGACAAGAACGTCTCGACCCGGGTGCGGGCGGCGGACGGCTCCTGGGGCCCGTGGCGGACGCTCCCGGGGGCGGCGGAGGTCCAGGACGGACTCGCCGTGTCGCTCGACGCGACGGGCCGGGTGCACCTCCACGCGGCGGGGCGGGAGTCCGTACGGCACTGGGTGGACGGGATCGAGCGGACGGAGCCGCTGCCGCTCTCCGGATCCACGGTGGCGTCGGCCGGCGGGGCCCTCTACTACCGGCGCCCGGCGGCCGGGGAACTCCTCGGGCCCGGCGGCGACGCCGGCCTGGACGGGTACGGGGGTGTGGTCGCCGCGCGCTCCGCGACCCTGGGGACCGTGCTCCTGGGCACGGATCAGGACGGCCGGGTGCGGGTGCGGGCCGGGAACCGGACGCGGACCCGTACGACGGGGGCGCCGGCGGTGTCGGCGGCGCTGCACCTGCGCGCGGACGGGGCGACCGTGGTGGGCCTCGGCGCGGACGGGCACCCGTGGAGCTGGCGGCCGTAACCACTCCGGACATGCGAGGGAATGCGAGAAGGCCCCGCACCGAACGGTGCGGGGCCTTCTGCTGCAGCTCGTGGAGCTACCAGGTCAGATCAACGATCAGGCGTTGATCTTGACGACCTGGCCGGCGCCGACGGTCCGGCCACCCTCACGGATGGCGAACTTGAGGCCCTCCTCCATGGCGACGGGCTGGATCAGCTCGACGGTCATGGAGGTGTTGTCGCCCGGCATGACCATCTCGGTGCCCTCGGGGAGGGTCACGACGCCGGTCACGTCCGTGGTACGGAAGTAGAACTGCGGGCGGTAGTTGTTGAAGAACGGGGTGTGACGGCCACCCTCGTCCTTCGACAGGATGTAGGCCTGGGCCTCGAAGCTGGTGTGCGGCGTGACCGAACCCGGCTTGATGATGACCTGGCCGCGCTCGACGTCCTCGCGCTTGATGCCACGGAGGAGCAGACCGACGTTCTCACCGGCCTGGCCCTCGTCGAGCAGCTTGCGGAACATCTCGATGCCCGTGACCGTGGTGGTGGTCTTCTCGGTCTTGATGCCGATGATGTCGACGGTCTCGTTGACCTTGAGGACACCACGCTCGATACGACCGGTGACGACGGTGCCACGACCGGTGATCGTGAAGACGTCCTCGATCGGCATCAGGAACGGCTTGTCGACGTCACGCTCGGGCTGCGGGATGGACTCGTCCACCGCGTGCATGAGGCCGAGGAGCTTCTCGCCCCACTCCTTGTCGCCCTCAAGGGCCTTGAGCGCCGAGACACGGACGACCGGAAGGTCGTCGCCCGGGAACTCGTACTCGGAGAGGAGCTCACGGACCTCGAGCTCGACGAGCTCCAGGATCTCCTCGTCGTCCACCATGTCGGCCTTGTTCAGGGCGACGACGATGTACGGAACGCCGACCTGGCGGGCCAGGAGCACGTGCTCCTTGGTCTGCGGCATCGGGCCGTCGGTGGCGGCAACCACGAGGATCGCGCCGTCCATCTGCGCGGCACCCGTGATCATGTTCTTGATGTAGTCAGCGTGACCCGGGCAGTCGACGTGCGCGTAGTGACGCGACTCCGTCTGGTACTCGACGTGCGCGATCGAGATCGTGATACCGCGCTGGCGCTCCTCGGGAGCCTTGTCGATCTGGTCGAAGGCCGAGGCCTCGTTCAGGTCCGGGTACGCGTCGTGCAGCACCTTGGTAATGGCGGCCGTGAGGGTCGTCTTACCGTGGTCAATGTGACCGATGGTGCCGATGTTGACGTGCGGCTTAGTCCGCTCGAACTTTGCCTTCGCCACTGAATCCTCCTGCGGAGTGGTTCTGTACGCCTTGCTCATCGGCGCCAGGTGATCTTTGCTGGGATGCCATCCGCCGGGACCCGAACCCTCGGGTTTCGGGAGCTGAGCCCCGGCGACTGGTGTCAAGCCTAAAGCGTGAACTCGGAAGAGTTACTCGCCCTTGGCCTTCGCGATGATCTCCTCGGCGACGTTCCGCGGAACCTCGGCGTAGGAGTCGAACTGCATCGAGTAGCTTGCGCGACCCGAGGTCTTGCTGCGGAGGTCGCCGACGTAGCCGAACATCTCCGACAGGGGCACGAGGCCCCGCACGACGCGAGCGCCGCTGCGCTCCTCCATGGCCTGAATCTGGCCACGGCGGGAGTTGATGTCGCCGATGACCTCACCCATGTAGTCCTCGGGCGTGACGACCTCAACGGCCATCATCGGCTCAAGGATGACGGGCGAAGCCTTGCGCGCGGCCTCCTTGAAGGCCTGCGAACCGGCGATCTTGAACGCGAGCTCGGAGGAGTCGACCTCGTGGTAGCCACCGTCGAGAAGGATGACGCGGACGCCAGTCATCTCGTAGCCGGCCAGGATGCCGAACTGCATGGCCTCCTGCGCACCCGCGTCGACCGAAGGGATGTACTCCTTCGGGATGCGGCCACCGGTGACCTTGTTCACGAACTCGTAGGAGGCGTCGCCACCCTCGATGGGCTCGATCGCGATCTGCACCTTGGCGAACTGACCGGTACCACCGGTCTGCTTCTTGTGGGTGTAGTCCACGCGCTCGACGGCCTTGCGGATCGTCTCGCGGTACGCGACCTGCGGCTTGCCGACGTTCGCCTCGACCTTGAACTCGCGACGCATACGGTCGACGAGGATGTCGAGGTGAAGCTCGCCCATACCACCGATGATGGTCTGGCCGGTCTCCTCGTCCGAGTGCACCTGGAAGGAGGGGTCCTCCTCCGCGAGACGCTGGATGGCGACACCCAGCTTCTCCTGGTCACCCTTGGACTTGGGCTCGATGGCGACCTGAATGACCGGCGCCGGGAAGTCCATGGACTCCAGGATGACCGGGTTCTTGTCGTCACACAGCGTCTCACCGGTAGTGGTCTGCTTGAGGCCCATGACGGCGACGATGTCGCCGGCGCCCACCGAGTCGATCTCCTCACGCTTGTTCGCGTGCATGCGGTAGATCTTGCCGATGCGCTCCTTCTTGCCCTTGACGGAGTTCAGCACCGCGGTGCCGGCCTCCAGGCGACCGGAGTAGATCCGGACGAAGGTGAGCTTGCCGAGGTGCGGGTCGCTCGCGATCTTGAACGCGAGGGCCGACAGCGGCTCGTCGTCGGACGGCTTGCGCTTGACGACCAGCTCGGCGTCCTTGACGTCGTGGCCCTCGATGGCCTCGACGTCCAGGGGGGACGGCAGGTAACGGACGACAGCGTCGAGCAGGGGCTGAACGCCCTTGTTCTTGAACGCGGTGCCACAGAAGACGGGGGTGACCGTCTTCTCGCCGTTGCCCTTGCCGGAAGCGATGGTGATGCGACGGACAGCCGCGTACAGCTGCTCCTCGGTGGGCTCGACGCCCTCGAGGAAGAGCTCCATGAGCTCCTCGTCGTTCTCCGCGACGGTCTCGACCAGCTTCGCGCGCCATTCCTCGGCGAGCTCCGTGTGCGAGGCCGGGATGTCGACGACGTCGTACATCTCGCCCTTGCTGGCCTCGGCGGACCAGACAAGCGCCTTCATGCGGACCAGGTCGACAACGCCCTGGAAGTCCATCTCGGCACCGATGGGGAGCTGCATGACGATCGGGACGGCGCCGAGGCGGTCCACGATCATGTCGACGCAGCGGAGGAACTCGGCGCCCGTACGGTCGAGCTTGTTGACGAAGCAGATACGCGGCACGCCGTAGCGGTCCGCCTGACGCCAGACAGTCTCGGACTGGGGCTCGACGCCGGCCACACCGTCGAACACGGTGACAGCACCGTCGAGCACGCGCAGCGAACGCTCCACCTCGACGGTGAAGTCGACGTGACCCGGCGTGTCGATGATGTTGATCGTGTGATCGACATTCTCGAGCGGCCAGTGGCAGGTCGTCGCGGCAGACGTGATCGTGATGCCGCGCTCCTGCTCCTGCTCCATCCAGTCCATCGTGGCAGCGCCGTCGTGGACTTCACCGATCTTGTACGAGACACCGGTGTAGAACAGGATCCGCTCGGTGGTGGTCGTCTTGCCCGCGTCGATGTGAGCCATGATGCCGATGTTGCGCACCTTGGCAAGGTCAAGCGAAGTGGTAGCCATATCGGCTCAGTCTTCTCTCGGTCTCGATGTGGGTTGCGACTACCAGCGGTAGTGCGCGAAGGCCTTGTTGGACTCGGCCATCTTGTGCGTGTCCTCACGCTTCTTGACGGCCGCACCGAGGCCGTTCGAGGCGTCGAGGAGCTCGTTCATGAGGCGCTCGGTCATGGTCTTCTCGCGACGGGCGCGGGAGTAACCGACGAGCCAGCGGAGGGCCAGCGTGGACGCGCGGCCCGGCTTGACCTCGATCGGCACCTGGTAGGTGGCGCCACCGACACGGCGGGACTTGACCTCGAGGGCCGGCTTGACGTTCTCGAGAGCGCGCTTCAGCGTGATGACCGGGTCCTGGCCGGTCTTCTCACGAAGACCCTCCATGGCGCCGTACACGATGCGCTCGGCGGTGGAACGCTTGCCGTCCAGCAGGATCTTGTTGATCAGCGAGGTGACAAGAGGAGAGCTGTAGACCGGGTCGATGATGACCGGGCGCTTCGGGGCGGGGCCCTTACGAGGCATTCTTACTTCTCCTTCTTGGCGCCGTAGCGGCTGCGAGCCTGCTTACGGTTCTTGACGCCCTGCGTGTCGAGGGAACCGCGGATGATCTTGTAGCGAACACCCGGCAGGTCCTTCACACGGCCACCACGCACGAGCACGATGGAGTGCTCCTGCAGGTTGTGACCCTCACCCGGGATGTAGGCCGTGACCTCGATGCCGGAGGTCAGACGCACACGCGCGACCTTACGGAGGGCCGAGTTCGGCTTCTTCGGGGTGGTCGTGAACACACGCGTGCAGACGCCGCGACGCTGAGGGGAACCCTCGAGTGCGGGCGTCTTGTTCTTCTCGACCTTGTCCTGCCGGCCCTTCCGGACCAGCTGCTGGATCGTAGGCACTACTTCTCCGGTTTCTGTGTGCCGTCGGTGAAACTAACCTGGAACATTCGCCGACCCACGCGGTCGGGTGTGTCGAATCTCGCGGACCCCTCCACCAAGGCGGAAAAGGCGCGGATCACGGTGGCCGATATATGACTCGCCTTGCGGTTGAGGACACGCACGCGAGCCCAGGCACACCCCAGGCACAAGGCTTGAGCGTACCTATCGCATGGACTCCGGTCAAAACAAATGCCCACGCGCACGTGGTCCCGGCCGGGGAAGGCCGGGACCAGGCAAGATCGCCGCGGACCGGGGGCCGGCCCGGGGCGGGACCGGGGTCAGTCCCGGGCTGTGCGGCGGGGTTCGGGGGCCTCGGCGGGCCCTTCCGCCTCCGTGTCGGGCTCCAGGAACTGGTTCACGACCTTGACGAAGACGCCCATGCGGTCGTCGGGGACCCCGAGCCAGCGCGCGAAGTCCTCCATCGACGGCTGCCAGTCGCTCGGCGGCAGCAGATCCGCCGCCATCGGGAGCTCCTCCGGGCTCACGCGGCCGGACCGGATCAGCATGTCGCGGACCGAGACCCCGAGCAGCGGGGCGATCCTGCGCATGGTCTCCAGGTCGGGCATGCTCTGCCGCTGCAGCAGGCGCGTCACGGCGGCCCGGTGCACCCCGGCCTCGTCCGCGATCCGGGACTTGCCGCCGCCGCGCGGGCTGTCGATGTCGTAGCCGCGCTGTCGCATCAGCCCTTCGACCCAGCCTGCGAACTCATCCAGCCCACGAGTGGTCATGTACAGCTCCTCACTCCACTCCTCCAGGCACCCAACTCTAGCGTGCTTGCGCGCACAGAATTACTTGGTTTCGGGTACGCAACGTGTCGAAACGGTGAAGGCAACCTCGGGGGTGCCCTCAAATTTGTTGCGCGCCCGCACGCAACATGTAAGTCTGGCTCGCCGCCGCACTCGTCGGCCCCCCGAGCCCCAACGGCCCCATCGGTCCCATGGGTTCGGGGAGCCCCGGACCGTGGAGAACCTCTTGTTCCAGCCCGACCCCACCCCTTGGCAGGCCGACGCCGCGTGCGCCGACCTCTCCCCGTCCGTCGTCTTCGCCCGCCGCGCCAAGGAGGCGGCCCCGGCGCTGCGCGCCTGCGCCGGCTGCCCCGTCCGCCGCGAGTGCGAGACGGCGGTGGCCCCCGCCGAGAGCTACTTCGACGGCGTCTGCGCCGGCCGCCTCTGGCGCAACGGGCGTCCGGCGGACGCGGCCCGCGTGGCCAAGGCGGTCGCCCTCGCCCCGACACTCACCCGGAGCGGCCGCCGTGGCTGACCGCACGCCCCCCACCGCAGCCGTCGAGCCCGTGCTGCGCGACATCGCGCTCTGGACCGCCTCCCTCGTACGCCAGTTCCCCGAGCTCGCCGAGGAGCTCGCGCCCGGCCGCCGCGGCCCCGCCGGGAGCGCCCCGGCCCCCTCCCCCGCCGGCCGTGACGAGCAGATCCGCGAGGAGCGCCGTGAGGCGCTGCTCCTCCAGCAGCGGCACGGTCTCTCCGTCCCCGGTCACGGCGCCGCCCCGATCCGGCTGCACGTCTCCGACGCGATCCGCGACATCACCGACGGGGTGGTGGAGCTGGAGGAGGCCGTGTGCGCCCGGCTCGCGCTGCCCAGGCCGCCGCGCGCCGGGGTGACCGCCCGGCTCCGCCGGGTCGTGGGGTTGCTCGACGCGATCGCAGCCGACCCGGACCTCGCCCGGCACGTACGGGACGAGATCCGCCGGATGGCCCGGCGCTGCGCCCGGACGCTCGGTGACGCGGAGACGGTCGTACGGGTGTCGGGCCGCTGCCCCTGGTGCGACTCGGTGTCGCTGCGGGCCTTCCCCGACCGGCGCGCGGTGCTCTGTGTGAACCCGGCCTGTGTGTGCGTGGACGCGGCGTGCGGCTGCCAGGACGATCCCGCCTACCGGCATCTGTGGCCGGAGCGGGAGTGGGCGGAGCTCGCGGCCGCCGCCGGAGCCCGTACCGAGGAGATCGAGGCGGCGATGGACACGGCCACCGCACCGGGCGGCGACCCGAAGGAGACCTCATGCTGAGCTCGCCCGCCCTGCCGGCCCTGATCCCCGGGCCGCTCGCCGCCGAGGAGGCCGGGGTCGCCCCCGCGACCATCCGCAAGTGGGTCCAGCTCGGCCATCTGCGGGCCGCCGGGAAGGCGGGCCGGGCGCAGCTCTTCCGCCTGGAGGACGTGTTCGCCGCCGAGCGGGTGGCCCGCCGCCGTCCGCGTACCGCCTGACTCCCCGTCGTACGAGAAGGCGCCCCCCGTCCGTGAAGGACGGGGGGCGCTTTCTCGTGCCGCTCCTCAGACCGCCAGGAAGCGGTGGAGCGAGTCCGTGAAGGCGGTGACGAAGCGGTCGCGGGTCTCCTCGGGGACGCGGTCCAGGGAGAGATAGGGGTTGAGGTCCTCCAGTTCGACGAGGAGCAGCTCGCCGCCGGGGGCGCGACAGGCGTCCACGCGCTGGATGCCGTGGTCGAGGGTGTTCCAGTCGACGAAGCGGCGGGCGAAGGCCAGGTCGTCCTCGGTGGGCTCGTACGGCTCCAGGACCCAGCGGCGTGCGGGGTCGGGGGCGTGGAGGGCGTACTGGAAGAGGTCGTCGACGAAGTAGAAGGAGACCTCGTACCGGAAGTCGACGCGCGGCTGGACGAGGAGGCCGTCGTAGGCGAGGCCGGCGAGCTCCTCGTACGGGAGGAAGCGCAGGCCTATCGAGTCGGCGCCGGCCTTGGGCTTGACCGCGTACTCGGCGGCGGCGGGCAGCCGGTGGAGGTCCTCGGGCCGGTCGACGGTGGGGATGACGGGGTACCCGGCGGCGGTCAGGTCGAGCAGGTACTGCTTGCCCGCCATGTCGCCGCGGCCGTGGAGCGGGTTGTAGACGCGGGTGCCCGCGGCCCGGGCGCGCTCGCGGAAGGCGTCGTACTCCTTCTGGTAGCCGATGACCGGGCCGCTGTTGCGTACGACGACGGCGTCGAAGTCGTCCATGAGGGCGGCGGCGTCGAGCGGATGGCAGACCGCCAGGTCGAAGGTCTCGCGCAGCCGGGCGGTGAGGTGGATGTCCTCGTCGCAGTAGCGCCGTCCGCGGGCCGGGTAGGCGAGGTCGCTGACGTACAGAAGGCGGGGGCGGGCGGCGGGCACGGGGCGGCTCCTCGGTCGGTGGCCGCCAACCTATCGGGCGCCCGTGGAAGCCCGTACGGAACTAGTTGCGTGCGCGCACGCTCTCTGTCACAGTTGGTGCAGCGGCGGAGCTGCGCCCCAACGAAGGGCGGCGGCTTCGCCGTTCGCCGTCCGGGCGCGCTGCCGCGCCCCGCCCCTCCCGCCGGAGCGCCCCGGGCGGCCCCCCGTCCCGCACCCCTCTCCCGAGGAGAACCCGTCATGACCACTCCCCCGAGTGCTTTCCCGGACGTCGAGAAGCTGGTCGTCGACGTCCTCAAGGCCGATCCCGCCCTGGCCGGCGCGACCATCGCGGTCAACGCGCCGGCCGGCTTCGACGGCACCCAGGCCGCCGTCCTGGTGAACCGCCGCGGCGGCGCCTGGATCGGCGACCTGCACGTCGACATGCCGCTGATCGAGTTCGAGGTGTACGGGCCGACCAAGAACGCCGCCCACGTCCTCGCCAACGGCGCCCGCCGGGCCCTGCTCGCCACCATCGGCAAGCAGATCGGGGCCAACAACGTCGTCCACGACGTCGAGGAGCAGGACGGGCCGCGCTGGCTGCCCGACTACCTCTACCGGGGCGCCAACCGCTACCTGTGCGTCATCCGCCTCTCCCTGAGCGTGTTCTAGCCGCTCGCCGAGCGGCTCCGGACCGCTCACACCGAGCGCCCCCGTGCGCTCGCCCCACAGACCAGGCCCCGCCGTCCGGCGGGGCCTTTGCCGTACCCGGACCGAGGTCCGGGGCGGCAGCCCTCTCACCAAGGAGAAACACACCATGGCAGGAAACAACTCGGCCGAGATCCGCGTCGCCGGTACCGGCAAGCTCTACGTCGCCGACGTCGGCACCGCGGCCCCGACCTCCTTCGGCACCGACTCCGCCACCGACTGGGCGGGCTGGACCGACCTGGGTCTGACCACCGGGGACGGCGTCACGTTCTCGAAGAAGGACAAGCTGGAGGCCATCGACTCGTGGCAGTCGGTCTCCCCGGTCCACTACATCTACTCGAGCCGTGACCTCTCGCTGAAGTTCTCGATGCTCCAGTTCAACGAGAAGACGCTGCCGTTCTTCATGGGTGGCGGCGACGTCAAGTCGGAGGCGGCCCCGGCGGTCGACACCTACCGGTACGACATCGCCGAGCGTCCGTTCGCGGACGCCCGGGCCCTCGGCCTGGAGTTCACCGACGTCAAGGCCGGCGGCACGACCGTGGTCAAGTACCGCTTCATCATCCCGCGCGGCCAGGTCACCGCGTCCGACGACATCAAGCTGGCGCGCAAGGCCGCCTCCCAGCTGGGCATCACCTTCTCCGCCATGTCGAACGGCGACGGCAAGCCGCTGGCCACCTTCATCATGAAGGACAGCCAGTACTCCGCGACCGTCTGACCCCTTCTCCAGGGGCGGGACGGAGAGATCCGTCCCGCCCCTCTCCCGATCTCCCCTGTCTTCACCCGGAACAAGGAGTACGCATCACCATGGCCCGTTTCGACGTCAACGCCGCCCGCGCCCAGCGACAGGAGGCCCACGGCCGCGCCTGGTCCTTCGAGCTGGACGGCGAGAGCTACACCCTTCCGACCGAACTGAGCCGTGCGACGGCCAAGGCGCTGCGCAAGCTCGACGACAACGACGTGGACGGCCTGCTCGCGCTCCTGATGGGTGACAAGCAGTTCGCCGCCTTCGAGCAGCACGACGTCACCATGCAGGACATCGCCGCCATCCTGGAGGCCTACGGCAAGGAGACCGGGCTCGGCCTGGGGGAAGACTGAGCCTCGTCGAGTTCGTCGACGAACACGCCGAGGCCCTTGAGGCGGACTTCCTCCGCTACTACTCCACCGATCTCCTCGACTGGCACCGCGGCACGCTCTCCAGCCGCCGGGTCCTGACGCTGATCAAGCATCTGCCGCGGGACAGCGCCGTCCAGCGGGAGCTGCACGGCGAGGCGGCCGAGTGGTCGGTCAGCGACCACCTGCTGGCGGCCGCGGTGGACCATCTGGCCGTCTCCAACTGGATGTTCCTGTGCGTCAACGGCGGCGAGGACGGCGACCAGCCCGATCCGCCGACGCCCGTTCCCCGTCCGGGCGGCCCGAACACGGGCGCGGACGAGGACCACGACGGCGCGGACGGCACGGACATCGACGAGCAGGGGTGGAGCACGCGCGCCGAGGAGGGCGCGGCGGTGTCTCCCCACACCCTCGCCCGGTTCTTCGGGTGACCCCGCGGCCCCCGGAGGCCGTTCCCGTCAGGGAGCGGACTCCGGGGGCGCTTCCCGTGCTCGCTCGGCGGAGAGGTCCTTCTCCAGGGCCTTGGCCCGCTCGGACAGCGAGCCCCGGCGCCCCTTGCCGGGACGCGTGTCGGCGTCGCCGGCGTCCTGCTCGCGCCGGTCGGCGTGCGGGCCGTTCTGTACGGGGACCCCGGCGAGCGGCGGCACGATCGGGCGCCCGCCCTTGCCGCGTACGACCTTCCGTACGGGCTGGGCGCTCCTGCGGGTGCGGCTCTCCTGGGCGGTCAGGAGGACGTCGGGGTCCGAGCCCGGTTCGGGGCCCGAGGCGTGTTCGGGTTCCGGCTCGGGCCGCTGTTCGAACAGTTCGCGTTCCCTGCGGACGCGTTCCTCGGCCTCGACCACGGCGGCGGGCGGTTCGAGCAGCCGGGCGAACGGCAGGGCGATGACCCGGGCGCCGTCGTGTCCGCTGTCGATCCGCCGCTCGGGCCGGCGGACGCCCCGCGCCGCACCCTGGCCCTGGGTGTAGGCGTCGGCGACGCGCTTCTCGTACTCCCGTCGTATGCGCGGGAGTTCGTCCGACACGGCCTCGGCCCAGCCCGCGGTGAACGCGGCCGTCTCCCGGCGGTCGACCTCGGCCCGGGGGATCACGACGAGGTCCTCGGTGGCGTACCCGTGGACCAGGACGAGCTCGGAGAGGCGTGCGAAGAGATGGGGCAGGTCGGGGTGGGACGCGAGCCAGTCGACGACTCGCTCCCGGCGGTTGGCACCCGGCTCCGTTTCCATGCGTCAGTACTGCCTTCCAGCCCCCTGGGGTCCCCGCGCGCCCCTCGCGCCCCCCGCGCCCCGAGGTGGTCCGGTCCGGAGAGCGCCTTCCAGGTTACCCGGTCGAACACAAGCACCCTTCAGCCGCCAACACGTTCGGGAACCTGACGAGAAGACGCTCCGTCAGGTGTTTCCCGCTCGACAAACACCGAACAGATGTTCCACACTCTGTTCGCACAAGAGTTCGAACACGTGGTGCCCCCGCTCCTCACTCCGCGGCGCCGCCACGCACGCACGGGCAAGCAACCGGAAGGCAGGCGTCCATGACCCAGCAGGCCGAGGCATCGCGACCGCACATCCCTCTCCAGGACCGCCTCCGCCAGCTCCTCGACGGACCCGCCGCCCTCGACAAGAGAGCGTTGCTCGGCAGCCTGTACGCCGAGGTCTCCCGCTGCGAGACCCGCGCGTACGCGGCCGGCTGGAACGACGCGCTCGCCACGGTGCGGCGCGACTCCCGCCGGGGCGAGGACGCCTAGCCGCCGCCCGCCGCCCCCACACGAACAAGCCCCCGCCGGCACCGGCGGGGGCTTTTCGGCGCTTGGCCGTCACCGGCCGGAAGCGGAGTACACGCATGACAGACACCATCGAAGGGCTCTCCAAGGAGATCGCGGCCCTCAAGGAAGCCCTGATCACCGGCACCATCGCGGTCGACCAGAAGAAGCCCGACAACAAGGTCTCCGAGCTCAAGCAGCACCTGATCGAGCAGGCTCCGAAGCTGATCACCGAGGAGTGGTTCAAGACCCAGTTCAACGCCGAGTACTTCAAGAAGATCGAGGAGATGCACCAGGAGCTCGTCAAGGCGAAGAAGTCGGAGTGGATGGAGGCCATGGGGCTGGAGGGTTTCGCCTCCGCCGTCGAGAAGTTCCACGAGGACAGCGTCTGGTGGCCGGCCTACGCCCTGTCCGCCTTCATCGGCCTCGCCGTCCCCGCGTTCCTCCTCGCCCTCGCGTTGAACTTCAAGAACCTCCAGCGCACCATCCAGGGCGGCATCTTCAACTTCCTCGGCCGCAAGTGGCCACAGCTCCGGAACCAGATCCTCGCCCAGCGGGACGGCGGCCTCATCCCCCGCCGCCAGGACCGCGACGACGTCCGGAGGAACGAGGAAGCCTCGGCCGGCGGCATGGCCGCCATCCCCCGGAACGCGAACTTCGACAACCTGCGGGCGCAGCTCGAACGGCTCAACCCCGAGCTGCTCACGTTCAACAACCGGGCCCCCGACTTCATCAGCGGCATGCGCAAGCTGCCGAGCGCGAGCAAGGCCGGGAAGGCCGCGGAGGCGATCAAGAAGATCGCCGACGCCATCACCGGCGTCGACCACCGGTCCATGCCCCTGGTCGCCAGCGGCATGGGCAAGATCAACGGCGCCGTGCGGAACGCGGACCCCAAGAAGACCACCAAGTTCGCCGACGCCATCGGCAAGCTGAAGATCGCCATGACCGGCCTCGACGTGGACAAGGTCCCCAAGGCCGGAACCCTCGGGCAGGCGGCCGAGAAGGCCGCGCTCCTCGCCGAGAACACCGGAACCCTCGCCGCCAAGATGCGCGACTTCGCCCGGACGGTACGCGACATCAACGCGGAACTCGGCGGCGGCGCCCCCGCCTGATCCCACCCCCACGGAAGGAGGTGACCCATGTCTCTCGTCAAGAACCTGAAGAACGCGTCCAGCTCCCTCAGCAGCTTCAAAACCCAGGCCTCCGGCGCCGGATCCTCGGTCAGGAAGGTCGGGGACGCCGGGAAGGCGGCGTCCGGGCAGCTCAGGACGCTCCGCACCAACGCCCAGGGCTCCGGTACCCAGCTCAAGAACCTCAAGACCGCCTCCGAGCAGGCCGAGCGCGCCATGAAGAAGGCCGGCGACACCGCTCAGTCGGCCGGCGGCAAGCTCGGCAGGTACGAGTCCGGCGCCGGCAAGGCGGCCAAGGGCCAGGACAAGCTCAACAAGTCCATGAAGGGCAACTTCCTGGTCCGGCTGCTCGAACTCTTCATGCCGCTCATCGAGTCGATCGTCGAGATGGCGCTGCGCTCGAAGACGATGCAGACGGTCCTGAAGAAGGCGTTCAGCGCCGTCAAGACCGTGATCAGCTCCGTCATGAAGGCCATCGGGCCGATCATGCAGAAGGCCGGATCGCTGATCAAGACGGTCTGGAACGGCATCAAGAAGGCCATCTCCACCGTCGTCAAGGCCGTCGCGACCGTCATCAAGACGTACGTGAACATCTGGAAGACGGTCATCACCACGGTCATGAAGGCGATCAAGACCGTCATCAGCACGGTCTGGAACGGCATCAAGGCCGTCATCACCCCGGTGGTGAACTGGATCAAGTCCGCGATCCCGAAGGCCTTCAGCGCCGTCAAGGACAAGATGTCGTCCATCTGGAACGGCCTCAGGGACATCGCGTCCCGGGCGTTCAACGGCATCAAGGACGGCGTGAGGTCCCCGATCAACGCCGTCATCAGCCTGATCAACGGCATGATCGGCAGCCTGAACAGGGTCAAGGTCAGCGTCCCCGGCTGGGTGCCGGTCGTCGGCGGCAAGACCTTCGGCGTCAGCATCCCGACCATCCCGATGCTCGCCACCGGTGGTGTCGTCATGCCCCGCCACGGCGGTGTCCCGGCGATCCTCGCCGAGGCCGGCGAGGCCGAGGCCGTCCTCCCGCTCTCCAAGCTGGACCGGCTCCTCGCCCAGACCGCCCGCCGCGCCCGCGCGGCCCAGGGCGACCAGGCCGGCGGCACCGGCGCCGGCGCCGGCGCCGGACTGCACATCGAGCACTACCACGCGGCCCGCACCAGCGACCCGCACGCGACCGCCGACGCGCTGATGTACCTCGTGAAGGCGCGTGGAGCACGCGCGTGAGCGCCGCGGCCGTGGGCGGCCTGCCGAACTTCCGGGCGGTCGTCCCGACGGTGAACTCCCTGACCCGGGGACTCGGTGACGCGGGCGGCTCACTCCGACGCTTCTCCCAGGACGTACGGCGAGCGGCCGGCGGGGTCGGCGGCCTCGCCACCGCCCTGCGCACGACCGGCACCGCCGTCCGGAACCTCGGCCGGAACGCCTCCGGAACCGCCACCGCCATGGGCAGGATCCGCCGGTCCACCGCGCCCGCGGGCGTCCGGCGCATCGGCACCGCCGCGGGCAAGGCCCGTACCGCCGCGCGGAGGATCGGCACAGGCGGCGCCGCCGTCCTGGGCATCCTCCTGCCGCTGCTGCCCGTCACCGACGTCATCGCCGGTCTCATGGGCACCTTCGGCACCGTCATGACCGTCGCCTCCGTCGCCATGACAGGCGTCAACGTCGCCATGCGGGCCAATCCGCTCGGCTTCCTCGTCGGCCTGATCGTGCCCGTCGCGGCGTATCTGATCGAACTCGCGGTCAACTCCGAGACCGGTCAGCGGTTCATCAGGCAGGCCATGCAGCAGGCGCTCAAGGGCTTCCAGGCGGTCTGGACGTTCCTCCAGCCGGTCATGAAGCTCCTCGGCGAGGCCGTGGGCACCTACTTCAAGGCCTATCTGACCGTGTTCAAGACCGCGCTGAGGATCGTCGGCGCGGCCGTCGGCGGGATCTCCACGCTCCGCTCCGCCGTCTCCTCCGCCACGAACGCGCTCCACGGCATCGCCTCACGGACGATCGGCGGCGTCAAGAGCGCCGTCCGTCCGGTCGTCGACTGGGTCACCGACAAGGTGCCCGGCTTCTTCCGTACCGCCAAGGACGCCGTGAGCAAGGCCATGCGGGGCATCGGGGACCTGGTCAAGGGCGGCCTCAGCGCCGTCATCGGCGTCGTCAAGGGGCCGATCAACGGCCTCATCGCCTTCGCCAACTGGATCATCGACGGGCTCAACAAGCTCAGCTTCGAAATCCCCCTCACCGGCAAGAAGTTCGGCGTCGAACTCGACAGGATCCCGATGCTCGCCGACGGCGGCATCGTCTCCCCCGGCACCGCGGACGACTACCGCATCGACTCGCTCGCACAGCTGGAGAACCGCCGCGTCCCGGCCCTCACCGAGCCGCCCCGGCCTCCGCACCGCGTCCGGGACTTCCACGAGGAGCCCGGCGCGGGCCCCCGGTCGACCGCGGAGGACCTGCTCTTCCTCGCGACCGCCCATGCCTGACCGGGCCGCGCCCGAGCCGCCCGCACGTGACTCCGCCGCGCCCGTCACCCGTACGTGGCTCCGCCGCGCCCGAGCCGCCCGCACGTGACTATCCGAAGTGAGGTGACGGCCCCATGGCCGAGACCACGACCCCCTACGCCGGAAGCAGCTTCACCGCCGACCTCGCGCCCGGCTCCCTCATCACCCAGGACGGGCAGATGCAGTGGGCCGGGCTTCTCATCGGGCCCGGCACGCCGTTCGCCGTCGACAAGTCCGGCCTGTCGGGCTGGGAGGACCTGCCCGAGTACGACACCTCCGACGCCGACCGGCCGACCTCCCACGGCGCCTGGCCGGGCTCCCGGTACGCCAAGCCGCGCAAGGTCGGCGGCACGATCGTGCTGACGCCGGAGTGGAACCACGCCACCGAGGCCGTCCGCGCGCTGCGCCAGTCGCTCGCCCTGCTCGACGAGGAACGCTGGCTGACCGTCCGGCTGCACGGCGAGCTGCTCGCCGTGCGCGCCCGGATCGCGCAGCGCGTCGTCCCCGCCGACCAGGGCTTCGCCACCCAGGGCAGCTCGCGCATGTCGATCCAGTGGCTGGCCTCCGACCCGCGCCGGTACGTCGTCAACGAGCAGCTCGCCACCGCCAACCCGCCGCAGCCGGAGTCGGGCCTGACCTGGCCGCTGACCTGGCCGCTCTCCTGGGGCCGGGCGAAGAGCACAGGTGACGTCGTCGTCGAGAACATCGGCTCCGCCCCGGCGCATCCGGTGATCGTCTTCCGCGGCCCCTGCTCCATGCCGAGCGTCACCGAGCGGACCAGCCGGCGCCGGCTGCGGTACGCGATCGACCTGGCCGCGGGCGACGAGCTCGTCATCGACACGCGCGCGGGCACGGTCCTGCTGAACAACTCGGCCTCCCGGCTGCACACCGCGATGGCCGACTCCAGCCCGGAGGAGCTCTTCGTCCTCGACCCCGGCCGTACGGAGCTGTCCTTCCGGCCCGACGAGGCGACCGCGGACGCGCTGATGACCGTGCGCTGGCGCAGCGCCGAATGGTGACCGGTGCCCGGTGACCCCCTGGCGGCCGGTCACCGCCCGGTGACCGGTCGCCGACCCGTTCCTTCCCCCGCCGCCACGACCCCCTTCTCGGAGAGGTGACCCCATGACCGTACGCGCCGCTTGGCTCCAGCCCACCGGACAGACCCGCGAGGACACCCGTCTGACCCTCGCCGCCCTGCTCACCCCCAGCGGGCAGAGCGCCGAGGAGACACCACTGCGCTCGCGGCCGGGCATCGTGCCCGGCGGCTTCGTCCTCGCCGGCTCGACTCCCATGCAGTGCACGATCGGCACCGGCCGCGCGATCGTCCAGGGCAAGGACACCGCCCAGGGCGCCTACCTCGTCGCCGTCACCGCGCCGGAGATCCTCACCCTCGCGGACGGCGACCCGCAGTACGACCGGATCGACCTGATCGAACTGGCCGTGGTGGACGACGCCTACGACCGCACGGGCGCCACCGAGGCGGTGGTCCGGCTGGTCAAGGGCACCCCCGCGGCCTCCCCCAGCGCCCCGGCGAGCGGCGCCGGCAGCACGCTCCCGCTGTACACGGTCCTGGTCCGCAAGGGCACCTCCGCCGGCACCGGCGGCATCCAGTGGAGCACCGCCGATGTCACCACCACGCACTGGCCGGTCGTCGCCCTCGGCGGCATCATGCCCACCAGCGGCTACAAGGGCGCCTACGTCGGCCAGTACCGCGACGCCTCGGGCCTGCTCCAGCGCTGGGACGGCACGACCTGGGTCTCGTACCCGAAGCCCATCGGCGGCATCGCCCCCAACGGCACGGTGGCCACCGGCAGTTACACAGGCCAGTACCGGGACAACGCCGGCCTGCTCCAGCGCTGGGACGGCTCGGCCTGGCAGTTCGTCGAGGGCAAGTCGTCGATCCTCTTCAGCGTCTCGCAGACGGCGCAGTCGACCGTCCCTCCCAACATGTGGTACACGCTCACCTTCCAGTCCGTCGACGTCGACGACGCGGCCGGCTGGTCCGGCGTCTCCTACTACCGCGTCCCGCGGAGCGGCTGGTGGCGCGTCTCCGCCCATGTCGCCTGGGCCCCCGACTCCGCGTCCGGCATGCGCGGCGCCCGGATCGTGGTCGACAGCGTCGGCGTACCGCGCTGCACCTGGCTGACCCCGGCCGCCACCGGCGCCGTCGTGGTCGGCGGCCAGGGCCTGCTCAAGCTCAACGCCGGAAGCACCATCCAGGTCGCCGCCTACCAGAGCCACGACGTGGCGGTGAAGACCCTCGGCGGCTCCGGCTACGCCGGCAACCTCTCCGCCGAGTGGATCAAGTCCTGACGCCCGCCCCCTCACCTTCGATCGGAGAAACCCCATGAACCTGCGCAGCAGCTGGGTCGCCGAGACCGGCCAGACCCGCGAGGACACCCGCCTCACCCAGACCGGCGTGACCACCCTGACCAACCCCGTCCAGGTCCGCTCCGGCGTCCTGCCCGGCTCGTACGAGGGCCTGTACCGGCTGGCCGGCTTCTGGACCTACGGCTCCTCGGCGATGACCGCGACCGTCTCCGAGGGCCGGGGCGTCATCCAGGGCGAGATCTCCCAGGGCGTCTACCCGGTGACCCTGCCGACGTCCGAGACGATCACCTTCGCGCCGGGCGACGCCCAGTACGGCCGGATCGACCTGCTCGTCGTGAAGGTCTACGACAACCTCTACGACTCCTCGAACCGCAACGAGGCGAAGATCGAGATCATCCAGGGCGTCCCGGGTCAGACCCCGCAGGCGCCGGCGGTCCCGCCGCGCAGCCTCCCGCTGTACGAGGTGACCGTCCCGGCCGGCGTCAGCGCGGGCAACGGCGGCATCCCGTGGGCCTCCGCGCTCAAGGACCTGCGCACCCCGGTCGTCTCGCTCGGCGGCATCCTGCCCGTCGAGGGCCCGGTCCTGCCGGGCGCCTACCCGGGGCAGTACCAGGACTCCGGCGGCGCGCTCCAGCGCTGGGACGGCGGCGCCTGGGTGTCGTACCCGTCCGTGCTCGGCGGCATCGTCCCGAACTCGGCCTCCACCACCCCCGCCAGCTACACCGGCCAGTACCGCGACTCGGTCGACGGCCAGCTCCAGCGGTGGAACGGCTCCAGCTGGCTGCAAGCCGTACCGAGCTCGTCCTACAAGGACAACACCGACTACGGCGACACCGCGGCGACCGCGTACACCTCGACGCTCGGCGGGCGCGCCACGAACCCGCTCGCGCTCACCTTCGTCGCCCCGCCGTCGAAGAGCGTCCTCGTCACCTTCGGCGCCCGCATGAAGTCCCGGGACGACCACTACGGGTACATGGCGCTCAGGCTCACCCAGGGCGCCACCGTCGTCGACGAGCTCAACGACGAGTACGCGGCGATCGTCGCGAGCGACACCCTGGTGTCGTGCTCCGCCATGCGCCGCTTCACGAATCTGACGCCGGGCGCCGGCTACACGCTGACCGCCTACTTCCGGATCCTCGTCAACACCCTCGGCCACAAGGCGGGCTTCGACAACACCTTCATCCGCGTCGACCCGCAGTTCTGACACCGGTCCACCCACCCGACAGGAGAATCCCATGGCACTCCGCAGCGGCTGGCTGCCGCCGACCGGGCAGACCCGTGCCACCACCCGTCTCACCGCCCTCGGCGCCACCACCCCCGTCACCCCCGTCACCTCGCGCTCCGGCATCCTGCCCGGCTCGATCGACGGCAAGTACCGGGTCGGCGGTCTCTCGATGAGCTCCAACGGCCCGATGACCGCGACCGTCCACCACGGACGCGCGATCATCCAGGGAGCGCACAACCAGGGCGCCTACCCCATCACCCTCGACGAGGACACCGTCGTCACCTTCGGCGACGGCGACCCGCTCAACCCGCGCCTCGACCTGGTCGTCCTGCGCGTGTACGACGACGAGTTCGACACCCTGACCAGGAACGAGGCCGTCCTGGAGATCGTGCGGGGCCAGCCGAAGGCGACGCCGGCCGCCCCCGCCACGCCCCCGCTGTCCCTCCCCCTCTTCCTGGTGAGGGTGAAGGCGGGCGCCTCCGCCGGAACCGGCGGCATCGACTGGGCGGCCGGCGCCCTCACCGACCTGCGGACCACCCTCGTCGGCGTCGGCGGCATCCTGCCCGTCTACAACAACTCCGGGGTGCCGGGCTCGTACCCGGGCCAGTACCAGGACAACGACAACTCCCACTTCCTCCAGCGCTGGGACGGCACCTCCTGGGTCGCCTACCCCAAGGAGGTCGGCGGCATCGTCCCCACCGGGACGACGCTCACGACCGGCGGCTACGCCGGCCAGTTCCGGGACAACGCCGGCCTGCTCCAGCGCTGGAACGGCAGCGCCTGGGCCACCTACCAGCCGCCCGTGGAGGTGGAGACCCTCACGACGGGCGCGACCGCGCTCACCGGCTGGACGCTGCTCGCGTTCAACGCCCGCCGCACCCGCGGCATCGCCACCGTCACCGCCACCGTCACCCGCAGCGGCGCCGACATCTACGCCAACAGCGCCGGCAACATCACCGACGAACCGCTGCTCACGCTGCCCGCCGGCTGGCGCTCCCCGCTCGACCTGGAGGCGGCCGCAGGCGACGGCTTCGCATCCGGAGGCGCCCACTTCTCCCCCACCGGACAGGTGACGCTGCGCACCTGGTCGCCGAACGGGGCCCTCGTGGCCGGCCGAAACGTCCGCGTCTCCGCCACCTACGTGCTGTGAGGTTCCCCCGATGACACTCGACACGCCCTACCGGGCGATCTTCTGCGACCTGCTGACGGACACGACCCTGGACATCCTGCCGCTGCGGGACGTCCAGTGCGACGACTACATCGGCCGGGCCGGCTCCCTGTCCGGCACCATCCCCCTCCCCGACCGGACCATCGCCGAGCGGGCCCACAAGGTACGGGCGGGCCGCACCGCGGTCTACCTGGAGCGCGGCGGCGACCTGTGGTGGGGCGGCATCGTCTGGACGACTACCCTGCAGAGCAGCGACCGCGGGGTGATGACCCTGGGCATCCAGGCCGCCACCTTCGACTCGTACGCGACCCGGCGCCGGATCCGCAGGCCGATCACGTTCACCCAGCCGACCGACCAGCTCGACATCGCCCGCACGCTCTGGGCGGACCTCTCGGCCGGCCTGGGCAAGAGCGGCGTCGAACCCGGCACCGAGACGTCCGAGGTGCCGCGCACCGCGTCCTGGCGGCTCGGCGACGAGACCGTCTACCAGGAGGCGCTCGACCAGCTCGGCGCCCAGGAGAACGGCTTCGAGTACCAGATCCTCGTCTACCGCGACCCGGTCGACGGCCGACGCCTGCGCCAGCTGCGGCTCGGCTGGCCCAAGATCCGTACCGGCGCGACCGACATGGTCTTCGACCGGCCCGGCGCCATCCTCAGCTACTCGTTCCCCGACGACGCGACCCGCGGCGGCACCACCGCCCTGGCCCGCGGCGCCTCGACCAACAGCAACGCGGCCGCCGAGTCCCGGCCGACCGTCTCCGACGAGATGCTCAGCCCCGACCTCGGCGAATGGCCGCGGGTCGACCTCTCGTCCGACCACAACGAGATCAGCGACGTCGCCACCCTCAACTCGCTGGCCTCGGCGCAGCTCAAGGCCGCGAGCGGCTCCGTGCTGATCCCCGAGATCAGCATCCGCCTCGGCGGCATCGTCCCGCCCGCGCTCCTCGGCCGTACGGCCAGGATCCGGATCACCGACGAGTGGCACCCCCAGGGGCTCGACGCCCGCTACCGGATCATCGGCGTCAAGTTCCGGCCGCCGGAGCGCGGCCGGCCCGACACCGCCGAGCTCAGCCTTGAGGAGGCCTGATGGCCCAGCTGCCCGAGGACATCATCGACCGGCTCATCCAGATGGAGCGCCGGATCCAGGCCCTGTCCACCGCCGTGAACACCCGCCCGCCGATCACCGAGGTCGTCAACGGCTCCCTCACCGTGCGCCGGCAGCCCGACCTCGCCGACCCGACGACCTCCGTCACGCTCGCCCAGATCAACAGCAGCGGCCCCGGCTCCTCCAAGCCGGTCCTGCGGGTCAGCGACGCCTACGGCCACGAGATCCTCTCGGACGACATCCTCACCGGCGGTCTCGCCCGGCCCTGGCTGCCGATGCTCCCGCCGCAGGACTGGGCCTCCGCGAACTGGCCGGCGACCAGCGCCACCACCTGGACCACCATCGCCCACTCGCAGAACCCGATCTGGCAGCCCAAGCTGCGCCTGCGCATGGCCACCCGGGTCTCCAGCGGGGCGGCCGGCCAGATCCGGGTGATGGTCAACGGCGTCCAGTTCGGCGCGACCGTCGCCGCCGGCACCACCTTCGACCACACCGACCTGGCCACCGCGGACATGCAGGCCAACTTCGGCAAGGACCTGACGGTGGAGATCCACGGCATCGTCACCAGCGCCTCCGGCACGGTCTACGCCAAGCCGATCCTGATGCACGGCCGCCAGACCTGACCCGCCCCCCACCCCCGCACCCCTCCCCGTCCCCTCCCCGAGAGGAGCCACCGTGATCCCCGACCCGATCCACCCCTGGGGCCTCGCCATCGACTACGCGGGCCGCGGCACCGTCACCGAGAACGGACACGCCATCGGCGTCCGCCTGTACGACAACACCCTCGGCGGCCCGCTGGAGCGCGACCCGATGACCGGCGAGTACCCGGCCGTGTACGTCACCGCGCAGATCAGCGAGACCGGCGAGAGCGGCGCCTTCCTGCGGGGCTACGGCGTCGTCACCGTCAACCCGGCGAACGGCAACCCGGCCGTGCCCGACCCGACCGCCGTCCAGCGGGCCGTCGAGGCCTCGCTCACCGACTTCGAGACCCGCCGCCTCGCGTACGCGAGCCTGTGCGCCACCTGGGCCCCGGCCGCCCCCGAACCGGACCCGGAGCCCGAGCCGGCACCGGAGCCGTAACCCCCGCACCGGACCCGTACACCCGCCCCACCCGACCGCCCGCTCGCCCGCCGCGCGGGCCTTTTTCATGTCCGGAGGACACCACATGGCCACTCCTCTCCCCGCGGACCGGCTCCTCGCCGCACTCCGCGCCGAAGGCGTCACCGTCGTCGAACACCCCGGCTGGCGCTCCCACAACCGCAACCACGCCGGCGCCTGGGGCCCGGTCACCGGCGTGATGATCCACCACACCGTCAGCTCCGGCACCCGCTCCAGCGTCGAGATGTGCTTCAACGGCTACGAAGGCCTGCCCGGACCGCTCTGCCACGGCGTCATCGCCAAGGACGGCACCGTCCACCTCGTCGCCGCCGGCCGCGCCAACCACGCCGGCGGCGGCGACCCCTCCGTCCTCCAGGCCGTGATCACCGAGACGTACGGGGACCGGCCGCCGGCCCCGCGCGAACACCAGGGCAGCCACGACGCCGTCGACGGCAACTCCCGCTTCTACGGCTTCGAGTGCGTCAACCTCGGCAACGGCACCGACCCCTGGCCGGCCGCCCAGCTCGACGCGATCGAACGGGTCTCCGCCGCCCTCTGCCGGGCCCACGGCTGGGGCGCCAAGTCCGTCATCGGCCACCTGGAGTGGTCCGACTGGAAGAGCGACCCCAAGGGCTTCGGCATGCCGACCCTCCGGCAGCGCGTCCAGACCCGGCTCGCCGAGGCCCCCGCCAAGCCCGCCCCCGGCAGCGGAAAGCCCGCCGCCCCCCGCCTCCAGCCGTTCCCGGGCACCTCGTTCTTCCGCAAGGAGACGAGCTCCCCGGTCATCACGGCCATGGGCCGCCGTCTCGTCGCCGAGGGCTGCGCCGCGTACACCGTCGGCCCCGGCCCCCGCTGGAGCGAGGCCGACCGGCTCAGCTACGCGAAGTGGCAGCGCAAGCTCGGCTTCCGCGGCTCCGACGCCGACGGCATCCCCGGCGCCGCGTCCTGGAGCGCGCTCAAGGTCCCGTACACGAAGTAACCACCGCACCAGAGGAGACCCCGATGTCCGACGCCGCCCAGCGCACGGCCCGTACCGTCCTCCAGACCGCCGTCGGCATCGCCGTCGTGCTCCCCGCGATCGTCGACGCCTCCGGCGTCCCCGCGACCCTCCCCTGGGTCGCCGGCGCGCTCGCCGTCGCCGGCGGGCTGGCCCGCGTGATGGCCCTGGACCCGGTGCAGAACCTGCTCCCGTCCTGGCTCCGCACCGACGGCGGGACCCGCGGCCCGATCAGCACCCCGGCCGAGGGCGGTGCCGATGACCGATCCTGACCCGAACGACCCCGTCGCCGTCGCCCTCGAACTGGAACGGCTCCGCGGCACCCTGGAGGCCGGCTTCGCCCGGGTCGACGGCTCGCTCGCGCTGCTCGTGCAGCGCAGCGACCAGACCGACCGGCAGCTCGCCGACCACGAGGCCCGCCTCGACGACCTGGAACGCGCCCGCTGGCCGCTGACCAGCATCGCCGCACTGGCCGCGAGCGCCGGTGTGCTCGTCGCCGTCTGGGAACTCGCCGCCCGCTAGGGGTGTCCCGGCCCTGATCTCCCGGACCGGCTCCGCCCGGGTACGCCGAAGGGCGGCCACCCCATCGGGGTGACCGCCCTTCGGTCAAGCGACTCGCTTACTGGTTGTACGGACCGTAGTCGTAGTCCTCCAGCGGAACGGCCTGGCCGGAGCCCGAACCGAACGGCGAGTAGTCGATGTCGTCGTAGCCGACGGCCGAGTACATCGCGGCCTTGGCCTCCTCGGTCGGCTCCACCCGGATGTTGCGGTAGCGGGACAGACCCGTACCGGCCGGGATGAGCTTACCGATGATGACGTTCTCCTTGAGGCCGATGAGGCTGTCGGACTTGGCGTTGATCGCCGCATCCGTCAGGACTCGGGTCGTCTCCTGGAAGGAGGCGGCCGACAGCCAGGACTCCGTCGCCAGCGAGGCCTTGGTGATACCCATCAGCTGCGGACGGCCGGAGGCGGGGTGACCGCCCTCGGTGACCACACGACGGTTCTCGGTCTCGAACTTCGAGCGCTCGACGAGCTCGCCCGGCAGCAGCTCCGCGTCGCCGGACTCGATGATCGTCACACGGCGCAGCATCTGCCGGATGATGATCTCGATGTGCTTGTCGTGGATCGACACACCCTGCGAGTTGTAGACCTTCTGGACCTCGGCGACCAGGTGGACCTGGACCGCACGCTGACCGAGGATCCGCAGCACGTCGTGCGGGTTGGTGGCACCCACGGTGAGCTTCTGGCCCACCTCGACGTGGTCGCCCTCGCCCACCAGCAGACGGGCACGCTTCGAGATCGGGAACGCCGTCTCGTCGGTGCCGTCGTCCGGGGTGACGACGATCTTCTTGGTCTTCTCGGTCTCCTCGATACGGACGCGGCCGGCCGCCTCCGAGATCGGGGCGACACCCTTGGGCTGACGAGCCTCGAAGAGCTCGACGACACGGGGCAGACCCTGGGTGATGTCGTCACCGGCCACACCACCGGTGTGGAAGGTACGCATCGTCAGCTGGGTACCGGGCTCACCGATGGACTGGGCGGCGATGATGCCGACCGCCTCACCGATGTCGACCAGCTTGCCGGTGGCGAGCGAACGGCCGTAGCAGAACGCACAGGTACCGACGGCGGACTCACAGGTCAGGACCGAGCGGGTCTTGACCTCCTCGACACCGGCGCCCACGAGGGCGTCGATGAGCACGTCACCCAGGTCGACGTTGGCCGGCGCGATGACCTTGCCGTCGACGACGACGTCCTCGGCGAGCATCCGCGCGTACACGGAGGTCTCGACGTCGTC
The DNA here is from genome assembly GCF_044752965.1 of Streptomyces sp. NPDC088553. Classification (NCBI taxonomy): domain Bacteria; kingdom Bacillati; phylum Actinomycetota; class Actinomycetes; order Kitasatosporales; family Streptomycetaceae; genus Streptomyces; species Streptomyces sp. NPDC088553. Next base: position 447,638 of record NZ_JBIVMG010000005.1, on the reverse strand, counting down.
CGTCTTGCGCAGGACACCGTCGGCGCCGCGCTCGGCGATCCGCAGCTTCAGACCGCGCTCGGTGCCACAGTCCTCCTCGCGGATGATCACGTCCTGCGAGACGTCCACCAGACGACGGGTCAGGTAACCCGAGTCGGCGGTACGCAGGGCGGTGTCGGCCAGACCCTTACGGGCACCGTGCGTGGAGATGAAGTACTCCAGAACGGTGAGGCCCTCACGGAAGGACGCCTTGATGGGACGCGGGATCGTCTCGTTCTTGGCGTTCGACACCAGACCACGCATACCGGCGATCTGACGCATCTGCATCATGTTTCCTCGGGCACCCGAGTCAACCATCATGAAGATGGGGTTCGTCTTCGGGAAGTTCGCGTTCATCGCCTCGGCAACCTCGTTGGTCGCCTTGGTCCAGATCGCGATGAGCTCCTGAGTGCGCTCTTCCTTCGTGATGAGACCGCGCTCGTACTGCTTCTGGACCTTCTCGTCCTGCTCCTCGTAGCCCTTGACGATGGCCTTCTTGGCCTCGGGCACGACGACGTCGGAGATGGCCACGGTGACACCGGAACGGGTCGCCCAGTAGAAGCCCGCCGCCTTCAGGTTGTCGAGCGTCGCCGCCACGATGACCTTGGGGTAGCGCTCGGCGAGGTCGTTGACGATCTCGGAGAGCTGCTTCTTGCCGACGGAGTAGTCGACGAACGGGTAGTCCTCGGGCAGCAGCTCGTTGAAGAGCGCGCGGCCCAGCGAGGTGCGCAGGCGGAACGAGTCACCCTGCTGCCACTCCGGCTCGCCCTCCTCGGTGACCGGGGGAACCCAGCCACGCGGAGCGACGGTGCCGACGGGGAAGCGGATGTCGATCTGCGACTGCAGCGCGAGCTCGCCGGCGTCGAACGCCATGATCGCCTCGGCCGTGGAGCCGAACGCGCGGCCCTCGCCCTTGGTGTCACGGAGCTCACCGTCGGTGGTCAGGAAGAACAGACCGAGGACCATGTCCTGGGTCGGCATCGTGACCGGACGGCCGTCGGCCGGCTTCAGGATGTTGTTCGAGGACAGCATCAGGATGCGGGCCTCGGCCTGCGCCTCCGCGGAGAGCGGCAGGTGCACGGCCATCTGGTCACCGTCGAAGTCCGCGTTGAACGCGGTGCAGACGAGCGGGTGGATCTGGATGGCCTTGCCCTCGACCAGCTGGGGCTCGAAGGCCTGGATGCCGAGGCGGTGCAGCGTGGGCGCACGGTTCAGCAGAACCGGGTGCTCGGCGATGACCTCTTCGAGGACGTCGTACACGACCGTGCGGCCGCGCTCGACCATCCGCTTGGCGCTCTTGATGTTCTGCGCGTGGTTCAGGTCGACCAGGCGCTTCATCACGAACGGCTTGAAGAGCTCCAGCGCCATGGCCTTCGGCAGACCGCACTGGTGCAGCTTCAGCTGCGGACCGACGACGATGACGGAACGCGCGGAGTAGTCCACACGCTTACCGAGCAGGTTCTGACGGAAACGACCCTGCTTACCCTTCAGCATGTCGCTGAGGGACTTCAGCGGACGGTTGCCGGGGCCCGTGACCGGGCGACCACGACGGCCGTTGTCGAAGAGGGCGTCGACCGCCTCCTGGAGCATCCGCTTCTCGTTGTTCACGATGATCTCGGGGGCACCGAGGTCGAGCAGACGCTTCAGACGGTTGTTGCGGTTGATCACGCGGCGGTACAGGTCGTTCAGGTCGGAGGTCGCGAAGCGGCCACCGTCCAGCTGCACCATCGGACGCAGGTCCGGCGGGATGACCGGCACGCAGTCGAGAACCATGCCCTTGGGGCTGTTCGCGGTCTGCAGGAACGCGGAGACGACCTTGAGGCGCTTGAGCGCACGGGTCTTCTTCTGGCCCTTGCCGGTACGGATGATCTCGCGGAGGCGCTCGGCCTCCTCCTCCAGGTCGAAGGACTCCAGGCGCTTCTGCAGCGCCGCGGCACCCATCGAACCGTCGAAGTACGTGCCGAAGCGGTCACGCAGCTCGCGGTAGAGGAGCTCGTCGCCCTCCAGGTCCTGGACCTTGAGGTTCTTGAAGCGCGACCAGACCTCGTCCAGACGGTCGATCTCGCGCTGCGCACGGTCGCGCAGCTGCTTCATCTCGCGCTCGGCACCCTCGCGCACCTTGCGGCGCACGTCGGCCTTGGCGCCCTCGGCCTCGAGCTCGCCGAGGTCGTTCTCGAGCTTCTTGGCGCGGGCCTCCAGGTCGGAGTCGCGACGGTTCTCGATCTGCTGACGCTCGACGGAGACGTGCGCCTCCAGCGAGGGCAGGTCACGCGTACGACGCTCGTCGTCGACGTACGTGATCATGTACGCCGCGAAGTAGATGACCTTCTCGAGGTCCTTCGGGGCGAGGTCGAGCAGGTAGCCAAGACGCGACGGAACGCCCTTGAAGTACCAGATGTGGGTGACGGGAGCGGCGAGCTCGATGTGGCCCATCCGCTCACGGCGCACCTTCGCGCGGGTGACCTCGACGCCACACCGCTCACAGATGATGCCCTTGAAGCGGACACGCTTGTACTTGCCGCAGTAGCACTCCCAGTCCCGGGTCGGACCGAAGATCTTCTCGCAGAAGAGTCCGTCCTTCTCGGGCTTGAGCGTGCGGTAGTTGATGGTCTCCGGCTTCTTGACCTCGCCGTGGCTCCACTGACGGATGTCGTCAGCGGTGGCCAGACCGATCCGGAGCTCGTCGAAGAAGTTGACGTCGAGCACTATGCGTCAATCCCTCTCAGGGTTGTAAGGCTTGGGGTCTGATACGGGGGTCCTGGGGCCGGCCGGGGACTCAGCGGTGAAACGCCGAGTCCCCGACCGAACTCCCGTCAGACCTCTTCGACGCTGCTCGGCTCGCGCCGGGACAGGTCGATGCCGAGCTCCTCCGCTGCGCGGAAGACGTCCTCGTCGGTGTCGCGCATCTCGATGGACATGCCGTCCGAGGACAGCACCTCCACGTTGAGGCACAGGGACTGCATCTCCTTGATGAGCACCTTGAAGGACTCGGGGATGCCGGGCTCAGGGATGTTCTCGCCCTTGACGATGGCCTCGTAGACCTTCACGCGGCCGGTCACGTCGTCGGACTTGATCGTCAGCAGCTCCTGGAGGGCGTAAGCGGCGCCGTACGCCTCCAGCGCCCACACCTCCATCTCACCGAAGCGCTGGCCACCGAACTGGGCCTTACCACCCAGCGGCTGCTGGGTGATCATCGAGTACGGGCCGGTCGACCGGGCGTGGAGCTTGTCGTCGACCAGGTGGTGGAGCTTGAGGATGTACATGTACCCGACCGAGATCGGGTCCGGGAACGGCTCGCCGGAGCGGCCGTCGAACAGCCTCGCCTTACCGGTCGGGAGCACCATGCGCTCTCCGTCGCGGTTCGGGATGGTGTGGTTCAGCAGACCCGCGAGCTCGTCCTCACGCGCACCGTCGAAGACCGGGGTGGCGACGTTGGTGCCGGGGGCGACCTTGTCGGCGCCGATCACCTGGAGGCGCTGCGCCCACTCGTCCGCGAGGCCGGAGACGTCCCAGCCGCGGCTGGCGAGCCAGCCGAGGTGGATCTCCAGGACCTGTCCCGGGTTCATTCGGGACGGGACACCCAGCGGGTTGAGGATGATGTCGACCGGGGTGCCGTCCTCCAGGAACGGCATGTCCTCGATCGGCAGGATCTTCGAGATGACGCCCTTGTTGCCGTGACGGCCGGCGAGCTTGTCACCGTCGGTGATCTTGCGCTTCTGGGCGACGTAGACGCGGACCAGCTGGTTCACGCCCGGGGGAAGCTCGTCGCCCTCCTCGCGGTCGAAGACGCGGACGCCGATGATCTTGCCGATCTCGCCGTGCGGCACCTTCAGCGAGGTGTCACGGACCTCACGGGCCTTCTCACCGAAGATCGCGCGGAGCAGGCGCTCCTCCGGGGTCAGCTCGGTCTCACCCTTGGGCGTGACCTTGCCGACGAGGATGTCGCCGGCGACGACCTCGGCACCGATACGGATGATGCCGCGCTCGTCGAGGTCGGCGAGGACCTCCTCGGAGACGTTCGGGATGTCCCGGGTGATCTCCTCCGGGCCGAGCTTGGTGTCACGGGCGTCGACCTCGTGCTCCTCGATGTGGATCGAGGAGAGGACGTCGTCCTGCACGAGGCGCTGCGACAGGATGATCGCGTCCTCGTAGTTGTGACCCTCCCACGGCATGAACGCCACGAGCAGGTTCTTGCCGAGCGCCATCTCGCCGTCTTCGGTGGCGGGACCGTCGGCGAGGACCTGGCCCTCGATCACGCGGTCGCCCTCGTCGACGACGACCTTCTGGTTGACCGAGGTGCCCTGGTTCGAGCGCGAGAACTTGTGCAGGCGGTACGTGATGTACGTGCCGTCGTCGTTGGCGACGGTGACGTAGTCCGCGGAGAGCTCCTGGACGACACCGTCCTTCTCGGCCTTGAGCACGTCGCCGGCGTCGGTGGCACAGCGGTACTCCATGCCGGTGCCGACGAGCGGGGCCTCCGACTTAATCAGCGGCACCGCCTGACGCATCATGTTCGCGCCCATGAGGGCACGGTTGGCGTCGTCGTGCTCGAGGAACGGGATCATGGCGGTCGCGACCGACACCATCTGGCGCGGCGAGACGTCCATGTAGTCCACGTCCGACGGCTCGACGTAGTCGACCTCGCCGCCACGCTTACGCACCAGGACACGGGGCTCGGTGAACTGCAGGTCGTCGTTGAGCGCGGCGTTGGCCTGCGCGATGACGAAGCGGTCCTCCTCGTCGGCGGTGACGTAGTCGACCTCGTCGGTGACCTGGCCGTCGACGACCTTGCGGTACGGCGTCTCGATGAAGCCGAACGCGTTGACGCGGCCGTACGAGGCGAGCGAACCGATCAGACCGATGTTCGGGCCTTCGGGGGTCTCGATCGGGCACATGCGTCCGTAGTGGGACGGGTGCACGTCTCGGACCTCGAAGCCGGCCCGCTCACGGGACAGACCACCAGGGCCCAGCGCCGAGAGACGACGCTTGTGCGTCAGACCCGACAGCGGGTTGTTCTGGTCCATGAACTGCGACAGCTGGCTGGTGCCGAAGAACTCCTTGATGGAGGCGACGACCGGCCGGATGTTGATCAGGGTCTGCGGCGTGATCGCCTCGACGTCCTGGGTGGTCATGCGCTCGCGCACGACGCGCTCCATACGAGCCAGACCCGTGCGGACCTGGTTCTGGATGAGCTCGCCGACGTTGCGCAGACGACGGTTGCCGAAGTGGTCGATGTCGTCGGTCTCGACGACGATCTCGTTGCCGTTCTCGCCGATCGTCTCGGTCTCGCCCGCGTGGAGCTTGACCAGGTACTTGATCGTGGCGATGACGTCATCGGTGGTGAGCACGCCGGCGTCCAGCGGCTCGTCGGCGCCGAGCTTCTTGTTCACCTTGTAGCGGCCGACCTTGGCGAGGTCGTAGCGCTTCGGGTTGAAGTAGAGGTTCTCGAGCAGCGTCTGAGCGGCCTCACGGGTCGGCGGCTCGCCCGGACGCAGCTTGCGGTAGATGTCGAGCAGCGCGTCGTCCTGGCCCTGGGTGTGGTCCTTCTCCAGGGTGGCGCGCATGGACTCGTACTCGCCGAACTCCTGCAGGATCTGCTCGGTGGTCCAGCCGAGAGCCTTGAGGAGGACGGTGACGGACTGCTTGCGCTTGCGGTCGATGCGGACACCGACCAGGTCGCGCTTGTCGATCTCCATCTCCAGCCAGGCACCCCGGGACGGGATGATCTTGGCCGAGAAGATGTCCTTGTCGGACGTCTTGTCGATGGAGGAGTCGAAGTAGACACCCGGCGAACGGACCAGCTGCGACACCACGACACGCTCGGTGCCGTTGATGACGAAGGTGCCCTTGTTCGTCATGAGCGGGAAGTCGCCCATGAAGACCGTCTGGGACTTGATCTCGCCGGTCTCGTTGTTGGTGAACTCGGCGGTGACGAAGAGCGGGGCGCCGTACGTGAAGTCACGGTCCTTGCACTCGTCGATCGAGTTCTTCGGCGGCTCGAAGCGGTGGTCGCGGAAGGTCAGCGACATCGACCCGGAGAAGTCCTCGATCGGCGAGATCTCCTCGAAGATCTCTTCCAGACCGGACTTCCTGGGGACGTCCTGTCCCGACTCAAGGGCAGCCTCGACGCGAGCCTTCCAGGCGGCGTTGCCGAGCAGCCAGTCAAAGCTCTCGGTCTGCAGCGCGAGGAGGTTCGGAACCTCGAGGGGCTCCTTGATCTTTGCAAAGGAGATGCGCAGCGGGGCGGTGCTTGCGCCGTTGTTCGTATTGGTCGAGGCGTTGCGCGAGGCGGCCAAGAGGGGGTCCTTCCGAGGGCTCGGACTCACTACGCGCGTACCGGTCCCCTGCATCGCTTCACGGCAGACTTTTCCTGATACGACCAAAGGGCCAGCTCAGAGAGGGTCGGTCCACGAAGCGGATGCGAAGGTATGCCCCTGGTGACGGGCAGGGGGCAGCTAACAGGCAGCGCAAAGGGTCAGTGTAGCCACTTGGCTCACTGATGTCCAGGGCGAATAATTCGCGACCCTCGTTGCTCTCAACTCCGCGGTACCTCGCGCCGTGTGGCGCACCTCGATACTGCCCGTTCAGTCGTCGATCCATGCCTCGGAAACGGATCGTTGTGACGACGCGTCCTGAGAATTGCGCGCTGCGTGCGGTTCGTCAAGGCCCCCCGGTCTGCGGGGCGCACGGCGAAGATCACCATACTCCGCCACCGAAGGCCCTCGGGCCCCCCGCCACGCCCTTCCCGGGAACGCCGAAAGGCGACCACCCAGAAGGGTGATCGCCTTTCGATGCCCCCGCGTTACACGGGGGCGGGAGTCAGCTTCAGCGACTCGAAACGGTCTTACTTGACCGTGACGGAGGCGCCGGCGGCCTTGAGGGACTCGGCAGCCTTCTCGGCGGCCTCCTTCGCGACCTTCTCGAGGACCGGCTTCGGGGTGCCGTCGACGAGGTCCTTGGCCTCCTTGAGGCCCAGGGAGGTGAGCTCGCGCACGACCTTGATGACCTGGATCTTCTTGTCGCCGGCACCCTCGAGGATGACGTCGAACTCGTCCTGCTCCTCGGCGGCCTCGGGGGCAGCGCCACCCACGGCGGGGCCGGCAACGGCGACGGCCGCGGCGGCGGTGACGTCGAACTTCTCCTCGAAGGCCTTCACGAACTCGGAGAGCTCGATGAGGGTCATCTCCTCGAACTGGGCGAGGAGGTCGTCCTGAGAGAGCTTCGCCATGATGGGCGATCCTTCCACTAATTCGGCAGGTGCCGGATGTATAGAGAGGCGGGCGTTACGGCCCGCTACGACCTGCGCCTAGGCGGCGCAGATCATGACGCGAGCCGAATTACTCGGCACCGCCCTGCTCGGCGAGCTTGACGCGAAGCGCCTCCGCGGTGCGGACGAACTTCGACGGCAGCGCCTGCAGGAGCGAGGCAGTCTGGGACTGCTTGCCCTTGAACGCGCCGGCCAGCTTGCTGAGCAGAACCTCGCGGGACTCGAGGTCCGCGAGCTTCTTGAACTCGTCGGCGGACAGCGCCTTGCCGTCAAGGACACCGCCCTTGATGACGAGGTTCGGGTTGTCCTTGGCGAAGTCACGCAGAGCCTTCGCCGACTCCACCGGGTCACCGGTGACGAAGGCGGCCGCGGTCGAACCAGCAAGCTGGTCGTCCAGCGCGGAGATGCCGGCCTGGTTGGCCGCAATCTTGGTCAGCGTGTTCTTCACCACGGCGTACTGGGCGTTCTCACCGAGCGAACGACGCAGCGTCTTCAGCTGCGCCACGGTGAGCCCCGTGTACGAGGTCAGCACGACGGCGTTCGAGCTGCGGAACTTGTCCTCAAGCTCGGCTACCGCGGCAGCCTTGTCGGGCCTTGCCATAGAGCGTCGGCCTCCTTCCGGGTGATGAGGACCGCTCAGAAGGCACTGCCACAACAAAAACGCCCCGGGCGCAGGCGCTCGGGGCTCAGCTCAACCGCATCACGAAGATCCGGGAACTCATCCACAATCACCTGCGCGGGTCGTTCGCGTCGCAGCGAATCCTTCGGCCACCGCACCTTGACGGCACAGTGACGACCAGCGGTCTTTGGCTTCCTCGGAAGAGTACGTGACCGACACGCCCGGGGGCAAATCAGCCCTGACCGCCCCCGGCCACGATCTTCTTCAGCAGTTCCATGAAGTCGAAGGTGTCCTCGGTGGGCGGGGCCTGGACGGCGGCGCCGGTGCCGTAGCCGGTGTAGTCCGTGGTCAGTTTCGTCAGCGTCTTGTCCGTCGTCGTCTCGACGATCATCCGTACCGGATAGCCGTCCGCGCCGATCCAGACCTCCACGTGCTTGCCCCCGGCGGGCTCGCCCTCGTAGGCCTGGGCCTTCACGTCGTCGTCCGTCACGGGGCCGATGTGCCGCACCGAAGGCGCTTCGGCGAGGAGCCCGAGTTCCTTCGCCGGGTCCTGGTTCACCGTGGACAGGCCGGCGGTGAGCTGTGTCAGCAGCTCGTCCTCCCTCGCGGCCTGCTCGGGGTCGATCCTCATCCAGCGCTTGCCACCCGTCTGCGCGGCCTGCGCGGCACCGACGTCCATGTAGGTGGTCCCGCCGGACGCGATCGCGCGCGTCTCCACGGGAGCGCCCGGGATGTCGGCCAGGTACGAGGAATCGGTGACCTTCAGGTCCGCGACCGACGGGCTCCATCCCTGGACCCCGGTGAACGTACTGCTGCCGGCCCCCTGGGTGCCGCTCACGACGAGGCGCATCTCGACCTTGGCGCTCTTGGCCTCCGCGGTCTTGCCGTACGCGGCCCGGACGGCCTTCGTGGCCTCCTCCCGGCTCTGCGCGGCCGGTGAGGCGGAGGACGCCCCCGGCTTCGTACCGCTGGCGCCGTCCTCGCAGCCCGAGGCGCCCGCCACGACCACCACGGCCGCCAGTGCGAAGGCCGCGCGCTTCCCTGCGGACCTGCCCATGCGTGTTCCACCCTTGATCGGCGTCGTGCGGTCCCCCGGACCGTAACAAAAAGCCGGCCCCGCACCTCCGAAGAGGCGCGGGGCCGGCTGACCACTCAGCGAACCGATGAGGTTCAGACCGCGGCCGGGTCCTCCTCGACGAGGAGGTTGCGGGTGCGGTTCGAGTCCAGCGGGATGCCGGGGCCCATCGTCGTCGTGATGGTCGCCTTCTTGATGTAGCGACCCTTCGCGGCGGACGGCTTCAGACGGAGGATCTCGTCCAGGGCCGCGGCGTAGTTCTCGACCAGCTTCGTGTCATCGAAGGAGACCTTGCCGATGATGAAGTGCAGGTTCGAGTGCTTGTCGACGCGGAACTCGATCTTGCCGCCCTTGATGTCGTTGACAGCCTTGGCGACATCGGGGGTGACGGTGCCGACCTTGGGGTTCGGCATGAGACCACGCGGGCCGAGGACGCGGCCGAGGCGGCCGACCTTGCCCATGAGGTCCGGGGTGGCCACAACGGCGTCGAACTCGTTCAGGCGGTTGCCCTTGGAGATCTCGTCGATGAGCTCGTCGGAGCCGACGATGTCGGCGCCCGCGGCGATCGCGGCCTCGGCACGGTCACCGGTCGCGAAGACCAGGACCCGGGCGGTCTTGCCGGTGCCGTGCGGAAGGTTCACGGTGCCACGGACCATCTGGTCGGCCTTGCGCGGGTCGACGCCCAGGCGGAAGGCGACCTCGACGGTGCCGTCGAACTTGGTGCTGGAGGTCTCCTTGGCGAGACGGACGGCCTCGAGAGGAGCGTAGAGCTTCTCGCTGTCGATCTTGGCGTCCGCTGCGCGGAGGGTCTTGCTGCGCTTCACTGCTTCTCCTGTTGGTTCAGGTGTGGAGTCGTGGTGCGGGCCGGCGCTGGCCCTACCACTGGGTCACGAGGGGGCTGATCAGCCCTCGACCGTGATGCCCATGGAACGGGCGGTGCCAGCGATGATCTTGGACGCGGCGTCCAGGTCGTTGGCGTTCAGGTCGGGGAGCTTGACCGTGGCGATCTCGCGCACCTGGGCAGCCGTGAGCTTGGCGACCTTGGTCTTGTGCGGCTCGCCGGAGCCCTTGTCCACACCAGCGGCCTTGAGGATCAGCTTGGCGGCCGGCGGAGTCTTGGTGATGAAGGTGAAGGAGCGGTCTTCGTAGACCGTGATCTCCACCGGCACGACCATGCCACGCTGCGACTCGGTCGCGGCGTTGTAGGCCTTGCAGAACTCCATGATGTTGACGCCGTGCTGGCCCAGCGCGGGACCGACCGGCGGGGCCGGGTTGGCCGCACCAGCGTTGATCTGGAGCTTGATAAGCCCCGTGACCTTCTTCTTCTTGGGAGGCATTGCTCTCTCCGGGTCCTAGTGAGAGTGTTCAGCCCGCCATCCGGTCATCCGGATGGAGGCATACCGCACAACGATAACGGGTATAGACGCGCGGCCAAAAACCGAGCAGGTCAGAGCGGCTGTGACAGCCACTCTGACCTGGTCGGAAACTTGTGAGATCAGTTCTTCTGGATCTGGTCGAAGCTGAGCTCGACCGGGGTCTCGCGACCGAAGATCTCGACGAGGCCCTTGACCTTCTTCGAGTCGGGGTTGATCTCGTTGATCGTCGCCTGGAGGGTGGCGAAGGGGCCGTCGGTGACGGTGACCGAGTCGCCGACCTCGAAGTCCAGCACCTGGACCTCCAGCTTGCGGGCCGGAGCCGGCTTGCCCTCGGCCTCGGCGGCCTCGCGGGCGGCCTTCTCCTCGGCCTCCGGGGCGAGCATCTTGACGATCTCGTCCAGGGTCAGCGGGTACGGGTCGTAGGCGTTGCCCACGAAGCCGGTGACGCCGGGGGTGTTGCGGACGACGCCCCAGGACTCGTTCGTCAGGTCCATGCGGACGAGAACGTACCCGGGAAGCTTGTTCTGCTTGACGTTCTTCCGCTCGCCGCCCTTGATCTGGACGATCTCTTCCTCGGGGACCTCGGCCTGGTAGATGAAGTCCTCGACGTTGAGCGAGACGGCACGCTGCTCGAGGTTGGCCTTCACGCGCTTCTCGTAGCCCGCGTAGGTGTGGATGACGTACCACTCGCCGGGCAGGGTGCGCAGCTCCTCGCGGAGCGCGGCGACCGGGTCGACCGGGGCGGCCGGCTCGGCCTCCTCCTCGGCGTCCTCGACCTCGTCGGCGACGGACTCGTCGTCCTCGTCACCCTCGGCGTCGGCGTCCTCGTCGGTCTCCGCCTCGTCCTCGTCCTCGTCCTCGACGTGGAGAGCGGCTTCCTCGGCGGCCTCGCCGGCAACGTCGTCAGCAGCGTCTGCCTGGTCCTCGTCGGCGGCCTCGACGATGTCCAGCTCGTCCTCGACGGACTCGGACTCGAAGGCGTCGTTCAGGTTCGCGTCAGACACGGTGGCTGCTTCTTCCTGCGATACAGATGGGGTGGAACAAAAAGTCAGCCGAAGACGTACTTGACTGCTTCCTGGAAGCCATAGTCAATCACGGTGACAAGGCCGATCATGATGACGACGAAGACAATCACCACGGTGGTGTACGTCGAGAGCTGGCTGCGCGTGGGCCAGACGACCTTGCGGAGTTCCGCGACGATCTGGCGGTAGAAGAGCGCGAGACGGCCCAGGGGGCCCTTCTTTCCGCGCTTCCCGCCCTTGCGGGACTTCTTCTTCGACTCTGCGGCCTCGTCATCGGCATCAGGCATGTCGATGGAGCCTACGGCGTCCGTCACGATCTCTCACCTGATTCCGGGTCGGCCGTGCCGCGCCCGGGTGGAGCCGCACGGCGGTGCAATGAAGTACGTACATGCGCACAACACCTGGCGGTGTGTGTAGCAGGGCCGGAGGGACTTGAACCCCCAACCGCCGGTTTTGGAGACCGGTGCTCTACCAATTGAGCTACGACCCTTTGCTGGTGCCCCTCAACGTACCGCATCGTGAGATGCGGTCGGTGCGGGCCAACGAGGAGTGAGCATACGTGGTCAGGGGCCCCCGCGTCGAACAGAAACCACGACCGACCTGCCGTCGGACGCGCGTACGACCGGGAATGACCGTTCCTGTCCGGTCCGTGAAACCTGTGTGCCGGGCCTTGATGAGGTCTGGGACGATGGGCCGTATGAGCGCTGCTACCCCTCCCACCGAGCGTCGGGTCTCCGCCCGGATCGGTGCGATCTCCGAGTCCGCCACCCTCGCCGTCGACGCCAAGGCCAAGGCCCTCAAGGCCGCCGGGCGCCCGGTGATCGGTTTCGGCGCGGGTGAGCCCGACTTCCCGACCCCGGACTACATCGTCGACGCGGCCGTCGAGGCCTGCAAGAACCCGAAGTACCACCGCTACACGCCGGCCGGCGGTCTGCCGGAGCTGAAGGCCGCCATCGCCGCCAAGACGCTGCGCGACTCCGGCTACGAGGTCGACGCCTCCCAGGTCCTGGTGACCAACGGCGGCAAGCAGGCGATCTACGAGGCGTTCGCCGCGATCCTCGACCCGGGCGACGAGGTCATCGTCCCGGCGCCGTACTGGACGACGTACCCGGAGTCGATCCGCCTCGCGGGCGGTGTCCCGGTGGAGGTCGTGGCCGACGAGACCACCGGCTACCGGGTCTCGGTGGAGCAGCTGGAGGCGGCCCGCACGGAGAAGACCAAGGTCGTCCTCTTCGTCTCGCCGTCGAACCCGACCGGCGCCGTCTACAGCGAGGCCGAGACCGAGGCGATCGGCCGCTGGGCCGTCGAGCACGGTCTGTGGGTCCTCACGGACGAGATCTACGAGCACCTGGTGTACGGCGGCGCCTCCGCCGTCTCCCTGCCGTCCGTCATGCCGGAGCTGCGCGACAAGTGCATCGTGGTCAACGGCGTCGCCAAGACGTACGCGATGACCGGCTGGCGCGTGGGGTGGATCATCGGCCCGAAGGACGTCGTCAAGGCCGCGACGAACCTGCAGTCGCACGCCACGTCCAACGTGAGCAACGTGGCGCAGATCGCCGCCCTCGCCGCCGTCTCGGGCAACCTGGACGCCGTCGCGGAGATGGGGCGCGCCTTCGACCGCCGCCGCCAGACCATCGTGCGGATGCTCAACGAGATCGAAGGCGTCCTGTGCCCGACCCCGGAGGGCGCCTTCTACGTGTACCCCTCGGTGAAGGCCCTGCTCGGCAAGGAGATCCGCGGCAAGCGCCCGCAGACCTCCGTCGAGCTGGCCGCCCTGATCCTGGACGAGGCCGAGGTCGCGGTCGTCCCCGGCGAGGCCTTCGGCACGCCGGGCTACCTGCGCCTGTCGTACGCGCTGGGTGACGACGACCTGGTGGAGGGCGTGTCCCGGCTGCAGAAGCTCCTCGCCGAGGCGACGGGCTGAGCGGGACCAGCCGGTAACGTTCCTGGGTGATGGCGGGCCCCCGGTTCTTCGGAGCCGGGGGCCCGTTTTTCCGTTCTAGCAAGGTCCCGATCGGGGAAACGGGGTGTCTTCGTCCATTCGGGTGCGGCAGTATCAGCCGATGGAGCACGTTTACCGCGACCTCACCCAGCTGCCCAAGGCCCATCTGCACCTGCACTTCACCGGTTCGATGCGGCCCACCACCCTGATCGAGCTGGCCGACAAGTACGGCGTGCACCTTCCCGAGGCGCTGAGCGGTGGTACGCCTCCGAAGCTGCGGGCGACCGACGAGCGCGGCTGGTTCCGCTTCCAGCGGCTGTACGACATCGCCCGCTCCTGCCTGCGCGCCCCCGAGGACATCCAGCGGCTCGTCCGCGAGGCGGCCCAGGAGGACGTCCGGGACGGCTCGGGCTGGCTGGAGATCCAGGTCGACCCCACCTCGTACGCCCCGCACCTGGGCGGACTCATCCCGGCCCTGGAGATCATCCTCGACGCGGTCGACGCGGCCTCGCGGGAGACCGGCCTCGGGATGCGGGTGCTCGTCGCGGCGAACCGGATGAAGCACCCGCTGGAGGCGCGGACGCTCGCCCGGCTCGCGGTGCGGTTCGCGGACCGGGGCGTCGTCGGCTTCGGGCTCTCCAACGACGAGCGGCGCGGCCTGGCGCGGGACTTCGACCGGGCCTTCGCCATCGCGCGCGACGGCGGTCTGCTCGCGGCCCCGCACGGCGGCGAACTGACGGGTCCGGCGTCCGTACGGGACTGCCTGGACGATCTGCGGGCGTCCCGGGTCGGCCACGGAGTCCGGTCCGCCGAGGACCCGCGGCTGCTGCGCAAGCTCGCGGAGCGCGGGGTGACCTGCGAGGTCTGCCCGGCGTCCAACGTGGCCCTCGGGGTGTACGAGAAGCACGAGGACGTCCCGCTGCGGACGCTCTTCGACGCGGGGGTGCCGATGGCCCTCGGCGCGGACGACCCGCTGCTCTTCGGCTCCCGCCTGGCGGCGCAGTACGAGATCGCCCGCAGGCACCACGGCTTCACGGACCCGGAACTGGCGGAACTGGCCCGGCAGTCGGTCCGCGGCTCGGCGGCTCCGGAGGACATCAGGCAGAAGCTGCTGTCCGGGATCGACGACTGGCTGGCCGCCTGATGGAGGAGGGTGCGACATGAAGCTCACGGTCTTCGGCGCGACCGGCGGCATCGGCCGCGAGATCGTGGCCCAGGCGCTGGCCTCCGGCCACGAGGTGACCGCGGTCGTCCGGGACGCGGCGCGGCTCACGGCTTCCGGCGCGCGGCTCACGGTGCTCCGCTCCGACCTCTCCGACCCGGAGCGCCTGCGCGGGGCTCTCAAGGGCCGGGACGCGGTGCTGTCGGGCCTCGGGGCCCGGTCACGCGCGGACGCGGGTGTGGCCGCCCGGCTGACCCGTTCGGTGCTCACGGCCATGGAGGCGGAGAAGGTCCGCCGGCTCCTGGTGGTGAGCGCGGCCCCGCTCGGCCCGGTCCCGGACGGTCAGGGCTTCCTGGACAGGGCCGTCCTCGCGGTGGTCGAGAACGTCCTGAAGGACGTCTACGCCGATCTGCGGGTCATGGAGTCGGACCTCGCCGCGAGCAGCACGGACTGGACCTCGGTTCGGCCGCCCCGGCTGACGGACAAGCAGGGCACCGGCCGCTACCGCACGGTCGTCGGCGGCACCCCGTCGCGGGGCCGCTCCCTGTCCCGCGCGGACGTGGCGCACGCGATGCTGGCGATGATCGACGACCCGGCCACGGTCCGGCAGGGCGTGGGAGTCGCGTACTAGTTCGCGTACCAGGCCGCGTACCGGACGCCCTACAGGGCTACGCCGACCGTCACGGGCTCGTTGACCAGCGTGATGCCGAACGCCTCGTGGACCCCGGCGACGACCTCACGGGCCAGCGCGAGCAGGTCCTCGGTGGTCGCCTCGCCCCGGTTGGTCAGCGCGAGCGTGTGCTTGGTGGAGATCCGCGCGGGCCCGGAGCCGTATCCCTTGGTGAACCCGGCCTTGTCGATCAGCCAGGCGGCGGAGGTCTTCACGGCGCCGTCCTCGCCCGCGGGGAAGGCCGGCGGGGTGACGTCCGCGCCGAGGCGCCCTGCCACGCGCGTGAGGAAGGTCTCGTACTCCCCCGCCGTGAGGATCGGGTTGGTGAAGAAGGAGCCGGCGGACCAGGTGTCGTGGTCCGCGGGGTCCAGGACCATGCCCTTGCCGGCGCGCAGCCGCAGGACGGTCTCGCGGGCCTGGGCGAGCGGCACCCGGTCGCCCGCCCCGACGCCGAGGGCGCGGGCGGTCTCGGCGTACTTGATCGGCGCGGACAGGCCGTCCGCGTCCTCCAGCTCGAAGCGGACCCGGAGCACCACGTACCGCTCGGGGTGCTCCTTGAAGAGGCTGTGGCGGTACGAGAAGGCGCACTCGGCGTTGGTGAGGGTGACGGTCTCCTCGGCGCGCCGGTCGTAGGCGACGACCTCGGTCACGGTGGCGGAGACGTCCTGCCCGTACGCGCCGACGTTCTGGATCGGGGTCGCGCCGGCCGAGCCGGGGATGCCGGCCAGGCACTCGATCCCGGCGAGCCCGGCCTCGACGGTGCGGGCGACGGCGTCGGTCCAGACCTCGCCGGCGGCGAGCTCCAGCGTGGTCCCGTCGAGGGCGAAGCCCTCGGTCGCGATCCGCAGGGCGGTGCCGTCGAAGCCCTTGTCGCCGATGACGAGGTTGGAACCGCCGCCGATGATCAGCAGCGGCGTCCCCGTGTCGTCGGCCTCGCGTACGGCCGCGACCACCTCGTCGTCCGTGGTGGCGGTGACGAGCCGGGCCGCGGGACCGCCGAGCCGGAAGGTGGTCAGGGGCGCGAGGGGGGCGTCGAGAAGAGGCTGCACGGGCTCAAGAGTACGGGGCCGTCCTGATGGGGAGACGTTTCGTCTCCCCATCAGGACGGCGCGGGGCCCGCTCACACGGCGACCAGGTCCTTCTCCCCGGCCTCCGCCTCGGCCGCCGCCTCGGCCTTCCGTCGGGCCTCCTGGCGCCGCGACGGCGCGAACAGCACCGCCACCGCGCCGAGGGCCACCGCCCCCGCGCCGACCCACAGCGCGGGCAGCAGGCCGTCGACGAAGCTCTGGCCGGACTCGTAGCCGCCCTGGGCGGCGAAGATCGAGGCCATCACGGCGACGCCGAGCGCGCCGCCGACCTCGCGGAGCGCGTTGTTGGCGCCGGAGGCGATGCCCTGCTCGGACGGGCGGACGCTGGACATCACGAGGTTGGCGGCCGGTGCGAAGTACAGCGCCATGCCGATGCCGCTCACGACGAGGGCGGGGAGCTGGGCGGCGTACGAGGCGTCGGGGGTCAGGACGAGCGCGAACCAGGCGAGGCCGACCGCCTGGAGGGCGAGGCCGGCGGCGACGACCGGGCGGCCGCCGACGCGGTCGGAGAGGGCGCCCGCGAGGGGCGCGACGATCATCGGCATGCCGGTCCAGGGCAGCATCCGCAGCCCGGCCTCGGTGGGCGAGTAGCCGAGGACGCCCTGCATGTACTGGCTGAGCAGGAAGATCGAGCCGAACATGCCGAGGAACATCAGCAGGCTGGCCGCGTTGATCCCGGCGAAGGCGCGGTTGCGGAAGAGCCGCATGGGCAGCATGGGTGCCTTGGCGCGTATGCCGTGGCGGATGAAGCCGCCGATGAGCACGGTGCCGGCGATGAGCCCGGTGAGGACGGTCAGGGAGGTCCAGCCGTCGATCGGGCCGCGGATCAGCGCGTACACGATGCCGAAGAGGCCGCCGCTGGCGAGGAGTGTGCCGGTGATGTCGAGCGGGGCGCCGGTGCCGTGCGACTCGGCGAGGCGCAGCCGGGCGAGCGGCAGCAGGGCGAGGCCGAGCGGGACGTTCAGCCAGAAGATCCACTGCCAGGAGAGGTGCTCGGTGAGGACGCCGCCGATGAGGGGGCCCGAGGCGACGGCGAGTCCCTGGACGGCGCCCCAGATGCCGAAGGCGGTGCCGCGCTTGGCGGCCGGGACGGCCGCGGTGAGCAGGGTGAGGGTGAGCGGCATCATGATCGCGGCGCCGACGCCCTGGACGGCGCGGGCGGCGATCAGGGCGTCGATGCCGGGGGCGAGGGCGGCCGCGGCGGAGGCGCCGGTGAAGACGGTGAGTCCGACGATGAAGAGGCGGCGGCGCCCGAAGCGGTCGCCGAGGGCGGCGCCGAACATGAGGAGGACGGCGAACGTGAGGGTGTACGCGCTCACCGTCCATTCGAGGTCGTGCAGTGCTCCGCCGAGGTCCTCGCGGATCGAGGGGAGGGCGGTGGTGACGACGAGGTTGTCGAGGGCCGCCATGAAGCCCGCGGCGCTGGTGATGACGAGTGCCCAGGCGGCGGAACCGCGGCGGGCTGCTGGCTGGTTCATTACTGCCCCTCAGATCTCAGGTTAGTTATTACTGACTAACTTTCACGGTCATGAAAATGCCGGTGGGCGTGGTGGTGGCGCTGCTACTTCTCCAGGCGGCCGAGGCGGCGGGCCGAGGGGTAGAACCCCTCCCAGACCCGGTGCTCGGGCGGAAAACCCATGGCGACGAGGGTGTTGATGAGCATCCCGTACGCCAGGAAGGTCGTGGTCTCGTCGGCGTCCGCGCCGAGCGCGAGGTGGACGGTCTCCCAGAGCTCCGTCCAGCCGGCCCGCACGGCCTCGCCGAACTCGTGGTCGCCGGCCGCCTCGGCGGCGGCGACGGTCACGTACACCTGCATCTGCATCAGGAGCCGGTCGGGATCCTCGGCGATGATCCTGGTGTACGCGTTGGCCATGGCATGCAGGGCCTCCTCGCCCGACAACCCCTCCGAGGCCTCCTCGAAGACACGGACGGTGTCGCTGATACAGCGCTCGGAGGCGGCCAGGAAGATGGCCTTCTTGCCGGGGAAGAGCCGGAAGAGGTACGGCTGCGAGACGCCGACGCGCTTGGCGATCGCCTCGGTGGACGTGCCGTAGTACCCGCCGCGGCTGAACTCTGTCATCGCGGCCCGGATCACGCTCTCGCGCCGCTCTTCCGCACTCATCCTGGCCATGGAAATAAGTTAGTACTCAATCACTAACTTGGTCAAGGGCGAGCCGGGGCGGCTGCTTCCCGCAGCCGCCCCTGGTCCCTACGCGAGCCGGACCACGGCCCGGGACATGCCCAGGACCTTCTGGCCCGCACACATCGCGGTCAGGTCGACCCGCACCCGCTGGTCGTCCAGCTTCGCGGCGACCTTGGCGCTGACCTCGACCAGCGCACCGGTCCCGTCGTTGGGGACGACGACGAGCTTGGTGAAGCGGACGCCGTACTCGACGACGGCGGCGGGGTCACCGGCCCAGTCGGTGACGACGCGGATCGCCTCGGCCATGGTGAACATGCCGTGGGCGATGACGTCGGGAAGGCCCACCTCCACCGCGAACTTCTCGTTCCAGTGGATGGGGTTGAAGTCCCCGGAGGCGCCGGCGTACCGGACGAGTGTGGCGCGGGTCACGGGAAAGGTCTGCGCGGGCAGCTCGGTGCCGACCTCGACCTCGTCGTAGGCGATCTTCGCGGTCATGGTCAGGCCCCCTCGGGTGCGCGGGAGACGAGCTTCGTCCAGGCGGTCACGACGTGCTCGCCGGACTCGTCGTGGACCTCGCCGCGGATGTCCAGGATGTCGTTGCCCGCGAGGGACTTGATCGCCTCGATGGTGGAGGTGACCGAGAGCCGGTCACCGGCGTGCACCGGCCGCGTGTAGACGAACTTCTGGTCGCCGTGGACGACCCGGCTGTAGTCCAGACCCAGCTGGGGGTCCTCGATGACCGCGCCGGCCGCCTTGAATGTGATGGCGAACACGAACGTCGGCGGAGCGATCACATCGGGGTGCCCGAGCTCCTTGGCCGCTTCCTGGTCGGCGTAGGCGGGATTCGCGTCCCCGATCGCCTCGGCGAACTCGCGGATCTTCTCGCGGCCGACCTCGTAGGGCGGGGTGGGCGGATAGGTCCGGCCCACGAAGGACTGGTCGAGCGCCATGGACTCGATACCTCCTGGATCTGTTGCCGACAAACGACACGAGGCCGCCCCCGAGTGGGGACGGCCTCGTGTGCGAGCCTGATTAGCGCGTCTCGCGGTGTGCAGTGTGCGAGTTGCAGCGGGGGCAGTGCTTCTTCATCTCAAGACGGTCCGGGTTGTTACGCCGGTTCTTCTTGGTGATGTAGTTCCGCTCCTTGCACTCCACGCAGGCCAGCGTGATCTTCGGGCGGACGTCGGTGGCAGCCACGTGAGTGCTCCTTGGACGGATGGGACGGATGAACGCATAAAAGAGTAGCCGATCGAAGGACCGACCCCACAATCGGCTACCGTGTGTAGCGGTGACCGGACTTGAACCGGTGACACAGCGATTATGAGCCGCTTGCTCTACCGACTGAGCTACACCGCTTTGATGATCCGGATCCCGCCCTAAGGCGGGTCCTTCTCACCAGAGCCCCAATACGGAATCGAACCGTAGACCTTCTCCTTACCATGGAGACGCTCTACCGACTGAGCTATTGGGGCGAGCGAGGAAGACATTACACGGTCTCCGGCCCATCACCCAAATCCGTTTCGCGGCGCCCTCGCGACGGTCCTCACCAGGAGTCCCGTACGCCACTCGTGGCCTCATCGGTACGACTATTGCGCTCCTCCTCGAAGCTCGGTCCGAGCGCCCCTAGGCTCTGCCCCACGCTTCGTGATCTTGATCTTGAGGAGCCTTGAGGAGCCCCGATGTCAGCCGAAAGCAAGCAGCCCCAGCCGCCCGAGGACGGGGCCGCCACCACGGCCGACTCGACCTCGCTCCTGCTCTCCCACGCACGGCTCACCGACGGGCGGACCGTGGACGTCCGGCTCGTC
Source organism: Streptomyces sp. NPDC088553 (assembly GCF_044752965.1). NCBI lineage: Bacteria > Bacillati > Actinomycetota > Actinomycetes > Kitasatosporales > Streptomycetaceae > Streptomyces > Streptomyces sp. NPDC088553. Next base: position 427,451 of record NZ_JBIVMG010000005.1, on the reverse strand, counting down.
GGCGGCCGGATCGAGGCCGTCGGCACCGCCGGCAGCCTCACCGCCGTGGGCGCGCGCGTGGACCTCGCCGGCTATCTGCTGCTGCCCGCCGCCGCCGAACCCCACGCCCACTCCGACACCGCGCTCTCCGCCGACTCCCCCGGGCCCGTCTCGTACGCCCCCGAGGAGGTCCAGCGCCGGGCCACCGAGGCGGCGCTGCTCCAGCTCGGCCACGGCGCGACCGCGCAGCGCGCGCACGTCCGGATCGGCGACGTCCACGGGCTCGGCCCGCTCGAAGCCGTCCTCCAGGCCCGGCGCTCGCTGCGCGGCCTCGTGGACCTCACCGCGGTCGCGGTGCCGAGGCTGCTCACCGGGGTGGCCGGCGCGGACGGACTCGCGATGCTGCGGGACGCGGTGAAGATGGGCGCCGGGGTGGTGGGCGGCTGCCCGGACCTCGACCCGGACCCGGCGGGGTACGTGGAGGCGGTCCTGGAGGTCGCCGCCGAGCACGGCGTACCGGTCGACCTGCACGCCGACGGGGACGACCCGGCCCGGCTCGCCCGGCTCGCGGCGATGGCCGGCGGGCTGCGGCCCGGCGTGACGATCGGACCGTGCGCGGGCCTCGGCCGGCTCCCCTCCGACGCGGCGCGGCGGGCGGCGGACGGCCTCGCGGCGGCCGGCGTGACCGTGGTGTGCCTGCCGCAGGGCGGCTGCGGGGGCACGGAGCTGCGCGGCGCGGCGCCGGTACGACTGTTGCGGGCGGCCGGGGTGCGGCTCGCGGCGGGCAGCGGGGCGATGCGGGACGTGGCCAACCCGGTGGGACGCGGCGATCCGCTGGAGGCGGCGTACCTCCTCGCCTCGCTCGGCGGGCTGCCCGCGGAGGAGGCGTACGCGGCGGTGAGCGCGGAGGCGCGGGCGGCGATGGGGCTGCCGGAGGTGCGGGTCGAGGCCGGTTTCCCGGCGGAGCTGCTCGCGGTGCGCGGCGAACGCCTGTCGGGCGTGCTGTCCCTCGCGTACAGCCGGATCGTGGTGCACCGGGGGCGGGTGGTGGCCCGGACGAGCGCGGTGCGCGAGTACTGCGACTCGGCGGCGGCGCTCGACCTGCCCCGCCAGACACGTCCGGAGCGGCCGCCCGAGCCGGGAAGCCCTTCGGCCGGTCCCGTCGTACGGTCGTGAGTATGCGCATCGTCATCGCTGGAGGACACGGACAGATCGCCCTGCGCCTGGAGAGGCTGCTCTCCGCGCACGGGCACGAGGTCGCGGGCATCATCCGCAAACCGGAAGAGGCGGGGGACCTGCGGGACGCGGGGGCCGAGCCCGTCGTCCTGGACCTGGAGTCGGCGTCGGTCGAGATGGTCGCCGCCGTGCTCCAGGGCGCCGACGCGGCCGTCTTCGCGGCCGGCGCGGGCCCGGGCAGCAGCGTGGACCGCAAGGACACGGTGGACCGCGCGGCGGCGGTCCTCTTCGCCGACGGGGCCGAACGCGCGGGCGTGCGCCGGTACATCGTCGTCTCGTCGATGGGCGCGGACGCCACGCACGAGGGCGACGGGGTCTTCGACGTCTACCTGCGCGCCAAGGGCGCGGCCGACGACGACATCCGCTCCCGTACGGCCCTGGACTGGACGATCCTGCGCCCCGGGACCCTCACGGACGACGCGGGCACGGGCCTGGTCCGCCTGGAGGCCCGCACGGGCCCCGGCACGGTGCCCCGCGACGACGTCGCGGCGACGATCGCCGAACTCCTGGACACCCCGGCGACGGCCGGCCTGACCCTGGAACTGGTCTCGGGCTCGACCCCGGTCTCGGTCGCGGTGAAGGACGTGGCCGGAAACTGACAGCTCCGGCACCGCGCCCGGAAACGAAGGAAGGTCCCCGGTGCAAGCACCGGGGACCTTCCGTTTCGCGTGGCGACGCCAGGATTCGAACCTGGGTAGGCTAAGCCGACGGATTTACAGACTTCTGGCCCTCACGCCCCCACATACGGGCTGACCTGCCAGAGCATCGTCTCCAGCGCCTGCCGACGTAGTCACCGTCCGCGTCTCGCCCAGCCAAGCCTCTGTGGACCACCATCAACTGTCGCTGGAGACGTGCCAGCAGGCCCCGCGGAGCTTGCCTCGCTGAGGGGGCGGCGCGTCCACGACGTCCTACACTCAGCAGCCACAACGGGTAGTCGCTGAGGGGGATGCTATGACCACGTACCGTGTAGCTTTGACCGAAGACCTCAACGGTGGCGAAGACTTGCAGCAGTTGACGCAGTGGCTGCGAGATGACGAGGAACTGGGCGACTCCGCAACCATCACCCTGACCTCGCCTCCAGCCAAGCCAGGCGACATGGGTGTGGCCTTCGACGCGATCCAGCTCGCTGTGGACAGCGGTTTCCAGGTGGCCAACCTCGTACTTGCTGTCTCTCTCTGGCGTCGCTCCCGCACAAAGCCGCCCGTCGTGGTCATCGAGCGTGAGGGCACCCGAGTCACGGTAGACACCGATGATCCGGAACTCGCCGCCCGTATCGCCAGCGCTCTCTCGGCTGAGTAGTGTGAACGGTCTCCCTGACCCCTCGACCTCTCGCGCAGTGCTGATTGGCACTTCCCACTACGAGAGTTTCGAGAACATCCCGGCAATCAAGAACAATCTCGAAGCGTTGCGCACCTTCCTGACATCCAGCGATGGATGGGGGCTACCGACGGAGAATTGCACCGTTGTCGCAGATCCAAAAACGGCCTCAGAGATCGTGGGCGCAGTGCAAGCGGCGGCAGATTCGGCCACGGATACGCTGCTTGTCTATTTCGCCGGGCACGGTGTACTCGATGAGGAATCCCGCTTTTATCTAACTCTTCAAGGCTCGGCAGATAAGGAGCCTTGGACGTGCGTCGCTTACGAGTGGCTCAGCAAACCCCTTACACGCTCCAAGACGCTACGTCGAATCGCAATCATCGATAGCTGTTTCAGTGGAAAGGTGCACAAGCGAGGTTTGATGTCAGACTCCTCTGCCTCAAGCCTGGTGAAATCCGAGGCTGCTGCTAGTGGAACGATTGTACTGACATCTGCCCGCGACGATAGAGTTTCGCTGGCACCTCCCGGCGAGTCCTATACAGCATTCACTGGCGAACTCCTGAATGTTCTCAACCAAGGAATTCCGGGGGACCCATCCCACATCAGCATCCAACGAGCCTACGAATGGATCAGGGACACCCTTAAAGCCAAGGGCCGCCCCCGCCCCGATTGCACCGGTGGCGACACAGCCGCGTCCACTTTGATCGCTCGCAATCGATCGACGGTTGGCCCCGAGACCCCTACCGTCTCCGGGACACGTCGCCGGACGCCCGCCGACGAGCTCCTTGCGCTAACGAAGCGGATTGACCTTAAGGCCAACGAGGGAATTCCTCCCGAAAAAGAAGCAGAGCCACTCGCCGGCAGGTACCGCGTACTGGGAACCCTTGGCCACGGGGGCAACGGTTGGGTTTTTCGAGCGTGGGATATTGCCTTGAACCGCGTTGTCGCGGTCAAGTGGGTGGGATCATCCCTGATTCAAGGCGCTCCCATCGCTTCACTGGTACCTGAACAAGCGATGTTCTCACTTGCCGCAGCATTCGAGGCGATGCTAAATGAAGCCCGTGCGGTTGCTTCCCTGAACCATCCGGGGATCGTAGCTGTCTACGACGTGCTCGATCAGCGTCCTTCCGGCTACATCGTCATGGAATATATCGCAGGAGAGACCTTGGAGTCGGTGATCTCGAATCATCGACTGTCCCCAGAGGAATCCGTGGCAGTGGTCCACGAAACGCTCGGCGCCCTCGCACATTCCCACGCAGCCGGGATCCTCCATGGGGATGTGAAGCCAGGGAATGTGATGCTTACCGTGGACGGCTCGGTGAAGCTCCTGGACTTTGGAGCGGCGCAACTCAAAGGAAAAAGACCAGATTCCTTCGATTATCGCCTCACCCAAACCATCATCGGCACCCTCGCCTACATCTCCCCCGAGTCGCTCACAGCTGCCAGGCAGCCGGGGGAGCCAAGTGACCTGTATTCTATGGCGCTAGTCTTTCGCGAACTACTTACAGGTACTTCTCCATCCAAAGGCCAGGACTTCGGCGAACTGATCCAAAACAGGATGAGCGGTCGGGTAGAACTGCCGTCCGAAATTTCCCCCGAGCTCGGCACACAGTATGACAAGTTCATGCTAAAGGCCCTTTCCTCCGACCCAGACCTCAGGTTCCAGAGTGCCAACGAAATGCGGCAGGCCCTTGAGGCGTTGTAGCCGTCTGAGGCTTGGGAGCCGGTAAGACGCTTTCAGGAGCGATCCTGCGGACGCGATAGAGCCCCCGGGGCCTCTCCACGATGATGCGGGCAGCCCTACGGAAACTCGGGCTCCGCTGGCCGCGCAGGGCGGTCGGTGGGCTTGTCGATGCCGAGGCTCCCCCACGGCGCGCACACGTCGCACATCCGCAGGTCCGGGTGCTCTTCGACCGCGCCCATCACGCCGTCGAGGTCCAGGAGTTCCCCGGCCCCGCACCGGGCCCGGAGGCCGCAGTTCCGCCGGTGGAGCACCGGATGCCCTTCGGTGCTCCGGGGCGCCGAGACCACCCAAGCTCGTTCGCGGCGTGCGACCTCCCGGCGCCGCTTCTCCTCGGCGTCCTGCGACTCCAGCTCGCGTATCTCCCGCTCGGTGACCGCAGCCTGGTAGCGCAGCCACTCCAGGAGCGTCCGCTTCTTCTCCAGCCGTCTGGCTATCGGCATCCCCATGGCGGAGCCCCCGCTCACTCCGCCCCGCCGTCGGCGGCGCTCGCGGCGTCCGGCTGGGCCTTCGGGTGCTTCTTCAGCTCCATGCGGGCCTTCACCAGTCCCGCATCCTTCTCCAGAGCAGCCCAGTAGGGATGTGTGGACACGGCGACCGACAGCTGCCGGACCAGGTCCCACAGGCGCTTCTCCTCGGCCTCCTCCTCCGGCGTGTACCCAGGAGAGGCTTCGCGGCCGCCCGTGACCTCTCCTGTGTGCGGGTGCGCTGCGCCGGGCCAACCGGGCAGCGGCTCCACCGACCAGGGCAGGGCCCGGCATAGGTCCGTGTACTCAGCGCGGGCCTGGTGGAGACGCTGCTGGGTCTCGATCAGGTCGTCAGGGAAGGGAGGAGTGTCAGCCACACTCGAATCATACGTCTGTTCGATTTTCTAATGCTGCTGATGCACGCCACGACTCGCTGAACAGTCACCCGCGTGGGCCAGCCTCAGCAGCCTGCTCCCCAGGGGGAGTAGCGCCAGACCTCGACTGCGACTCACTCCGCCATGAGTCGGCTGACATACCCCGCGCTGCACAACCGCCCATAGGTCGAGGTCACGTCTTCCGGGACGTTCTGAGCGATCGTGAAACCCCGCTCCGGGTAGAGCAGCAACCGCTGCTGAGCCCCGACCAGCATGTCCAGGACGAGGCGGGGGTCGCCGATCGAGTCGAGGTACTCCTCCAGCCGCATGTCCGGGGCGCGCTCACGACGTCGACTTCGGGCCACAGCTTGCGGGCAGTTGCGTACGCACGTCGTTCCTCGTACGGCTTGCTGACGAGGAGGATCGACGACACCTGGACCCCGCGATCGTCGAGCAGAGACCGCGAGAAGCGGACGTTCTCGCCTGTGTTCCTGGCGTTCGGCTCGACGAGGATCGCAGACGCCGGCACCCCGAGTTCGAGCGCACGCTCCCGGTAGTGCTCGGCCTCGCCCTTGGGCATCTGCTCTTCAGTGGTGCAGCTCGTGGCGCCGGTGAAGACGATCAGGGGGAACATGCCTCGGCGGTAGAGGTCCACGGTCGCGTCAGCCACACCGAGGTCGTGGCTGCCCAGACCGATGCCCACCGAGCAAGGCCGCGGCTCATGCCCCATCTGCTGAAAGGCCCCCAGGATGTGGGCATCGCTCCAGTCCTGCGTGGAGATCACTGACTCTCCTGGGCGGCCGTCCTCGACCGCAAGGGACGCCCCAAGAAGGCCAAGCCGTGTCGCCGGTGCAAGGGCCACGGCAAGCGGCTCCGCGTCGGCCGGCGCCTGACCAACCACAGCCGCGCGATCCACCGCGCCGGCACCCGCTGACCCCGAACACGAAGCGGCCGACGGCGCCCGTCATGAGACGTACCCCGCACTTTGCCAGCGCTAGGCGGACGCGCCGTCGGCCAATCCCCCGAGCTTGTCAGCACCCGAGGTGCCCGCACCCTACCCAGCCACCCCGCACCGCCGTCAAAGGAGATACCGCCATGGCCGTGACCGTCTCACTGGTCGCGCTCTTCGGACTCGTCCTGTTCTTCCTCCTCCGCTCCAAGTCCCTCGGCGCCGGAGCCGCGTTCACCGCCGCCGGCTTCGGCTTGTTCCTCGCCTCCACCGGCGCCGCCAAGCCCATCAACACCCTGGCCGCCTCCCTCATCGAGACCGTCCAGAACCTCTGAACCACGGCAGCAAGAAGGGCGGCCCCCGTCTCGCCAAAGCCGGGCGCCGTCCCGGGGAGCTGGTCGGCTTACGGCTCCAGGACTGCGACCTCCCCCGCCGCGGATGGGGCCTCCTTCGGCTCCGTGAGAGCCGGGCACGCTCGGGTAGCTCCTGGACGGACACCGGCGAGGCTCACGACCGACGCGGCCTGAAGCACCGCACCCGGAAGACGGTCCGCTACGTACCGATCCCGCCCGAGCTGGTCTCGATGCTCCGATGGCACGTCACCCTGTACGGCACCCATGCCGACGGCCGGCTGTTCCGGACCGCACGTGGCGGCATGGTCCAGGAGAGCGGCTACGGGGAGGTCTGGGCGGGCGCCCGTGAGGACGTCCTGAGCCCTGCCGAGCGGGAGACGAAGCTGGCCAAGCGTCCCTATGATCTTCGTCACGCCGCCGTCTCGACGTGGCTCAGTTCCGGCGTCGAGCCTCAGCTCGTCGCACAGCGGGCCGGCCACTCGGTCGCCGTGCTCTTCCGGGTCTACGCGAAGTTCCTGAAGGGCGGCGACGAGGCCGCGAATGCCAAGATCTCCGCCCGCCTGAACCAGCACCGCACAGAGGCGCCGTCCGGGCCCTAGGGGGCTTCGCTCCGAAGGACTTGAGAGGAGCCCCGACGGGACGTGTAGCCGCGGAAGGCGGCTCTGAGGTCGTCCACGGCCTCGGCGAGATCCTGCGGCATCTTGGGGGCCACGAAGGCCGCGCAGTCCAGAAACAGGCCCGCTGACTCCGTGAGCTCCTCCGCCGATCCGGCGCGCAGCGCACTCCCCAGCTGCGCCAAGGGTGTGACGATCTCGATCTCCACGGCATCCGGCAGGTTGTCCAGGTAGACGCAGTCGTCCGTGAGGACGAGGTCAACCACCCGCGTCGCCGCTTCGCGAAACTTCCCCTCAGCTGTCACGGAAGGGGAGTATCCACGAGCGCAGGGATCATCGGCGAGCCCGTTTCCCGAGGGGCGGGAGGCGTGCTGTGCGCCTCGCCGGCCACCGCCCCGCGCAGGGACTGAATCCCGTCCACAGCCCGTCCAGACACGCTGGTAGAGAGGGTGATTAGGCGGCACAGGGCGAGACAGTCAGCCCCTTGTCCCACTTACACACGCAAACGGCCCCTGATCGCGTTTCCGCAGATCAGGGGCCGTCCTTATCGCGTGGCGACGCCAGGATTCGAACCTGGGTAGGCTAAGCCGACGGATTTACAGTCCGCTCCCATTGGCCACTCGGGCACATCGCCATGAGATCGCTGCCGTGGAGCCGCTTTTCGGCGGTGTTCCGTGGCAACGACGTAAACAATACCCGATCCCGGAGGGTGGTTCGCCACCGGATTGATCAGCGGTTCGGGCCGTGACTCACCCCCTAGGCTTTGGGCTGTACCCCAAGCATCCGAGCAAGGAGCCACGAGTCATGGCCGACTCCAGTTTCGACATCGTGTCCAAGGTCGAGCGGCAGGAGGTCGACAACGCCCTCAACCAGGCCGTGAAGGAGATCTCGCAGCGCTACGACTTCAAGGGAACCAACGCCTCGATCTCGTGGTCGGGCGAGAAGATCCTCATGCAGGCCAACGGCGAGGAGCGCGTCATGGCGATCCTCGACATCTTCCAGACCAAGCTGATCAAGCGGGGCATCTCGCTGAAGGCGCTGGACGTCGAGGGTGAGCCGCAGCTGTCCGGCAAGGAGTACAAGCTCTTCGCGTCGGTCACCGAGGGCATCTCCCAGGAGAACGCCAAGAAGGTCGCGAAGGCCATCCGCGACGAGGGCCCCAAGGGCGTCAAGGCGCAGGTCCAGGGTGACGAGCTGCGGGTCAGCTCGAAGAGCCGGGACGACCTGCAGGCCGTGCAGGCGCTGCTCAAGGGCAAGGACTTCGACTTCGCGATCCAGTTCGTGAACTACCGCTGACCTCGTAGCGGGTCGTGAGGCTCGTGTCCGAATACCGCCAGCCCGAGGCGCGGCGGGCCCCGCACACTGGACGTGGAAGACCCGTGCGGGGAGAGGAACCAGCCATGACCGTGTACGCGTACGTCGACGGCCCCCTGGGCGAGATGCTGCTTGTCGGGCAGCTCGCCGAAGGGGGCCGTGCCGTGCTGCGCTCGCTGTCCCTGCCGGGGCAGAAGGGCGCCGTCGAGGTCGAGGACGGGTGGACCCTGGCGCCCGAGGCCTTCGCCGAGGCCGCCGGGCAGCTCGGTGAGTACTTCGCCGGGCGGCGCGACCGGTTCGACCTGCCGCTCGACGGCGACGCCGGGACCGCGTTCCAGCAGCGCGTCTGGCGGGCCCTGGAGGAGATCCCGTACGGCACGACCGTCTCGTACGGGGAGATCGCCCGGCGGGTCGGCTCCCCGGGCGCCGGTGTACGGGCCGTGGGGACCGCGATCGGGCGCAATCCGCTGCTCGTGGTGCGGCCCTGTCACCGGGTGATCGGGGCCGACGGACACCTGCGCGGGTACGCAGCGGGGCTCGACCGCAAGGAGCGGCTCCTCGGCCTGGAGGGAGCCCCCGTGTGACCGAGGGGCTGTTTCCCCGCGAGCGGGCGACGATCGCGCCCGGCGCGGTGCACGTGCCCGCGTGGCTCCCGTTCGCGCGGCAGCGGGAGTTGGTGGACGTCTGCCGGGAGTGGGGGCGGGGGCCTGTGCCGTACCGGCAGACCGTGCTGCCCGGCGGCGGGGTCATGTCGGTGCGGTCGCTGTGCCTGGGCCGGCAGTGGGTGCCGTACCGCTATCTCGACTCCGTCGGCATTCCGTTGCCCGACTGGCTCGTGGACCTGGGCCGGGAGGCGCTCGCCGAGGCGTACGGGGACGACGGCGGGTTCACCCCCGACACCGCGCTGGTGAACTTCTACGCGCCGGGGGCGCGGATGGGCATGCACCAGGACCGCGAGGAGCGTTCGGGCGCGCCGGTGGTGTCGCTGAGCCTCGGGGACCGGTGCGTGTTCCGCTTCGGCAACGAGGAGAGCCGGGGACGGCCGTACCAGGACGTCGAGCTGGCCTCCGGTGATCTGTTCGTGTTCGGCGGAGCGTCGCGGTGGGTCCATCACGGGGTGCCGAAGGTCTGGCCGGGGACGGCCGATCCCTCGCTCGGGCTTGCGGGGCGACTCAACATCACCCTGCGGGAGACGGGGCTCTAGGCTGCGGCGCATGAGTGCTGAGCTGCGCCGGTCCCTCGGTGTCTTCGACGCGGTCGTGATCGGGCTCGGCGCGATGGTCGGGGCCGGGATCTTCGTCGCGCTCGGACCCGCCGCGGCGGCCGTCGGGTCCGGGGGCGGGCTGCTCCTCGCGCTCGGGATCGCCGCCGTCGTCGCGTACTGCAACGCCATGGCCTCGGCTCGGCTCGCGGCCCGGTACCCCCGTTCGGGTGGCACCTATGTGTACGGTCGCGAATGCCTCGGATCGTTCTGGGGGTACCTCGCCGGCTGGGCGTTCGTGGTCGGCAAGACGGCCTCCTGCGCGGCGATGGCACTGACCGTCGGCGCGTACGTGTGGTCGGAGCACGCGCACGCGGTGGCGGTGGCCGCCGTGGTGGCCCTGACAGCCGTCAACTACATGGGAGTTCAGAAGTCGGCGCTGCTCACACGGGCGATCGTGGGACTCGTCCTCGCGGTCCTCGCCGCGGTCGTCGCGGTCGGCCTCGGGGCCGGGGGGACGAACCCGCTCCCCCTCGGCTCGGAGCTCACCACCGGCGGGGTGCTGCAGGCCGCGGGTTTGCTCTTCTTCGCATTCGCGGGGTACGCGCGCATCGCCACGCTCGGCGAGGAGGTCCGCGACCCGGCCCGCACGATCCCCCGGGCCGTGCCCCTCGCCCTGGGCATCACGCTCGTCGTCTACGTGCTCGTCGCGGTCAGCGTCCTCACGGTGCTCGGACCCGGGGCCCTCGCCGACTCCCCCTCGCCGCTGACGGACACCGCCCGGGCGGCGGGCGCCGGGTGGCTGGTGCCGGTGGTCACGGTGGGGGCGGCCGTCGCGGCCCTGGGCTCGTTGCTCTCCCTGATCCTCGGGGTGTCCCGTACGACCCTCGCGATGGCCAGGGACGCCTATCTGCCGACCGCGCTCGCGGTCGTCCACCCCCGCTTCCAGGTACCGCACCGGGCCGAACTCGTGGTGGGCGCGGTGGTCGCCGTCGTCGCGGCGACGGCGGACGTGCGGGGCGCGATCGGCTTCTCGTCCTTCGGGGTGCTCGTCTACTACGGGATCGCGAACGCCTCCGCCTGGACCCTGGGACCCGAGCGCCGGCCGCTCGCCGCGCTCGGGCTCGCCGGGTGCGCGGCGCTCGCCTTCGCGCTGCCGCTCGGCGCCGTCCTCGCCGGGTCCGGGGTGGTCGCCGCGGGCGTGGTGGCGTGGGCGATCAGTCGAGGACGAGCCGTGCCCCCGCCTTCCTGAGGGCGTCGGCCAGCTCCTGGAAGGTCGCGGGACGGGCTCCGAGCCACGGCTGGACGCCCAGGCAGGCGCGGGCCACGTCGGCCCGGCGCCAGACGAGCGTGACGCCCGCCCACTCCTCCCCGAACGCCCCGGCCTCGACACCGGGACCCCGGCCGGGTCCGTACACGGCCTCCCCGAGGGCGCACAGGAAGGAGACCTCGTCGACGACATCCGTCCCGTCGAGGTCGTACGTGGCGCCCGGGGTGATCTCCGGGGCGCCGTGCGGCCGGCGGGCGGCCTGCCGCAGCCACTCGCCGCGGGCCGCGCCGGTGAACCGCCGCCAGGTGCCGGGTTCGGCGGGCCTGCCGCCGAAGAACAGGTCCCAGACCTCGCGGGTCTGCGGCGGCACGAGCCGCGCGCGGGGGAAGGCCACGGTCAGGTCGATCAGGCCGCGGTGGCCGGCGGAGGTGTCCCAGCCGGTGACGCGGCCCGCCTCGCCGCCGTGGTGCAGGTCCCCCACCCAGGCCAGGACCCGGTAGTCGACCGTCCCGAACTCCTCCGCCCCGGCGGCGAGCGCGTCGCGCAGCGCCCCGCGCGGGGAGCAGCCGAGGAAGGTGACCTCGGTGTGGGTGACCTCGGGCGGCGGCTCGGGCGAGATCCGTATCAGGTTGGCGCAGCGGGCCGGGCGGGAGCCGTGCGGCCGGCGGCTCGGGGCGCCCGTCGTCTCCACGGTCACGGCGTCTCCGCGCGCGCCGAGGACGCGGACCCCTTCGAGGCGCCACAGGCCGTCGGGAACCTCCACGTCCAGCGTGCCGAGCGGCGCCGTGCCCTCCACGAGCGCCTCGGTGACGGCCCGGGCGAGCTCCCCGCGCGGCTCGCAGCCGCGGAGCTCGTAGCGCACGGGCGGCACCGGCACGGGCTCCCCGTACAGGCCGTCGACGTCCTTGCAGAGCGCGACGGCGTACGAGCCGGAGAGGAGCGCGTAGCGGGGGTTCTGCACTCAGCGGCCCGCGTAGCCGTAGGCCTGGTCCGTGGGGACGATCTCCTTGCCGAGGGGCAGCAGTGAGACCGGGATCATCTTGAAGTTCGCGATGCCGAGCGGGATGCCGATGATCGTGATGCAGAGGGCGATGCCGGTGGTGATGTGGCCGAGGGCGAGCCACCAGCCGGCCAGGATCAGCCACAGGACGTTGCCCACGCAGGAGGGCGCGCCCGCGTCGTGGCGGTCCACGACCGTGTGCCCGAAGGGCCACAGCGCGTAGAGCCCGATCCGGAACGCGGCGAGTCCGAAGGGGATGCCGATGATCGTGATGCAGAGCAGGACGCCCGCGAGCATGTAGCCGAGGAACATCCAGAATCCGCAGAGGATCAGCCAGATGATGTTGAGGATCGTCTTCACGGGCGTCGACCTGCCATCTGTTCGAGCCGGGCGATCCGCTCGGCCATCGGCGGGTGGGTGGAGAACATCTTGGACACGCCCTTTCCGGGCCCGAACGGGTTCGCGATCATCATGTGGCTCGCGGTCTCGATCCGGGGCTCCGGCGGCAGCGGCAGCTGCTTGGTGCCGGCGTCCAGCTTCCGCAGCGCGCTGGCCAGGGCGAGCGGGTCGCCGGTGAGCTGGGCTCCGGAGGAGTCGGCCTCGTACTCGCGGGACCGGGAGATGGCGAGCTGGATGATCGAGGCGGCGATCGGGCCGAGGATGAGGATCAGGAGGTAGCCGAGGATGCCCGGTCCGTCGTCGTCGCTGGAGCGGCCGACCGGGATCAGCCAGGCGAAGTTGACCAGGAACATGATCACGGAGGCGAGCGCTCCGGCGACCGAGGAGATGAGGATGTCCCGGTTGTAGACATGGCTCAGCTCGTGGCCGATGACCCCGCGCAGCTCGCGCTCGTCGAGGATCGCGAGGATGCCCTCGGTGCAGCAGACCGCCGCGTTCCGCGGGTTGCGGCCGGTCGCGAAGGCGTTGGGCGCCTGGGTCGGCGAGATGTAGAGCCGCGGCATGGGCTGACGCGCCTGCGTGGAGAGCTCCCGCACCATCCTGTAGAGCGCGGGGGCCTCGAACTCGCTGACCGGACGGGCCCGCATGGCCCGTAGTGCCAGCTTGTCGCTGTTCCAGTACGCGTACGCGTTGGTACCGAGCGCCACGAACAGCGCGACGATCAGTCCCGTACGGCCGAAGAAGCTGCCGATGACGATGATGAGGGCGGAGAGCCCTCCGAGGAGTACGGCGGTCCTCAGCCCGTTGTGCCGGCGGTGCACGGTACGCCCTCCAAGTGGTGCGGCAGGGGAACCCTTTGCTTCGTGGTCATATCCACTCGTCCAGTGGACCCTTCCGTACTGGTCAACGCCAGGCGGGAGGTTCGGGTTCCCCCGGCCGCACCGGGGGCGCCGGTGGCGGGGTGTGGGCCGTTCGGGTGATCGGCGGGGCGGACCGGCGGGGCGGTCAGCGGGGCGTCGGGACCCCGAGCTTCTCCAGGGTCGTGGCGATCGGCTCGACCTCGCTGGTGCAGTGGGCGCAGCGGGAGGCGATGGCCGGGATCTCCGTGAAGCAGCGGGGGCAGTCGCGCTTCTCGGACTTCGGGTCGGCCGCCTCCTCCTTCGCGAACCGCGCCTGGACCTTCGCCAGCGGAGCGACGATCAGGAAGTACAGGACCGCGGCGGTGATGACGAAGGCTATGGCGGCGGAGATCGCGAGGCCGTAGGGGAACACGGTCTTGCCGACGTGGAACTGCGCGTCGTTGAAGTTGCCGACGGAGCCGGTCGCGAGACCGATGAGCGGGGTGATGAAGGCCTTGCTGAAGCCGGTGACGACGGCCGTGAACGCGGTGCCGACGGCCAGACCGATGGCCATCGAGATGACGTTCCCGCGAAGTATGAAGTCCTTGAATCCGTTCAGCACGGTGTTTCTCGCTCCTGGTGTCTCGTCTGTGGGGGGAGTCAGAACAGGCTGTTCGCCGCGAAGCGGAGCGCGATCTGCGGGTAGCCCGACAGGACGACCCCGGCGGCGGCGGTCAGCACGATCGCCAGGGTGATCGGAGCGGGGACCGTGTGGGGGACGGGGGTCCCGGCAGGCGCCTGCCGCACCGCGCCCTCCGGCGTACGGAACAGCAGTGCCGTCCAGCGGAGGTAGTAGTACAGCCCGATCACGACGTTGACGCCCATGATCACGGCCAGCCAGCCGAGGCCCGCGTCGACGGCCGCCGAGAAGACGGTCACCTTGGCGAAGAGGCCGATGATACCCGGGGGCAAACCGGCCAGATTCAGGAGGAAGAAGGCGAGCGCGAGGGCGGCGGCGGGACTCGTCGCGTACAGGCCCCGATAGTCCGCGATCCGGTTCTCGGGGTGCCGGCGGGCGACGAGCGCGACGACCGCGAACGCGCCGAGGTTCACCACGGCGTACATCAGGGCGTACGCGACGGTGGCGCCGACCTGGTCGTCGCTGGAGTACGCGGCGGCCGCGATCGGCACGAGCAGGTAGCCGGCCTGGGCGACGGAGGACCAGGCGAGCAGCCGGACCGCGCTCCACGCGCGCGTGGACAGCTGCCGGAGGGCGGCGACGTTGCCGACGGTCATGGTCAGCGCGGCGAGGGCGGCGAGCGCCGGGCCCCACACGTCCGCGTACGAGGGGAAGGCGACGACCGTCACCAGGATGAGCCCGGTGAAGCCGACGGCCTTCCCGACCACCGACAGGTAGGCGGCGACGGGCAGCGGGGCGCCGACGTAGGTGTCCGGCACCCAGAAGTGGAAGGGGACGGCGGCCGTCTTGAAGGCGAAGCCGACGAGGGTGAGGGCCACGCCCGCCTCGGCGAGCGTCTGGAGCTGGCCGGGGACGTCGTCGAGGGACTGGGCGAGCTCCGTGAGGTGGAGGGTTCCGGTCGCCGCGTACACGAAGCTGACGCCGAGCAGGGTGACGGCGGTCGCGGTGACGGAGGACAGGAAGAACTTGAGTGCGGCCTCACCGGACATGCGGTCGCCGCGCTTGAGGCCGACGAGCGCGAAGGCGGGCAGCGAGGCCACCTCGAGGGCGACGACCAGGGTCGCGAGGTCCCGGGAGGCGGGCAGCAGCGCGGCTCCGGCGGCCGAGGACAGCAGCAGGAACCAGTACTCGCCGGCCGGGAGCTTCTCGCGGGTCTCGGTGACGGAGAGCAGCGCCGTCAGGAGCGCGCCGCCGAGCACGAGCAGCTGGATGACCAGGGTGAAGCGGTCGGCCGTGTAGCTGCACGCGCCGACCTGGGTGTCCGCCGAGAGGCAGAAGGTGGAGCGGTCACCGGCCCGCAGCGGGACGAGGAGGGCGAGGGCGGCGACGAGGCCGGCGATCGCCGTCCAGCCGAGGAGCCGCTTGCGCTCCTCGGGGACGAACAGGTCGGCGACGAGCACGACGAGGGCGACCAGGGCCGTGAGGGTGGGGGGCGCGATCGTGAGCCAGTCGACGGACTGGACGAGCGACTCGCCGGCGAACGTCGTCACTGGGGTCATTGAGTGCCTCCGGCGAGGAGCTTCTGGACGGCCGGGTCGGTGAGGCCGAGGAGGACCGCGGGCCAGAGTCCGGCGAGGACGGTGAGGGCGACGAGCGGGGTCCAGGCGGCGAACTCGTACCCCTGGACGTCGGCGATCGGCGTCTCCCCGGCGGGGCGGGCCCCGCCCATGCAGACGCGGCGGACGACGAGGAGGAGGTAGGCGGCGGTGAGGAGGGTGCCGAAGGCGCCGATCGCCATGAACGTGAGGAAGGCGGGGCGGCTGAGGCCCGCGGCGGGCTCGAAGGCGCCGAACAGGGCCAGCATCTCGCCCCAGAAGCCTGCCAGGCCCGGCAGGCCGAGGGAGGCGACGGCGGCGAAGGCGAGGAGGGCGCCGAGGCGCGGGGCGCGGCCGTAGAGGGCGGCGCCGGTGGCTCCGGCGAGGGTGTCGAGGTCGGCGGTGCCGTACCGGTCCTTGACCGCGCCGACCAGGAAGAAGAGCAGGCCGGTGACGAGGCCGTGGGCGACGTTGGCGAAGAGGGCGCCGTTGACCCCGGTGGGGGTCATGGTGGCGATGCCGAGGAGCACGAAGCCCATGTGGCCGACGGAGGAGTACGCGATGAGGCGCTTGAGGTCGCCCTTGTTGCCGGGCCGCGCGAGGGCGAGGCAGGCGAGCGATCCGTAGATGATCCCGGCGACGGCGAAGGCGGCCAGGTAGGGGGCGAAGATCCGCATGCCGTCGGGGGCGATCGGCAGGACGATCCGGACGAAGCCGTACGTGCCCATCTTGAGCAGGACGCCGGCGAGGAGGACCGAGCCGACCGTCGGGGCGGCGGTGTGGGCGTCCGGGAGCCAGCTGTGCAGCGGCCACATCGGGGTCTTCACTGCGAGCCCGAGACCGATCGCGAGAACGGCGATGACCTGCACGGATGTGGTCAGTCCACGGCCGTTGTCAGTGGCCAGTGCCACCATGTCGAAGGTGCCCGCCTTCACACCGATGAGGAGCAGGCCGAGCAGCATGACGACGGAGCCGAGCAGCGTGTAGAGGATGAACTTCCAGGCCGCGGCCTGCTTGCCCTCGCCGCCCCAGCGGGCG
The DNA here is from genome assembly GCF_044752965.1 of Streptomyces sp. NPDC088553. NCBI lineage: Bacteria > Bacillati > Actinomycetota > Actinomycetes > Kitasatosporales > Streptomycetaceae > Streptomyces > Streptomyces sp. NPDC088553. The sequence continues at coordinate 411,125 of NZ_JBIVMG010000005.1, read as the reverse complement.
ATGAGGAAGTACATCGGGATGAGGACCATCTCGAAGGCCAGGAAGAACAGGATCAGGTCGAGGACGGCGAAGGTGGCGAGGGTGCCGGACTCCAGGACGAGGAGCAGCGCGACGAAGCCCTTGGGGGAAGGGCCGCTCGGCATCTTGAAGTAGGAGTACAGCGCGCAGAGGAAGCTCAGGAGCGCGGTCAGGACCAGGAGGGGGAGGGAAATGCCGTCGACACCGAGGTGGATCCGCACGTCGAGTGCCTGGATCCAGCTGATGTCCGTCGTGGCCTGCATCCTCGAAGGCTGGTCGTGGTCGAAGCCGAGCGCGAGGACGATCGCGGCCAGCAGGATCACACCGGTGACGGTGACGCCGTGGCGGAGCACGGCCTGGTCCGGGGACTTCCCCTTCAGCCCCGGCGGGGCGGGGAGAAGGGCGGCGGCCGCGCCGAGGAGCGGACCGGCGACGATCAACGCCAGAAGGAACTGCATCACGGATTCGCTGATATCGATCACGGCTCACGCTCCGGCGACGGCGTTGGCGAGGGCGACGGCGACGATCGCCAGGACGACGGAGCCGGCGAGCAGGGCGCTGAGGTAGGTCTGCACGTTGCCGGTCTGGGCGCGGCGGACGAGCCAGCCGAGCCCCTTGGCGGAGGTGCCCGCGGCGCGGACGTAGGTGTCGACGACCTCGCGGTCCAGGAAGCGGACCAGGGAGGCGGCGGCCAGGACGGGGCGGACGAACGCCGTCCGGTAGACGGCGTCCAGGTGGAAGCCGTCGGCGGCGGGACCGCGCAGCGGGCCGAGGAGGGCGCGGCCGGGGTCGGCCGGGTCCTCGGCGGGGTGCGGCAGGTGCAGCGCCTCTGCCTCGACGAGACCGGCGTCGGCGTCCGGATGGGCCACGTGGGGGGCGGGTGCCTGGCCGGCGGCCGTCACCGGCGTCCTGGCGGCGAGGGTGCGCCAGATCGCGTACGTGATCACGGCGCCCGCGGCGGCGAGGCCGGTGCCGAGGACGGCCGTGGTGACGGTCGGGGTGAGGGCGTTCCCGTCGAACCAGTCGTCGAGGTACGTGACCGTCAGACCGAAGCCCAGGGAGGGGATCGCGAGCACCCACAGGACGGACGTCATGGCGATCGGCTGCCGGCCGTGGTCGGGGACTTCCGCACCCCGGCCGCGGAAGGTCCGCAGCCAGAGGCGGAGCGCGTACGCGGCGGTGAGGAAGGCGGTCAGCAGCCCGGCGACGAGGACGGTCCAGCCGGCCCCGGCAGGGGCGACGGTCCGCTCTCCGAGCGCGGTGTGCTCGGCGGCCACCAGAACGGCCTCCTTCGAGAAGAAGCCGGCGAAGGGCGGGATCGCGGCGAGCGCGAGCAGGGCGACGGTCATCGTCCAGTACGCGTCCGGGATGCGCTTCGCGAGACCGCTCATGCGGGACATGGCGGTCAGGGAGTTCGTACCGGCGGCGTGGATGACGACGCCGGCGGCGAGGAAGAGCAGGGCCTTGAAGGCGGCGTGCGAGAGGAGGTGGAAGACGGCGGACCCGCGGTCGCCGACGGCGAGGGCGCCGGCCATGTAGCCGAGCTGGCCCATCGTCGAGTAGGCGAGGACCCGCTTGATGTCGTCCTGGGCGAGCGCGGCGAGCGCCGAGCCGACCATCGTGATCGCGGCCATCACGGCGAGCACCGTCATCGCGGCGGCGGAGGCGGCGAAGACGGGCAGCAGCCGGGCCGTGAAGTAGATACCGGCGGCGACCATCGTCGCCGCGTGGATGAGCGCGGAGACGGGGGTGGGGCCGGCCATGGCGTCCGGGAGCCAGGTGTGCAGCGGGAACTGGGCCGACTTGCCCGCCACACCGGCGAGCAGCAGCAGCGCCACCGGGGTGGGGTGGTCGAGCTCGCCGCGTGCGACGGCGCCGAGGACGCCCGTGATCCGGAACGTGCCCGCGTCGGTGGCGAGCGCGAAGAGACCGATGAGGAAGGGGACGTCACCGAGCTTGGTGACGAGGAAGGCCTTCAGGGAGGCGGCGCGCGCCTCGGGGGTCTCCCAGTAGTGGCCGACGAGGAAGTACGAGCAGATGCCCATGATCTCCCAGCCGACCAGGAGCACCATCAGGTCGCCGGAGTAGACGACGAGCAGCATCGCGGAGGTGAAGAGGGAGACGAGCGCGGCGTACGAGGGGTAGCGCGGGTCCTCGCGGAGGTAGCCGGTCGAGTAGATCTGCACACAGGTGGCGACGACGCCGACGAGGACGGCGACGAGGGCCGCGAAGCCGTCGATGTACAGGGCCAGGTCGATGGGGACCGAGCCGGTGGGGGTGAGCTGGGTCGAGGCGTCGATCGCCGTCCCGCCGCCCTGCCGTACGGCGACGACGACGGCCAGGACCGCGGCGGCGACGGTGGGCAGCACGGCCAGCGGGCGGACGAAGCCGGGCGCGGTGCGGCCGAGCAGGAGTCCGGCGACGGAGCCGAGGAAGGGCAGGAGGGGGACGAGGACGGCGAGGGTCGTGGTGGTCACGCGGTGGCCTCGGCCTTCTCGCCGGTGGGCGTGTCGTCGGTGGTCGTGCCGTCCTCGGGCGCGGTGTCCTCGGCCGCGGTGTCCCAGGGCTGCGGCGGCTCCGCCGTGTCCCGGAGCCGGTCGATGTCCGAGGTGCCCTTGTTGCGGTGGACCATCAGGACGATCGCGAGACCGATGCCGATCTCCGCGGCGGCGATGGCGATGGTGAAGAGGGTGAGGGCCTGGCCGGCGTGGAGGGTGTCGCGGAGCCAGACGTCGAAGGCGACCAGGTTGAGGTTGACGGCGTTGAGCATCAGCTCGACGGACATCAGGACCAGGATCGCGTTGCGGCGGGCGAGGACGCCGTACACGCCGATGGCGAAGAGGAGGGCGGCGAGGACGGCCGGGTAGGCGAGGTGCATCAGCGCTGCTCCTCCTTCTTCCTGCGGGAGAGCACGATGGCGCCGACGAGGGCGGCGAGCAGCAGCACGGACAGCGCCTCGAACGGCAGCACCCAGTGCCGGAAGAGGATCTCGCCGGTCACCTCGGTGGAGCCCTGGACGGCTCCGTCGAGGTCGATCCAGGTCGTACGGAACGCGTCGACGACCACCCAGACGAGCGCGATCGCCGCGGCGAGCGCGACGGCCGCGGCGACCGGCTTGTTGCGGGAGTCGGCGTCCGGTGAGTGGCCGATGGGGGCCTTGGTGAGCATGAGCCCGAAGAGAAGGAGGACGACGACGGAACCGACGTAGATCAGGACCTGGACCCAGGCGATGAACTCGGCCGTGAGGAGCAGGTACTCGACGGCGAGGCCACCGAGGGCCACGACCAGCCAGAGCGCGGCGTGGACGAGCTGGCGGGTGGTGACGGTGACGAGGGCGGCGCCGAGGGTGACGAGGCCGACGAGCAGGAAGGCGATCTCGACGCCGGTGGGCGAGAGGAAGCCGTGGGTCTGCTGGTTCAGCACGGGCTGCTGGGCGGCCTGCTGGGCGACGTGGTGGGCGGCTTGTTGGGCGGCGGCGAGGATCACGGCTGGTCCCCCTCGGCCTGCGCCTGCGCCTCGGCGGCAGCCTGGGCCTCAGCGGCGGCTACGGCTGCGGCTGCGGCCTTCTCGGCTGCCTTGCGGGCGGCCGCGATCTCCTTCGGCTCCTCCGCGCGCGGGTCGAGGGCGGGCGGTTCGGGAACCGTCCACATCCACTCGCGGAGCTTGTCGCGCTCGTGGGTCAGCTCGTGGATGTCGGTCTCCGCGTACTCGAACTCGGGCGACCAGAACAACGCGTCGAACGGGCACACCTCGATGCAGATACCGCAGTACATGCAGAGGGAGAAGTCGATGGCGAAGCGGTCGAGGACGTTCCGGCTGCGCTCGCGGCCACCGGGGGCGGCCGCCGGCACCGTCTCCTTGTGGGAGTCGATGTAGATGCACCAGTCGGGGCACTCACGGGCGCAGAGCATGCAGACCGTGCAGTTCTCCTCGAACAGCCCGATGACCCCGCGGGAGCGGGGCGGCAGCTCGGGCTGCACGTCCGGGTACTGCGCGGTGACGGTCTTCCTCGTCATCGTGCGGAGAGTGACGGCGAGGCCCTTGGCCAGACCGGAGCCGGGAATCGGAGCCATTACTGGATCGCCACCTTCACGATGCCGGTGAGCGCGATCTGCGCGAGCGCGAGCGGGACGAGGGTCGTCCAGGCGAGCTTCTGGAGCTGGTCCTCGCGCAGGCGCGGGTAGCTGACCCGCAGCCAGATCACGACGAACGCGAGGACGGCGGTCTTGAGCAGGGTCCACACCCAGCCCAGACCGTCGCCGCCGAAGGGGCCGTGCCAGCCGCCGAGGAACAGGACGGTGGTGAGGCCGCACAGGACGACGATGCCGGCGTACTCGGCGAGCAGGAACAGCGCGAAACGGAGACCGGTGTACTCGGTGTACGCGCCGAAGATGATCTCCGAGTCGGCGACGGGCATGTCGAACGGAGGTCGCTGGAGCTCGGCGAGACCCGCCACGAAGAACACGAGGGCGCCGACGATCTGCCAGGGCAGCCACCACCACTCGAAGGCGTTGAGGATGCCGGGCAGCGAGACGGTGCCGGCGGCCATCGCGACGGAGGCGGCGGCGAGGAGCATGGGGAGCTCGTACGCGAGGAGCTGGGCGGCGGTACGGAGCCCGCCGAGCAGCGAGAACTTGTTCGCGGACGCCCAGCCGGCCATCAGACTGCCGAGGACACCGACGCCCATCACGGCCAGCACGAAGAAGATGCCGGCGTCGACGACCTGCCCGACGGCGCCCTCCCTCGGACCGATCGGGATCGCGACGAGAACGAGGAGGTACGGGAGGAGGGCGACGGCCGGCGCGAGCTGGAAGACCCGCCGGTCGGCGTCCTTGGGGACGACGTCCTCCTTCTGCGCGAACTTCACCCCGTCGGCGACGAGCTGCGCCCAGCCGTGGAAGCCACCGGCGTACATGGGGCCGAGGCGGCCCTGCATGTGGGCCATGACCTTGTGCTCGGTCTGGCCGACGACGAGCGGCAGGACGAGGAAGACGGCGAAGACGACGAGAAGCCGGAGGGCGACGTCGAGTACGTCGTTCACGCGGGATCGCCTCCGGCGGGGGTGGTGGGGCCCGTGGGGCCGCTAGGACCGGTGGGGCTGGTGGAGTCGGGAGGGCCGGTGGGCCCGGTGGGCCCGTCCTTGGGCGGGGCGCCGGTCTCGGTGCCACCCGTGGTGCCGGGGCTCGGGGGCACGAGGGGCGCGTCGGCGGCGGGCTCGGGCTCGGGCTCGGGCTCCGCCGGGGTCTCCGGCTCGGGCTCGGGCTGAGTCTCCCGCTCGGGCTCCGCCGGGGTCTCCGGCTGGGGCGCGGACTCGGACGCAGGCGCGGCCTCCGCAGCCTCAGGCGCGGGCGCGGCCTCAGGCTTGGGCGTCGGCTCGGTCTTGGGTTCGGTCGCCGAGGGGGCCTCCGGCTCCGCCGGGGGCGGCGGAGAGGTCGGTTCCTCGTCGAAGGCCGGGCGCGCGTGGTGCCAGGGAGCGTCCGAGCTGCGTGCACGCGAGGGCGCGGCCTCCGCGCGAGGCGCGGGGCCGTCCGGCGCCGCCTGGCTCGCGGAGCCGTCGGCAGCAGAGCGGGTACGGCGCGGCGGGCGGGCCGCCGCAGGCGGGGTGTCGGCCGACGGCTCAGGGGCCGGCGCGGCCTGGCTCGCGGAGCCGTCCGCAGCCGAACGGGTCCGACGCGGCGAGGCACCCGCGACCGGGGCGTCGGCCGACGACTCCGGGGCCGACGCCGCCTGGCTCGCCGAGCCCTCCGACACCGAACGTGTGCGACGCGGCGAGGCACCCGCGACCGGGGACTCGGCCGACGACTCCGGAGCCGGGGCCGCCTGGCTCGCCGAGCCCTCCGACACCGAACGGGTCCTACGCGGTGGGCGGGTGGTGTCCGGGGCTTCCGGTTGGGTCGCCGAGCCCTCCGTCACCGAGCGGGTCCTGCGGACCGGGCGGTCGCCTGCCGCCGCTCGGGCCGGGCGTGCCGGGGCCGGGGGCAGCTGGCCCTTCAGAGGGCCCCATTCGTTGGGATCCGGGACGCCTGGGGGAAGCATCTGGCGGCGCTTCGGGCCGCCCTCGTGCGACTCGCCCGGTTCCTTCGCGCCCGGCCACGCCTTCGCGACCCGGGCCGCGAGGACGAAGTCCTTGCGCAGCGGGTGGCCCTCGAAGTTCTCCGGGAGGAGCAGCGGAACCAGGTGCGGGTGGCCCGTGAAGTCCACGCCGAACATCTCGTGGGTCTCGCGCTCGTGCCAGCCCGCGCCCGCGTACACGCCGATCGCCGTGGGCAGGACGGGAGCGGCGTGCGGGACCGTCGTGCGGAGCAGCAGGCGGCGCGGCCGCCCCTCCCCCACCGCGGCCACGTGCGCGCAGACCCGGAAGCCCGTGCCCGGCTCGTCGACCGCGCTCAGCCAGTCGAAGTAGGTGCACCCGAGCGCGTCCCGGGCCGTTTCGAGCGCCGTGATCCACGAGCCCGGCGGGACGTCGACGGTCAGCAGGTCGTACGCCTGCTCCGCCGTCGCCTCCTCGCCGAAGATCTCCGTCACGGAGTCGGGGAGGGAGTCGTACGCCGTCATGCCCCGGCTCCCGGTCGCTCCGCGGAGGGGCTCTCGGCCGACGGACTCTCCGCCACGGGGCCCTCCGCCGACGGGCGCTCCACCAGCGGGCTCGTCAGCTGCGCGACCGACGCGCCGCCGGTGGTCGCGTACCGCTCGGCCAGGCTCTCCCGCGCGATCTTCTCCTGGAGCTTGAGGATGCCCTGGAGCAGCGCCTCGGGGCGCGGCGGGCAGCCCGGCACGTACACGTCGACCGGGATGATCTGGTCGACGCCCTTGGTGACCGAGTACGAGTCCCAGTAGGGGCCGCCGCAGTTGGAGCAGGCGCCGAAGGAGATGACGTACTTCGGTTCCGGCATCTGCTCGTACAGCCGCTTCACCGCCGGCGCCATCTTGTCCGTCACCGTGCCCGAGACGATCATCAGGTCGGCCTGGCGCGGGCCCGGCGCGAACGGGATCACGCCGAGCCGGATGAAGTCGTGCCGGGCCATCGACGCGGCGATGAACTCGATCGCGCAGCACGCGAGCCCGAAGTTGAAGACCCACAGGCTGTAGCGGCGGCCCCAGTTCAGGACCACCTTCATCGGCTCGGGGGCCAGGCGGGCCAGCGGGCCCAGCTTCGGAGCGGGCAGGGGTGTGGGCAGGGGTGTTACGTCCATGCCAGGACGCCCTTCTTGTACGCGTAGAGCAGCCCCACGGCCAGGAAGCCGAGGAAGACGAACATCTCGACCAGGGTCGTGGCGCCGTAGCCGGGCGCGGCGAAGACCGTCGCCCAGGGGAAGAGGAAGATCGAGTCGACGGCGAAGATGACGTAGAGGAAGGCGTACACGTAGTAGCGGACCTGGGTGTGCGCCCAGCCCTCCCCCACGGGGTCGACACCGCACTCGTACGTGAGGAGCTTCTCGGGCGTCGGCACGACAGGCCTCAGCAGTCGGCCCGCGCCGAACGCCACGGCGACGAAGAGCACTCCGACGACGGCGAGCAGGCCGACGACGGAGTACGTCTGGAAGTAGTCCGCCGCGCCCGTCGCGCCGGCCGCGACAACGGTCGGTTCCCGCACGTCCGTCCGCCCCTCGGTCTCGGTGTCTCATGAGTCACTTCTGTACGCACGCGAGTCTAGGCCCTGCTAAAGGGACCGTAAGCAGTCGCGTGAGCACGGTTCTCGTGCGGTGCTCGTGCCGTGCTCGTGCTGTGCTCGTGCCGTGCTCGCGCACACCTGGCAGGGGGAGCGGGGGGCCTGGTGGGGATATCCCCCCTGCAGCTCACCGACCTCCCCCATGGCGTCGCGCGGTCCTCGACCGGCAGTCTGGAAAGCATGACCGCCGATCTTGATCCCGCCGCGTCCTCCGGGGCCGCCGTCGCCCCGTCCCCGCGTCCCCGTCCGCCCCGGCGCACCGCCTACGGGAAGGAGACCTGGAAGGAGATCGCCTTCCTCCTCTCCAATCTCTTCACCGCGCTGGTCGGTTTCGTCTACGCGGTCGTGAGCGTGCTCCTCGGCGTCGGCCTGTCCGTCACCGTCATCGGGCTCCCGCTGCTCGCCCTCGGGCTCGGCGGCGCGCGCCTCATCGGCAGGTCGGAGCGGGCGCGGGCCCGGGCGCTGCTCGGGGTGGAGATCGCCGAACCGTCCCCGCTGCCGTCGCGCGGCGGCTTCTTCGGCTGGCTGTGGGGCACGCTGAAGGACCCGGTGGCCTGGCGGACGCAGCTGTACGGGCTGATCCGGCTGCCCTGGGGGATCGTGACGTTCACGATCGCGCTGGTCTCCCTCGTCGTCCTCTGGCCCGTACTGCCGTTCCTGTCCCGGGGCTTGGCCGGCGCGGACCGGGGCATGGTCCGGGGTCTCCTCTCCCCCTCCGACGAACTGGAGCGGCGGATCGCCGAGCTGGAGTCGGACCGGGGTGTCGTCGTCGACACCGCCGCGGCGGACCTGCGGCGCATCGAGCGGGACCTGCACGACGGGGCGCAGGCGCGGCTCGTCGCGCTCGCGATGGGGCTCGGCCTCGCGAAGGAGAAGCTCCTCGACGATCCCGAGACGGCCGCGGCGATGGTGGACGAGGCGCACGGCGAGGTGAAGCTCGCGCTCCAGGAACTGCGGGACCTCGCCCGGGGCATCCACCCGGCGGTCCTCACCGACCGCGGGCTGAGCGCCGCGCTGTCGTCGGTGTCGGCGCGCTGCACGGTCCCGGTGAAGGTGACGGTGGATCTGTCGGAGCGGCCGGCGGAGGCGATCGAGGGCATCGCGTACTTCACGGTGTCGGAGCTGCTCCAGAACGTCTCGAAGCACGCGCGGGCGCGGTCGGCGTCCGTGGAGGTGTGGCGGGCGAAGGACCGGCTGCTGCTGCAGGTGCGGGACGACGGGGCGGGCGGCGCCCGTTTCGACGGCGGCACGGGTCTCGCGGGCCTCGCGGAACGGCTCGGGGCGGTGGACGGCCTGCTCGTCCTGGACTCCCCGGAGGGCGGCCCGACGACGGTGACGGCGGAGCTGCCGTGGCGGTCGCGGCCGAGGTCGTGACGGGGTAGCCGGGGCACGCGGGCCGACGGGGGAGCGAACGTCGTTCGCTCCCCCGTCGGCGTGCGGCCCGGCGACCCGTTGACCGCCGGGCGGCCAGGCCCTCCGGGCCACCGGGCAACCAGGCCGCCAGGCCTCCGAGCCGGAGGGCTTCCGGACCGCCGGGGCGTAAGGCCGCCAGGCCGCAGGGCCGCAGGGCCGCCAGGCTTCCGGGCCACCGGGCCGTAGGACCACCCGTTCATCCGGGTGCCGGGCCCGGCACCGGCCCTGAAGCACCACCCACGGCACCAGCCCGCAGCACCGCCCGAGGCGCCGCCCGTGCCCCCGAGGTAGGGAAAACCCCCGTCCCCAGACGCCCACCCGCCTCATGGTCCCGGGAGGCCCGGCACGGAACCCTGGGATACGTACCGCCCGCCCCCTCCCTGAGCAGAGAAGGACCCCAGCGATGGCCTCCCACCTCCCCGCCGCGATCCGCGCGCCGTTCGAGGGCCGCACGTGGCGTGCGCTGCTCTACGTGCTGATCGGGCTGCCGCTGAGCGTCTGCTGGTTCGCGCTCTCCGTCGCCTTCGTCTCGGCCGGCGCCGGGCTGCTCATCACCTTCCTCGGCGTGCCGATCCTCGCCGGGGCCCTCGCCATGTGCCGGGGCTTCGGCGTCGTCGAGCGGGCCCGGGCGCGTGCCCTGCTCGATGTCGACGTGCGGGCGCCCGAACCGGTACGGGGCCGGACCGGCGGAGCCTTCTCCTGGATGGGTGCCATGTTGAAGAGCGGAGCCTCCTGGCGGCACCTGCTGTACGCGATCGTGCACATGCCGTGGGCGATCGTCTCGTTCTCCGTGACGGTGGCCTTCTGGGCCTGGGGCTGGAGCCTCTTCACGTATCCGCTGTGGCAGTGGGTCTTCCCGGCGTACGTCGGACAGGACGGCATTCAGCTGTACGGCGACGGGTCCCACGACCTCTACCTCGACTCCCCCTTCGAGATCGCCGTCACCAGCCTCGTCGGGCTGCTCTTCGTGATGGCCGGTCCCTGGCTCCTGCGCGGGTTCGTCGCCGTCGACCGCCTCCTCGTCTCCGGGCTGCTCGGGCCCTCCCGGCTCGCCTCGCGCGTCACCGAGCTGGAGTCGGACCGGGGCGTGGTCGTCGACACCGCCGCGGCGGACCTGCGACGCATCGAGCGCGATCTGCACGACGGGGCGCAGGCCCGGCTCGCCGCGCTCGCCATGGACCTCGGGCTCGCGAAGGAGAAGCTCGCGGAGGATCCGCGGGCGGCGGCGGTACTCGTCGACGAGGCGCACGGCGAGGTGAAGCTCGCGCTGCAGGAGCTGCGGGATCTGGCGCGGGGCATCCACCCGGCCGTCCTCACCGACCGGGGTCTGGACGCGGCGCTGTCGGCGGTGGCCTCGCGGTGCGCGGTCCCGGTGTCGGTGGACGTCGACCTGCCGGCGCGGCCGGTCGCGGCGATCGAGGGCATCGCGTACTTCACCGTCTCGGAGCTGCTGCGGAACGTCACGGCGCACGCGCGGGCGCGGCGGGCCTGGGTGGATGTGTGGCGCACGGGAGACCGGCTGATGCTTCAGGTGCGGGACGACGGGGTGGGCGGGGCGCACGTCGTGAGCGGGCGGAGTCTGTCCTCGCTCACCGAGCGGGTGGGGGCGGTGGACGGGGTGCTCGCGGTGGACTCGCCGGAGGGCGGGCCCACGACGGTGACGGTGGAGCTGCCCTGGCGGGCGTGATCGGGCGGGACCGGACGGGATCGGACGGGATGGGGCACGACCGGTGTGACCGGGCGTGACTCCGCACCGGGGCGGCGCCCTGGGGCCCACAGGCCTCGGGGCGCCGCGCCGCGCGGGGCCCGGCGCCCCGGGGCGCCGGCGATCAGGCGCCCGGGGCGTCAGCGACCCGGCGGCAGGTACTCCTCCCGGGAATGAGCACAACGCGAGGCGACCCTGCGATGCTGGCCGAGTCGTAGGAAGTACTCGGGCAAGAAGGCATGGGGGCTGTTGGGCGTGGTTGTGGATCAAGGGGCCGGGCGCGTGCGGGTGGTCATCGCGGAGGATTCCGTACTGCTGCGGGAGGGACTGACCCGGCTTCTCACCGATCTCGGGCATGACGTGGTCGCCGGGGTGGGGGACGGTGAGGCGCTCGTCGAGACCGTGGCCGGGTTCGCCGCGCAGGGCGCGTTGCCCGACGTGGTCGTCGCCGACGTGCGGATGCCGCCGACGCACACGGACGAGGGGGTCCGCGCGGCCGTGCGGCTGCGCAAGGAGCATCCGGGACTCGGTGTGCTCGTGCTGTCGCAGTACGTGGAGGAGCAGTACGCCACCGAACTTCTGGCCGGTTCCAGTCGCGGTGTCGGCTATCTGCTGAAGGACCGGGTCGCCGAGGTCCGGGAGTTCGTGGACGCCGTGGTGCGGGTCGCCGGCGGCGGTACGGCGCTGGACCCCGAGGTCGTGCAGCAGCTGCTGGGCCGGAGCCGTCAGCAGGACGTGCTGGCGAACCTGACGCCGCGCGAGCGGGAGGTCCTCGGTCTGATGGCGGAGGGGCGGACGAACTCCGCGATCGCGAAGGCGCTGGTCGTGAGCGACGGCGCGGTGGAGAAGCACATCAGCAACATCTTCCTGAAGCTGGGACTCTCGCCGAGTGACGGCGATCACCGGCGGGTACTGGCGGTGTTGACGTATCTGAAATCCTGATCATCTGACACTCTGTCAGATAGCGGGAGACCCGCCCTCCGGGAGTCACCACCCGTGTGACCACCCGGAAGGCGGCCCGGTTGGAGGCCCCAGAGGCCCTAGGTCCAAAGAATGAGGCGGAATCCGGCTTTCCGGAACACTCCGGGTGGCGACAGAACGTGACAATTCAGGGCAAGAGGGCGTCTCAAAAAGAGGTCCATGATGTGAGAAGTCCCGGGAGGGCCCTCCTTACCGTCGTAGGGTGGGCCTCGGGACGGACGGTGATCGGCCGACCGCATCCCGAGCCTTCTCCCGCCTCCGGCGGAGAGTCCCCTTGCCGCGAGGGAGGTCCAGTTCAGTGACCAGCCAGGTCAGTAGCGAGGCCGGTGAGGCCCTGCTCGGGGAGCAGCGCAGTGCCCCGGCGAAGCCGCACCACGGCACCGAGAAGGAAGTGCGCCGTCTCGATCGGGTGATCATCCGCTTCGCGGGTGACTCCGGTGACGGCATGCAGCTGACGGGTGACCGCTTCACCTCGGAGACGGCGTCCTTCGGGAACGACCTCTCCACGCTGCCGAACTTCCCGGCCGAGATCCGGGCACCCGCCGGCACCCTGCCGGGCGTGTCGTCCTTCCAGCTGCACTTCGCCGACCACGACATCCTGACCCCCGGCGACGCCCCGAACGTGCTGGTCGCGATGAACCCCGCCGCCCTCAAGGCCAACATCGGGGACGTGCCGCGCGGTGGCGAGATCATCGTGAACACCGACGAATTCGCCAAGCGCGCCATGGCCAAGGTCGGCTACGCGACCTCGCCCCTCGACGACGGTTCGCTGGACGGCTACCGCGTCCACCCCGTACCGCTGACCACGCTGACCGTCGAGGCGCTCAAGGAGTTCGGCCTGTCCCGGAAGGAGGCCGAGCGCTCCAAGAACATGTTCGCGCTCGGGCTGCTCTCCTGGATGTACCACCGGCCGACCGAGGGCACCGAGACCTTCCTGCGGCAGAAGTTCGCGAAGAAGCCGCAGATCGCCGAGGCCAACGTCGCCGCCTTCCGGGCCGGCTGGAACTTCGGCGAGACCACCGAGGACTTCGCCGTCTCCTACGAGGTCGCCCCCGCGACCCGGGCCTTCCCCACCGGCACGTACCGGAACATCTCGGGGAACCTGGCCCTCTCGTACGGCCTGATCGCCGCCTCCCGCCAGGCGGACCTGCCGCTGTACCTGGGCTCGTACCCGATCACCCCGGCCTCGGACATCCTCCACGAGCTCAGCAAGCACAAGAACTTCGGTGTCCGCACCTTCCAGGCCGAGGACGAGATCGCCGGCATCGGCGCCGCCCTCGGGGCCGCCTTCGGCGGCGCGCTCGGCGTGACGACCACGTCCGGCCCCGGTGTGGCGCTCAAGTCGGAGACGATCGGTCTCGCGGTCTCCCTGGAGCTGCCGCTGCTGATCGTCGACATCCAGCGCGGCGGCCCGTCCACCGGTCTGCCCACCAAGACCGAGCAGGCCGACCTGCTCCAGGCGATGTACGGCCGCAACGGCGAGGCGCCGGTCCCGATCGTCGCCCCGAAGACGCCCGCCGACTGCTTCGACGCGGCGATCGAGGCGGCCCGGATCGCCCTCACGTACCGCACGCCGGTCTTCCTGCTCTCCGACGGCTACCTCGCCAACGGCTCCGAGCCCTGGCGCATCCCGGACGTCGACGAACTCCCGGACCTGCGGACCCGGTTCGCCACCGGCCCGAACCACGAGCTGGCCGACGGCACCGAGGTCTTCTGGCCGTACAAGCGCGATCCGGAGACCCTGGCCCGCCCGTGGGCCGTGCCCGGCACCCCCGGCCTCGAACACCGCATCGGCGGCATCGAGAAGCAGGACGGCACCGGAAACATCTCGTACGACCCCGCCAACCACGAGTTCATGGTCCGCACCCGGCAGGCCAAGGTCGACGGCATCGACGTCCCCGACATCGAGGTCGACGACCCGGACGGCGCACGGACCCTGGTCCTCGGCTGGGGCTCCACCTACGGGCCGATCACGGCGGCCGTCCGCCGCATCCGCCGGGAGGACGGCCACATCGCCCAGGCCCATCTGCGGCACATCAACCCCTTCCCGAAGAACCTCGGCGAGGTCCTGAAGCGGTACGAGAAGGTCGTCGTGCCCGAGATGAACCTCGGCCAGCTCGCCACCCTCGTCCGGGCGAAGTACCTCGTCGACGCCCGCAGCCACACCCAGGTCAACGGCATGCCGTTCAAGGCCGAGCAGCTCGCCGCCGCTCTCAAGGAGGCCATCGATGAGTGAGCCCCTCCTCCACCTGGTCCCCCGGGCCGAGGCGCAGCAGTCCATGAAGGACTTCAAGTCCGACCAGGAGGTGCGGTGGTGCCCCGGCTGCGGTGATTACGCGGTGCTGGCCGCCGTCCAGGGCTTCATGCCCGAGCTGGGCCTGGCGAAGGAGAACATCGTCTTCGTCTCCGGCATCGGCTGCTCCTCCCGCTTCCCGTACTACATGAACACCTACGGGATGCACTCGATCCACGGCCGCGCCCCGGCCATCGCCACCGGCCTCGCCACCTCCCGCCGCGACCTGTCCGTGTGGGTCGTCACGGGCGACGGCGACGCGCTGTCCATCGGCGGCAACCACCTCATCCACGCCCTCCGGCGCAACGTCAACCTCAAGATCCTCCTGTTCAACAACCGGATCTACGGGCTGACCAAGGGCCAGTACAGCCCCACCTCCGAGGTCGGCAAGATCACCAAGTCGACGCCGATGGGCTCCCTGGACTCGCCCTTCAACCCGGTGTCGCTCGCCCTCGGCGCGGAGGCCTCCTTCGTGGCCCGCACGGTCGACTCCGACCGCAAGCACCTCACCGAGGTGCTGCGGCAGGCCGCCGACCACAACGGCACGGCGCTCGTCGAGATCTACCAGAACTGCAACATCTTCAACGACGGCGCCTTCGAGGTCCTCAAGGACAAGGACCAGGCCAAGGAGGCGGTCATGCGCCTCGAACACGGGCAGCCGATCCGCTTCGGCACCGAGAACGAGAAGGGCGTCGTCCGCGACCCGGCCACCGGCGACCTCCAGGTCGTCACGGTCACTCCTGAGAACGAGTCGCGGATCCTGGTCCACGACGCCCACGCGACCACCCCCACCACGGCCTTCGCCCTCTCCCGCCTGGCGGACCCGGACACCCTCCACCAGACCCCCATCGGGGTGTTCCGGTCGGTGGAGCGCCCGGTGTACGACACCCTGATGGCGGACCAGCTGGAGACGGCCCTGGAACAGCACGGCAAGGGCGACCTGGGCCAGCTGCTGACGGGGAACGACACGTGGACGGTCGTGGGCTGACCGGACGCCGGGACCACCGGCCGTCTGGACCACCGGACGCCGGGACCACGGGGGCACGGCCACCTGGGCCGTGCCCCCGCCTTCACGTCACCTGCCCGAGTCCTACCGCTTCTCGCTGTCGGGGGCCTCGTCCTTGATGGCCTCCCCGAAGAGCCCGCGGAAGCGGGGCACCCCCCGCTCGATCCGGTGCACGAACACCTGGTCCGTGAACCGGTAGAGCTTCGCGTCGTTGTAGGCGTACTTCTTCACCACACCCTGGTACGTGAGCTCCCGCAGCCGCCGTATCAGCGCGCTCCGTTCCACGGCCAGCCCGTCCTCCTCCAGGCTCCGCATCGCCTCCGCGACGGAGAGGACCGCGTCGTACGCCTCGACCGCGTACCGGTCGACGGGCGCCGCACCGGACAGACCCCAGCGCTTGCGGTACGCGGCGGTGAAGGTCTTCGCCGCGGGCATCAGGGCCGGGTCGACGTAGGTGGTGCCGAAGTACCAGCCCTCCGCGGCGGAACCCGCGACCTTGAAGAACTCCGGTTCCAGCACGTACTCGACGCTTCCACAGAGGCCCTTGAAGCCCTGGGCCCGCAGCTCCCGGGCGCACAGACCGGCCCTGCGCGGTGACATGCCCGCGTACATGACGCCCTCCGCACCCGCCGCCAGGGCGGCCCGGACGGCGGGGCCGAAGTCCTCGCTGTCCGCGTTCACTTGATGCCGGGTGACCGCGACCGGGCCCCGGGCCATCGCCGTCTGGGCGCTCTTGGCGGTGAACCAGGCGAAGGTGCCGGCCGCCCTGTCCTCGATGAAGGCGGCCCGGCGTTGCCTGCGCCTGATGGAGATCGTCGAGAAGCCGAGCGACAGGACGTCGTGGAGGGGGCGCATCTCGAAGTAGGCGGGATTGCTGCCGAGTTGACTGACGGTCTCGGTGGGGGCTCCGGTCGCCACGCTCGCGAACACCAGCGCGTTCCGCTGGTAGACGTCGAGTGCGGCAAGAACGACCTCCTCGTTCGTCGGGCCGACGACGGCGAGGACGGACCGGTCCTTGCCGAAGGCCTCGGCCACGGTCACGGACCGGCGCGGGTCACCTCCGTCGTCGCGGACCTTCACCGCCAGGTCGAACGGCCGGTCGGCACGGGCGTTGAAGGTCTCCACGGCCAGCCGGACGCCCCGCTCCTGGCCCCGGCCGTCCGCCTTCCGGGCGCCGCTCAGATCGGTCTGGACGCCGATCGTGTGCGTGGCGAGGGTGCGGGGCGGGCCGCCCGTTCCGCCGGCTCCCGGGCTCCGGTTCGCCAGATAGGCGGTGAGACCGCCCGCGCCGACGACGGCCGCCGCCGCGCCGCCGATCAGCACCCGCCGTCGCGAAGGCCCCTTCTGCGGCTCGGAGTCCACCAGCATCGTCGGCTCGGGCACCGGCAGGTCCAGGACCCGCGAGGAGCGCTGGGCGATCAGCGCGGGCAGCCCCGGCGGCAGCCAGTCCCCCGCCGGCCCGTCGGCCTCCCCCAGCGCGGCCCGCACCTCGAGGGCGGTGGGCCGGTCCGCGGGGTCCTTCGCCAGACAGGCCCTGACCAGCGGCAGGACCGTGTCGGGCACGTCGGCGAGGTCGGGCTCCTCGTGGACGGTGCGGTAGACGACCGCCGCCACCGCGCCCGTACCGAAAGGCCGCTCCCCCGTCAGGGCGTACGCGAGGACGCAGCCGAGCGAGAAGACGTCGCTCGCCGGGCCGACCTCGCCCGCCCCGGCGACCCTGGCCTGCTCGGGGGCGAGGAAGCCGGGGGTGCCGATCATCGCGTCGGTGGCCGTCAGGGCGGTCGCCCCGGCGGACCTCGCGATGCCGAAGTCGATGAGGCGCGGGCCGTCGAGGGCGAGGAGGACGTTGCCCGGCTTGACGTCCCGGTGGACGAGCCCGGCCTCGTGCATGTCGGCGAGCGCGGACGCCAGCCGGGCGCCCAGGGCCCGTACCGTCGGCTCGGGCAGGGCGCCGTGCAGGGCGACGGCCTCGGCCAGCGAGGGGCCCGGCACGTACTCGGTCGCGAGCCACGGTTCCCGGGCCTCCGGGTCGGCGCCGAGCACCCGCACGACCCAGCGGCCGGTGATCCGCCCGGCGGCCGCGGCCTCGCGTCGGAACCGCTCCCGGAAACCCGGGTCGGCGGCGTGCTCGGCCCGGATGAGCTTGAGCGCGGCGAGCGCCCCGCCGCCGGAGCGGGCGAGGTAGACCACGCCCATGCCTCCGGCGCCGAGACGGCCGAGCAGCCGGTATCCGGCGATGGCCGACGGGTCACCCCTGCGCAGCTGCTGCACCGGTCAGTTCCCTCCGGCCTTCGGCGGGCCGCCGGGCGCGAACTCCAGCGGCTTGTAGCGGCCGTTCTCCACGACGTACATGAAGGTGCCGACGCCGTTGAGGTTGCCGTCCTTGTCGAAGGTGTAACCACCCATGACGCCCTGGTACTTGGCCGTGCGGATCTGCGGCGCGAGGGTGGTGCGGTCGGGGCGTTTCCCGCCCTTGGCGGCCTTCTCCACGTACTGGACGAGCAGATTGGTGACGTCGTACGCCTCGCCCGTGTAGAACGCCGGGACCGTGCCGTACGCCTTGCGGTGGGCGGCCAGGAGCTCCGCGGCCTCCTTCTTGGTGGTCGGGTCGACGACGGGCGCGCCGATGATCCACCCCTCGGCCGCCTTCCCCGCCCCTTCGAGGAACTCCTGCCCGAAGACGTGCTGGCCGGTGATGCGCATGCCCGTGAAGCCGAGCGCGTCGAGTTCCTTCGCGGCCCGGACCGCGCTGGCGGCGAGACCGGCGTGGAGGTACGCGTCCATGCCCGCGTCGACCATCTCGCCGAGGACCTGCTCCAGGCGCTTGGCACCGCCCGGGATCACCCTCGGGTACGGGGCGATCCCGGCCTGCTTGAAGGCGAAGTCGGCCCCGACGACGTACTGCCAGGAGTACGTGTCGTCGGTGCGCTCCTGGAGGAGGCCGGGCCGGACGCTGCGGGTCTTGGCCTCGACGTAGTAGGCGAGGGCCATGGCCCCGAAGGGGTGCATGGGGCAGGCCCGGACGATGCTCACGCCCTGCGGCGTCGAGGGGTTGATCAGCAGGTTCAGGCCTGCGGAGACGGTGATGACCGGGAGCCGGGCCTCGTCGTAGGCGGGCAGCGCCGTGTACCCCGTGTAGTCGGAGGTGGGCCCGATGATCCCCAGGACGTCGGGGTCTCCGGTGAGGGCGTGGGCGGCGGCGAGCGCGCGGGTCCGGTCCCCGCCGTCGTCGGCGACCTTCACGTCGAGCGTGAAGGGCTTGTCCTTACGGGCGTTGAACCGCTCGACGGCGAGGCGGACGCCCCGCTCCTGGGCGCGGCCGAGGTCCTTGGCGGGGCCGGTCAGGTCGGCCTGGACGCCGATGGTCCACTTGCGGGGCTCCGGCGGCGGCATCGCATCGGTCTTCCCCTCGTCGCCGAACGCCGCCCAGGCGGCCGCGCCGGCGCCCGCGACGAGCACGGCGCCGCCGGCGGCGAGGGTGAGGAAGCGGCGTCTGCTCGGCATGTTCTGGGCGGCCGTCGGCGTGCCGGCGGTGGTGGCGTCGATGTCGGGGAGGGCGAGCATCCGGGCGGAACGCTCGGCGATGGTCCGGACGACGGGCGCGGGCAGCCAGTCGGCGTCGGCGGCCGGGGTGTCCTCGACGAGCGCGACGGCCACCTGCTGGGCGGTGGGCCGGGCGGCCGGGTCCTTGGCGAGACAGGCCCGCACCACGTCGAGCAGGCCGTCCGGTACGCCGCGGAGGTCGGGCTCGTCGTGGACGGTCCGGTACATCAGGGCGTCCACGGCGCCGGTGCCGAAGGGCGGGCGGCCGGTGGCCGCGTAGGCGAGGAGGCAGCCGAGCGCGAAGACGTCCGCGGCCGGGCCGATCGCGTCGACGCGGGCCTCGGCCTGCTCGGGGGCGAGGAAGCCGGGGGTGCCGACGACCATGTCGGTGGCGGTGAGCGCGGTCTCGCCGGTCGCGCGGGCGATGCCGAAGTCGATGAGGCGCGGTCCGTCGACGGCGAGCAGGACGTTGCCGGGCTTGACGTCGCGGTGGACGAGCCCGGCCGCGTGCACGGCGGCGAGGGCGCGGGCGACGGACCAGCCGAGGAGGCGGACGCTCCGCTCGGGCAGCGGGCCGTGCGCGGTGACGGCCTCGCCGAGGGAGGGTCCTGCGACGAAGG
This sequence comes from Streptomyces sp. NPDC088553, assembly GCF_044752965.1. NCBI lineage: Bacteria > Bacillati > Actinomycetota > Actinomycetes > Kitasatosporales > Streptomycetaceae > Streptomyces > Streptomyces sp. NPDC088553. The sequence goes on along the minus strand of NZ_JBIVMG010000005.1, from coordinate 391,877 downwards.
CGGTGGCCATCCACGGTTCGGGGGCGTCCGGATCGGCGCCGGTGACGGGCACGGCCCACGGGCTGGAGACCCGGCGGGCGGCCTCGACCTCACGGCGGAACCGGGCCCGGAAGTCGGGCTGTTCGGCCTGGTCGGCGTGGGTGACCTTGACGGCGGCGAGCTCGCCGTTCTCCGTGCGGCCCAGGTAGACGACGCCCATACCGCCGGCGCCGAGCCGCCCGAGAAGCCGGTAGCCGGCGATCAGGGAGGGATCGGACGGCAGGAGAGCCTGGAGCGCCCCGGGCGCGGGGGCCGGGGGGCGCGGGGGCGCGGGCGCGGCGGGCGCGTGCGCCGGCCGCGGCGGGAGGCCGGGGTCGGCGGCGGGCGGGGGCGGGAACGCGGGGGCGCCGGCCGATGGGGGCGGGGATGCCGGGACACCGGCGGGCGGGGCTGGGGATGCCGGGGCGGCGGCGGGCGGGGCTGGGGCTGCCGGGGCGGCGGCGGGCGGGGCTGGGGCTGCCGGGGCGGCGGCGGGCGGCGGCGGGGATGCCGGGGCGGCGGGCTTCGGCGGGAGCCAGGGGGCGGGGTCGGGGGCGCGGTCGGGAGCGGGCGTGCTGCCGGACGGCGGCCCGGCCGGGCTCTCGGACGGCGGCCCGGCCGGGCTCTCGGACGGCGGCCCGGCCGGGCTCTCGGACGGGCCGTCCGGGGTCCCGCCCCGGCTCCCGTCCGGGGCTCCGGCCTGAAGCCCGCCGGGGGTCCCGTCCGGGGCTCCAGCCTTGCTCTCGACCTCGTTCCCGGCCTTGCTCTCGACCTCGTTCCCGGGCTCGTTCCCGGGCTCGTCCCCCGTGGGCGCGGCAGGGCTCATGACTGGACCTCCAACTGGGCCTCGACGCGGTCGAGCATGGCGACCAGGGCCTGCGACATCGACGTGCTGAGGGCCTTGTCGGTGTGGCCGGGCCCGCCCTTGACGGAGGCCGCGACCGTCACCTGGCCGATGCGGGACTGGGACCAGCCGTAGTAGTGCTCGCCCTTGACCGAGTCGTTGATGTACTTGCCGAGCTCGCTGATGGAGTCCTGCGCGGTGATGTTCGAGCCGATGCCGGGGTTGCCGAGCGACATCAGACCGGAGATCCGCTCCCCCTCCCGCAACGTCTGGTCGGGGCAGCGCAGCGCCTCCTCCAGGGTCTCGGACATCTCCCAGTCGGCGTCGTCGACCGAGCGGTGGACGGTGACGGTGGCGGTGACCCGGACGAGCCCCTTGCCCCCGGCGGCGGGGATCTCGCTGTGGGCGGAGACGGTGTAGAGAACGCCGGGCGGCAGGTTCGCGCTCTCCCAACGGCAGCCGGCGGGGAGGACCGGCCAGGCGTCCTCGACGCTCAGGTACGGCTCGCGCTTGACGTAGTCCGGCCCCCAGGAGTCCGGGCCCGCGACGACGGCGAGCGCGAGGCGCTTGGCGTCGGCCCGGGTCTTCGGCGCCTTGGCCGGGTCGGGCGTGAACTGGAAGCCGGTCGGCGTCGGGGCCGCGGCCGAGGCCGGGGGCTTCGTATCGCTCGTGGTCTTGGCGCCGCCCGGTTTCCCGCCGTCACCTCCCCCGCCCGAACAGCCCGCGAGGAACAGCCCGCCCGCGAGCAGCGCGCAGCAGGCTCGACCGGCTCTGCCGTAGGTCTTTCCGTCCACCCGTCCGTTTGCCACGAGTCCCCCACCCCATGTCCACAGAATCCCCGAAGTCAGGCAGATCGTACGGCTCGGCGGGGCAACTCGCCCTGGCTACAACATCATTGAGACCAACCGGTAGCGCTCTCGCGACGAGCCTCGTCGTAGCGCTCGCGGGCCCCCTCCACCGCGGCGACCTGCCGCTCCGACCAACGGGCCAGTTCCCAGACCTGGCGGGCCGCGCCGGTGCCGAGTTCGGTGAGGCTGTAGTCGACGCGGGGCGGGATGATGGGCTTGGCGTCGCGGTGGACGAAGCCGTCGCGCTCCAGGGTCTGGAGGGTCTGGGCGAGCATCTTCTCGCTGACGCCGCCGATGTGCCGGCGCAGCTCGCTGAAGCGGTACGGGCGCTCCAGGAGGGCGGCCAGGACAAGGACGCCCCAGCGGCTGGTGACGTGCTCCAGGACGAGCCGCGAGGGGCACATCTGCTGGTTCACGTCGGGCTTCTCGGACCGCCGGCTCGACCGCTGACTTACTTCCATACCAGTACCTTACTTCAAAGTGGGTACTTTCTATCGGTTAGCGCCCGACGTACGGTGAGTGCATCGCAAGCCGCACGGCCCACCACACCCCACGGGAAAAGGACGCATCATGAGCCTCGTCGTCACCGGAGCCACCGGCCAGCTCGGCCGTCTCGTCATCGACGCCCTCCTCTCCAGCCCCACCGTCCCCGCCGAGACCGTCGTCGCCGTCGTCCGCGACAAGGCGAAGGCCGCCGACCTCGCCGAGCGCGGTGTCGAGCTGCGGATCGCGGACTACAGCAAGCCGGAGACCCTGGCCGGAGCCTTCGAGGCCGGCGACCGGGTGCTCCTCATCTCGGGCAGCGAGGTCGGGCAGCGCGTCGCCCAGCACTCCGCCGTGATCGACGCCGCCAAGGCCGCGGGCGTGGCCCAGCTCGCGTACACCGGCATCCTCGGCGGCGACGAGGCCGACTTCGACCTGGCCGCCGAGCACAAGGTCACCGAGCGGCTGATCCTCGACTCCGGACTGCCGTACACCTTCCTCCGTAACGGCTGGTACACCGAGAACTACACCGCGAACCTCGCCCCCGTCCTGGCCCACGGCGCCGTCGTCGCCAACGCCGGCGAGGGCCGGGTCGCCTCCGCCACCCGCGCCGACTACGCCGCCGCCGCGGCCGCCGTCCTGGCCGGCCCCGCCGAGGAGCACCTGAACCGGGCGTACGAGCTGAGCGGCGACACCGCCTGGTCCTTCGCCGAGTACGCGGCCGAGGTCGCCGCCCAGACCGGCCGGGAGATCACGTACAACAACGTGCCCGCCGAGGCGCACCTCGCGATCCTCACCGGCGCCGGCGTCCCGGCCCCCTTCGCCGAGATCCTGGTCGACGTCGACCGGGCCGTCGAGCGCGGTGCGCTCGCCCGGCAGACGGGCGACCTGGCCCGCCTGATCGGCCGCCCGACCACCCCGATCGCCGTGACGATCAAGGAAGCCCTCGCCGGGTCCTGACCACCGCCTCCCCCGTCATGACCGTATTGCGGTACGGGCATGACAACCCGCCCCGTGCGGCGCTACCTTCGACAGGACAGCGCGGCACAGGGCGGGAGGTCCGGTGAAGACGGAGAACGAGGAACGAGCAGGATTGCTCTACGGGATCGGCGCCTACGGAATGTGGGGTCTGGTCCCGCTCTTCTGGCCCCTCCTCAAGCCCGCCGGATCGGTCGAGATCCTGGCCCACCGCATGGTGTGGTCCCTGGTCTTCGTCGGCGTCGCCCTGCTCGCGGTGCGCCGCTGGGGCTGGATGCGGGAGCTCGTCCGCAGCCCGCGCAAACTGGGCCTGATCACCGTCGCCGCCGCCGTCATCACGGTGAACTGGGGCCTCTACATCTGGTCCGTCAACACGGGCCATGTCGTCGAGGCCTCCCTCGGCTACTTCATCAACCCGCTCGTCACCATCGCCCTCGGCGTCCTCGTCCTGCAGGAACGACTGCGCCCCGCGCAGTGGGCCGCGGTCGGCATCGGCTTCGCCGCCGTCCTCGTCCTGGCCATCGGGTACGGGCAGCCGCCCTGGATCTCCCTGACCCTCGCCTTCTCCTTCGCCGTGTACGGGCTGGTGAAGAAGAAGGTCAACATCGGCGGCCTGGAGTCGCTCGCCGCCGAGACCGCCATCCAGTTCCTGCCGGCCCTCGGCTACCTCGTCTGGCTCGGCACCCAGGGCACCCTCGCCTTCGGCTCCCACGGCGCGGGCCACACGGCCCTGCTCGCCGCCACCGGCATCGTCACGGCGGTACCGCTCGTCTGCTTCGGGGCGGCCGCGATCCGCGTACCGCTGTCGACGCTCGGCCTCCTCCAGTACCTGGCACCGACCTTCCAGTTCCTGCTCGGGGTCCTCTACTTCCACGAGGAGATGCCGCCGGAGCGCTGGGCGGGCTTCTCCCTCGTCTGGCTGGCTCTGACGATCCTCACCTGGGACGCCCTGCGCACGGCCCGCCGGAGCAGGGCGGCGATGGAGGCGGCGAAGGCCACGGCAGAGGCGGCGGGCGGGGCCGAGACGGCCGCCGCCACCACGGAGCCGCCTCAGGCAGCGGCTCCGGCAGCGACTCAGACACCGGCACCGGCGGTGTCCCCGGCCCGACAGGCGCCCTGACCTCACGCGTCCAGGAGGTCGTACTCCCGGATCAGCCAGCAGACCGCCGTCAGGCGGAGGGTCGCGAAGTCATGGCCGACGGGCTCGGTCCAGTCGGCCTCGGCCAGCCGGTCGGTGAACCCGAGGACGTAGTCGGCGAGCTCCTCCCGCCGGAGGGTCCGGCCCCGCGGCCCCCGCTGGGCCGGGATCAGGGCGTCGCGCACGGCGGCGGCGTGCTGGTCGACGGCAGCCACGAGCCCCGGCTCGGATGTCATCTCCGAGAGCCGGGGCAGGTACGTGGCGGCGACGCCGATCAGCGGGCAGCCGGGCGAATCGTTCATCCCTCCACATTAGGTGCGTACAGGGACGCTCAGGCCGTGACCTTGGTCGCAGGCACATGGCCGGTTACCGATCAGCGGGTCGGTTCCCTCTTGTAACCGTCTGATTCCTGCGGAACCATCAGGTGTCATGGAAGCAGCCACGCCGAAGTCACCGAGTCACTGCGCGGGAACGTACGGGGACGACGGGGATCCCGACCCCTTCCAGTGGGACACCCGCGAGGACTGCGAGGTACGGCAGATCCTCGACCGGGTCGCCGACAAGTGGTCGCTCCTCGTCATCGCCCTCCTCGACCGCCGGGTACTGCGCTTCACGGAGCTCAAGCGCGAGATCGACGGCGTCAGCCAGCGCATGCTGACCGTGACCCTGCGCCAGCTGGAGCGCGACGGCCTGGTGAAGCGCACGGTCCACCCGGTCGTGCCACCCCGCGTCGAGTACGAACTGACGCCCCTGGGCGGCACGCTGCACACCACGATCCGCTCCCTCGTCACCTGGACCGAGCGGCACCAGAACGAGATCGCGGCGGCGCGGGAGGAGTACGACGCACGGGAGGCGGCGACGGCGGTGGCCTGAGGGGCCTGTCCCGCACCGCCCCCGCAGTCCGCCTCAGTCCGCCGCAGTCCGCCGCAGTCCGCCGATAACCGGTGGCCCCGACCCCGCACTTCCCCCATCCTCTTGGCCATGGAAGAAACGAAGTCGGCCATCGACGAGCCGAAGTACCGCATCCGCGCGCTGCACACCGACCGCACGGTCACCGTCTACCAGGCGTACCGGCCCGAGATCGGCCTGCCCGCAGCCCGCGAGGGGCGGTTTCCGGCCGCCTGGAAACGGGACCGGATGACGTGGATCAAGCCGTCGTTCCTGTGGATGATGTACCGCTCGGGCTGGGGGTTGAAGGAGGGCCAGGAGACCGTCCTCGCCGTGGAGATCACCCGCGAGGGCTTCGAATGGGCCCTGCGGAACGCCTGCCTCTCCCACTACAAGCGCGGGTTCCACCCCGACCAGGCCACCTGGAAGCGGGAGTTGAGACAGGCGCCGGCACGCGTCCAGTGGGACCCCGAGCGCGACCCGCACCTCCGGGCACTCCCGTACCGCTCGCTCCAGCTCGGCCTGTCGGGCGAGGCGTCGCGCCGGTACGCGGACGAGTGGACGGTGTCCGTACGCGACGTGACCCCGCTCGCGCACCGGGTCCACGAACTGGTCCGCTCGGGTGACCTGGAGGCGGCGGGACTCCTGCTCCCGCGCGAGGAGCCGTACCCGGAGCCGGCAGGCCTGTTGGACCACCTGCGCGGGCAGGGCCTGCGGGAGCTCAGGCAGCCGGTGTCGGCGCTGTGACGACCGAGAAGTTGAAGTCGCCGGTGCCGAGCATCCCGTAGAGCCGCAGCCACAGCTGGACGAGCTGCTCGGTGGCGCGGGCGCTCGTCAGGTCGCCGAGGTCGAGGATCCGGTCGGGGGCCCAGCCGAAGGAGCCGAGCAGGCCGGCGACGACGGCCTTGGCGTCCTCGTCGTCGCCGCTGAGGAAGACGTTGTGGTGGCCGGGGACGCGGCCGGGCTCGACCATGACGGTGTTGGTCATGGTGTTGAGCGACTTGACGATCCGGGTCTCCGGGAAGGCGCGCTGGAGCTGCTCGGCGATGCTGACGCCGTCGGGGGTGACGACCTTGGGCGGGAAGCCCTCGGAGAAGTCGAGCCCGTTGGACACGTCGAGGAGGACCTTGCCGCGCAGCTTGTCGGCACCCACGGACTGCAGGACGGCGAGGGAGACGAGCCCACCGGTGGCGTTGACGACGAGCTCGGCGGGCCCGGCGACGTCCGCGAAGGTCCCGTGCCCGCCGCCGTACTCGTCGGCCCACTTGACGGCCTCGGCGTTGTCGGCGGTACGGGAGCCCATGGCGACGTCGTGGCCGAGGGAGGCGAGCTTGGTGGCGAGGCGGCGGCCGACATCGCCGGTGCCGAGGACGGCGATCTTCATGAGGGGTGCTCCTTCGGGGGAGACGACGGCCGGGATGCCGACCCTACGCCGGACGCCAGGCGCCCGCCGCTCCAATCGCGCCCTCGGGGGAGGTCGGATGCTGGAGGGGCGGGGTGTGGGAGTGCGGGTCCTTTGGTTTCTTGGGGTGGGCCGGGTTCGTGGGTGTCGGGTGGGACCGCCCTCTTTCCGAGAGTCGCTCCTTGAGGTGGTGCGTGGGCCGCGGTCACGGCCGGGCTTCGGGCAGCGGTCGGCGTGGGAGGGCGGATGCCGGCCGGTGGGTGGGGGCTTGGTTCGTGGCCGGGGTGGGTGGGCCTTGTTCCGTCGGTTCAGGGTGCGCGGTCGTTGAATGGGGCGGTCGGGCTCCGGCTCAGCGGGATTCCGTGGCCGGTCGGCCGGGCTTCAGGCCCCGGTGGTCACTCCCGGTGGGAGGGACGTGAGTAACTGCGCACTACTCCGAGTAACAGGCTTCGAAATATCCCCCAAGAGGCATGAATCGCCCTTATCGGGCGATGAAAGTGCAAGAAACTCACGCCACCCGCTCCCACCACCCACCAAGACAGACCAGCGGGGCCCGGACCCCAGCCCCAGGACTGCGGTCGGCCGCTAAGCCGGACCCCGGCTGCCCCATTCAACTGCCGCGCACCCCGAACCGACCGACGGAAGCCCACCCACCCCGATCGCGAACCAAGCCCCCACCCACTGGCCGGCACACGCCCACCCACCCCGGACACTGCCCGGGGCGTCCGCGTAGGCCTCGGCCCTCGGCCGCCACACTCGGAAAGAGGGCGGCCGCACCCGGGACTCCCAAATCCGGACCGCCCCAAGAAACCGAAAGACCCGCACCCCCACCCGCCGTACCCTCCCTCCCATGGACCAGGATCCCCCCGTCCCCCCGCTCCTCCGTGACGTCCACCCCTCCCTCGTCCGTGAGCTCGTGCGGCTGCTCGAAAGCGAGGGCGAGCGTGAGCTCGCCCTCGTCGTCCACGACGTGCGGATGTACGGGCCCTGCGGCTGCAGTGACGACTTCTGCCAGAGCATCCGCACCTCCGACCACCCCCAGGGGCAGCCCTTCGGCGAAGGTCATCGCTGCGTCCCGCTCCTCCCCGAGGACGGGATGCTCAACCTGGACGTCGTGAACGGCCGGATCGCCTTCATCGAGGTCATCGACCAACCCCCTCTGATCCGCGCCGACTTCAGCCCCGACACCCCCTCGCCCTCCCACTGAAACTCGGTCGAGGAGCACGCCCGGTCCTCCTACGATCACGCCCATGGCGACCTTCGTTCACCTCACCCCCGCCGCCCACTCCGCCCGCGTCCGCCGCTCCGGCCTCAAGGCCGCCGGGCACGCCCAGTGGCGCGGCGTGTTCCTCTTCCCCGTCCTCCCCTCGTACACCCTCACCCACCAGTGGTTGCGCGAGCTCGCCCGCCGCCCCGGTCCTCGCGGGCTCGTCGCCGTCCACGTACGGCTGCCCGACGACGAGCCCGTGACCGTAGGGCGCTACAGCGACCACCAGCCCCCGCGGGTGTCGGCCGCCGAGGCCGTGCGGCGGGTCGCCGACGCCGACGACTGCCGGGGCTGGGAGGTGTTCCTGCCTCGCTCCGTCGCCCCCGCCGAGGTCCGGCACATCCGGCCCGTACGCCAGGTCAACGGGTGGCGCTACCGCCCCGACGCCCACGGCAGGCCGCCGTGCCTCTGTTTCGGCTGCCGGGACCGCGGCGGCTACGGCGCCCGCCGGCTCCGCGAGCGGCGACCCCATCCGCTCGACGGGCCGCCGCCCGCCCCCCGCGTCCTGCTCGCCCGGGTCGAGGCCGCCGAGGCCCGTGGCGACACGGTGGCGCTCCGCGAGGCCCTCAGCTGGTACGGGATGCGGCGGCGCGCTCCGCTGGCGCGGCTCTCCCGGCTCGCCCGGCACGACGACCCGACCGTGCGGATCGCCCTCGTCGGGGCTGCCTCCGCCTGGTCGACGCCCGGAGTCGACCTGCTTCTGAGGGAGTTGGCGAACGACCCGGATCCGGGGGTGCGCGAGGCCGTCGTGGAGGCGCTCGTCCGGTGAGCGAACGCACCTGACCGGTTTCCGCTCTTGACGTGGAGTCAAAATCTCACTGAACATTCAGCACGCACAACAGAACATCTGAACACCCAGACAACTGAACACAGCACACGCACTCGCACAGCTCCAGCGCCTCGTGGCACTCAAGCCCGAGGCGTCTCGCACGTTCCGTCCCATCCCCGTTCGGAATCCGGAGCCCCCACAGATGAACATCTCCGTGCCCAGACGTGTCACCAAAGCCACCGCGGTCGCCGCTCTCGCGGCGCTCGCTCTCGCCGGGCTCACCGGCACCACCGCCTCGGCCAACCCGGCCGCTGCCGCGGCCGCTCCCGACATCCCGCTGGCCAACGTCAAGCAGCACTTGACGGACCTCCAGTCGATCGCCACCGCCAACGGTGGCAACCGCGCCCACGGCCGTACCGGCTACAAGGCGTCGATCGACTTCGTGAAGGCCAAGCTGGACGCCGCCGGATACACCACCACCGTCCAGCAGTTCACCTCCGGCGGGTCCACCGGCTACAACCTGATAGCCGACTGGCCCGGCGGCGACCCGAACCAGGTCCTGATGGCCGGTTCGCACCTGGACTCCGTGACCTCGGGTCCCGGCATCAACGACAACGGTTCCGGCTCCGCGGCCGTCCTGGAGACCGCCCTGGCCGTCGCCCGCTCCGGCTACCAGCCCACCAAGCACCTGCGTTTCGGCTGGTGGGGCGCGGAGGAGCTCGGTCTCGTCGGTTCGAAGTACTACGTGGCGCAGCTGCCCACCGCCGAGCGCGCCAAGCTCTCGGGCTACCTGAACTTCGACATGATCGGCTCGCCGAACCCGGGTTACTTCGTCTACGACGACGACCCGACGATCGAGACGACCTTCAAGAACTACTTCGCCGGTCTCGGCGTTCCGACGGAGATCGAGACGGAGGGCGACGGACGCTCCGACCACGCCTCCTTCAAGAACGTCGGCGTGCCCGTCGGCGGTCTGTTCACGGGTGCCAGCCGGGTCAAGTCCAGTGCCCAGGTGCAGAAGTGGGGCGGTACGGCCACGGCCTTCGACCGCTGCTACCACTCGTCCTGCGACACGACGTCGAACATCAACGACACGGCCCTCGACCGCAACAGCGACGCGATCGCGCACGCGATCTGGACGCTGTCCGCCGGTACGACCACGCCGCCCGGCACGGTCTTCGAGAACACGGCCGACGTCTCGATCCCGGACAACGGCGCCGCGGTGACCTCGACGGTCAACGTCACGGGTGTCACGGGCAACGCCCCGAGCAATCTCGCCGTCGGCGTGGACATCGTCCACACCTACCGCGGTGACCTCGTCGTCGACCTCGTCGCCCCGGACGGCTCGGTCTACAGCCTGTCCAACCGGTCGGGCGGCAGCGCCGACAACATCGTCCAGACCTTCACCGTGAACGCCTCCTCCGAGGTCGCCAACGGCGCCTGGAAGCTCCGCGTCCAGGACAAGGCCTCGGCCGACACGGGCTACATCAGCGGCTTCAAGCTGACGTTCCCGTAAGGCCGTAGGTACGGCGACACAAGAACGCCCGGGCGGGTCGGTGAACATCGCCCCCGACCCGCCCGGGGTCCCAACTCTCTGCCGCCCGGCCTTACTTGCCGGCGTTCGCCGCGGCCACCAGCGCGTCCTTCGTCACCGCGCCGACGTAGACCTTGCCGTCGTCGGTGAGGAGCGCGTTCACGATCTTCGTCTTGAAGAGGGTGCCCGAGCCGAACGGGCCGGTGACCTTGTCGCCGAAGGAGTCCAGGAGCCCCTGGACCTCCTTCGGCGCCTCGTCCGTCTTGGGTGCCGGCGCCCCGCTGTCGATCTTCGCGATCGTCGTCCAGCCCTCGCCGATGACGTTCACGCCGCCCTTGTCGGAGCCCGCGCCGGGACCGAAGCCGCCGAAGGCGTCTTCAAGGCCCTCCGGCAGCTGCCCGCCGAACGGGTCGCTCTCCTCGCCCGCCGGCTTCTCCGCCCCGCCCTCGGTGACCTTCGCGCCCTCCGGCGCCTTGAAGGTGAAGTCCGAGGCCGCCGGCTTCGAGAAGTCGACCTTCGTGAAGCCCGCGTCGACGACGGGCTTGCCGCCCTCGACCGAGGAGAGGGTGAACTTCAGCGGGGTGCCGTTCGCCGCGTCCACCGCGATCTTCACGGACTCGACCGTCGAACCGGACTGCTTCGGCTTGATCACCAGCTGGTACGCGTCCCGGCCGGCCACCTTCGCCGTACCGTCGACGGTGATCGACGTGGTGTCGCCCGCCGCCTTCAGGACCTCGTCCGCGAGCTGCTTGGGCGTGCCCGGGAGCTCCTTGCCCTTCGGGCCTTCGTGGGCGCCCGGGGCGTCCGCGCCCGCCGGGGCCTTCTCGTGGAAGACCTCCTTGGACTTGCTGTCGTAGGCCCAGACGTCGTCGCCGTTGTGGATCAGGCTGTACTCGTCGGAGCCGTCGAGCAGGGTCAGCTTCTGGCGCTCGGGGCCGTCCGCCGCCACCCGCAGGGTGTGGCTGCCGGAGACGAGCTGGGTCAGCCGCTCCGAGGGGTCGGCCGACGAGCTGCCGCCGGCGCCGCCGCCCATGCCGCCGGCGAGGCCGCCGAGGCCGGACGTCAGGCCCTCCAGGGGCAGACCGAGGTCGGTGGAGATCCGGAACGTGCCGGACAGGGTCTGGGTGTCGGAGGCGGCGATCTTCTCGATGAGCTGCTGGGCGGTGATCTCCGGCAGATCGGGGTCGCCGGACGCCGCCAGCGCCGGGACAAGGCCGATGGTCGCCGCGGCAACTCCTGCCACCGCGACCGGGACGATGTACCGGCTCGCCTTACGGGTCTGTGCCATGGTCTCCCCTACCTCCGTGCCCTTCGCGGGCCCTCGTGGTCGATGTCTCCATCTCACCAAAGGGGAGGGGCGGAAGCGTCAGCCCGGGGGATCAACCTCACGTACTGCTTCGGGATGACCCGACCCTGAGACGGGCCGCCGTGCGGCGGACCGCGCCGGGGCCGTCCGTGGGCCGTTCCCAGGGGCGGTGCGCCGTTCCCTGAGGCCGTCGGCCCGTCCGTGCGCCGTTCCCGGGGGCCTCAGCCCGCCCGGTGGACCACCGCGTCGCACATCTCGGCGAGGGCCGCCTTCGCGTACCCGTCCGGCAGCGGCGCGAGCATCGCGCGCGCCTCCTCGGCGTACCGCACGGTGTCCCGGCGGGCCTGCTCCAGGGCCGGGTGGGCGCGCAGCCGGCGCAGTACCTCGGCGTGCCGGGCGTCGTCCGTCAGATCGCCGTCGACGAGCTCGACGAGCTCCAGGTCCTCGGGGCGCCCGTGTGCGGCGGCCGCGGCCCGCAGGTGCAGGACGGGCAGGGTCGGGATGCCCTCGCGGAGGTCGGTGCCGGGGGTCTTGCCGGACTCGTGGGAGTCGGAGGCGATGTCGAGGACGTCGTCGGCGAGCTGGAAGGCGACGCCGAGCCGCTCGCCGTACTGGGTGAGGATGTCGACGACGCTCTCGTCGGCGCCGGACATCATGGCGCCGAAGCGGCAGGAGACGGCCACGAGGGAGCCGGTCTTGCCGCCGAGGACGTCGAGGTAGTGGTCGACCGGGTCGCGGTCCTCCTGCGGGCCGGCGGTCTCCAGGATCTGGCCGGTGACGAGCCGTTCGAACGCCTCGGACTGGATGCGTACGGCCTCAGGGCCGAGGTCCGCGAGCGTGTGCGAGGCGCGGGCGAAGAGGAAGTCACCCGTGAGGACGGCGATCGAGTTGCCCCAGCGGGTGTTGGCGCTGTCGACGCCGCGCCGGACGTCGGCCTCGTCCATGACGTCGTCGTGGTACAGCGTGGCCAGGTGGGTGAGTTCGACGACGACGGCGGAGGGCACGACGCCGGGCGCGTAGGGGTCGCCGAACTGGGCGGCGAGCATCACGAGCAGGGGGCGGAACCGCTTGCCACCGGCCAGGACGAGGTGCTGCGCGGCCTCCGTGATGAAGGGGACATCGCTCTTGGTGGCGTCGAGGAGGCCCGCCTCCACTGCCGCCAACCCGGTCTGGACATCGGCCTCAAGAGCCTGGTCCCGCACGCTAAGACCGAACGGCCCGACGACGGTCACGAGGGGGTCTCCTGTCTGCTGACGCCTGCTGATGTTCCCACGAATCGTTCACACGGATTGCGGGCGATCACGCTGACGATCACATGGATTGTCGATGTGTCGCTCGATTCACTCAAGCCAGCGTATCCGGTCACCTTTCGATCACCGTGGGCGCCTTCCCGTCACCCCCGGTATGTTCGGGATCAGCTCATACGACCAGGAGTATGCCCTTTGTCCCGAACAACGATCGACACCGATACGAACGGCGAGCAGCCTCCCCCCGAGGACGACCACGCCTTCTTCGGGCATCCCCGGGGTCTGCTGACCCTCTCCGGCCTGGAGGTCTGGGAGCGGTTCTCGTTCCTCGGCATGCAGGCCATCCTCGTCCTCTACTTCGCCGCGGCCGTCTCCGACGGCGGTCTCGGCATGGCGTCGGGCACCGCGGCCTCGGTCTCCGCGGCGTACGGCACGCTCGTCTACCTGGTCTCGGTGGCCGGCGGCTGGCTCGCGGACCGCATCCTCGGCTCGTACCGGGCGGTCCTCTGGGGCGGCATCCTGATCGCCTGCGGGCACTACGCGATGGCCGTGCCGACGGCCGCCATGACCTGGGTGGGCCTCGGCCTGATCAGCGCGGGCACGGGACTGCTCAAGCCGAACGTGGCGACCATGGTCGGCAAGCTGTACCGGACGGACGACGACCGCAGGGACGCCGGTTTCGCGCTCTACTACATGGCGATCAACATCGGCGCGTTCGCCGGCCCGCTGATCACCGGCTGGCTCGCCGACCACAAGGGCTACCACTGGGGCTTCTCGGCCGCCGCGCTCGGCATGACGCTCGGCCTCGTCCAGTACGTGGCGGGCCGCCGTCACCTGGCCGGACGCAAGCACTCCGCCGAGTTCGCGCTGGCCCCCGAGGCCATGCGGCGGGCGGTCCGGCTGATGATCGGCGGCGCGGTCGTCGTGGCCGTCGCCGCCACCGCCCTCGCGCTCGCGGGCTGGCTGACCATGGACCGCTTCGTGGACGTGCTGACCGTGATCTCGGTGATCGCGCCGGTCGTCTACTTCTGGGTGATGTTCACGAGCCCCCGGGTCACCGCCGAGGAGCGCGGCCGCCTCAAGCCGTACGTCGTGCTGTTCCTGGCCTCGGTCGTCTTCAACTTCATCCTCTTCCAGGCGTACTCGACGATGATCCTGCTGGCCTCCACCAACGCCCGTACGACCATCCTCGGCTTCGACTTCCCGGCGAGCTGGTACGCCTCCGCCCTCGGCGCCTTCGAGGTGGCCCTGGCACCCGTGGTGGCCGCCGTCTGGGCCCGGATGGGCCACCGGCAGCCGCACGCCTCCAACAAGATCGCCTTCGGCGTGATCCTCGGCGGTCTGTCGTTCCTCCTGATGGTCCTGCCGACCTCCGGGCACGCCGACGACACGTACCGGATGGCCGCCTGGTGGATCGTCGGCTCGTACCTGCTGCTCGGCCTCGGTGACGTGCTCCTGGAGACCTCCGGGATGTCGGCCACGAGCAAGCTCGCACCGAAGGCCTTCGCCAGCCAGACCATGTCGCTCTGGTTCCTCTCGCTCGCGCTCGCCAACGGCATCCAGGCGCAGACCGTGAAGCTCTACGACGACGTCTCCAAGCCCGTCTACTTCGGTGTGAACGGCGCCGTGGCCGTGCTCGTCGGCCTCGTCGTGATCGCCCTGGCGCCCTGGCTGCGCCGCACCATGCACCCCGTCCACTGAGGACCGCCCCGCCCGTCCATTGAGGTGACGTGATGACGAAGATCCGTACCGACTTCCCGTACGAGACCCGCCACGAGGACCTCCGCATCCCGCTGCCGGACGGAACCCGGCTGTACGCGCGCGTGTGGCGGCCGCTCACCGACGAGCCCGTGCCGGCGCTCCTGGAGTACCTGCCGTACCGGCTCACCGACTGGACGGCGCCCCGGGACTGGCAGCGCCACCCCTGGTACGCGGGCCACGGCTACGCCTCCGTACGGGTCGACGTCCGCGGCCACGGCAACAGCGAGGGCCTGCCCGGCGACGAGTACGACCCGGTCGAGCTCGCCGACGGCGTGGCCGTCGTGAACTGGCTCGCCGAACAGCCGTGGTGCACCGGCAAGGTCGGCATGTTCGGCATCTCGTGGGGCGGCTTCAACTCGCTCCAGATCGCCGCGCTCGCCCCCGAACCCCTCAAGGCGATCGTCACCGTCTGCTCCACCGACGACCGCTACGACAACGACGTCCACTACATGGGCGGCTCGGTCCTCGCCGTCGACATGCACGCCTGGGCCGCCACCATGCTCGCCTTCGTCTGCCGCCCGCCCGACCCGCGGTACGTGGGCGAGGAGTGGCGCGACATGTGGCTGAAGCGCCTGGAGGCCGTGGAACCGTTCCTGCACACCTGGCTCTCCCACCAGACCCGCGACGCGTACTGGCGGCACGGCAGCGTCTGCGAGGACTACGGCGCGATCCGGGCCGCCGTCCTCGCCGTCGGCGGCTGGCACGACCCGTACCGCGACACCGTCCTGCGGCTCGCCCAGCACCTCCCCCAGGACCGGGTGCGCGGCATCATCGGCCCCTGGTCGCACCAGTACCCGGACCGCGGGCTGCCGCCCGGTCCGGCCATCGGCTTCCTCCAGGAGACCCTGCGCTGGTGGGACCACCACCTCAAGGACGCCGACAACGACGTGATGGCCGAGCCGCTGCTCCGCTCCTGGATCAGCGACTCGCACCTGCCGGCGACGGTGTACGACGAGCTGCCGGGGCGCTGGGTCACCGACCCCGCCTGGCCCTCCCCGAACGTCACCCCCGTGACGTACGCCTTCCAGGGCGCGCCGGTCATGGTCGACTCGCCGCAGCAGACCGGGCTCGACGCGGGCCGCTTCTTCCCCTTCGGCAACGACGCCGACCTGCCGCCCGACCAGCGCGACGAGGACGCCCACTCGGCCTGCTTCGACTTCGCCGTCCCGGCGGACGGCGGCCCCGTGGAGATCCTCGGACGCCCGTCGGTGAGCCTCGCGCTGCGCACGGCCGCCCCGACCGGGCAGGTCGTCGCCCGGCTCTGCGACATCGCCCCCGACGGCTCCTCCACCCTGGTCACCCGGGGCGTGCTGAACTTCTCCGCCCGCTACGGCCGCGACCGGGCCGTGGAGGCGCAGATCGGCGAGACGGAGAGCTTCGTCTTCGAGCTGAACGGCATCGGCCACGCCTTCGCGCCCGGCCACCGGGTGCGTCTCGCGGTCTCGTCCACGTACTGGCCGTGGATCTGGCCGCAGCCGGACGCGGCGGGCTTCACCCTCGACCCGGCGGGCTCCTCCCTGACCCTGCCGGCCCGCCGCCCCACCCAGGACGCCGTCGAATGGGAGGAGCCGGAGCAGTCGGAGCCGCTCGGCGTGGTCTTCCCGAGCACCCTGGAGGAGCCGCGGCCCGAGCGGGTGGTGGTCAGGGACGTGGCGAAGGGCGAATGGACCCTGGAGGTCGACCCGAGGTACGGCGGCACGCGCGTGTACCCGGACGGCCTGGAGTTCACCGAGGACGCGGTGGAGACGTACACGATCGACGAGAGCGGCCCGCTGTCCGCCCGTACGAACTCGGAGTGGACGATCCGGCTCCACCGCCCGGAGCTGGCCTGGGACGTCACGGTCGACACCCGCTCGGAGATCACCTGCGACGCGGACGCGTTCTTCACGACGAACGAGGTGGTGTGCAAGGAGGGCGGGGAGGTCGTCTTCCACCGGACGTGGGAGAAGACGATCCCCCGTACGGCGGGCTGAGGGCACGCCGTACGGGGGACCGGAGGAGCGGGGTCTGGTTACGCGTTCGTGCCGGCCTTGCGGCGGCGGGCGATCACCAGGGCGCCGGCGCCGAGGGCGACGGTCGCGGCGGCCGCGAGGCCGAGCTGGGTGAGGTTCTCGTTCGCACCGGTGGCGGCGAGGCTGCCCTTCACCGGGGTGCTCGACGAACCGCCCTGCTGGGTGGTGTTGCTGTTGCCGCCGTTGGTGGGCGCCGGGGTGGGCGTCGCGGTGGTCTCCGACGGCGTCGGCTCGGGCTTCGGCTTGTCGGTCTTGGCCGCGAGGATGTCGAAGTTCGCGTGCGCGTACTCCTCACCGAGGCCGCAGGTCTTGTCGTTGTTCTCGTACGCGCCGACGGCGAAGGCGACACCGGGGCCGACCGGAGTCTTGGCGTCGAGCGTGAGGCGCAGCTTCACGTCGGCGTGGCCGCCCTTGGCGATCGCGCCGACCTCGACCGCGTCGAAGTCCTCCGTGACGGGCGACCAGTGCGGGTTGCCGGCGCCGGTCCACTCGACGGTGATGTACCGCTTGAAGAAGCCGTTCTCGTCTTCCGGGCCCTCGCCGTCCACGAGCGGGGTGGCGTCGGCGTAGGCCTCGACCTGGTCCAGGACCCGGTCAGTCGTGTTGGTGATACGCAGGGAGAAGATGGCGCTCGTGCCGACGGTGACCTTCTTGGGGCCGGTGAGCGCGACCTTGACGGCGTCGTCCACCTTGCAGTCGTCGAGACCGCCGTTCTCGAAGTCCTCCAGGGCCTTCTCGGCGGCCGCGAGCTCCTCCTTCGCGGTCTTCAGCTCCTTGTCGATGCGCGAGAGCTGACGGAAGAGCGCCACCAGGGCGTCGTCGTAGGCCTCGTCGGCGGCGTCGAACCGGACCTGCGCGGCGGCCTTGGCGGCGTCGGCGGCCTCGGCGGCCTTCTTCGCGTCGGCGACGGCCTTCTCGGCGTCCGCCTTCTGCTGCTCGGTGGGCGGCGTCTCGCCCTCGGCGGGGGTCTCCAGGAGCTTCTTCAGCGCCGCCTCGGCCTTGGCCAGCGTCTCGTCGGCGGTGGTCTTGGCGGCCTTGGCGGCTTCCAGGGCCTTCTTCGCCTGGGCGAGCTCGGTCGCCACGGCCTCGCCGACGTCATCGGCGTCGATCTTCTTCTCGTAGCCGTCGCGCTCGGCGTTGAGCGCCGCGATCTTCGCCTCCGCCTTCGTGACGGCGGCGACGAGCTTCTCGTACTCTTCGAAGTCCGGGTCTTCGTCACCCGGGGCGGTCTTCTGCGTCGACGCGGGCGCCGGCTTCGTGTCGGCGAACGCGGGCGCGGCCGAGAGGAACACGACAGGGGTGGTCACGGCGGCGGCCACGGCGGTCGCGAGGATGCGACGAATCTTCACAGTGCGGACCCTTTTTCCTGGTCAGGGAAGGATGAAAGACATACGGGGCGCGCCTGCGGCAACTTCACGCGGCGCGATACCACCGTGATCGTATGGCCAGGACCGGCCGTTCGGGAGACCTGTTTTCGCAGCTCGGGACGGGGTTGGGCGCACTCCGGCCACACAAAGCGCACAAAGCTCGACAGTTGCCCACGGAGGCCGCACTTTCTGTGTGATCCATGTCATCCACGCCCGACAGCGCGCCCCGTAACGTGTCCCCCACACACGTGGAAAGCGAGGCACGCACCGATGTCCGAGCACAGCCCGCTCGACCTGGCCGAGGGCGATCCCTTCGGCCCGCACAACCTCCCGTACGGCGTCTTCTCCACCGCCGACGAGCCCGACCGGCGCCGACTCGGCGTCCGGATCGGCGGGCACGTGCTGGACGCGGGTGCCGCGGCGCACGCGCTCGGCTCCCCGTACGCGGCGCTCCTCGACCGGCCGAGCCTCAACCCGCTCCTCGCGGCCGGGCGGACCGCCTGGCGTGACGTCCGCCGGGCGCTCACCGCCTGGGTGACGGTGCCCGCGCACCGGGCGGACATCGAGCCGCTGCTGCACCCGCTCGACGGGGTGACCCTGCATCTGCCGTACGAGGTCGCGGACTACGTCGACTTCTACGCGAGCGAGCACCACGCGACGAACGTGGGCCGGATCTTCCGCCCCGACGGCGACGCGCTCACCCCCAACTGGAAGCACCTGCCGATCGGTTACCACGGTCGCGCGGGCACGGTCGTGGTCTCCGCCACCGATGTCGTACGCCCTTCGGGGCAGCGCAAGGCCCCGGCGGACCCGGCGCCGGTGTTCGGCCCCTCCGTCAAGCTGGACATCGAGGCGGAGGTCGGCTTCCTGGTCGGCACCCCGTCGGAGCTCGGCAGGCCGGTCGCGCTCGGCGACTTCCGGGAGCACGTCTTCGGTCTGACGCTGCTCAACGACTGGTCGGCGCGGGACGTGCAGGCCTGGGAGTACGTGCCGCTGGGCCCGTTCCTGGGCAAGTCGTTCCAGACCTCGGTGGCGGCGTGGGTGACGCCCCTGGAGGCGCTGGACGCCGCCCGGACCGCCCCGCCCGCGCGGGACTTCCCGCTCCTTCCGTACCTGGACGACGCGGGTGAGGAGGAGCCGGGCGGCTTCGACGTGCGGATCGCGGTGGAGATCAACGGCGAGGTGGTGGCCGAGCCGCCGTTCTCCACCATGTACTGGACGGCCGCGCAGCAGCTCGCCCATATGACGGTGAACGGCGCCTCGCTGCGTACGGGTGACCTGTACGGCTCCGGGACGGTGTCCGGGCCCGAGGTGAACCAGCGCGGTTCGCTGCTCGAACTGACCTGGAACGGCCGTGACGCGATCGAACTCGCGGGTGGCAAGCGGACGTTCCTGGAGGACGGCGACGAGGTCGTGATGACGGCCTGGGCGCCGGGCCCGGACGGTACGCGGGTGGGCCTGGGCGAGGTCCGGGGCCGGATCGTCCCCTCGGCCTGACCGGTCCGCCTACACGGCCCGCCAGAGCGCGGGCACGTTCGGCGGCTCCCAGCCGGCCTGGCCCGTGTGCGCCTGCAGGCACACATAGGCCGGGCCGCCGTAGGTGACCCGGTCCCCCGCCCGGTAGGCGGTCCCGGCGGCCCAACTCCCGCCGGGCGGCTGGGTGGTCGCGGTGGCCGTCGGGCTCGGGCCGGGGTTCTGCGGCACGTTCAGGACGAAGTCGAAGGCCGCCTCCTTGGCCGCGCCCGCGTCCCGCACGCTCATCAGGAGCCGGGCGTCGAAGATGCTGTCGGTGTTGTTGCGGGGCTCGCCCGGGAAGTACAGCTGCGAGGTGAGCACCGGGCGCCCGGGGGCCTGCACCTTGACGTGGAGGTGCCGGGTGCGGCCCGGGTAGAGGCCGGGCACGATCGTGGTCAGCTTGAACGCGCCCTGGGCGTCGGTGAACTGGTGCCCGCGGAAGCGGAAGCCGGTGTTGTCGTAGGCGCCGTTGGTGTCGGCCTGCCAGAAGTCGAGCAGGGCGCCGGCTATCGGCCGGCAGGCGAGCCCGAAGACGAAGCCGCTCACCGTCAGCCGGACGCCGGCCGTGCCCGACTCCAACAGGCTGTTCCGCAGGGGCGAGTTGGGCTTGAAGTACGGGCCCTCTGTCTGCGGCACCGTGGGGTCGTCGCCGTCGTCGCACTCCGGCGTCAGCGCGGGCGCCACCTCGCCCGCCGTGAGGGTACGGGCGAGTGCCGGTACGCCCATGAGGACCGCGGGCGCCGCGATGCCTGCCGCGAGGGCGGCCCGCAGCACCGCCTTACGGGTGACGTGCCCGGTACTGGTCTCGTTGTCCATGCCTGCCTGCTCCTCGCGTGGGGGCTGAGGGGGGTCGGCACTGAACCTAGGCGGGCCGGGCGCCGCCTTCGATGGACGGATCACGGCGGTCGTGGTGTTTCCGTTCGTCGCGCCTCCGTTCGTCGCGCTTCCGTTCGTGGGACCTCCGGAAGTCCCCGGGGCTGAGACCCGTCTCACGGCGGAAGAAGCGGCAGAAGTACGCGGGGTCGTCGAAGCCGGCCCGGGCCGCCACCTGACGTATCGAAAGACCGGTTCCGACGAGCAGGCGTTGGGCCTCCCGGGAGCGCGCCTCGCGGAGCAGCGCGCCGGGGGTGCGGCCCGTGGCGGTCCTGACGGCTTCGGTGAGGTAGCCCGGGGTGACGCCGATCAGCTCGGCGCACTCCCGTACGGTCAGCCCTTCCGTTCCGGTACGGGCGAGCAGGCGGGCGAACTCCTCGGCGACGGCCGCGGGTCTGCCCGGTGGGGGCGCGTGCGTGCCGGGGCCGCGCAGTCTCGCCGTACGGACCAGGAGGACGTGCAGCAGGGAGCGCAGGACGGTCGCGAAGCCGTCGGCGCCGTGCCCGTACTCCTCGATGAGTTCGCCCATCAGACGGCCGGTACGCGCGTGCGTGGGTCCGTCGAGGGTGAGCCAGGGCCGCTCGCCGAGGCGGCGCAGGAGGTCGCGGTCGCCGGGGTGGTCGAGGAGGAAGTCCTCGGTGAAGAGGACGACGGTGCCGTCCAGTCCCCGGGTGTCCTCCCAGTGGTGCAGCTGTCCGGGCAGGATGAGGCCCAGATGGGGTGGGTGGAGCTCCCAGCGGGCGAGGTCCACGACGTGGGTGCCGGTCCCGGCGGTGACGTGGACGATCTCGTAGAAGGTGTGCCGGTGCGGGAACGCGGCCCTGGACATGGGGCCGATGGTGTCGAAGGTCCCCACGGCGAAGGGCACCTGGTCGGGCAGCCGAACCTCCAGGCGGTGCATGGGCGGGTCGCCGGCTCTCGGGGCGGTACAGGGAGTCCCGGGTAAGGCGGTCGTGCCGCTCATGGGCGGCTCCCCTCTCCTCGACTGGTACAGACCACTGGGGGTGGTTCCCACGATGGCACGGCACCCTCCCCCGGGTCACCCCCGCGTACGACGAAGGGCCCGGCTCGCCCCCGAGCCGGGCCCCTCACGCGTCCGTCCGGAGCTACCGGACGAACACGCTCGCCTGGTTCGCGAGATCCAGGAAGTACTGCGGCGCGAAGCCGAGCACCAGCGTCACCGCCACACCCGCCGCGATCGTGACCGTCGTCAGGGCCGAGGGCACGGCGACCGTGGGGCCGTCCGCCTTCGGCTCGCTGAAGAACATGAGCACGATGACCCGGATGTAGAAGAACGCGGCGATCGCCGAGGAGATCACACCGACCACGACGAGCGCGCCCGCGCCGCCGTCCGCCGCCGCCGAGAAGACCGCGAACTTCCCGGAGAAGCCGGAGGTCAGCGGGATGCCGGCGAAGGCGAGCAGGAACACCGCGAAGACCGCCGCGACGAGCGGCGAACGCCGCCCGAGACCGGCCCACTTGGAGAGGTGGGTGGCCTCGCCGCCCGCGTCCCTGACCAGCGTGACGACGGCGAAGGCGCCGATGGTCACGAAGGAGTAGGCGCCCAGGTAGAAGAGGACGGACGAGATTCCGCTGGGCGTGGCCGCGATGACACCGGCGAGCAGGAAGCCCGCGTGCGCGATCGACGAGTAGGCGAGGAGCCGCTTGATGTCGGTCTGGGTGATGGCGACGATCGCACCGCCCAGCATGGTGACGATGGCGACGCCCCACATGACCGGCCGCCAGTCCCAGGTGAGGCCCGGCAGCACCACGTACAGCAGGCGGAGCAGCGCGCCGAACGCGGCGACCTTGGTCGCGGCGGCCATGAAGCCGGTGACCGGGGTCGGGGCGCCCTGGTAGACGTCCGGGGTCCACATGTGGAACGGCACGGCGCCGACCTTGAAGAGGAGCCCGGTGAGGATCATCGCGAAGCCGATGAGCAGCAGTGCGTCGTTGCCCATGGTGTCGGCGAGCGCCGGGTTGACGGTGGCGATGGAGCCGTCGACGACCTGGGCGATGGTGGCGTACGAGACGGAGCCCGCGTAGCCGTAGAGCAGGGCGATCCCGAAGAGCAGGAAGGCCGAGGAGAACGCGCCGAGCAGGAAGTACTTGACGGCCGCCTCCTGCGACATCAGCCGCTTGCGGCGGGCGACGGCGCAGAGCAGGTAGAGCGGGAGGGAGAAGACCTCCAGGGCGACGAAGAGCGTCAGGAGGTCGTTGGCGGCCGGGAAGACGAGCATGCCGGCGATGGCGAAGAGGGCGAGCGGGAAGACCTCGGTGGTGGTGAACCCGGCCTTGACGGCGGCCTTCTCGTGGTCGCTGCCGGGGACGGCGGCGGCCTCGGCGGCGAAGGAGTCGACCTTGTGGCCGTGGTCGGCCGGGTCGAGCCTGCGCTCGGCGAAGGTGAAGATCGCGACGACGGAGGCGAGGAGAATGGTGCCCTGGAGGAAGAGGGCGGGTCCGTCGACGGCGATGGCACCCATGGCCGCGATGTGGGCCTTGGTGGAGCCGTAACCGCCGGCCGCGAGGCCGACGATGGCGGCGAAGGCGGCGACGAGCGCCACGACGCTGAGGAAGACCTGGCTGTGGTAGCGGGCCTTGCGGGGCACGAAGGCCTCGACGAGGACGCTGACGATCGCGGCGCCGAGCACGATGAGTACGGGCGAGAGCTGGACGTACTCGATGTGGGGTGCCGGGATCTTGTCCAGCGGTTCGGCAGCGGTCGTCCACAGGCTGTGGACAGAGGACGCGACGGCTGATGTGCTCACTTGGCCGCCTCCACTTCGGGGCTGGGGTCCTTCTGCTGGACGTCGGACATGGTGTGCTGCACGGCCGGGTTGACGACGTCCGTCAGCGGCTTCGGGAAGACCCCGAGGAAGATCAGGACGGCGATCAGCGGGACGACCACGGCGAGTTCACGCACCCGCAGGTCGGGCAGCTGCCGCACCTCCTCCTTCACCGGCCCGGTCATCGTCCGCTGGTACAGGACGAGGGTGTAGAGCGCGGCGAGGACGATGCCGGTGGTGGCGATGACACCGGCCACCGGGTAGCGGGCGTACGTGCCGACCAGGACGAGGAACTCGCTGACGAACGGGGCGAGTCCGGGCAGCGACAGGGTCGCGAGACCGCCGATGAGGAAGGTGCCGGCGAGCACCGGGGCGACCTTCTGCACACCGCCGTAGTCGGCGATGAGCCGCGAGCCGCGCCGGGAGATCAGGAAGCCGGCGACGAGCATCAGGGCGGCCGTCGAGATGCCGTGGTTGACCATGTAGAGCGTGGCGCCGGACTGGCCCTGGGTGGTCATCGCGAAGATGCCCAGGATGATGAAGCCGAAGTGCGAGATCGACGCGTAGGCGACCAAGCGCTTGATGTCCCGCTGGCCGACGGCGAGCAGCGCCCCGTACACGATGCTGATGAGGGCGAGGACGACGATCGCGGGGGTGGCCCACTTGCTCGCCTCGGGGAAGAGCCCGAGGCAGAAGCGGAGCATCGCGAAGGTGCCGACCTTGTCGACGACGGCGGTGATGAGGACGGCGACCGGGGCGGTCGCCTCCCCCATCGCGTTCGGCAGCCAGGTGTGCAGCGGCCAGAGCGGCGCCTTCACCGCGAAGGCGAAGAAGAAGCCGAGGAACAGCCAGCGTTCCGTGCTGGTCGCCATCTCCAGCGAGCCGTTGGCCCGGGCCTCGGCGATCTCGGTGAGCGAGAAGTTCCCCGCGACCACGTAGAGCCCGATGACGGCGGCCAGCATGATGAGGCCGCCGACCAGGTTGTAGAGGAGGAACTTGACGGCCGCGTACGAGCGCTGGGCCGCCGCGTTCTCGTCGGAGCCCGTGTGGGCGCGGTCGCCGAAGCCGCCGATGAGGAAGTACATCGGGATGAGCATGGCTTCGAACAGGATGTAGAAGAGGAAGACGTCGGTGGCCTCGAAGGAGAGGATCACCATCGCCTCGACCATGAGGATCAGGGCGAAGAAGCCCTGGGTGGGCCGCCACCGCTTGGAGGAGGTCTCCAGGGGGTCGGCGTCGTGCCAGCCCGCCAGGATGATGAACGGGATCAGGAGTGCGGTCAGCGCGATGAGCGCGACCCCGATGCCGTCGACCCCGAGCTCGTAGCGGACGCCGAAGTCCTTGATCCAGGAGTGGGACTCGGTCAGCTGGTACCGCTCGCCGCCGGGCTCGAACCGTACGAAGACGACGGCGGCGAGCACGAGCGTGGCGAGCGAGACGAGCAGCGCCAGCCACTTGGCGGCGGTGCGGCGGGCGGCGGGCACGGCGGCGGTGAGGATCGCACCGACCGCCGGAACCGCTGCCGTCACCGTAAGGAGCGGGAATGACATGGTGGTTACACCGCCCTCATCAGCAGGGTCGCGGCGATCAGCACCGCCGTACCTCCGAACATGGAGACCGCGTACGAGCGGGCGTAGCCGTTCTGGAGCTTGCGCAGCCGACCGGAGAGTCCGCCGACACCGGCCGCGGTGCCGTTGACCACGCCGTCGACCAGGGAGTGGTCGACGTAGACGAGCGAGCGGGTCAGGTGGGTGCCGCCGCGGACGAAGACGGCGTGGTTGAAGTCGTCCTGGAGGAGGTCGCGGCGGGCGGCCCGGGTGAGGAGCGAGCCGCGCGGGGCGACGACCGGGACGGGCTTGCGCCCGTACTGGACGTACGCGAGGCCGACACCGATCACCATGACGGCGACGGTGGCGGTGGTGACGGCGGCGGCGCTGAGCGGCGAGTGGCCGTGGGCGAAGCCGGTGACCGGCTCCAGCCATTCGACGAACCCGGCGAACTCGAAGTAGGCGCCCGCGGCGACGGAGCCGACGGCGAGCAGGACCATGGGGATGACCATGGACCTGGGCGACTCGTGCGGGTGCGGCGGGTTGCCGTCCGCGTCGTTCTGCCAGCGCTTCTCGCCGAAGAAGGTCATCAGCATCACGCGGGTCATGTAGTACGCGGTGATGGCCGCGCCGAGCAGGGTGACCGAGCCGAGGATCCAGCCCTCGGTGCCGCCCTTGGCGAAGGCCGCCTCGATGATCTTGTCCTTGGAGAAGAAGCCGGACAGGCCGGGGAAGCCGATGATCGCGAGGTAGCCGAGGCCGAAGGTGATGAAGGTGACCGGCATGTACTTCCGCAGGCCGCCGTACTTCCGCATGTCGACCTCGTCGTTCATGCCGTGCATGACCGAACCGGCGCCGAGGAACAGACCGGCCTTGAAGAAGCCGTGGGTCACCAGGTGCATGATCGCGAAGACGTAGCCGATGGGGCCGAGGCCGGCGGCCAGGATCATGTAGCCGATCTGCGACATCGTCGAGCCGGCGAGGGCCTTCTTGATGTCGTCCTTCGCGCAACCGACGATCGCACCGAAGAGGAGCGTGACCGCGCCCACGATGGTGACGACGAGCTGCGCGTCGGGGGCGGCGTTGAAGATGTCGGCGGAACGGACGATCAGATAGACACCGGCGGTCACCATCGTGGCCGCGTGGATGAGGGCCGAGACCGGGGTCGGGCCCTCCATCGCGTCCCCGAGCCAGGACTGCAGCGGCACCTGGGCCGACTTGCCGCAGGCGGCGAGGAGCAGCATCAGACCGATCGCGGTCAGCTTGCCCTCGCTGGTCTCGTCGGTCGCCGCCAGCACCGGCCCGAAGGCGAAGGTGCCGAAGGTGGTGAACATGATCATGATGGCGATGGAGAGGCCCATGTCGCCGACCCGGTTGACCAGGAAGGCCTTCTTCGCGGCGGTGGCCGCGGTGGGCTTGTGCTGCCAGAAGCCGATCAGGAGGTACGAGGCGAGGCCGACGCCCTCCCAGCCGAAGTACAGGAGCAGGTAGTTGTCGGCGAGGACGAGCAGGAGCATCGCCGCGACGAACAGGTTGAGGTAGCCGAAGAAGCGGCGGCGGCGCTCGTCGTGCTCCATGTATCCGATGGAGTAGACGTGGATGAGCGTGCCGACCCCGCTGATCAGCAGGACGAAGGTCATCGACAGCTGGTCGAGCTGGAAGGCCATGTCCGCCTGGAAGCCCTCGACGGGGATCCAGGTGTAGAGCCGCTGGTGCAGGGCCCGGTCGTCGGCGCTCCTGCCGAGCATGTCGGCGAAGAGCGCCAGGCCGATGGCGAAGGAGGCGGCCGCGAACAGCGTGCCGATCCAGTGCCCGGTCTTGTCGAGCCGCCGTCCGCCCAGGAGCAGGACGGCCGCGCCGAGCAGGGGTGCACCGATGAGCAGCGCAATGAGATTTTCCACGGTCAGCCCCTCACAGCTTCATCAGGCTGGCGTCGTCGACCGAGGCCGAGTGGCGGGCACGGAAGACGGACACGATGATCGCGAGCCCGACGACGACCTCCGCGGCGGCGACGACCATCGTGAAGAAGGCGATGATCTGGCCGTCGAGGTTTCCGTGCATACGGGAGAAGGTGACGAACGCGAGGTTGCAGGCGTTGAGCATGAGCTCGACGCACATGAAGACCACGATCGCGTTGCGCCGGATCAGGACCCCGGCCGCACCGATGGTGAACAGCAGCGCGGCGAGGTACAGGTAGTTGACGGGATTCACCGGGTGGCCTCCTCTTCGTCCCGGTCCCGGCCGAGCCGCTCCTCGGAGCGCTGCTCCAGGGCCTTGAGGTCGGCGAGGGCCTCGGTGGACACGTCCCGGATCTGGCCCCGCTTGCGCAGGGTCTGCATGACGGTGAGCTCCGCGGGGGTGCCGTCGGGCAGCAGACCGGCGATGTCCACGGCGTTGTGCCGGGCGTAGACGCCGGGCGCGGGCAGCGGCGGCACGTGCGTGCCCTCGCGTACGCGCTGCTCGGAGAGTTCGCGCTGGGTGCGGGCCTTCTCGGTGCGCTCGCGGTGGGTGAGCACCATCGCGCCGACGGCGGCGGTGATGAGGAGCGCGCCGGTGATCTCGAAGGCGAAGACGTACTTGGTGAAGATGAGGGCGGCGAGGCCCTCGACGTTTCCGCCGTGGGCGCTGTTGGCGGCGCCGAGTCCGGCGAACTCCTTCAGCGAGGCGTTGCCGATGCCGGCGACGAGCAGGACGCCGAAGCCGAGGCCGCAGGCGACGGCCCACCAGCGCTGGCCCTTGATGGTCTCCTTCAGCGAGTCCGCAGCCGTGACACCGACCAGCATGACGACGAAGAGGAAGAGCATCATGATCGCGCCGGTGTAGACGACGATCTGGACGATGCCGAGGAAGTACGCCCCGTTGGCCAGGTAGAAGACCGCCAGGATGATCATGGTTCCGGCGAGGCAGAGCGCCGAGTGCACGGCCCGCCTCATCAGGATCGTGCAGAGGGCGCCGATGACGGCGACGGTGCCGAGGACCCAGAACTGGAAGGCCTCGCCCGAGGACGTCGTGTACGCCGCGAGGTTCGCGCTCATGCCTCCGCCCCCTCCGGCTCGCCCTTCTCCCCCTTGGACACGGCGACCTGGCGGACGGTCCCGGGTGCGGCCCCTTCGACGAGGCCCAGGTAGTAGTCCTGCTCCGTCATGCCCGGGAAGATCGCGTGCGGCGAGTCGACCATGGTGTCCTCCAGGCCCGCGAGGAGCTGCTCCTTGGTGTAGATCAGGTTCTCGCGGGAGGAGTCGGCCAGTTCGAACTCGTTGGTCATCGTCAGCGCCCGGGTGGGGCAGGCCTCGATGCAGAGTCCGCAGAGGATGCAGCGGGCGTAGTTGATCTGGTAGACGCGGCCGTACCGCTCGCCCGGGGAGTAGCGCTCCTCGTCCGTGTTGTCCGCGCCCTCGACGTAGATGGCGTCGGCGGGACAGGCCCAGGCGCACAACTCGCAGCCGACGCACTTCTCCAGACCGTCGGGGTGACGGTTGAGCTGGTGCCGGCCGTGGAAGCGGGGCGCCGTCGTCTTCTGCTGCTCCGGGTACTGCTCGGTCAGCCGCTTCTTGAACATGGCCTTGAAGGTCACGCCGAAGCCGGCCACCGGATTCTGGAAATCAGACACCGTCCGTCTCCTTTCCATCACTCGCGGTAGCAGTATCGGGGGCGCCACTGACAACGAGGTCCCGGTCCTGCCGCGGCCTGCGCCGGGGCACGGGCGGCAGGGACTGTCCGGGCTTGGGCGGTACGGGGAAGCCTCCGGCCATCGGGTCGAAGGAGCGTGCGTCCTCCGGCGCGGGTGCCGCGGCCTTCGCCCTCCGGTCGCGGAACACGTCGACCACGAAGGAGAGCAGCAGCAGTCCGAGGACGGCGCCGGCGACGTACAGGACGATGTTGCCGAAGGCGATGTTCTCGTTCCGCAGCGCCCGGACGGTGGCGACCAGCATCAGCCACACGACGGAGACCGGGATGAGGACCTTCCAGCCGAGCTTCATCAGCTGGTCGTAGCGGACGCGGGGCAGCGTGCCGCGGAGCCAGATGAAGAAGAAGAGCAGCAGCTGCACCTTGATGACGAACCAGAGCATCGGCCACCAGCCGTGGTTCGCGCCCTCCCAGAAGGTGGACACCGGGTACGGGGCCCGCCAGCCGCCCAGGAAGAGGGTCACCGACACGGCCGAGACCGTCACCATGTTCACGTACTCGGCGAGCATGAACAGCGCGAACTTGATGGACGAGTACTCGGTGTTGAACCCGCCGACGAGGTCGCCCTCGGACTCCGGCATGTCGAACGGGGCGCGGTTCGTCTCACCGACCATCGTGACGATGTAGATGATGAACGAGACCGGCAGCAGGATCACGAACCAGCGGTCGGCCTGCGCCTCGACGATCGCCGAGGTCGACATCGACCCCGAGTAGAGGAAGACGGAGGCGAAGGCGGCGCCCATGGCGATCTCGTACGAGATCATCTGCGCGCAGGAGCGCAGACCGCCGAGCAGCGGGTACGTCGAGCCGGAGGACCAGCCGGCGAGGACGATGCCGTAGATGCCGACGGAGGCGACCGCGAGGACGTACAGCATCGCGATCGGCAGGTCGGTCAGCTGCATCGAGGTGCGGTGGCCGAAGATCGAGACCTCGTTGCCGGCCGGACCGAAGGGGATCACGGCGATCGCCATGAACGCCGGGATGGCCGCGATGATCGGGGCGAGGACGTAGACGACCTTGTCGGCCTTCTTGACGATCACGTCCTCCTTCAGCATCAGCTTGACGCCGTCCGCGAGGGACTGGAGGAGGCCCCAGGGGCCGTGCCGGTTGGGGCCGATGCGCAGCTGCATCCAGGCGACGACCTTGCGCTCCCACACGATGGAGAACAGCACGGTGATCATCAGGAAGGCGAAGCAGAAGACGGCCTTGATCAGGACGAGCCACCAGGGGTCCGTACCGAACATGGACAGGTCTTCGGCGGCGAGCGGCGTGGTCATGCCTGCACCTCCGTGACATCGACGGGGCTCGGGGTCGCCGGGCCGATGCGGACCAGGTCGCCCGGGTGGGCGCCGGTGTCGGAGAGGACGCCGCGCCCGGCCGAGTTCAGCGGGAGCCAGACGACGCGGTCGGGCATCTCGGTGACCTGGAGCGGGAAGGCGACGGAGCCCGCGGGGCCGGCGACTTCGAGGGTGTCGCCGTCCTTGACGCCGGTGTCGGCGGCGGTGGCGGCGGAGAGCCGGGCGACGGCCGCGTGCCGGGTGCCCGCGAGGGCGGTGTCGCCCTCCTGGAGCCGGCCGAGGTCGAGCAGCATCCGGTGTCCGGCGAGGACGGCCTCGCCGTCGCCGGGCCGCGGCGCGGCCTGGCCGGGCTCGACGGGCTCGGAGGCCCGCTCCTCCGTCCAGCCGCCGAGCCGGTCGAGTTCCCGGCGTACGGCCCTGAGGTCGGGCAGCGCCAGGTGGGCGTCGAGGGCGTCGGCGAGCATGTGGAGCACGCGCGCGTCCGCCGGGGCCAGGGGCCGGGTCATCTGCTCGGGCTTGAGCGCGGCCTCGAACATCCGGGCCCTGCCCTCCCAGTTGAGGAAGGTGCCGGGCTTCTCGGCGACGGCGGCGACCGGGAGGACGACGTCGGCGCGGGCGGTCACCTCGCTGGGCCGCAGCTCCAGGGAGACGACGAAGGCCGCGTCGAGGGCCTCGCGCGCGCGTGCCGGGTCCGGGAGGTCGGAGACCTCGACGGCGCCGACGAGCAGGGCGGCGAGCTCCCCGGTGGCGGCGGCCTCCACGATCTGGCCGGTGTCGCGGCCGTAGCCGTGCGGGAGTTCACGGACTCCCCAGGCGGCGGCGACCTCCTCACGCGCGCGCGGGTCGGTCGCGGGCCGGCCGCCGGGCAGCAGCGCGGGGAGCGCTCCGGCCTCGACGGCTCCGCGTTCGCCGGAGCGGCGCGGGATCCACACGAGCCGGGCGCCGGTGGCGGCGGCGGTGCGCAGAGCGGCGGTCAGGGCGCCGGGGACACCGGCGAGGCGCTCGCCGACGGCCAGGACCGCGCCGTCCTTGCGGAGGGCCTCGGCGGCGGCGAGTCCGTCGCCTTCGAGGCCGACGCGGGAGGTGAGCGCGTCGAGCCACTCGGTCTCGGTGCCGGGGGCGGCGGGCAGCAGGGTGCCGCCCGCCTTCTCCAGGCCGCGGGTGGCGAAGGCGGCGACCGCGTAGGTCTGCTGGCCGTGCTTGCGCCAGGCCTTGCGGAGCCGCAGGAAGACGCCGGGGGCCTCCTCCTCGGCCTCCAGGCCGACGAGGAGGACGGCCGGGGCGGCTTCGAGCGAGGTGTACGTGACACCCGTGCCGTCCAGGTCGCGGCCGCGTCCGGCGACGGCGGAGGCCAGGAAGTCGGCCTCCTCGCCGGAGTGGATCCGGGCCCGGAAGTCGATGTCGTTGGTGTCGAGGGCGACCCGGGCGAACTTGGCGTACGCGTAGGAGTCCTCGACGGTCAGCCTGCCGCCGGCGAGGACGCCGGTGCGGCCGCGGACGAGACCGCGGGCGGCCGCCTCCAGGGCCTCGGGCCAGGACGCGGGCTCCAGTTCACCGGTGTCGGCGTTGCGGACCAGCGGGGTGGTGAGCCGGTCGCGCTGCTGGGCGTAGCGGAAGCCGAAGCGGCCCTTGTCGCAGATCCACTCCTCGTTGACCTCGGGGTCGTCGGCGGCGAGCCGCCGCATGACCTTGCCGCGCCGGTGGTCGGTGCGGGTGGCGCAGCCACCGGCGCACTGCTCGCACACGGACGGCGAGGAGACGAGGTCGAAGGGGCGGGAGCGGAAGCGGTAGGCGGCGGAGGTGAGGGCGCCGACCGGGCAGATCTGGATGGTGTTGCCGGAGAAGTACGACTCGAAGGGGTCGCCCTCGCCGGTGCCGACCTGCTGGAGGGCGCCGCGCTCGATGAGTTCGATCATCGGGTCGCCGGCGACCTGGTTGGAGAAGCGGGTGCAGCGGGCGCAGAGGACGCAGCGCTCGCGGTCGAGCAGCACCTGGGTGGAGATCGGAATCGGCTTCTCGTAGGTGCGCTTGACGCCCTCGAAGCGGGACTCGGACTGCCCGTGGGACATGGCCTGGTTCTGCAGGGGGCACTCGCCGCCCTTGTCGCAGACCGGGCAGTCCAGCGGGTGGTTGACGAGCAGCAGCTCCATCACGCCGTGCTGGGCCTTCTCGGCGACGGGGCTGGTCAGCTGCGACTTCACCACCATGCCGTCGGTGCAGGTGATGGTGCAGGAGGCCATCGGCTTGCGCTGGCCCTCGACCTCGACGATGCACTGTCGGCAGGCGCCGGCGGGGTCGAGGAGCGGGTGGTCGCAGAAACGCGGGATCTCGATGCCGAGCTGTTCGGCGGCGCGGATGACCAGGGTCCCCTTGGGGACGGAGATCTCGATGCCGTCGATCGTCAGTGAGACCATGTCCTGGCCGGCGGCCCCTGGCGATCCGGCCGGGCTGCCGCCGCCGGCGGGCTGGGGCGTGGTGACGGTCATGCGGTCACCTCCTTGTGGTTGTCCGCCCAGGCGGTCGACTTGGCCGGGTCGAAGGGGCAGCCGCGGCCGGTGATGTGCTGCTCGTACTCGTCGCGGAAGTACTTGAGCGAGGAGAAGATCGGCGAGGCGGCGCCGTCGCCGAGGGCGCAGAACGACTTGCCGTTGATGTTGTCGGCGATGTCGTTGAGCTTGTCGAGGTCGGACAGCTTGCCCTTGCCGGCCTCGATGTCACGGAGCAACTGGACGAGCCAGTAGGTGCCTTCGCGGCAGGGCGTGCACTTGCCGCAGGACTCGTGGGCGTAGAACTCGGTCCAGCGGGTGACGGCCCGGACGACGCAGGTGGTCTCGTCGAAGCACTGGAGGGCCTTGGTGCCGAGCATCGATCCGGCGGCGCCGACGCCCTCGTAGTCGAGGGGCACGTCGAGGTGCTCGTCGGTGAACATCGGGGTGGAGGAGCCGCCGGGCGTCCAGAACTTGAGCCGGTGGCCGGCGCGCATGCCGCCGCTCATGTCGAGGAGCTGGCGCAGGGTGATGCCGAGGGGGGCCTCGTACTGGCCGGGCGAGGTGACGTGCCCGGACAGCGAGTACAGCGTGAAGCCCGGGGACTTCTCGCTGCCCATCGAGGTGAACCACTCCTTGCCCCGGTTGAGGATCGCGGGAACGGACGCGATGGACTCCACGTTGTTCACCACGGTGGGGCAGGCGTACAGACCGGCGACCGCGGGGAAGGGCGGGCGCAGCCGGGGCTGGCCGCGGCGCCCTTCGAGGGAGTCGAGCAGCGCGGTCTCCTCACCGCAGATGTACGCGCCGGCGCCGGCGTGCACGGTGATGTCCAGGTTCAGTCCGCTGCCGAGGATGTCCCGGCCGAGGTAGCCGGCGGCGTACGCCTCGCGCACCGCCTCGTGGAGGCGGCGCAGGACGGGGACGACCTCGCCGCGCAGGTAGATGAACGCGTGCTCGGAGCGGATCGCGTAGCAGGCGATGATCATTCCCTCGATGAGGGAGTGCGGGTTGGCGAAGAGGAGGGGGATGTCCTTGCAGGTGCCGGGCTCGGACTCGTCGGCGTTGACGACGAGGTAGTGCGGCTTGCCGTCGCCCTGCGGGATGAACTGCCACTTCATGCCGGTGGGGAAGCCGGCGCCGCCGCGTCCGCGGAGGCCGGATTCCTTGACGTAGGCGATGAGGGCGTCGGGGCTCATCGCGAGGGCCTGCCTGAGCCCCTGGTATCCCTCGTGCCGCTCGTACGTCTCCAGGGTCCAGGATTCGGGCTGGTCCCAGAAGGCGGAGAGGACGGGCGAAAGGAGCTTCTCGGGGCTGCTGTTGTTGATCTCGGCGGCCAAGGTCATCACTCCCCCTCCTGACCAGAGGTCTCACCGCGCGGGTGGACGATTCGGTGGTGCGGCTGCTCGCCCTTGGCGAGTCGGAGTCCCACGAGCGAGGCGGGGCCCGCGCCGCCGGTGGCCTCGACGGCGCCGGGGCGCTCGTCGGGGAAGCCGGCGAGGATGCGGGCGGTCTCCTTGAACGTGCAGATCGGGGCGCCGCGGGTGGGTTCGACGGTCCGGCCGGCCCGCAGGTCGTCGACCATGCGCTTGGCGGACTCGGGGGTCTGGTTGTCGAAGAACTCCCAGTTGACCATCACCACGGGGGCGAAGTCGCAGGCCGCGTTGCACTCGATGTGTTCGAGCGTGATCTTGCCGTCGTCGGTGGTCTCGTTGTTGCCGACGGCGAGGTGCTCCTTGAGCTCCTCGAAGATGGCGTCGCCGCCCATGACCGCGCAGAGCGTGTTCGTACAGACGCCGACCTGGTAGTCGCCGGAGGGCTTGCGCCGGTACATCGTGTAGAAGGTGGCGACGGCGGTGACCTCGGCGGTGGTCAGACCGAGGGTCTCGGCGCAGAACGCCATGCCGGTACGGGTGACATGGCCCTCCTCCGACTGCACGAGGTGCAGCATCGGCAGGAGCGCGGAGCGGGAGTCCGGGTAGCGGTCGATGATCGCCCGCGCGTCCTCGGTGAGGCGGGCGTGGACCTCGGCCGGGTAGGCGGGGGCGGGGAGCTGGGGCATGCCCAGACTGATCTGGTCGGTCATCGGTCGACGCCTCCCATCACGGGGTCGATGGAGGCGACGGCGACGATGACGTCGGCGACCTGGCCGCCCTCGCACATCGCGGCCATGGCCTGGAGGTTGGTGAAGGACGGGTCGCGGAAGTGGACCCGGAAGGGGCGGGTGCCGCCGTCGGAGACGACGTGCACGCCGAGCTCGCCCTTGGGCGACTCGACGGCCGCGTAGGCCTGCCCGGCCGGGACCCGGAAGCCCTCGGTGACCAGCTTGAAGTGGTGGATCAGGGCCTCCATGGAGGTGCCCATGATCTTCGCGATGTGGTCCATCGAGTTGCCGAGGCCGTCGGCGCCGAGCGCGAGCTGCGCGGGCCAGGCGATCTTCTTGTCGCCGACCATGACGGCGCCCGGCTCCAGACGGTCGAGGCACTGCTCGACGATCCGGAGGGACTGGCGCATCTCCTCCAGGCGGACGAGGAAGCGTCCGTAGGAGTCGCAGGTGTCGGCGGTGGGGACCTCGAACTCGTAGTTCTCGTAGCCGCAGTACGGGTCGGTCTTGCGCAGGTCGTGCGGGAGGCCCGCCGAGCGCAGGATCGGTCCGGTGGCGCCGAGCGCCATGCAGCCGGTGAGGTCGAGGTAGCCGACGTCCTGCATGCGGGCCTTGAAGATGGGGTTGCCGGTGGCGAGCTTGTCGTACTCCGGCAGGTTCTTCTTCATGGTCTTCACGAACTCGCGCACGGCGTCGACGGCGCCGGGCGGCAGGTCCTGGGCGAGGCCGCCGGGGCGGATGAACGCGTGGTTCATGCGCAGGCCGGTGATCAGCTCGTACAGGTCCAGGATCATCTCGCGGTCCCGGAAGCCGTAGATCATGATCGTGGTGGCGCCGAGCTCCATGCCGCCGGTGGCGATGCACACCAGGTGGGAGGAGAGCCGGTTGAGCTCCATCAGCAGGACGCGGATGACGCTGGCCCGGTCCGGGATCTGGTCGGTGATGCCGAGCAGCTTCTCCACGCCCAGGCAGTACGCCGTCTCGTTGTAGAACGAGGTGAGGTAGTCCATGCGCGTGACGAAGGTGGTGCCCTGCGTCCAGGTCCGGTACTCGAGGTTCTTCTCGATGCCGGTGTGGAGGTAGCCGATGCCGCAGCGGGCCTCGGTGACGGTCTCGCCGTCGATCTCCAGGATGAGCCGGAGCACGCCGTGGGTGGACGGGTGCTGGGGGCCCATGTTGACGATGATGCGCTCGTCGTCGGCCTTGGCCGCCGACTGGACGACCTCTTCCCAGTCGCCGCCGGTCACCGTGTAGACGGTGCCTTCTGTGGTCTCTCGGGGAGACGCGTGGGACGTGGACATCAGCTGTACGACCTCCGCTGGTCCGGAGCCGGGATCTGGGCGCCCTTGTACTCGATGGCGATGCCGCCGAGGGGGTAGTCCTTGCGCTGCGGGTGGCCCTGCCAGTCGTCCGGCATCATGATCCGGGTGAGGGCGGGGTGGCCGTCGAAGACGATGCCGAAGAAGTCGTACGTCTCGCGCTCGTGCCAGTCGTTCGTCGGGTAGACCGCGACGAGCGACGGCAGGTGCGGGTCGGTGTCCGGGGCGGACGTCTCCAGGCGGATCAGCCGGCCGTGGGTGAGCGAGCGCAGGTGGTAGACGGCGTGCAGCTCGCGGCCCTTGTCGCCCGGGTAGTGGACGCCCGAGACACCGGTGCACAGCTCGAAGCGGAGCGCCGGGTCGTCGCGGAGGGTCCGGGCGACGCGGACGAGGTGCTCCCGCTCGATGTGGAAGGTGAGCTCGCCGCGGTCGACGACCGTCTTCTCGATGGCGTTCCCGGGGAGCAGACCCTGCTCCTCCAGCGCGCCCTCGAGTTCGTCGGCCACCTCGTCGAACCAACCGCCGTAGGGGCGGGAGGCCGGTCCGGGGAGCCGGATCGAGCGGACGAGTCCGCCGTAGCCGGAGGTGTCGCCGCCGTTGTTGGCGCCGAACATGCCGCGCTGGACGCGGACCTCCTCGCCGTGCTCCCCGCGCTGCCCCGGCAGGTTCTGCGCGCTGAGGTCCTTCTCTGGGTTGGGTGTCTCGTCGCTCACCGGAGCAGGCCCTTCAGTTCAATCGTCGGCAGTGCCTTGAGCGCCGCCTCCTCCGCCTCCCGGGCCGCCTCCTCGGCGTTCACGCCGAGCTTGGAGCCCTGGATCTTCTGGTGGAGCTTGAGGATCGCGTCGAGCAGCATCTCCGGCCGCGGCGGGCAGCCGGGCAGGTAGATGTCGACCGGCACGATGTGGTCGACGCCCTGGACGATCGCGTAGTTGTTGAACATGCCGCCCGAGGAGGCGCAGACGCCCATGGAGATGACCCACTTGGGGTTGGGCATCTGGTCGTAGACCTGCCTCAGGACCGGCGCCATCTTCTGGCTGACCCGGCCGGCCACGATCATCAGGTCGGCCTGGCGCGGTGAGCCGCGGAAGACCTCCATGCCGAAGCGGGCCAGGTCGTACCGGCCGGCTCCGGTGGTCATCATCTCGATGGCGCAGCAGGCGAGGCCGAAGGTCGCGGGGAACACGGACGCCTTGCGCACCCAGCCCGCGGCCTGTTCGACCGTCGTCAGCAGAAAGCCGCTCGGGAGTTTCTCTTCGAGTCCCATAGGTGCCCCTCAGCCCCTCAGTCCCATTCCAGGCCGCCGCGACGCCACACATACGCGTAGGCGACGAAGACGGTGAGCACGAAGAGCAGCATCTCCACGAGCCCGAAAAGCCCCAGGGCGTCGAAGGTGACGGCCCAGGGGTAGAGGAAGACGATCTCGATGTCGAAGACGATGAAGAGCATCGCCGTCAGGTAGTACTTGATCGGGAAGCGGCCGCCTCCGGCGGGAGTGGGTGTCGGCTCGATGCCGCACTCGTACGCCTCAAGCTTTGCCCTGTTGTACCGTTTTGGCCCGATAAGCGTGGCCATGACCACGGAGAAGATCGCAAACCCCGCACCCAGGGCACCGAGCACGAGGACGGGCGCGTACGCATTCACGCTCCTCGCTCCTTCCAGTCGTCCTTGACCGTTGGACCGCACGGCCGGACCGTGAAAGATCGCCCCCATGTGAGGCAGTTCACAAGCCCGGCTGCCCCGCATCTTATGCCCGCCCCTCTGTGATCTGCGACACGGGGTACAGCAACGACTTTGTGATCTCCACCACCTGACGAAGGATCATGAAGTCGGATGAGCGGTGATCTTGTTGCGCGAAGCGCCCAGGTGATCACCAGATGTGACATCCGCACCGGAAATCGCTGCTCGGAGGGGGTGTCGCACTATCAAGTGATGGTCACTACAGGCAAATTGGTGATGGACGCATCCGGGTGATAAAGGAAGCGCCCGTCGCCCGGTCGGGGGGTCCGGCGTACGAGGGTGGACGCGTGCGCTCATTCACGAGCGTTGGCGAGACGGAAGTGTGACCTGCACCACACCTCGAAGCCCTCAAAAACATGGGGCTTGGCCACATGCGTCAAGAGGTGGTAAGCGTCGGGCAATTCGGACGTTTCATTGAAAACCCATGATCAAGGGCCAGATGAGCCGTGCCCGATTTGCCCGTTACGGCGTCAATAAGGGCGCCACGGAAGCGGATTAGGAGATTCCGAACGTAACTGTGGCGCAACCCACGTTTCTTGAAGGGAACCGTGAAGCCCTGATAGCGGTTGTCCTCATGTCCCACACCGCTCACATACCCAGCCACCGGAAGCCCCGCCGCAGCGCCTCGAAGCTCGCGCTGCGAGCCGGAGTTGCCGGTGGCGTCCTCGGCACCATCGCGGTGGCCGGTGCTGCCGGGCCGGCGAATGCCGAGCCGGTGACCGAGACCATCGAAATGCCCACCCTGGGCTCGCTCGAGACCGGCGCCGGTCTCGCCTCCGCCGTGGCCGCCTCCGCCGAGGCCTCCCAGCAGGAGGCGCTCGACCAGAGCCTCCAGACGCAGGAGAACCTGGCGCTGCAGAAGGCCGCCGCGGAGGCCAAGACGGCCAAGGCCCAGGCCGACCGCAAGGCCGCCGCCGAGAAGGCCGAGAAGGCCCGCCTCAAGGCCGAGGCGGAGGCCAAGGCCGAGCAGGAGCGCAAGGACGCCCAGGAGCGCGCCTCGCGCACCAGCGAGCGCACCCGGCTCGCCGCCGCGTCCGCGAGCGACAACTCCTCGGACTCCGGCTCCTCCAGCGGCTCCTCGGCCGGTTCCGGCGAGAGCCAGACGCAGGCCCCCTCCGGCTCCGCCGCCGCGATCGTGGCCTTCGCCCGCGCCCAGGTCGGCGACTCGTACGTCACCGGCGGCACCGGCCCCAACTCCTGGGACTGCTCCGGCCTCGTCCAGGCCGCCTACCGCCAGGCCGGCATCGACCTGCCCCGCATCTCGTACGACCAGTCGAGCATGGGCACCTCCGTCTCCCTGAGCAACCTGCAGCCGGGCGACATCCTGTACTGGGGCAGCCGCAGCGGCTCGTACCACGTCGCGATCTACGTGGGCGGCGGCAACTACGTCGGCGCGCAGAACTCGTCGACCGGTGTCGTCGAGCGCTCCCTGGACTGGGACATGCCCTCCGGCGCGGTCCGTCTCCTCTGATCACCTGAGCGCGAAGAGCCGTCACTCCTCGGGGGAATGACGGCTCTTCGTCGTTTTCGCCCTACTTGCTCCGGAAGGCCTCGATGAGCCGGGCATAGCTGTCGCCGCCGTGCCCCGCCGCCACGGCCTCCCGCATCAGCTCCAGGTGCAGCCGCGGCAGCCGCCCGTCGATCCCGCGCGCCTCGCCGGCCTCGATGAGGTGGCCGATGGTCGCCACCTGGACGTCGATGGTGGCGTCCGAGCCCGGGTACTCCCCCGCGTCGATCTGCTCGGCGTACGTGCTGAGGAACCAGGAGACCGTCTTCAGCCAGCGGTTCGCGAGCGCGGTGAACTCCTGGGCCGCCACCCCGTCCGCGCCCGCGAGGGCGGTGGCGTGCAGCCAGCCGCCGAAGACCGACCACATGAGCCCGAGCAGCCCCGCGTCGTACAGCGACGCGAGTCCGGCGTCCGCGCCGAGGTCGACCGGGTCGCCGAGCACGGCCAGGGTCGCCCGGTGTTCGGCGAACAGCGCCGGCGAGCCCGCGTAAAGGATCATGTTGCCGCTGTCGCCGATCCCCGGCGGCGTCGTCATGATGCCCCCGTCCAGGAAGCCGATGCCGTGCTCCGCCGCCCATTCCGCTTCCGCACGGGCCTGTTCGGGCGAACCGCTGGTCAGGTTGACCAGGACCCGGCCCCGCAGCGACTCGGTCACGGGGGCGAGGAGTTCACGTACGGCCCGGTGGTCGAGGACGCAGACCACGACGAGCTCGCTCGCCTCGACGGCCTCGGCGACGGAGGCGGCGAGGACGGCGCCCCGGGCGACGAGGGCGTCGGCCTTCCCGGGGGTGCGGTTCCAGACGGTGGTGCGGTGGCCGGCGGAGAGGAAGGCGTCGGCGAGGGCGGCGCCCATCTGCCCGAGACCGATGACCGTGACGTTCTGTGCGTCGGTGTTCTGTGCGCTGACGTTCTGTGCGCTGACGTTCTGTGCGTTCATGGGGTCCACGCTCGCAGCGGCGGATTCCGGCCGACAGTGGCAGGACCGACGCCGACCGCACGATTCCTGCCGCGCTCTGACGTACGGTCGGGAGCATGAACGCCGGAGTCGTCGCCATCGCCGTCGTACCCGACCGGCGGATCGGAACATCGCTGTGGGAGCTGTACGAGCTCTCCCTGGCGCTGGGGGTCTTCGGCATCCCGCATCCGGACCTCGCCGACCCCTGGTACCGGCTGCGGCTGTGCGGGGACCCCGGCGAGGGCGGCGTCTTCTCCGTGCGGACCGACCACGGTCTCGACGGACTCGTGGGCGCGGACACCGTCATCGTGCCGTCCGTGCCCGACGCGGTCGTGGAGGACGGCGAGGAGGTGCCGGCCGAGCTGGTCGAGGCCCTGCGCGCGGCCGCCGCGTCCGGCGCCCGGATGGTGTCGCTGTGCACCGGCGCCTTCGCGCTCGCCGCCGCCGGCATCCTCGACGGCCGCCGGGCCACCGCGCACTGGCAGCACAGCGCGCAACTGGCCGCCCGCCACCCCGAGGTGATCGTGGACGACTCGGTCCTCTACACGGACGAGGGATCCGTCCTGACGAGCGCCGGGGCCACCGCCGCGCTCGACCTCTGCCTGCACCTGGTGCGCACCGACCTCGGGGCGACCGTCGCCGGGCAGCTCGCCCGTCGTCTCGTCGTGCCTGCCCACCGGCCCGGCGGGCAGGCCCAGTTCATCGAGGCGCCGCTGCCGCCGAGCGACGACGACAGCCTGGGGCCTGTACTGCAGTGGGCGACCGAGCACCTGGCCGAGCCGCTGACCGTGGAGGAGCTGGCGCGGCGGGCCCGGATGAGC
This sequence comes from Streptomyces sp. NPDC088553, assembly GCF_044752965.1. Classification (NCBI taxonomy): domain Bacteria; kingdom Bacillati; phylum Actinomycetota; class Actinomycetes; order Kitasatosporales; family Streptomycetaceae; genus Streptomyces; species Streptomyces sp. NPDC088553. The sequence goes on along the minus strand of NZ_JBIVMG010000005.1, from coordinate 351,380 downwards.
CCGCGCACCTTCCACCGGCGGGTGCGCGAGGAGTACGGCACCACCCCGCTGCAGTGGCTGCTGCAGCAGCGGGTGGCCCGCGCCCAGACCCTCCTGGAGTCCACCGACCTGCCCGTGGAGCTGGTCGGCGACCACAGCGGGCTGGGCTCCGCGGCCAATCTGCGCCGCCACTTCACCCGTGCCGTCGGGGTGTCCCCGTCCGGCTACCGGCAGACGTTCAGGCCTTCGGGGCCACCTTCGAAAGTCCGTTGATGATGCGGTCCATGGCGTCGCCGCCCGACGGGTCGGTCAGGTTCGCCAGCATCTTCAGCGTGAACTTCATGAGCAGCGGGTGGGTCAGACCGCGCTGGGTCGCGATCTTCATGACCTTCGGGTTGCCGATGAGCTTCACGAAGGCGCGGCCGAGCGTGTAGTAGCCGCCGTAGGTGTCCTTGAGGACCTGCGGGTAATTCTGCAGGGCGAGTTCGCGCTGGGCGGGGGTCGCGCGGGCGTGGGCCTGGACGATGACGTCGGCCGCGATCTGGCCGGACTCCATGGCGTACGCGATGCCCTCGCCGTTGAACGGGTTGACGAGGCCGCCGGCGTCACCGACGAGCAGCAGGCCCTTGGTGTAGTGCGGCTGGCGGTTGAAGGCCATCGGGAGGGCGGCGCCGCGGATCGGCATCGTCATGTTGTCCGGGGTGAAGCCCCAGTCCTCCGGCATCGAGGCGCACCAGGCCTTGAGGACCTCGCGCCAGTCCAGCTCGCGGAAGGCCTTGGAGGAGTTGAGGATGCCGAGGCCGACGTTGGACGTGCCGTCGCCCATGCCGAAGATCCAGCCGTAGCCGGGCAGGAGCCGGTCCTGCGCGCCGCGCCGGTCCCACAGCTCCAGCCAGGACTCCAGGTAGTCGTCGTCGTGCCGGGGCGAGGTGAAGTACGTGCGGACGGCGACGCCCATCGGGCGGTCCTCGCGCCGGTGCAGGCCCATCGCCAGGGAGATCCGGGTGGAGTTGCCGTCGGCGGCGACGACGAGCGGGGCGTGGAAGGTGACCTCGCGCTTCTCCTCGCCGAGCTTGGCGTGGACGCCGGTGATCCGGCCCGTGCGGTCGTCGATGATCGGGGCGCCGACGTTGCAGCGCTCGTAGAGGCGCGCGCCGGCCTTCTGGGCCTGGCGGGCGAGCTGCTCGTCGAAGTCGTCGCGCTTGCGGACGAGTCCGTAGTCCGGGTACGAGGCGAGTTCCGGCCAGTCGAGCTCCAGGCGGACGCCGCCGCCGATGATCCGCAGGCCCTTGTTCCGCAGCCAGCCGGCCTCTTCGGAGATGTCGATGCCCATGGAGACGAGCTGCTTGGTGGCGCGGGGGGTGAGGCCGTCGCCGCAGACCTTCTCGCGGGGGAACGCGGTCTTCTCCAGGAGGAGGACGTCCAGTCCGGCCTTGGCGAGGTAGTACGCGGTGGTGGATCCGGCCGGGCCTGCCCCGACGACGATGACGTCCGCGCTGTGCTCGGAGAGGGGCTGCTCGGTCACGGCGAGATCTCCCGGTGATTCGGCGATGGGAACGTAGCGAAGTCTAGGGGGGCCGGTCGCGCCGGACCCGGAGGGTCGTCCTCCTGCTCCCCGGGACGGGAAGGCCGTCCCGGGGTCGGAGGGCGCGCTCGGAGGGCCGGTGCACACTCCGCGGGCCGACCGTCCTCGGGGGACGGACGCCAGGAGGGATCAGGCGGGCTTGAAGCCCCGGTGGAGGGCGACGATGCCACCGGTCAGGTTCCGCCAGGCCACCTGCGACCAGCCGGCCTTCTGGAGCATGCCCGCCAGCGTCGGCTGGTCGGGCCAGGAGCGGATCGACTCGGCCAGGTACACGTACGCGTCCGGGTTCGAGGAGACCGCGCGGGCCACCGGCGGCAGCGCGCGCATCAGGTACTCCTCGTACACCGTGCGGAACGGCGCCCAGGTGGCGTGCGAGAACTCGCTGATGACGACCCGGCCACCGGGCTTCGTCACGCGGTACATCTCGCGCAGCGCCTGCTCGGTGTCCTGGATGTTCCGCAGGCCGAAGGAGATGGTGACGGCGTCGAACACGTCGTCGCGGAAGGGCAGCTTCGTGCCGTCGCCGGCCGTGAACGGCATCCACGGGTGGTTCTTCTTGCCGACCCGCAGCATCCCGAGCGAGAAGTCGCAGGGCACGACGTACGCGCCCGCGCGGGCGAAGGGCTGCGAGGAGGTGGCCGTACCGGCGGCCAGGTCCAGGACCTTCTGCGCGGGGCGCGCGTCGACCGCCTTCGCGACCTCCTTGCGCCAGCGCCGGTCCTGGCCCAGGGAGAGCACGTCGTTCGTGAGGTCGTAGTTCGCCGCCACGTCGTCGAACATCGAGGCGACTTCGTGCGGCTGCTTGTCCAGGGTGGCGCGGGTCACTGGCGTTCGGCCTCGCAGAATCGGGGTACGGGCGGGCCCGTCCATTGTCTCAGGGCCGCTCCCGGCCCGACCGGCAGGGCGCGCTCAGCGGGCCCGGTAGACCAACTTGCCGCCGATGACGGTGGCCACGCAGGTGGACGCGCCGAGGCGGGCCAGGGAGGCCCGGTCAGGGACGTCGAAGACGGCGAAGCGGGCCGGGGACCCCGGCGCCAGGGACGGCAGGAGCACCAGCGGCACCGGGGAGAACGACGGCCCGCCGGGGAGCTTCGCCGGGCGGCGGCCGACGGCGAGGCCGGCCCGGCGCACGGCGTCCACGGCGGCCCGGTCGCGCAGTTCGCCGGCGACGGCGACCGTCCCGTGGGCGAGGAGCCGCTGCACGCAACGGCGGGCGGAGGCGCCGCGGCGGGACGCGTCGGCCCGGAAGATCCGCTGCGCCCGCTCGCCGGTGATCGGCTCGGTGCCGAACCCCTCGGCCTCCCGGGGGTCCGGGTGGTACATGCCTTCGAGCAGCTCGGGGCCGAACGGGTTGAGGAGTCCGGGGGTGAGGATGCCGGGCCACCGCCGCACCCGGGCCTTGGGGACGACGGCGGCCAGGTCGTCGAACGGGCCGATGGCGGCGATGCGGTCGCCGTCGACGAGTACGGCGGTCTCGGGCGACGCCTCGGCGACGTGGATGGTCAGCACGGGCGCGTCAGTTGGCGTCGAGGAGCTTCAGCTCGGGGTGCGCCGTGCCGCCCTCGATCGCCGTGGAGGAGATGTGGGAGGCGACGCGCTCGTCGACCGGGTCGTTCGCCGGGTCGTCGTGGACGACGATGTGCTCGTACGTGGTGGTGCGCTGCGCCGGGACGCGGTCCGCCGTACGGATCATGTCGATCATCTCGCGCAGGTTGGAGCGGTGCTTGGCGCCGGCCGAGGAGACGACGTTCTCCTCCAGCATGATCGAGCCGAGGTCGTCCGCGCCGTAGTGCAGGGTGAGCTGGCCGATCTCCTTGCCCGTGGTGAGCCACGAGCCCTGGATGTGGGCGACGTTGTCGAGGAACAGCCGGCCGATGGCGATCATGCGCAGGTACTCGAGGAGCGTGGCCTGCGTGCGGCCCTTGAGGTGGTTGTTCTCGGGCTGGTACGTGTACGGGATGAAGGCCCGGAAGCCGCCCGTCCGGTCCTGCACGTCACGGATCATCCGCAGGTGCTCGATCCGCTCGGCGTTGGTCTCGCCGGTGCCCATCAGCATGGTGGACGTCGACTCGACGCCGAGGCCGTGCGCGATCTCCATGATCTCCAGCCAGCGCTCGCCGCTCTCCTTGAGCGGGGCGATGGCCTTGCGCGGCCGCTCCGGCAGGAGCTCGGCGCCGGCGCCCGCGAAGGAGTCGAGGCCCGCCGCGTGGATGCGGGTGATGGCCTCCTCGACGGAGACGCCGCTGATCCGGGCCATGTGCTCGACCTCGGACGCGCCGAGGGAGTGGATGACCAGCTGCGGGAACTCGGCCTTGATGGCGGCGAAGTGCTTCTCGTAGTACTCGACGCCGTAGTCCGGGTGGTGGCCGCCCTGGAACATGATCTGGGTGCCGCCGAGCTCCACGGTCTCCGCGCAGCGGCGCAGGATGTCGTCGAGGTCGCGGCTCCAGCCCTTCTTCGTGTCCTTGGGGGCGGCGTAGAAGGCGCAGAACTTGCACGCCGTCACGCAGACGTTCGTGTAGTTGATGTTCCGCTCGATGATGTACGTCGCGATGTGCTCGGTCCCCGCGTACCGGCGGCGGCGCACGGCGTCGGCGGCGGAGCCGAGGGCGTGCAGGGGCGCCGAGCGGTAGAGGTCGAGCGCCTCCTCGGGGGTGATCCGGCCACCCGCGGCGGCGCGGTCGAGAACAGACTGGAGTTCGGCCTTCTCGGTCACCGGGTGTGTCCCTTTCGGAGGGGTTCTGTCGACCGAACCAGCCTACGCCAGCGCTCCTCACGGCTTCCGTCGGGTGGCGTGCGGGGGCGGGGCGGTAATACGGACGGTCCGGACACGGATAAAGGGGTGAATTACCGAACGGGGACGCGACGGCGAATTCCGGGAAGCCGGCGGAAGGCCCGCGGGAGATCGGCCGGAAGGCCGGCGGCAGCCGAATCGGGAACCCGGAACGCGCGCGCCCCGCTAATCCCGTGCGGGCCGGAGCAGTTCGACGGCGACGTCCGCGGGGAAGCCGGTCGTGGGGCCGGTGCGGCGGGCGAACTCGCGGACCCCGGCGAGCTGCTCGGGGCCGAAGCGGAAGTCGAGCGTACGGAAGTACCGCTCCAGGAGTTCGGCGTCGAAGGTCTCCCAGCGGGCGGCCTGCTCTGCGACCTTGGCGACCTCCTCCAGGGAGAGGTCCCGGGAGGCGAGGAACGCCTGGTGCACCTCGTGGACGGTCTCCGGCTCGCGCGCCAGGAAGTCCTTGCGCGCCGCCCACACGGCGAAGACGAACGGGAGGCCCGTCCAGTCCTTCCACATGAGGCCGAGGTCGTGGACCTGGAGGCCGAGCCGGGGCGCGTCGTGCAGCGAGGCACGGAGCGCGGCGTCGCCGATGAGGACCGCCGCCTCGGCCTCCTGCATCATCAGGCCCAGGTCAGGGGGGCAGGTGTAGTAGTCCGGCGTCACCCCGTACCGCTCGGCGAGGAGCAGCTGCGCGAGGCGTACGGAGGTACGGGAGGTGGAGCCGAGCGCGACGCGTGCGCCGTCCAGGTCCTCCAGCGGCCGCTGCGAGACGATCACGCAGGACATGACGGGCCCGTCGCAGCCGACGGCGATGTCGGGGAGCGCGATCAGGTCCGACGCGTTGCGGAGGTACTCGACGAGGGTGATGGGGCCGATGTCCAGATCGCCCCGGACGAGCCGCTCGCTGAGCTTCTCGGGGGTGTCCTTGGTCAGCTCGAGGTCGAGGAGCGTTCCGGTCCTGGCCAGGCCCCAATAGAGGGGGAGGCAGTTCAGGAACTGGATGTGCCCGACGCGGGGCCGGCTGCGCTGCTGGTCGTCGGTTGCATTGTCCACATCGTGAGGCTAGACCCGTCTCGTACCGTGGGCATCGCCGGGGCACGCGCGTCAGCCCACGGAGCGAGATCAAACATGCGAGTGACGTGATCTTTCCCTCTACCGTCCTGGGCGGCCTGCGTGCTACGCTCAACGCAAGTTGCAGTTTGGTTTCCCTTGCAGTACAGAGCCTGCGGAGCATGTGACCCGCAGGCTTTTGTAGTTTTCAGACTTGTTTGCAGGTTCTGGAGCAGGGCGACCCTTTGGCCCATAGGAGGGCTCATGGCTACCGGAACCGTGAAGTGGTTCAACGCTGAAAAGGGCTTCGGCTTCATCGCCCAGGACGGCGGCGGCCCGGATGTCTTCGTCCACTACTCCGCGATCAACGCGAACGGCTTCCGTTCGCTCGAGGAGAACCAGCTCGTGACCTTCGACGTCACGCAGGGCCCGAAGGGCCCGCAGGCGGAGAACGTCTCCCCGGCCTAAGGGCCTGGGTCGGCGAACACGCACGACTAGAGCAGTACCCAAGGAGCCCCGCTCCGTGCTTTCGGGCACGAGCGGGGCTCCTGCCCTTCCGGCCCTTTGCGGCCCTTTCGGGGCTCCGCGGACCTCGGGGCCTTCCCCGGCGCTCAGCAGTCCGGGATCACGGTTCCGTTGTTGTCGCGGGCCTCGTCGTTGCCCCAGCGGGACAGGTAGTAGGCGGACACGTACGCCCCGCGCCCGTTCTTCCCGGCGTACACGGTGTCCAGGTCGGTCCTGAGCCACCAGTGGTTGAAGTTCCCGGCGCCGTCCCGGATCTCCTGGCCCCAGACCTTGCAGTAGACGTAGTTCGTGCCCTGGTTCAGGACGCCCTGGGGGGCGGCGGTGTTGGCCTGGGCGTAGCCCGTGGCGTTGGCGAAGGTGTCGACCCAGTACTTCCCGCCTCCCCCGCCCGAGCAGCCGTTGTCGCTGGTCAGAGACTTGGAACCGTACGAGCCGGGGTAGGGCGCGAGCGAGTGGCCGTTGATCACGATCGACTGGCCGACGCCGTTGTAGAGCTGCTCGTAGTGGATGTGGGCGCCGGAGCTGTTGCCGGTGCTGCCGGTGGTGCCGATCTGCTGGCCCTGGGAGACCGCGGCGCCGTTGGCGACCGAGTACGCGTTCAGGTGGAAGTAGTACGTCTTCCAGCCGCCCCCGTGGTCGACCACGATGTAGTTGCCGGCGCCGGACGGCTGGGAGTAGCGGTACGCGGTACCGGACGCCGAGGCCAGGACCGGGGTGCCGGCGGTCGTCCCGCCGTCGGACCGGATGAAGTCGAGGGCCTGGCGGACCTCGGCCGAGTGGTGGCTGTACGTCCAGGTCTGGCCGCAGGGGAACGGCGCCTTGAAGAGCGGCGCGGCCTGGGCGGGGGTGGTGGTGACGAGCGCGGTGAGCAGGCCCGCGACGAGCGCGAGCAGGGTGCCGAGGGGGGTGATCCGGGCACGCATGCGTCCTCCGGTACGTGGGGGTCGGTGGCCTGGGACAAGGGTCGACGCGCGTTGACCCACAGGGAACGGACCACAGCGTGCCGGAAGATCGCGTCTCGCAGTAGACGGCGAACACCACACCCGCACCGCGGGGCTTACGTAGTCTGGACACATGACCGAACGCAAGCCGCCCGGAGTCAGCTTCGAGTCGTTCGTGGACAAGCAGATCCGCGAGGCGTCCGAGCGTGGAGAGTTCAGCAGCCTGACGGGGTTCGGGAAGCCGCTCCCCGACGACTCGGCCCCGTACGACGAGCTGTGGTGGATCAAGGGAAAGATGCACCGCGAGGGCGCGTCCGTGCTCCCGCCCTCGCTGGCCCTGCGCAAGGCCGCCGAAGACGCGGAGGAGGCGGTGGCCGCGGCGGTCTCGGAGGGCCAGGTCCGTCGCATCCTCGGCGAGATCAACACGAGGATCACCGAGGCACTGCTCCGCCCGCCGGCCGGACCGCCGCTGAACCTCAAGCCCTTCGACGTCGAGGCGACGGTCGAGCGGTGGCGGGCGGAGCGCGGCTCGTGACCCCTGCTCAGCGGAGCCCGTAACCCCCGCGCGCCCGCCGTCGAGAGGAGCCCCTCATGTCCCCCATGAACAGCGCCGGTCTGCTGGCCGACTCGTTCGGCCGGATCCAGGAGGCCGTCCACGAGGCCGTGGAGGGCCTCACCGAGGACGAGCTCGCCGCCCGGGTCGATCCGGGCGCCAACTCGATCGCCTGGCTCGTCTGGCACCTCACCCGGATCCAGGACGATCACCTCGCGGGCGCCTTCGACACGGACCAGCTGTGGGACACGGACGGCTGGCGGGACCGCTTCGGGCTGCCCTTCGGGAAGCGGGCGACCGGTTACGGCCAGACGAGCGCCCAGGTGGGCAAGGTGCGCGCCCCGGCCGACGTGCTGCTGGGCTACTACGACGCGGTGCACGCGCGGACCCTCGGCCTGGTGCGGCCGGTGACGAACGCGGACCTGGACCGGGTCGTCGACAGCGCCTGGGACCCGCCGGTCACGCTCGGCGTGCGCCTGGTGTCGGTGATCGCGGAGGACCTCCAGCACGCGGGGCAGGCGGCGTTCGTACGGGGTGTGGTGGAGCGGCGGTAGAACGGGGCCGCCCGCGTACAACCATCGGTGTCGATCATGGGTCCAACCGGAGTGCGGTGACCGCCGCAGCCGGTTGTTCTTGGGGGGAATCCACCGTGCAGTACCGTTCGTCCACCCGTCTTCTCGCCGCCGTCGCCGCAGCCCTGGCCGTCACGGCCGGCACCGCGCTGACAGCTGTCCCCGCGACCGCCGCCCCGGTGACCGCCGTCCAGGCGCCCGCCCAGGCGGCCGCCGTGGTCACGCTGCCCCACCCCACGGAGATCGTCAGCGCCGGCGCGACCGGCTACCTCACCCGCGCCGTGTACCCGTCCGGTACGGAGTACCGCTGGACCAAGTACTCCGACGGCGCCACCACGTCCCTGACCACGCCCCGGACCACGTTCATGGGCGCCCAGTCCGACATCGTGTTCTCCCGCGAGGACACCAAGGTCACGTACTGGCTGAACGACATGACGAGCAACGACCCCATGCGGTACGGGCTGTCCCACAACAACCAGCGGTACGTGCTCAACGGCATCGCCGGCGAGACGCTGGTCATGTCGGACACCGACGAGGACACCGGTGCGCTCGACGTCGACCTGCTGAGCCGCGCCACGGGCACGAACACCATCACCGACGTCCCCGCCGTCCCCGACAACGCCCGCATAGGCCGCGTCTGGGCCAGCACCCCCGGCGTCGCGCTGATCCAGTACCACACCGGCACCGGCGCCGACCTGCGCACCTTCATCGTCGCCGTGGACACCGCTACCGGCCAGGCCGTGGACGGGCCGCGCCAGACGCACTCCGAGCGGACCGGCGCCGACGCCTTCGTCTCCCGCACCCACTGGGCCTGGATCGAGCGCACCACCACCAACCGCGTCCGGCTGGTGACCACCGTCCGCGGCGTCACCGCCCCGGAGGTCACCACGGACCTCGGCCAGGCCTCGACCAGCGCCGACATCGACGTCAACCTGGTGGGGAACTGGGTGACCACCGCCGAGCTCAACGGCCGCACCGCCACCGTCGCCTCGGGCCTCTTCCCGCTGACCGCCCGCTCCCTGGCCGACCCCAGGAGAACGGTCAAGCTCCTCGACCACGTCTCCAGCTCGGCCACCGCCCCCAACGGCGACCTCTACGCACGCGGCGGCACGGTCGCCCAGGGCGAGGGCATCTACCACATCTTCCCCGGCGACAACGGCGAGCCGGTCGCCACCCTGGTGGCCGGCACCGACGCCCCCACCGCGCTGGCTCTCACCTTCACCGACGTCCCGTCCACGGTCGACCTGGACAAGAACGGCGGGAAGGCGACGCTCCAATGGCAGCTGTCCCGCGAGAACGCGGCCGGCAAGGTCACCCTGCGCCACGTCCGCACCGGCAGGACCGTGGAGTTCCCGTTCGGGAACCAGGGCGAGATCCGCCGCGAGTGGCAGGGCACCCTGGCCGACGGCTCCCTCGCCCCCAACGGCGACTACACCTGGCAGCTCGACGCCAAGCCGCTCAACGGCATCGGCCCGGACCTGAAGAAGACCGGCACCTTCAAGGTGACCCGCAAGGCGGGCCTGCACGACTGCGACGACAACGGCGCCCCGGACCTGCTGTCCCGCGACGCCTCCGGCCGGCTGTGGCGCGACGAGGTCAGGAAGTCCGCCTCCTCCGCCGACTACTGGTCGCTGGAGAGCAAGCTCGTCGGCGCCGGATGGAACGCCTACGACCAGATCGAGGCCGTCGGCAACGTCGCCGGTGCCCCCGCCCCCGACATGGTCGCGCGGGACGCCTCCGGCGTCCTCTGGCTGTACCTCGGCAAGGGCGACGGCACCTTCGCCGACCGGACCAGGATCGGCGCCGGCTGGAACGGCTACAACAAGATCACCGGCGGCAGCGACCTCAACGGCGACGGCTGGTCCGACCTGCTCGCCACCGACGCGTCCGGCGTCCTGTGGGCGTACCGGGGCACGGGCAACTGGTCCTCGCCCTACCTCGGCCGTACGAAGGTCGGCGGAGGCTGGGGCGGGATGAACCAGATCACCGCCGTCGGCGACATCGCCGGCACGCCGCAGGGCGACCTCCTCGCCCGCGACACCTCCGGCGTCCTCTGGCTCTACCAGGGCGCCACCGGCTCCTCGTTCGCCACCCGGGTCCGGGTCGGCCCGGGCTGGGGCGCGTACACCCACCTCGTCGGCATGGGCGACGTGGACCGCGACGGACGCAACGACCTGTTCGCCTACGGCACGGGCGGCTCGTTCGTCTACCGGGGCACGGGCAGCGCCGCGGCGCCGTTCGGCCCGCGCGAGTCCAGCTCCGTCTACCCGGCGACGCCGACCCCGCGCCACCCGATCGTCTGACGGACCGTCCGGCCGGACCGGACGTCCGATGAACGGCGGGGCACCCCGCCCGTGGCCGCACCGCCGCGGGCGGGGCTCCCCGCCACCCATCGCAGTCTCCTGAGTTCGTCGCTTCCGAGAGGACCGAAAGATCTCCGTGAACCACAGACCCGTACGCCGGAGGCGGCAGACCGCCGCCGTCTCGGCGGTGCTCGCCGTCATCACCGCCGCCGGACTCGCGAGCCCGGCCCTGGCCACCACCCCGACCGCCCCCGTGCCGTCGGTCACGGACGAGCAGGGCACGCCGTTCACGCTCCCGGACGGCTCGAAACTCGTCAGCGCCGGCCGTACGGGCATGCTGAGCGTCACCGACGGATCGAGCGTCGTCTACCGCTGGACGCGCTTCTCCGACGGCGTCACCACGACGCTCCCCGGCAAGCGATGGGGAGCCCAGGGCACGGACACCGTCGCCTCCCAGGATGGGGCCGTGGTCACGCTCACCGACATGAGCGGGGACGCGGAGCCCGTCGTGATCGACACCTCCGCCTTCAGCACGGCCGCCACCCCGTACGCCCTCAACCGGGTCATCGGCTCCGCCCTCCTCATGACGACAAGCGTGTCCGGCGCCCTGGAGTACCACCTGGTCTCCGAGGAGGAGGGCCGGGCCGTCGACCGCGAGGTCGCCCTGCCCGAGGGCGCGCGGCCCCTGCTGGCTTACACCAACGGCCCCGGCAGCTTCGTACTCCACTACAACCGCGTCGTCGGCGAGACCTGGACGAAGCACGTGGCCGTCGTGGACTCCGCCACCGGCGCGATCACCCGGACGTACGACACCCTGCCGGCCACCGTCACCCGCTCCACCACCCTGTCCCCCACCCACGTGGCCTGGACCGAGACCCCCGCCGGCGGCACGGCGACCCTCGCCGTCGCCCGCCGGGACGGCCCGCAGGTCGAGCGGACGACGCTGGACCCGCTCAGGAACGCGGAGGGCATCCTCCTCCACGTCGTCGGCGACTGGCTGACGTACAACCGGAACGGCGGCGGCACGGCCGGCTGGACCGACGCCCTCCACCCCCTGACGGCGCGCTCCCTGGAGACCGGCGACACGGTCGCGGTCATGGACCACGTCCAGTCCAGCACCGTCGACCCGGACGGCAACCTGCTCGCCCTCGGCGGCACGGTCGAGCACGGCGAAGGCCTGTACCGCGTCGCCCCCGGCGCCGACGGCACCCCGGTCGCCACCCTGCTGACCGGCACCGGCCGGCCCACCGCCCTCACCCTGACGAACGAGAGCCTCCCGCCGGCCGGCGCCGTCGACTTCGACCGCAACGGCGGCGTGCTGAAGGCCTCGGGGAAGGTGAGCCGGTCCAACGCGAGGGTGAGCCTCTCCGTCACCCACATCGCGTCCGGACTGACAGGGGGCGCCGGCCTGTCCCTGGCCACGGGAGTGACCGACTTCGCCCTCACCTGGAACGGCCTCTTCCTCAACGGCGTCCCGGCCTACAACGGCGACTACACCTGGACGCTGACGGCGAAGCCCACCAACGGCATCGGCCCCGACGTCGTCCGCACCGGCACCTTCACCCTCACCCGCGCGCCGAAGCCCCACGACTTCGACGACAACGGCTCGCCGGACCTGCTCGCCCGGGACGGGGCGGGCCGCCTGCGCTCGTACGACATCCAGCAGATCGAGGGCTCCTCCACGATCCATGCGCTCGACCCGGTGAACCTCGGGACGGGCTGGTCCGCGTACGACCGGATCACGGCCACCGGCGACATCGTCGGCACGACCGCCCCCGACCTCGTCGGCCGCGACAGGACCGGCGTCCTCTGGCTCTACCAGGGCAACGGCAAGGGCCTCGCCCCCCGGACCCGGATCGGCGCCGGCTGGCAGATCTACAACACGCTCACCGCCGGCTCCGACGTCACCGGCGACGGCCGCCCCGACCTCCTCGGCACCGACACCGCAGGCGCCCTCTGGCTCTACAAGGCCACCGGCGACGCCACCGCGCCCTTCGCCAAGCGGGTGAAGGTCGGCGGCGGCTGGGGCGTCTACAACCAGCTCACCGCCACCGGGAACCTCGCCGGCGCCCCCGCCGGAGACCTCCTCGCCCGCGACACGACCGGCACGCTCTGGCTCTACCTCGGCAAGGGCGACGGCACCTTCGCGCCCCGCGTCAAGGTCGGCGTCGGCTGGAACACGTACGTGAGCCTCGTCGGCGCGGGCGACGTGGACCGGGACGGCCGGAACGACCTGATCACGTACGACGCGAACGGCGGCTTCTACAGCTCCCTCTACGTCTACAAGGGCACGGGCAACTGGAACGCGCCCTTCGGCACGCGCCGGGCCCCCTACAACCCCGGCCTGGGTGAGGGCTCGATCGATCTCTTCTGAACCGGTGCGGTCGCCTGCTTCGCCTCCGTGGCCGGCCGGCGGCCGTTTCCGTCATGCGTCACCCACACCCTATTATCGTCACATTGACGGTAATAGGGTTGATCGCAACGGGTGAAGGGACTCCATGCACTGGATGTCCGAGGAGCACGCCTTCGACAGGTTCAGCTCCTCCATGCGGGGCCGCTTCAAAAGGGATGCGGGAGTCGTCACGGTCTACGCGACGACGGCGCGGATGACCCGGCCCCAGGGCGAACGACTGACCGGCATGACGGACCCGTACTACTGGGAACCCGCCGCCCGCATCGCACGGTTCGTAGGGACTCCGGACAGCACGCGCGTGCGGCGGTTCCGTGGCAACGCCTGGGCACGGATCACCCAAGAGGAGTCGAACCACGCCTACTGGGTGGCGGCCGAAGGCAGGGTCGACATCTCCACTCCCTCACGGGAGCCGGGCGACGACATCGAGCAGGAGATCCGGACCACCACCGACCACCTGCAGTGGGCGGAGAAGCCGGAGCACGAGCAGTGGGAGAGGGAGTTCGGCCTCCCGCGCCCCCCGGTGCGCGGCCTGGTGGTGGTCCGGCTGCACGTCACCGAGATCTACGGCGCGTTCCGCCCCGAGGGCGAGCTGGACGAGTGGGTGGAGCCGATGTACTGGTGATGGGGCCGCTGATGGGGCCGCGCCCCCAGGAAGGATGAGGGGATGGCGTCGATCATTACCGCTCTCCCGGCAGAGTTCTGGACCGTCCGGTACGAGGGCTCGCGCTTCCCGGGCGCCGCCGCCGTGGCCGCCCGGCCGGGACTGGCGGCCGGCGCCAACTGCCAGCTGTTCGCGTACGAGGTGCTCAGGCACTTCGGCCTGACCCCTCCGGAACTGCGCTCCTCCGAGCTGTGGAGCGACACCGAAGCCACGGTCCACGTGCCGGTCGCGCAGCCCCTGGACCTGGTCCTGTTCAACTCCACGGCCGGCGCGTACGGGGCTCATGTCGGCGTCCAGGTCGATGACGACGCGATCCTCCACCTGTGCGCTGAGGCCGGACGCCCGGTGGTGTGGGCAGCGGCGGACTTCGCGGCACGAGAGCGGTACGCCGTCCGGCTCGGCGCCAAGAGAGTCCTTCCCCGGCCTGCCTGAGACGTCCCCGGGCGGCCCGAGACGACCATGGGCCCGTCGCGGGCCGGCCGGCGGGGGACGAGGCGGCCCGCACGCAAAAACACATCGACAGGAACGCGGTGTTCGGAGACCCTTCGTGCGATGACCAGAATCGGCGACACTCCGTCCGCGTGGGACGAGCGCACCCAGCTCACCACGTTCCTCGACTACGCACGTGACACCGCCCGCGCCAAGTGCGAGGGCGTCTCCGCGGAGAACGCCCGCACGGCGCCTCTCCCGGGCTCACCCCTGATGACCCTGAGCGGAGTGGTCAACCACCTCCGCTGGGTCGAGTACTACTGGTTCCAGGTGGTCTTCCTCGGCGAAGAGGACAAGGGCCCCTGGACCGAGGAGGACCCCGACCGCGAGATGCGCATCGCGGTCGACTTCCCCCTCACGCAGCTGCTCGACGAATACGCCGAACAGAGCGCCCGCTACCGCGAACTCGTCGCCCGGAACGACCTGGACACCCGGGCCGAGCGAACCATCCGCGACGGCCTGCACGTCGACCTCCGCTGGATCCTCCACCACCTCGTCGAGGAGACCGCCCGGCACAACGGCCATCTGGACATCCTGCGCGAGCTGGCCGACGGCACGACCGGCTCCTAACATCGGGCACATGACCAGCACGTTCGTTCTCTTCGACGTCGACGGCACCCTCATGGACGCCGTCGCCAACCAGCGCCGCGTCTGGCACGAGTGGGCCGCCCGGTACGGGGTCGACGGGGACGAGGTGTACGCCGTCGCACTCCGGACGCGGCCCGTCGAGACGTTCGCGGCCGTGGTCCCGGAGCGGGACCCGGGCGAGTGCCTCGCCCTGCTGCACGCACTGGAGGACGAGGACGTCCGGACGGGCTCGTACGGGGCCTTCGACGGGGCCGCCGAGCTGCTCAACGCCCTTCCGGTGGACCGGTGGGCGCTCGTCACGTCGAACTACGAGCACCGGGTGCGGGGGCGGTTCGAGCGGACCGGTCTTCCGATGCCGGGGCTGATCGTTGACGCGGCGTCGGTGGCCGAGGGGAAGCCGTCCCCGGTGCCGTACCTGCTCGCGGCGGAGAAGCTGGGCGCGGACCCGGCGGACTGCCTGGTGATCGAGGACGCGCCGTCCGGCGTCCGCTCCGGCCTCGCGGCCGGGATGACGGTCTGGACGGTCAACACCGAGACCCCGCACCCCGAGGCCCATCGGCACTTCAGGTCCCTGGCGGAGGCCGCGCCGCACATCGTGGGTGCGCTGTCTTGAGGAAGTGCCGGACGTCAAAGGGTCGTTGACGCCTTGCCCGCGTTTCGGGACGGTCGCCCCGAGCCCATGATGCGGGTATGAAGATTCCCGACCGACGGATCGAACTGTTCACCGGCGCCGAGAGCGAGCGCCGGTTCGGCGGCCCCGCGACCGGCGACGAGAGGACCATGCTCGTGGCCATGCTGGACGCCCAGCGGGCCACTTTGAAGCTGAAGTGCTCAGGGCTGTCGGCGGAGTTGGCCGTACGGTCCGTGCCGCCTTCCTCACTGTCCCTGCTCGGCCTCGTACGGCACCTCGCCGACGTGGAACGCCGCTGGTTCCGGTCCGTGCTCGCCGGACACGACGTCGAGCTGCGCTTCTCCTCCGTCGAAGCCCCCGAGGGCGACTTCGACGGCTCCGGCCCCGAACCCGAGGTCGTCGCGGAGTCCTGGGAGGCCTGGGAGGCCGAAGTCGCCTTCGCGGAGAGCCTCGTGACCGAGGCTCCGCACCTCGACGTCGAGGGCCATGACTCGTGGCGGGGAGCGGTCTCACTGCGCTGGGTGCTGATCCACATGATCGAGGAGTACGCCCGCCACAACGGTCACGCCGACCTGATCCGCGAACGGATCGACGGAGCGGTCGGGGTGTGATCCCGCGCCGGTTCACCCGTGCTTCGGGCTCGTGTCGATTCCCGTACAACCTCCTCACGGGCTCGCGGGTCTTTCGTCGCGTGGGCGTACGAAGCGCCCACATCGCCGCACGCAGGGAAACCGTGGGACTCGCGTCATCGGTCCCCTGAAAGGAACACGTTGCCTCCCATACGCCATACCGGCACCCGCACCCGCTCCCGGCGTCTGACGGCGGCGATCGCGGCCGCGCTCGCCGTCACGGCCGGCAGCATGGCAGCGGCTCCGGCGGCCACCGCCACCACCCAGGCGGCGGCCGCCGCGACGACGACGGTCGATGCCGTGCCCGCGTTCCCGCTGGACTCCGAGATCATCAGCGCGGGCACCACCGGCTACCTCAGCAGGAACGCGTCCGGCGAGTACCGCTGGACACGCACCGCCGACGGCACCTCGACCGTGGTCGACTCCCAGGCCCCCGTACTCGGTGCCGCCTCCGACGTCCTCGTCGCCACCGTCGGCGACCGCGTCCTGCGTCTCACGGACATGGCCACCACCGGAGCGACCCCGGTCGACATCGACCTCAAGACACTCACCGACGGCACCCACACCGCCTTCGGCGCGGTCGGCACCACCGTCCTCACCAGCGTGACCACCCCGGCGGGGGCCACGGAGCTCCACCTCGTCTCCCCCGGCGACAACGGCACCGCCACCAACCGCACCGTCACCGGACTCCCGGCCGGGGCCGGGTCGTTCACCCTCGCCTCCGCGATCCCCGGCACCGCCCTCGTCGGCTTCAAAGTCGGCGGCAAGACCCAGTTCGCGGTGATCGACCTCGCGACGAACACGGCGCCCGAGACCTACCAGGCCCCGCTGTCGACCTCGGAATCACCGTCCGCCGCCCTCTCCGCCACCCACGTGGCCTGGGTCGAGACGACGCGGGACCGGAACGGAGAGCCGCAGGCCGACGTCGTCGTCACCGACCGCAAGACAGCCGAGAGTCCCCAGAGCCGACGCTTCAGAGTCCAGTGGGAGCCCATGGGCATTCGCGTCGGCCTGACGGGAAACTGGGTGACGTACGGCGAGGACGCCACCGACCCCGTCCACTTCCGCCATCCGTTCATCGCCCAGCCCCTCACCGCGGGCTCCGGCTCGGACAAGCCGCTTCTGGCGCACGCGACGAGCCTCACGACCGCTCCCGACGGAAGCCTGCTCGTACGCGGCGGTTCACTGACGGACGGCGAAGGCGAAGGGCTGTACCGGGTCGTCGCGGGTGCCGACGGCACCATCGACCGCAGACTCGTCGCCGGGACCGGCGAGACGACCCGGTTCGTGGTGACGGGACACAACATCACGGACACCATCGAGTTCGACAAGAACGGCGTCGGCTTCCCCTTCACGTTCTCCACGAACCGGAAGGGCGCGCACGTCTCCTTCGAGATCAAGTACGCCGGTGCCAATTACCGCTACGACTGGCGGGGCGAGGCATCCGTCCTGGACAGCGGGAGCGGTCCCGGTTCGGTCACTCTCCGGTGGGACGGCCACCGCCTGGACAGCGATGGCGAGCCCTCGTCGTCATATGGGCTCATGCGCAACGGCCCCGTCGAGTGGACCGCGATCGTCTCACCGGTCGACGGTGTGGGCGGGTCCGTGGAGCTGAGCGGCACGAGCACGATCACGCGCAAGCCACATCCGCACGACTTCACCGACGACGGATCGCCGGACCTGCTCATGCACAACCAGGGGTACGTGTCCTTGAAGAACAGCATGTTCCACCCGAAGGACGGCTCCTTCTCCTGGGAGGACATGAGTACGCCCTACACCGGCTGGAGCGTCTACGACCGCTTCTCCGTCCCCGGGGACCTCGGCGGAAGCAACGCGCCGGAGATCATCACCCGGGACAAGAGCGGCGACCTGTGGCTCTACTCGAAGGCGGAGGGGAACAGCTACATCCCGAAGCTGGCCCCGCGTGTGCGGATCGGAAGCAACTGGGGTGTCTACGACAAGATCGTCGGTGGCAGTGACGTCACCGCCGACGGCAAGCCGGACCTCCTCGCCACGGACAAGTCCGGCGGCCTGTGGCTCTACCCCGGCACCGGCGACCTCAAGGCCCCGTTCGGTGACCGCAAGAAGATCGGCGGCGGCTGGGGCATCTACAACCAGATCGTCGCCACCGGAAACCTCGCCGGAGCCCCGGCGGGCGACCTGGTCGCCCGCGACGCGGCGGGCGTCCTGTGGATGTACCTCGGCAACGGGGACGGCACCTTCGCCCCACGCGTGAAGCTCGGCGGCGGCTGGAACGAGTACACACGGATCGTCAGCGTCGGAGACCTCAACTACGACGGTTATGGGGACCTGATCACGTACGCCCCCGAGAACGTGGACATCCCCACCTCCCCGTCGTCCACGAACGCCTATGTGTACTGGGGCACGGGCGACTGGCGGGCCCCGTTCAAGCCGAGGGTCGCACGCTGGGTCCCCGGCAAGGGCGTGCAGGACGTGTTCTAGCGGCGAGGTCCCACCCGGCCGGACTACGGCGGCACAGAGTCGACGTGCCTGGAGAGTCTCGGGTGGGACCGCCCTCTCTCCGAGAGTCGCTCCTTCCGGCGGCGCGTCAAGGGCGCTCCCTGCGGTCGCGTCGCTGCGCGATGGCCTACGGCCACCCTTGACCCACCACCTCCAGGAGCGAAAACACTCTCGGAGGGCGGTCCGGGGGCCGGGGTCCACGCCGGGCTTCGGGCATTGTCGGGGGTGGGAGGGCGCGTGCCGGCCGGTGGGTGGGGGCTGGGCGTGTGGCGGGGGTGGGCTTCCGTCGGTGGGTTCGGGGTGCGCGGTTGTTGAATGGGGCGGTTGGCGTCCGGCTCAGCGGGATTCCGTGGCCGGTTGGCCGGGCCGAAGGTTGCCGGGTACGGGAAGTGTGCGGTGTTCGACAAACGAGGATGCTGTTGTCGTTCAGCGTGAGGCGGGGGAAGGAAGAGGTACGGACGATGCTGTTCTCGGTTCCGGATCAGGCCTGGTGGTGGATCGCGGCTGGGGCGACCGTGGCGGCCGTGATCACGTTCGTGGTGCTGCCGCCCGAGCCCGACGAGGTGCCAGAAGCGGTCCGAGCCGCAGTCGAGCGGAACAGGAGGATCGGCAAGTGGGGTGCCTGCCTCGGGGTCCCCGTCCTCTGTGCCATGGCCGCCCTGACAGCGCTGATCCGGCCGGAGCCGGCGCCAGTCATTCTGTTCCTGTACAGCGTTGCGGCCGGATCCATGCCGATCGCCCTGCTCCCGATCCGGCGTCGGATGTATCGGCACTACTTCGCCCAGCTGCAGACCCCCGGGAGCAAAATCACCTTGGACCGCCTCTCGGCCACCTGGCTCTACAGCATCCTTGGCATTGTGATCCTCGCATCGACTGCGGCAGTGATGTCGGCGACGTATGAGCCCAGAGGTCTTTGAGGCAGCGCCCTACCCGGTGAGTCGTCGGTAGTTGATGAGGTTGGTGGCGATGGCCGTGAAAGCGAGGAAGTGTTCTGGCTCGCGTTCGTAGCGTCGGGGGAGCCGATTGCAGCCGGCGAGCCAGGACATGGTCCGCTCGATGACCCATCGGTGACGGCCGAGCCGCCCGGAGGTCTCGATGCCCCGGCGGGCGATCCGTGGCGCGATGCCGCGGACCGTCGGCCAGGCCGGCCCGAACAGCGGTGGCACCTGCCGCCACGTGCAGCCCGACGTGGCCACGAACACGATCGCGGCCAGACACTCGCGATCCCCCGCCCGCCGGCGACCCCCTCCTTGCGGGCGTATCACCACCGTCTCCGGCACCACTCTGCGGAACAACTCCCACAACTCATCCGGCACCAACCGCTCGGCAAGACTCGTCAAGCCCAGCGCAACGAGCCAAACCGCCAAGAGAAACGAGGTCTAACTGCGCGCTACTCCGAGTAACAGGCGGGGAATTACTCCTCATTGGGGATGAATCGCCCTTATCGGGCGGTGAAAGTGCAAGAAAATCACGCCACCAGGTCCCACCACCCACCAAGACAGACCAGCGGGGCGTGGAGCCCAGCCCGAGGACTGCGGTCGGCCGCTAAGCCGGACCCCGGCTGCCCCATTCAACTGCCGCGCACCCCGAACCCACCGACGAAGACCCACCGGTCCCCGCAACGAACCAAGCCCCCACCCCCCGGCCGGCACACGCCGGCCAACCCCCGACACTGCCCGGGGCGTCCGCGTAGGCCTCGGCCCTCGGCCGCCCTCCGAGTGTGAAAAGGCGGCCTCCGCCGCCGGGTCAAGGGTGGGCGCAGCCCATCGCGCAGCGACGCGACCGCAGGGAGCGCCCTTGACGCGGCGGCGGAGGACGCCACACTCGGAAAGAGGGCGGCCGCACCAGAGACCCACACATCCGGCCCACCCCCAGAACCCCCACCTGCCGCACCCCCAGCCCCAGCCCCAGCCCCCAGCCGCGTTCACCCCTTCTTCGAACGCAAGTTGATTCCCGTACAACCTCTCCGTCGGCTCGTGGGTCTGTTGAGGTGTGGCGCGCGAAGCGCCCACACCTCAACAATCGGGGGGATACCCACCATGCCTCGTGCAGCCCGCACCCTGGCAGCCGCCGTCACCACCGTGCTCGCACTGACCTCGGGAGCGCTCGCCACCGTGCCCGCGACCGCCGCCCCGGCGGCCGGTACCGCGAACGCGGCCGTCGGCGCCGAGGAGCAGACCGCGCTGTCGTTCCCCGCCAAGAGCGAGATCGTCAGCGCGGGACCGCACGGTTTCCTCACCAAGGGTGAGAAGTACCAGGATCTCCTCTGGACGCGTTACGCCGACGGCTCCACCACCAAGCTCACCGGCACCCCGCTCGGCAACACTCGGTCGGACGCCGTCGTCGTGGAGTCGTCATGGGACGTCTACCAGATCCACGACATGGCCGGGGGCGGCGAGCCCGTGACCATCGACCTGTCCGATCGAGGCATCCCCTACCGCTTCCTGGCGCTCAGCGGCTCGACGCTCGTCATGTGGTCCGACGATGCTCTCCACCTGGTCAGCAAGGCGGGCGGCCGGATCGTGGACCGGAGGGTGGAGGGGCTGTCCTCCACGATCGCGGAGGCCACGCCCGACACGATCCTGGTCGAGCGTGGCTCGTCCGACGGCACGCCGCAGTACAGCGTCGTGGACGTCTCCACCGGCACCGTCACCGGGACCGTCACCGGCACGGCAGCGGTGCCGGAACTGAGCGACAAGGTCGCCTCCTCGGCCACCACCCTCGCGACCAGCCGGCGGGCGGCCGACGGGACCCGCGGGCTCGTCCTCGTCGACCGGGCCTCCGGCACGGTCACGACCAAGCCGTTGGGAACCGGCGACCGCGTCCAGGTCGAGATGATCGGCGACTGGGCCCTCACGGCGGACCCGCTCGGCCTGACCCAGGCCGTCTCCCCCGACCTGGTCCCCCTGACCGCGCACCACATCAAGGACGGACGGACGGTCACCCTGCTCGACCACCGCTCGTCCTCGGTCGTCGCCCCCGACGGGACCCTGCTGATGCGCGGTGGCACCAAGGCGCACGGTGAGGGTCTCTACCGGATCTCGCTCGGCTCCGACGGGGTCCCGGCCGCCGAGCCCGTCGCGAGCAGCGGCGAGTCCGCCGCTCTCAGCCTGCTGCAGTCCGACGTCGCCGAAGCCGTCACCTTCGGTGGCCCGGGCGGCCACGACGAGGTCCTCACGTGGGAGCTGTCGCGGCACAACGTGCGCTTCGAGGTCGTCCTGCGCCACACCGCGACGGGTCTGACCCGGCGGCACACGAGTACGTCGTATCCGCAATCACACAGCCTGTACTACTGGTGGAACGGCAACCTGGACGGTGCGGCCGGTCCCAGCGGCGCCTACACGTGGGAGCTGACCGCCACCCCGCTCAACGGCGTCGGCGAACCCGTCCGCACCTCGGGCGAGTTCACCGTCTCCCACACAGGCACCCCGCACGACTTCAACAGCGACGGCTCGCCGGACATCCTCGCCCGGGACGCCGCCGGCCGGCTGTGGCGGGACGACACGTACTACGAGAACTCCAAGCTGAAGTCCTCGCGGCGCACCCTGATGGGCGGTGGCTGGCAGGTGTACGACCGGATCGAGGCGACCGGCGACCTCGCCGGCTCCGCCGTCGGCGATCTGCTGGCCCGGGACAAGGCCGGTGCGCTCTGGTTCTACCGGGGCAAGGGCGACGGCGGGTTCACGGACCGGGCCAGGATCGGGACCGGCTGGGGCATCTACGACAAGATCACCGGCGGCAGCGACCTGACCGGCGACGGCAGGGCCGACGTGCTCGCCACCGACAGGTCGGGCGGCCTCTGGCTCTACCCGGCCAGCGGAAACGTCAACGCCCCGCTCGGCAACCGCAAGAAGATCGGCAGCGGTTGGGGCGTCTACAACCAGATCACCGCCGCCGGGAACCTCGCCGGCACCCCGGCCGGAGACCTCGTCGCCCGCGACGCGACCGGCGTCCTCTGGTCGTACCTCGGCAAGGGCGACGGCACCCTCGGCCCGCGGGTCAAGATCGGCGGCGGCTGGAACAAGTTCACCCACCTCGTCGCCTCCGGCCCCCTTCACGCCGGGTACTACAACACCGTGCTCGGGATCGGCCCGGCCGGCACGGTCTCGTACTTCGCGACGAATACGGCGGAGTGGCCGATCGCCTACGGCCGCTCCGAGGCCCTCTACGCGGGTGAGACCGCCAAGTTCAACGACTACTCCTGACCCGCGCCCCGACTCGCGTCCCGACGCACGTCCCGACCCGTGTCCCGACGCGGTCCGCAGGTCCGGCGGTCACCCGTCACCGGCCTCCTGGAAGGAACCGACCTTGTCCCCCGTACGACACCACCGCTCCCGGCGCCTGACCGCGGCGATCACCGCCGCCCTCGCCGTCACCGCCGGGACCCTGGCCGCGGCCCCCGCCGCGCTCGCCACCACCACCGTCGTCTCCGCGCCCGCCGCGGCCGCGGAAGTGATCCCGTTCCCCCTCGGCTCCGAGATCGTCAGCGCCGGTGCCACCGGCTTCCTCACCAGGAACACCGCCGGTGAGTACCGCTGGACCCGCCTCGCCGACGGCACCTCCACCGTCGTCGCCTCACAGGCCCCCGTCCTGGCGGGTGCCTCCGACGTCCTGGTCACCACCACCGGCGACCGCGTCCTGCGTGTCCAGGACATGGCCACCGGCGCGGCACCCGCCGACATCGACCTCAAGGCGCTGGCCGACGGCACCCACACCGCCTTCGGCGCGGTCGGTACGACTGTCCTCACCAGCGTGACCACCCCCGCCGGGGCCGTGGAACTGCACCTTGTCGGCTCCGCGGCCGACGGCCCGGTATCGAACCGGCCCGTCACCGGACTGCCCGCGGGCGCCGGTTCGTTCACCCTCGCCTCGGCCGCGCCGGGCACCGCCCTGGTCGGCTTCCGGGCCGACGGCAAGTCCCGCTTCGCGGTGATCGACCTCGCGACGAACGCGGCCACCGAGACGTACGAGAACCCGCACCCTTCGGCCCTCTCCCCCCTCGCCGCCGTCTCCGCCACCCACGTGGCCTGGGTCGAGAGCCAGAGCACGGGCAACTACGAAACGGTGGTCGTCACCGACCGGACGACCGGTGCGGTCCAGCGGTTCGCCGCCCAGTACTCCAAGGGCGTCAGAATCGGCCTGACGGGTTCCTGGCTGGTCCACGGGACCTACCGGAACGGCCAGTCGGCCTTCGAAGCCAAGTCCCTGGCCACCGACCCGGCGAAGCAGGTCCTGGCCCACGCGACGAGTCTGGCCACCGCCCCGGACGGCACCCTCCTGGTGCGCGGCGGCTCCCTGACGGAAGGCGAGGGCGAGGGGCTGTACCGGGTCGCCGCCGACACCGACGGCGGCATCATCCGGCAGCTCGTGGCCCGCACCGGCGAGCCGACCGAGGTCGTGATGAAGGGGCACAACATTCCGCAGGTGCTGGACCTCGACAAGAACCAGGGCGTCGTCCCGTTCACCATCGACGTGAGCAGGGCGGCATCGGTCGACCTTCGCCTCAATCCGGGCAGCAGTCCGGTGTGCGGTGACTACTGGATGTCCGCCTGGAGCGGGAGCGGTTCCACGGCCGGTCCCGGAAGCGTCACCATGACCTGGGACGGCAGTTACGCCTACCCCGACGGGGGCGATTTCTCGTACGGCCCGGCGGAGAACGGCACGTGGACGTGGTGCGTCACCATGCACCCGGCCGACGGCGTGGGTCCCTCGGTGGAGAAGATGGGCACCTTCACCGTCGCCCACAAGCCCCACCCGCACGACTACAGCGACAACGGGTCTCCCGACCCGCTCATCGTGGACGGCGCGGGCGCCCTGCAGTCGTTGGACGCCGACTACGACCCGTCCAGCGGGAGGGCCGGGTTTTACGGCTCCAGGCAAGCGGTCCGGGGGACCGGCTGGAACATCTACGACCGGTTCACTGTCCCCGGCAACCTCGGCGGCAACGCCGAACCCGACGTCGTCACCCGGGACAGGAGCGGCGGTCTGTGGCTCTACCCCAGCAGCGGGACCAGTGCCCAGCTCGGCAGCCGCAAGAAGATCGGCACCAACTGGGGTGTCTACGACAAGATCAACGGCACCGCCGACATGACCGGTGACGGAAAGCCCGACCTCCTGGCCACCGACAAGTCGGGAAACCTCTGGCTGTACCCCGGCACGGGGAACATCGACGCCCCGCTCGGAGACCGCAGGAAGATCGGCGGTGGCTGGGGCGTCTACAACCAGATCGCCGCCACCGGGAACATCGCCGGAGCGCCCGCCGGAGACCTCGTCGCCCGCGACGCGGCCGGCGTCCTCTGGCTGTACCTCGGCAAGGGCGACGGCACCTTCGCCTCCCGGGTGCGGATCGGCGGCGGCTGGAACGAGTACACCCGGTTCATCGCCCTCGGCGACGTGACCCGCGACGGCCGCGGCGACCTGCTCGTGTCCTATCCGAACGCGGAGGTCTGGGGCGGCGAGAGCGGCTACGTGTACGAGAGCACCGGCGACTGGCGCACGCCCTTCAAGCCCCGCCGGGAGGCCTACACCCCCGGAAGCCGCGGAGACGTCGCCGTCTTCTGACCGACCGGAACTCTCCTTCCATGAGGTCCAGTTGAAGCCGAGCCCCCTCACCTGATCGATATTCAGATCGCGAGGGGGCTCGGCTACTGTGTGGCCCATGCAGGGGGAAATGGAAAACAATTCGAATTCGGGCGTTCTGGAAGGCAGCGGGGCCATGCCGCTCGCACCGGGTGATCCCCGGCAGATCGGCGCGTTCAGGCTGCTGGGGGTCCTCGGGTCCGGGGGGATGGGGCGGGTCTATCTCGGTGCCGTGCCCGGGAAGTTCGCCGCCGTGAAGCGGGTTCTTCCCGTACTCGCCGAGGACGCCGACTTCCTCAGCCACTTCGGCCACGAGCTCGACAACCTCGCCCGGCTCCCCGCCGGCGCCAACACCAAGCTGCTCGCCAGCGACCGCACGGCCAAGCCGCCGTGGTTCGCCACCGAGTTCATCCCGGGCATCACCCTCAACGAGGCCATCCGGCTGCACGGCGGCCCCCTTCCGGGTCCCGCCCTCTGGCGGCTCCTGCGCGAGGCCGCCGCCGGGCTCGGTGTCGTCCACGGCGCCGACATGGTGCACCGCGACCTCAAGCCCTCCAACGTCATGCTCACCTCCTCCGGCCTCTCCCTCATCGACTTCGGCGTCGCGCGCGCCGCCGACCAGAGCCGGCTCACCAAGACCGGCATGGTCATCGGCACCCCCGCCTACATGGCCCCCGAGCAGGCTGTCGCCGACCGCCGGCTCACCGGCGCGGCCGATGTCTTCGCCCTCGGCAGCCTCCTCCTCTACGCGGCGAACGGCCGCCCTCCCTTCGGCGACGGCTCCGGCCCCGACCTGCTCTACCGCGTCGTCCACGCCGAGCCCGAGTTCGGCGGGCTCACCGAGACCGAGCCCGAGCTCGCCGAGATCGTCCGGACCTGCCTCGCCAAGGACCCGGCGGACCGCCCCACGGCCGCCGAGCTCGTCGAGCGCACCTCCGAGCGCGCGGCGGGCGCCCCCTGGCCCTCCGCCGTCGGTGAACGCATAGCCGAGCGGGCCGCCTTCGCCGCCGAGGTGCCGACCGCCGAGCATCTGGCGGAGCTCGCGAAGGCCGAGCCCGCCGAGGACGTCGCCACCGCCTCCCTCACTCCGCAGGCGGGCTCGAAGGAGCCGGACACCGCCTCGCCCGATCCGCTCGCCGTCACCGGTTCCGCTTCTCGCGGGCCGCGCGAGAAGCGGCGCAACCGGTTCGTCATGTTCGCGGTGCCCGTGGTCGTGGCGACCGGCACGACCCTGACCGTGGCCCTCGGCCCGTACCAGATCGGTCAGCTCGGCGCGGGCGCCGGGCCTTCCTCGTCGCCGTCCGCCGTGGCCTCGCAGCCGGCGAACGTACAGCTGCCGTCGACCGCTCCCGGCTCGCCTTCCGCCAAGACCCCGCCCGGCTCCAAGCCTCCGGCGTCCAAGCCGCCGGGCTCTTCGCCCGGCGCGCCTCCGCCCGCCGACGGCGGTGCGGGTGGTGGGGCGGGCGGTGGCGGCGGTGTCGTCGGCGGCACCGGCACCCAGCCCGGTGGCGGTGGCGGGAACGGCAGTGGTTCCGGCGGCGGGGCCGACCCCTCCGGTGCTTCCGGCGGCGGTTCCGGCCCCACGAACCCCGGCGGTGGCACGACGACCCGTCCTCCGGCCACGCAGCCGGCGCGGACCACGAAGCCCGCGCCGCCGCCGGCCACCGGCGGCTCGACGCCCTCGGGGACGTACTCCCTGGAGAACGCGTCCACCGGCAACTGCCTGGCGGAGTACAACGCGGGCTTCGGCGACCTCGTCACGTCCGCCGCGTGCGGGTCGACGGGCAGCGGCGGCAGCACGTACTGGTTCTCGTGGACCTACTCTCCCGGTGCCGACGGCACCTTCCGGCTGAAGAACCAGCATTCCGGCCGCTGCCTCCAGCCGGCGGGGAACACGGCCGTCACCACCGCCGCGTGCACCGGTTCCTCGGCCCAGTCCTGGAAGGTCGTCTCCTCGACTTCCGCCGGGCGGATGTTCAGGAACGCGAGCGACGGGCGGTGTCTGACGGCCGGGTCGTTCGCCATGACGTACACCTGCGGCTCCTCCGGCCAGAGCGAGCAGGTCTGGCGGAACATCTCAGCCCTCTGACGGCGGGCCGAAGACGGGGACCTCCACCTCCCCCTCGCTCCGGAAGGCGACCTCCAGTTCCATCCCGATCCGGAGGTCGCCCTCCGGCACGTCCACGACCTCCGTCATCATGCGCGGACCCTCCGCCAGGTCGACGACCGCCGCCACGTACGGGACGCGCTCGCCGAAGGGCGGGAGGTCGTTCCGGTGGACGACCGACCAGGTGTAGAGGGTCGCGCGGCCGCTCGCGCGCTCCCAGGTCACGTCCTCGCTCCAGCAGTACGGGCAGAACTCGCGCGGGTAGTGGTGGACGCGGTCGCAGGCGGCGCAGCGGCGCAGGAGGAGGTGCCCCTCTGCGGCGGCGTCCCAGTACGGGCGGGTGAAGGTGTCGATGTCGGGGTCGGCGGCGGTCATCAGAAGAGTCCGATCGCGTGGTCGAGGGACCAGGTCTGCCAGGACATGGCGAGGAGCGCGACGATCGAGATGAGGGCCATCATCGCGTTCTGTCCCTGCTCGGCCCAGTCGTGGATCATGAGCACGAGGTAGAGGAGGTTCAGGAGCAGGCCGCCGATCAGGGCGACCGGGGTCAGGAAGCCGGCCACCAGGCCGAGCCCGAGGGCCAGTTCGGCGTAGACGACGACGTACGCCATGAGTGTGGGGCGCGGGGCGACGATCGTCTCGAAGCCCTTCCTGACCGGGGGCCACTTGTGCTTGCCCGCCACGTCGGCGGCCCAGGCCATGCCGGTGCCGCGCTCGAACCAGCCCTTCTTGTCCTTGTGGCGCCAGCTCTCCAGCCACCACAGGCCGAGGCCGATGCGGAGGACGGCGAGCCATTCGGCGCCGGTGAGCCAGACGGTCTGCATGCGCGCTCCCCCTCGTGGGACACCACTGGATCTGACGGTACGTCAGTTCAGCGCAGCCCGGCGTCCGGCGCAAGAGGCGGGCGCCGGGCGGCCGGTGCGGGCGGTCGGCGTGACCGATTCGCAACCGAAATCCCTCTTGACCGAGACCCACAGCGTGTACACGTCATTACGCTCAGCATTCATGGCCACCACCCCCCTTGCACCCTCTCCACAGGCTGATCACCCCGTGTACGTCATCGGCGCGGGCCCCGGCGGGCTCGCGGTCGCCGCCGCCCTGCGCGCACGGGGCGTCCGGGCCGTCGTCCTGGAGAAGTCCGACGCCGTCGGCGCCTCCTGGCGCGCCCACTACGACCGGCTGCGACTGCACACCACCCGGCGGCTCTCCGCCCTCCCCGGCCTCAAGATGCCCCGCTCGTTCGGGCGCTGGGTCGCCCGCGCGGACGTGGTGCGCTATCTGGAGAAGTACGCCGAGAAGCACGAGCTGGAGATCGTGACGGGCGTCGAGGTCTTCCGTGTCGAGCGGGCCGGGGCCGACTGGGTCCTGCACGCGACCGGCGGGCGCCGGCTCACCGGCCGGGCGGTCGTCGTGGCCACCGGCTACAACCACACCCCGCGCCTGCCCGACTGGCCCGGCCGCGACACGTACAAGGGGCGCCTCGACCACGCCCGGACCTATCGCAACCCGGAGCCGTACACCGGGAAGGACGTCCTCGTCGTCGGCATCGGCAACACCGGCGCCGAGATCGCCGCCGACCTCGCCGACGGCGGTGCCGCGCGGGTGCGGCTCGCGGTGCGGACCGTCCCGCACATCGTGAAGCGCACCACCGCCGGCTGGCCGGCGCAGCGCTCCGGCATCCTCGTCCGCCGCCTGCCGACGGCCCTCGTCGACCGGCTGGGCGCCGTCGCGGCCCGGGTCGGGACGCCGGACCTCTCGGCGTACGGGCTGCCCCGGCCGGACAAGGGCCTCGCGACGCGCCAGCGCGAGGGCGCGATCCCGGTGCAGGACGTGGGTCTGATCGCGGCGGTGCGGGCGGGGAAGGTCGAGGTCGTCGCGGCCGTGGAGGGCTTCGAGGACGGCGAGGTGCTCCTCGCGGACGGCACCCGGATCGCCCCGGACGCGGTGATCGCGGCGACCGGCTACCGGCGCGCGCTGGAGCCGCTGGTCGGGCACCTGGGCGTGCTCGACGGGCGCGGGCATCCGGTGGTGCACGGGGCGCGCTGCCCGCGCGAGGCGCCCGGGCTGTACTTCACGGGGTTCACGAACCCGATCAGCGGGATGTTCCGCGAGCTGGCGATCGACGCGGAGAAGATCGCGCGGCGGATCGCCCGCCAGATCGCACGGTGACCCGGCGGAGCTGCCGACGTGACGGATCGCGGTGACCCGGCGGAGCTGCCGGCGTGACGGATCGCGGTGACCCGGCGGAGCTGCCGGCGTGGCGGATCGCGGTGAAGGGCGGGCTGCCCGCTCGGCGGATCGCGTGGCTTGTCGCGATGCTCCGACGGTGCTGCCCGCTCGGCGCCTCGCGGTGACCCTGCGGGCGGGGACCGCGAGGCGAGGCGGGGGCCGTGCCCGCCCCCCGGAGACGCACGGGGGGCGAGCACCTGCTGACCCCGGGGGACGGGATCAGAGCGTGGTGATGCCCTTCCAGCCCCGGCCGATCTGCACCCGGGGCTTCAGGCCGCCCTTGCCGTCGCCGTCGTAGCGCCACAGGGCGCCGGCGGTGTCGGTGGCGAGGACGTCGGGAACGCCGTCGCCCGACAGGTCACCCGCGCCCGTCAGGTGCAGGGCCTTCCAGCCCTGACCGATCCTGGACCGGCCGCCCCGCTCGTAGCGGTAGAGGTCCCCGGCCGGGGTCTGGGCGACGTAGCTCTGGTAGCCGCCCGCCGTGACCGCGCCGACGCCCGTCAGGCGGTAGCCGGTGAAGCCCTGGCCGGTCTTCTGGCGGGTCCGGAGGCCGCCGCTGCCGTTGCCCGCGTACTGCCAGAGGGCGCCCGAGGGGTCGGTGGCCAGGACGTCCGGGAAGCCGTCGCCCGTCAGGTCGCCGGCCCCGGTGAGCCTGAGGTCCTTCCAGCCGGTGCCGATCTTCACCTTCGTCGCGAAACGGCCGTCCGCTGTCCCGTCGAGCCGCCAGAGGCCGCCGGCGGTGTCCTGGGCGAGCGCGTCGGGGCGGCCGTCGGCGTTGAGGTCGCCGGCGGCGGTGAGGCGGTAGCCCTTCCAGCCCCCGCCGATCCTCACGCGGGGCTTGAGGGCGCCCGTTCCGTTGCCGTCGTAACGCCAGAGGACACCCGCGCCGTCCAGGGCGAGGACATCGGCGCGGCCGTCGCCGGTGTAGTCGTGGCGGAAGGTGCCGTGGGGGTTCCAGCCGCGCGGGATGACCCAGGAGAGGCCGGAGGCGGTGGTGTCGGGGGCCGAGAGGATCTTGGGCGTGCTGCCGGGAGCGGTGGCGCTGCTGACGGTGGCCTGCTGCTGTGTGCCACCGGAGATGTACGCGACCTGGGAGCCGTCCGGGGACCACTCGGGGAACATCACGTTCTTGCCCTTGGACAGGGAGTACTCGCTGCCGCTGCTCAGGACGCGGGCGCGGACGTCGTACGCGCCGTCGACATAGGCCGAGAAGGTGATCCGCTCGCCGTTCGGCGAGAACGTCGGGTGCAGGCCGTAGGTGGCGCGCTTGGGGGCGCCGCCCACGCGCGGGTCCCAGATCTGGACGGAGCTGCCGCGCAGGAAGGCGATGCGGCCGTCCCAGGCCACGTCGACCTGGCCGTCCCAGGTCAGCTCGGGTGAGGTGAAGACGTAACCGAGGCCGGAGCCGTCGAGGTTGACCCGCATGATGCGCAGGCGGTCGTGGCCCGGCTTGGCCCCGAAGCTCAGGTAGAGCTGCTTGCCGTCGGGGGTCCAGTCGAGGCCGCTGAGCCAGCCGTCCGGCTCGTCGATGTCCATACGGACGGGGCGGGCGTTGCGGCCGTCGGCGTCGGCGACCCAGATGTCGCCGTAGCCGTCGTTGTTGATGAAGGCCATGCGCAGGCCGTCGGGCGAGTAGGTGACGCCGCTGATGTCGGCCCTGGTCAGACCCGGGCCGGTGGGCACGAGCGTGCGCCGGTCGGTGCCGTCGGCGTTGACCGTGACGAGGGTGCTGTGGCGGATGCCGTCGACGTCCTTGTACTCGGTGAAGACCACGCGGGGCTTCGGCGCGCCCCCGGCGGCCTGGGCCGGTGCCGTCGTGACCGCGGTGAGCGCGGCGGAGGAGGCGAGGACGGCCAAGGCGGCCCCGAGGGCGCGGCGGCGCCCCCGGATGCGGGTGGAGCGGGTCAAGTGATCCCCCAGGAGGAACGGATGTCGTCGGACACGGTCGGTCACGTGGTCCGGGGAGTAGGACGGTCCGCCCTGCCGAAGGGTTGTACGCCGCCGGGGAATCCGTTCCACACCCGCCGCCCCACGAGGGCCGCCTCACACGGGCCGCCTCACACCTATTCCTGACTGGGCGTCAGTTCTGTAATCTGACTGAGCGTCAGGTGTATACGGATGGGTGAAGGGCGGGCGGAACACATGCTTGGATCGACTCACGGCACCTTCACCACCGATCTCCGCGCCCGCGTGGTCGCCTGCGGGGAGTCGCCCCGCACCACCGTGCACGGCGTCGCCGCCGCCCCCGGCGACCAGGACGTCAGCGGGCGCCCGCTGCACGCGGCCGTGCCCGACCTCGACCGCTTCTTCCGGCCCGAGTCCGTCGCCGTCGTCGGCGCGTCCGACGCCGAGGGCCGGCCCAACACCGGGATCACCCGGCAGCTGCTCGCCTGGGCCGAGCGGGTCGGCGCCCGGCTGGTGCCCGTGCACCCCACCCGTACCAGCGTGTTCGGGATCGACTGCGTACCCTCCGTCGGCGCGCTCACCGAACCCGTCGACCTCGCCGTCCTCCTCGTGGCCGACCCGCTCCCCGTGATCGAGGAACTCGCCGAGACCAAGGTGAGGTTCGCGGTCGCCTTCGCCTCCGGCTTCGCCGAGACCGGCGAGGCCGGGGCCGCCGCGCAGGAACGTCTCGCCGCAGCCGTACGCCGCTCCGGACTCCGTCTCCTCGGCCCCAACACCAACCTCAACGCCTTCGAGCGCTTCCGCGAGGACCTCGAAGGCCCCGCCGTCGCCCTCATCACCCAGTCCGGCCACCAGGGGCGGCCCGTCTTCACCCTCCAGGAGCTCGGCGTCCGCCTCTCCCACTGGGCGCCCACCGGCAACGAGGCCGACCTGGAGACCTCCGACTTCATCTCGTACTTCGCGGGACGGCCCGAGGTCGGCGCCATCGCCTGTTACGTCGAGGGCCTCAAGGACGGCCGCTCCTTCCTCCTCGCCGCCGACCGGGCCGCCCGTCACGGCGTCCCGGTCGTCGCCGTGAAGGTCGGCCGCACCGAGACCGGGGCCCGTACGGCCGCCTCCCACACCGGCAAGCTCACCGGCGCCGACCAGGTCGTCGACGCGGCCATGCGCCAGTTCGGGGTGATCCGGGTCGACGGGCTCGACCAGCTCCAGGACACCGCGACCCTGCTCGCCCGCGCCCGCCGCCCGCGGGCCGACGGCGTCGTCGTCTACTCCATATCCGGCGGTACGGGTGCCCACTTCGCCGACCTGGCCACCGAGGCGGGTCTCCAGCTGCCCACCCTCCCGCAGGCCAAGCAGGACGAACTGCACGAGTGGATACCCGAGTACCTCTCCGTCTCCAACCCCGTAGACAACGGCGGCCACCCGGTGGGCGACTGGC
This sequence comes from Streptomyces sp. NPDC088553, assembly GCF_044752965.1. Classification (NCBI taxonomy): domain Bacteria; kingdom Bacillati; phylum Actinomycetota; class Actinomycetes; order Kitasatosporales; family Streptomycetaceae; genus Streptomyces; species Streptomyces sp. NPDC088553. The sequence continues at coordinate 318,940 of NZ_JBIVMG010000005.1, read as the reverse complement.
GCGGCCGGAAGATCATCGACGCGATCCTCGCCGACCCGTCGGTGGGCGTGCTGATCTGTCCGATCACCGGCCCCTTCCCGCCCATGAGCGACAAGCTCGCCCAGGACCTCGTCGACGCCGCCGAGGCGACGGACAAGCTGGTGTGCGTGGTGTGGGGGTCGCCGGTCGGCACGGAGGACGCGTACCGCACGACCCTGCTCGGCTCCTCGCGCGTCGCCACCTTCCGTACCTTCGCCAACTGCATCGGGGCCGTGAAGGCCTATCTCGACCACCACCGCTTCACCACCGCCTACCGCTCCCCCTTCGACGAGGCACCCCGCACCCCCTCCCCCTCCTTCCGCAAGGCCCAGGCCCTCATGCGGCCCGGCCGGCGGCTGAGCGAGCACGCGGCGAAGCAGCTCCTGCGGGCGTACGGGATTCGGGTGCCGCGCGAGCAGCTCGTCACCAGCGCGGCGGCGGCCGTCCGGGCCGCCGGGCTCGTCGGCTACCCGGTCGTGATGAAGGCCTCGGGCGCGCAGCTCGCCCACAAGACCGAACTGGGCCTGGTGAAGGTCGGGCTGACCTCCGCGAGCCAGGTCAGGGACGCGTACCGAGAACTCACCGACATCGCCCGCTTCGAGTCGATCGACCTCGACGGGATCCTCGTCTGCCAGATGGTCGGGCGCGGGGTCGAGATGGTGGTGGGCGTGACCCGCGACGACCTGTTCGGTCCGACGGTGACGGTCGGGCTCGGCGGGGTCCTGGTGGAGGTCCTCAACGACACGGCCGTACGGGTCCCGCCGTTCGGGGAGTCCGAGGCGCGCTCGATGCTCGGCGAGCTGCGCGGCCGGGCCCTTCTCGACGGGGTACGGGGCGCGCCGCCGGCCGACGTGGACGCGCTCGTCGAGGTGGTGCTGCGGGTGCAGCGGATGGCCCTGGAACTCGACGGCGACCTCGCCGAGCTCGACATCAACCCGCTGATGGTGCTGCCGCGGGGACAGGGTGCGGTGGCCCTGGACGCGCTCGCGGTCTGTCGCTGAGGAGACCGGTCATGGCCGAAGTACTGCACGCCGTCGAGAACGGCGTCTCGTGGATCACGCTCAACCGCCCCGAGGCGATGAACGCGGTCACCAGGGACCAGCGGGAACGGATCATCGCCCTGCTCGCCGAGGCCTCCGCCGACCCGGACGTCCGGGCGGTGGTCCTCACCGCCACCGGGCGCGGCTTCTGCGCGGGCGCGGATCTGCGGGGTGCGCCGTCCGCCGGGGAACCGGTGGCGGGGGACGTGGCCCGGATGATCCGCCTCGGGGCGCAGCGCTTCATCGGGGCCGTCATGGACTGCGAGAAGCCGGTGATCGCGGCGGTGAACGGGACGGCGGCGGGGATCGGGGCGCATCTGGCGTTCGCGTGCGATCTGGTCCTGGCGTCGGAATCGGCGCGGTTCATCGAGGTGTTCGTACGCCGTGGGCTCGTCCCGGACGGGGGCGGCGCCTATCTCCTCCCCCGGCTGATCGGGCCGCAGCGGGCGAAGGAGCTGATGTTCTTCGGGGACGCGGTGTCGGCGGCGGAGGCGCACGGCATGGGCCTGGTGAACCGGGTCGTCCCGGCGGAGGAACTGCCGAAGACGGCCCGGGAGTGGGCCGAGCGCCTCGCCCAGGGTCCGACGCGGGCACTCGCGCTGACGAAGCAGCTGGTGAACGCGTCGCTGGACGCGGACCGCGCCGCCGCCTTCGCGGCGGAGGCGGCGGCGCAGGAGATCAACATGACGACGCGGGACGCGAAGGACGGGGTGGCGAGTTTCGTGGAGCGGAGGGAGGCGCGGTACGAGGGGCGGTAGCGGAGGCTGTCGTACCGGAGCCCTAGGGTGTGCAGCGCATATGCCTGACACTGCCGCTCCGGGGGGAACGGAATGCCCAACTCCGCGCGCTCGCGCAAAAAGTCCCGAAGATCCGGAAGATCGCTCCTTCTGGTCCCTGCGCTGCTGACGGCCCTGGTCGGGCCGATGCTCCCGACGGGTGCCGCGTCGGCCGCGACACCGACGCCGACGGTCAACGCCGCACCCGCGGACGAGCCGACGCCGGACCCCACGGCGGACCCGACGCCCGCGCCGAACCCGACGGGCGAGCCGACGCCCGCGCCGACGCCGACCGTCGAACCGTCGCCGAACCCGACGGAACCGACGGCTGATCCGACGCCCAGCACGGAACCCACCACCGACCCGTGCCCCGCCCTGGCGCTCGCCCCGCTGGGCGGCGACCCCGGGGACGCGATCGGACGGGTCACGCTGGAGCCGGACGACACCGCCTGCTTCACGGTGACCGTGGACGAGCCGGGACCGCACCAGTTGCTCAGCAACGGGGACGGCTCCGTGACGGCCAGGCTCTACGACGGCGAGACGCCGCTCGACTGCTTCGACCCGCGCACCTACACGCGCACCTGGTGCCGGCCGGGCCACGCGGGTACGTACACCCTGCGGGCCACCAACGGCGGTACGAGCCGGGCATCGGCCGCGTTCGCCGTCCAGCCCCTCGCTGCCACGGCGGCCTGCGGCACCGAGGTGAGCACCCGCTACGACGCGGAGCCCGTCACCGGAACGGCACAGAGCGGCTTCGCCCTCCTCTGCCAGAACTTCGCCGGCCTGCCGGGTGAGCGCATCACCGTCGACACCAGGACCGGCAGCGGCGGGGCATCCTCCTGGATCACCGACAAGACCGGGAACCAGATCTGTCCCAAGTTCAACCAGGACGGGTCGACGGGGTGCGTGCTTCCCGGCCGAGGCCCCTACCGGGTGCTGACCAGGGTGGGAGGCTCCGCCCCGGTCTACCCCGTCACGTACACCCAGAAAATCCGCCGGCTCTCCGACCCCGCGGGCTGCGCCTCCCTGACGGTCCACGACTTCGCTTCGGTTCCCACCACCTCGCCGGGTACGGCGTGCGCGACCTTCACGCCCACCGCCACCGCCCCGCACGACGTCCACGCCGTCGAGGGCTCCTCCGCGCAACGGCTCACCGTGTACGGGACGGACGGCGGCACGGTCTGCGAGGCGTGGGCGGAGGTGTGCCGCCTCACCGCCGGTACCCGCTACACCGTGGTCACGGAGGACCCGGTCCAGATCCTCGACCGCTCCTCCGCGGCGGGCTGCACCACCGCCACCATCGGCGGGAACACGAACGCCACGTTCGACGTGGTCGGCGAGGTCGACTGCCTGACCCTGCCGCTGCCCGAGGGCGCCCACCTGGCCGCCGCGCGGTCGTACGGCAGCGCCACGCCGTATCCCGAGGTGACGGTCGTCGACGCGAGAGGCGAGAAGATCTGCGCCTCCGACGCCCTGGAGGCGGGTGCGTGCGAGCTGACCGGCCCCGGTCCGCACCGTGCCCTGGTCACCATGTACGGCACCCTCATCGGCTCCCCGACCATGACGGGCGCCTACCACCTCGCCTTGCACCGCACCGACGCCGAGAATGCCTGCCCCGTGCTGCCTGCGGGCGACTTCACGGCGGACAGCCCGCGGGCGGTGGTCACGATCGGCGGCGGGGACTTCGCCCAGTGCCTCTCCATCCCCGCCGACGACCACACGGGCGGGGAGTTCATCCGATTCGGTCCGTCCCACTGGTCGGGAAGCCTGTCGGTCTTCGACTCGAACGGGGAACGGGTCTGCTTCCTGTCGTCCGGCGGATGGACCTCCTGCGCCCTCACCCCGGGGCTCTCGCACACGGTCCTTCTCTCCGACGCGTACTGGGGCAGCACTCGCACCGTGTCCCGGCATGACCTCACCGCCACCGCACGCGGCTGCGTCACGACCCCGGCCACCGCCGTCGGCGGCCCGTCCAGCGGCGGCGCCATGCCCGCGGACGACACCTTCCTGTGCCTGCGGGTGACCACGGCCGACGCGAGGGACACCCTGCACCTCGGCATCCGCGACGCGCAGGGCAGAGCACTGTTCAGCGCCTACGACGCGAACGGCGAGCTCGTCTGCGGCTCCTACGCGAAGGGCTGCGCGGCCACCGGTTCCGCCGCCTACCAGGTGCTCATCAGCAAGGACTGGTCGAGCGCCCCCGCCTACCGGTTCGACGCGCTGCGCATCGGCACGGCGAGCGGCCCCGCGCCCGAGTGCGTCAAGGTCCCGAACGTCAGCTACGGCTTCGGGCCTCTCGTCGGCACCCTCAGCGAGCAGCACACCGCGATCTGCGCGGTGCTGCCGACCGCCGAGGGCGACGACTTCAGCCTGGCGCTCACACCGGCGGGTTCCTTCGAGCAGTCTCCGACCCCCCGGCTCTACGCCGAGTCGGGTTCCGAGGACGTCTGCCGCGGGTCGTACACCAGCGAGGGCGACACCTACCGCTGCTCCGTACCGGGATACTCCTCGCCGCGGGTGTCCCGGCCGTCGACGCTCGTCATCGGGCTCCCGGCACAGCCCGCGCAGGCGTCCACGGCGGTGCGGGCCACGGCCACGTGCACCGACACGTACTGCGGCGTCGAGAAGCCGGCCATCGGCACCGTGAGCCCCGCCGTGGGTGGTGCGGGGAAGATCACCGTCACCCTCACCGGCACCGCGCTGCACGAGAACGACCAGGTGGCGGTCCTCGGGACGGACGGCGCGTGGCGCCGGTCCACGACGGTGTCGGTCGCGCCCGACCGCCGCAGCCTGACGGCGGCCCTCGATCTGACGGGCGTGAGCCTCGGCGCGCGCAGCCTGAGCGTGTTCACGCACAACGGCTGGGAGTACGACAAGGGCACGTTCACCGTCGCCGCGCCCCTCCGCGCCACCGCCGCCCCCGGCATCACCGGCACCGCCGTCGTCGGCGGCAAGGTGACGGCGCGGGCCGGGTCCTGGACGCCTGCGGCCGAGTCGTACGCGTACCAGTGGCGGGCGAACGGGGTCGCGATCGCGGGAGCCACGGCCGCCACGTACACGATCCCCGCCGCCCTCCAGGGCAAGCAGCTGTCCCTGGCCGTGACCGCCCGCAAGGCCGGGCATCCCGTCGTCACGGCGGTCAGTGGGTACCTCGTCGTCAAGGGCCTCGCGCCCAAGCCCACCAAGGTCCCGTACCTGTCCGGCGCCACCCGGGTCGGGAGCAAGGTGTCGGCCGTCGTCGGCACCTGGGCGCCCGCGCCGACCTCGTACGCCTACCAGTGGCGGGCGAACGGTGTCGCCATCGCGGGTGCCACGGGGTCCTCGTACGTCCCGCCCGCGTCCGTCGTCGGCAAGAAGCTCTCGGTGACCGTGACGGCGCACCGCACCGGGCACCTCAGCGGGACGTACACGACGGTCGGGTACGCCGTCGCGTACGGCTACGCGCCGAAGGCGACCAAGGCGCCCTACGTCACCGGCACGGTCAAGGTCGGGCGGACGCTCACCGTGAACCGGGGCACGTGGACGCCGGCGCCGACCTCGTTCGCGTACCAGTGGTACGCGAACGGACGGGCGATCAGCGGGGCCACCCGCGCCACGTTCACGCTCACCAAGGCCCAGCGCGGGACCCGGATCACCGTCAGGGTGACCGCCCACCGCACCGGGCACACCTCGGGTGTCGCCTGGTCCCGGCCGACGGGCGCCGTCGCCGGCTGATCCCGCGGTCGTACGAGTGAGGAGCCCCCGGGGCGGCGGTCCTGCCGTCGCCCCCGGGGGCTCTCGCGTGCGGGGCTTCCCGCGGTCTCCGCCCCCTTCTCATCTGACGAACCGTCAGGTTCAATGGATGACGTGATGGGACACGCGGGGATGGCGGCCACCGTCGTCCGACACCTGAGAGCGGCCGGTTCGCCGACGGCCGTGGAACCACTGCCCCGGCCGGTACTGCGCGCGGTACGGGAGGACGAGCGACCGCCCGTCGACCCGGCCGAGTTCCGCCGCGTCCTCGGCCACTTCGCGAGCGGGGTCACGATCGTGACCGCGCTCGACGCGGAAGGACCGGCCGGATTCGCCTGCCAGTCCTTCGCCTCCCTCTCCCTCGACCCGCCCCTGGTCGCCTTCATGGTCGCCCGTACGTCGACGACCTGGCCCCGGATCGCGGGCGCGGGCACCTTCTGCGTCAACATCCTCGGCGCCGGCCAGGGCCCGCTGTGCCGGTCGTTCGCGGTCAGCGGGGCGGACAAGTTCGCGGGCGTCGACTGGACCCCGGCCCCGGTCACGGGCTCCCCGAGGCTCGCCGGCACGCCCGCCTGGATCGACTGCGCGATCACCGCCGTGCACACCGGCGGCGACCACCTGATCGTGGTGGGGCGGGTGGAGTCGCTGGGGGCGGAGGAGGACGGGGATCCGCTGCTCTTCCACCGGGGGAGGTTCGGGCGCTTCAGCGCCTAGACGCGAAGGCGCCTGAGCGCGAAAACGTCCCAGCGCCAAAGCGTCTGAGTGCGAGAACGTCTCAGCGCGCCGGCGCCTCAGGCCTCGATCACGCCCGTGTGCAGGCCCACGGTGCCCAGCAGGAACACGGTCAGCACCGTCACCGTCCCCCACACCAGCAGCGCCACGAAATAACCCCGCCGCGCGTGACGCGTGACCAGCACCGCCGCGGCCAGGCACACCGTGGCCACCAGCCAGCCCGGCCCGCCCGCGAGCGGCCACAGCAGGGCCCCCGCGGCGGTCGACAGGAGCAGCTGCCAGCCGGTCGGACGGCCGCCCAGCCGGCGCGTCAGGGCCTCGCCCAGGAGCACGATCGGCAGCACGAGCGCGGCGGAGACGGCGAACGCCGGAACCAGCCAGACCACCGAGAGGAGCGGGAGCGCGAGGAGGGTGAGCGCGCTGAGGCGTTCCTCGCCCGGCTCCGGCTGCCCGGCGTCACCGAACACCACGAGGAGGATCAGGGCGACGGCCCCCTCCAGGGCCAGCGCGAGCACCGAGGCCCACAGCATCCTGCTGTACGTGCGGCCGTCGTCCCGCTCGTTCACGGACCGAAGGCCCGTTTCCCGCACACCCGTGTCCTGACCGCTCATGCGCGATCACCCCCTCGCGGCCATCATGCTCCCGCCAGGGACACCGTCTCCGTGCGGGGTCGGCGGATCACCAGGGCCATCAGCGCCGCCGCCGCGCACAGCGCGCCCGAGGCGTACCAGACGAGGTCGTACGAGCCGAAGACGTCGCGGGCCACTCCGCCCGCGAACGCGACGGCCGCCGCGCCCACCTGGTGGGAGGCGAGGACCCAGCCGAAGACGATCGCCGAGTCCTCGCCGTAGTGCTCGCGGCACAGGGCGATCGTCGGCGGGACCGTGGCCACCCAGTCCAGGCCGTAGAACACGATGAAGAACAGCATCGGCGGGTGCACGGACGGTGCGAGCAGCATCGGCAGGAAGAGGAGGGAGACGCCGCGGAGCGCGTAGTAGACCGCGAGGAGCCGGCGGGCCTCGAAGCGGTCGGTGAACCAGCCCGAGGCGATCGTGCCGACGACGTCGAAGACCCCGATGACCGCGAGCAGTCCGGCCGCCGCCGTCACCGGCATCCCGTGGTCGTGGGCCGCCGGTACGAAGTGGGTCTTCACCAGACCGTTCGTGGACGCCCCGCAGATCGCGAACGTGCCCGCCAGGAGCCAGAACGGGCCGGTCCGGGCCGCCTTGAAAAGGACCGTGACCGCACGCCGGGCCGCGCCGGTGACGGGCGCCGGCTTCTCGGCGTACTCGCCGCCGTACGGGGCGAGCCCGACGTCCGCCGGATGGTCGCGGAGCAGCAGCCATACGAACGGGACCACCGCGAGCGCGGCGAGCGCCACGGTCACGGCCGCCGGGCGCCAGCCCTGGTGCTCGACCAGCCAGGAGAGCAGCGGCAGGAACACCAGCTGTCCGGACGCGCCGGCCGCCGTGAGGATGCCCGTCACCAGGCCCCGGCGGGCCACGAACCAGCGGTTGGTGACCGTCGCGGCGAACGCGAGGGCCATCGAGCCGCTGCCGAGCCCGACGAGCACGCCCCAGAAGAGGACGAGCTGCCAGGGTGCCGTCATCCACACCGTGAGCAGCGAGCCGAGCGCGATGACCGACAGCGCCACCGCGACGATCCGGCGGATGCCGAAGCGGTCCATGAGGGCGGCGGCGAAGGGGGCCGTGAGGCCGTAGAGGGCGAGGTTCACCGAGACGGCGAAGCCGATCGTGCCCCGCGACCAGTCGAACTCCTCGTGCAGCGGCTCGATCAGGAGGCCCGGGAGCGAGGCGAACGCCGCCGCGCCGATGATCGTCACGAAGGTGACCGCCGCGACGAACCAGGCGCGGTGGACGCGAGAGGTGCGGGCGGGGGACCCCTCAGGGGTGCGGGCGGGAGTCTCGGTTGTCTGGGCCATGCCACCGAGCATCCCGGCCCGCCCCCGCCCCGACCATTGGCCCGCATGACAGCTTTCCAACGGATCGGGCCACGCACCTGGGCCCCGCGCCGCCGCTCACACCCTCGGCAGCGTCCTGATCGGGCGCACCGCGAGCAGCGCGCCCACCACGAGCACCGCGATCCCCGCTCCCACCAGCAGCACCTCCTCCGTGCCGACCGCCGCCGCCACCGGCCCCGACAGGGTGCGGCCGACGCCCATCATCAGGAGCGAGCCGGCCACGTCGTACGCGTGCATCCGGTTCAGGGCCTCCTGCGGTACGTGCGTCTGCACGGCCGTCGACCACATCACCAGCCAGAAGGCGAAGGCCGCGCCGCCGATGAACTGGCCCGCGCCGAGCAGCGCCACGGGCGCGCCCAGGCCGAGCAGCGCGAGGTTCACGGGGAGGCCGAGGAGGGCGACCGCGCCCGCCGCGAGGGGGGTGCGCGGGCGCAGCCGGAGGGCGAGCAGGCCGCCGACGGCGCTGCCCGCGCCGTTGACGGCCATGAGCACGCCGTACGTGGCCGAGCCGTGGTCCCCGGTGACCAGGCTCGCGGTGAGCGGCACCATGGGGCCGGCCACGGTGAGCCCGTACACGGTCCAGATGGCGATGACGCCCCAGAGCCAGTTCCGCGCCTTGAACTCCCGCCAGCCGCCCACGAGTTCGGCACCGAGGGAGTCGCGCCGCAGCGAGTCGGAGGGGATCGGGGCGATCCGCATCAGGGTGAGGCAGAGGGCGCTGACGGCGAACGTCGCGCCGTTGACGGCGAAGGCGGCGCCCGCGTTCCACACGGCGACGAGCACGCCCGCCGCCGCCGGGCCCGCCATGATCATGAGGGCCTCGACGACCCGGAGGACGGCGTTGGCGCGCTGCACGTCGGGGGCGATGCGCGGGATGGTCGAGGCGACGCCCGGCTGGAAGAGGGCGGCGCCGACGCCGCTGAGGACGGAGAGGGTGTACACCGCCCAGAGGGGCGGGCCGCCGAGGGTGAAGGCGACGGCGAGGACGGCCGCTCCGGGCAGCCGCAGCAGATCCGCGAGGATCATCATGCGGCGGGCGGTGAAGCGGTCGGCGAGGACGCCGCCGAAGAGGACGAAGAGCGCGAAGGCGGCGGTCCAGCCGCCGAGCGCGTAGCCGACGGTGGCGCCGGAGTGGCCGGCGCCGAGGAGTCCGGCGGCGAAGGCGACCGGGACCATGCCCTCACCGAAGACGGCGACGGCCCGGGCGACGAAGAAGAGCCGGAAGTTACGGTTCCACAGTGCGGGCGGCTCGGCCGGGGCGGGAATCCGCTCGGCGGCCTCAGACTTGTACGTGTTGTCCGTCACGGAGAGGTAGACCTATCACCACGTGGTCTACACCACCACTGAATTTCGACCGATCTCCGGAGGGAGCACCGCCCGTGCCGCCGTCGTCCGAACCGCCCCCGCACCGCGTCGCCGTGCTCGCGCTGCCCGGCCTCCTCCCCTTCGAGCTGGGCATCCCGCACCGCATATTCGGCCGCGCGAAGGACGCCGGGGGACGGCCGCTGTACGAGATCGTCACGTGTGCGCCGGTCGCGGGCCCCGTCCCCACCGACGCCGACTTCTCGATCCACGTCGAGCACGGCCCGGAGGCGCTCGCCACCGCCGACACCGTCGTCGTACCCGCCTCGTACGAGCTCGGCCCGGTCTACGACGAGGGCCGCCTCACCGACGAACTGGCCGCCGCGCTCGCTCACATCCGGCCCGGCACCCGGCTCGTCTCCATCTGCACCGGCGGGTACGTGCTCGCCGCCGCCGGGTACCTCGACGGCCGCCCGGCCACCACCCACTGGTCCTCGGCCGAGCACTTCCAGCGGCTCTTCCCGCGCGTGCGGGTCGACGCGGACGTGCTGTTCGTCGACGACGGCGACGTCCTCACCTCGGCGGGCGTGGCCGCCGGGATCGACCTGTGCCTGCACATCGTGCGCCGCGACCACGGCACGGCCGTCGCCAACGACGTCGCCCGCAGGACCGTCGTACCGCCGCACCGGGACGGCGGTCAGGCCCAGTACATCGAGCGGCCCCTGCCGGAGTCCGGCACCCACACGACGACCACCGCGCGGGCGTGGGCCCTCGCCCACCTCCACGAGCCGATCCAGCTGCGGGACCTGGCCGAGAAGGAGGCGATGAGCGTACGGACGTTCACCCGCCGCTTCCGTGACGAGGTGGGCGTCAGTCCCGGCCAGTGGCTCACCCAGCAGCGGGTCGAACGCGCCCGGCACCTCCTGGAGTCGACCGGCCTGCCCGTCGACCGGGTCGCGCAGGACGCGGGGTTCGGGACGGCGCAGTCGCTGCGGGTGCACCTGATGAGCGCGATCGGGGTGACGCCGACGTCCTACCGGCGGACGTTCCGCACGGCCGCGTCCGCGTCCCCGGATTCCGCCCCGGATTCCGCCCCGGAGACCGCCGCGGAGGCCGCTTCCTGAGGCCGGGGGCGAGCCAGGTCGCCGTCCTCCCGTTCCCGGACGAGCCGCCGCTCCCCCACCGCGCCGATCAGGATGAGCAGGCCGGTCAGACCGACCCCCCAGAGGATGGCCGTGGACGGCGCCACGACCTTGAGCAGACCCCCGGCGAGGGTGCCGCTGGCCGCGTAACCGGCCCCCACCGCCGCGTACATGACCGAGTAGCCGGCGGCGAGCGCCGACGGTGGCAGCAGCTCTCTGAGGGCCAGGTTCCGGGCCAGGCTCGCCGGGGCCTGGAGGAGCCCGGCCGCCACCAGGGCCACCGCGATCCCCGCCGCCGAGGGCAGTACGGCGACCAGGGCGACGCCCGAGGCGACCGCGAGGACCAGGACGAGGGACTGGGCGGTCAGCGTGCCCGGCCAGCCGGCCCGGAGGCCGTACGCGAACGCGCCGACCGCCGAGCCGATCGAGAACCCGGCGAGCAGCAGACCCGCCCAGCCGATGCCGATCCCGCGCTGTTCGAGGAGCGCGGGCAGGATCAACTCGGCGAGCGCGAGCAGCGTCAGACCGGCCGCCCCCAGGACGTACACCGGCCAGGCCCGGAGCAGCGCCCGCCGCGTCGACGCGCCGTCCCCCTTGGCCGCCTGCTGCCAGCCGGGCGGGAGCATCCACAGCCCGGCGACCGCCAGACCCAGCAGGACCCCCATGAGCAGCAGGGGTACGGCGGGGTCGACGCCGAGCGCCAGGCCGGTGACGAGGGCGGGAGCGGCGGCCCAGATCGCGAAGACCAGCACCGACTCCATGCTCATCGCCTGGGTCACGGCCCGCTCGGGGACGAGGCTGGTGAGGAGCGCGCGCAGCCCGCCGGGCACGGCGGCGGGCCCGGCGCCGCCGAGCAGGGCGAGGGCGGCGAGCACGACGGGGTGCGCCCCGGGCACGAGCCCGAGACCCGTGAACCCGGCGGCCCCGACGACGAGTCCGGCGACGAGCTGCGGCCGGGCGTGCTCGGCGTCGAGCCGCAGGCCGAGGACGGGCGCGGCGACGATCTCCCCGATGACGTACGCGGCGGCGAGCACGGCTCCGAGCGAGTAGCCTCCGGGGCGCTCCCGGACGAGGAACACGAGGGCGAGGGGGGCCATGGCGACGGGGAGCCGGCCGGCGACGGTCACGGCGGACCAGGCGAGAACGGGGCGGGTGGCGAGCTCGCGATAGGACATGCTCAGGACCGTAACGACGTACACCCGTGAGGCCCACCTCGTTTTCCCCGGCTCGTTCTCCGGGGCGCTCACCTTCTCCGCCCGCTCCGGCGTCCTGCTCCACGGACTCCTGCCCGCCATCACCCCCCGGCCGGACCACCGGACCGGACTCCCGACGCGAGGTCGACACATGAAGCACACCACCCACCCCCGTCACGTGATCTTCGGCTCCGGTGCCGTCGGCACGGCCGTCGCCGAGGCGCTGGTCCGTCAGGGGGAGTCCGTACGCGTCGTGAACCGGTCCGGCCGGGCGGCCGTCCCCGACGGTGTCGAGGTGACGGCGGGCGACGCGGCCGATCCCGCGTTCACCACCGCCGTCGCGGCCGGCGCGACCGTCGTCTACCAGGCCCTCAACCCGCCGTACCACCGCTGGCGGCAGGAGTTCCCCGCCCTCCAGGCCGGGGTCCTCGCCGCGGCCGAGGCGAGCGGCGCCCGGATGGTCTCGATGGACAACGTCTACAGCTACGGGCCGCCGCCCGGGGGCCGCCCGTTCACCGAGGAGACGCCCGACGCCGCGACCACCCGCAAGGGCAGGCTCCGGGGCCGGATGACCCAGGACCTGCTCGCCGCCCACCGGGCCGGGCGCGTGGAGGTGGCGATCGGGCGCGCCTCCGACTACTTCGGGCCGCGCGGCGGCGCCCAGTCCAACCTCGGCGACCTGGTCGTCCCGGCCCTGCTCGCCGGGCGCACCGCGACCGTCCTCGGCGATCCGGACCAGCCGCACACCTACACGTTCATCCCCGACATCGGGGAGGCGCTCGCCCTGCTCGGCCGGCACCCCGACGCGCCGGGCCGCGTCTGGCACCTCCCCAACGACCCGCGCACCCGCACGACCCGCGAGCTGGTCGACCTGGCCCACCGCGCCACCGGCCGCCCCGGCTCCGCCCGGCTGCGCCGGATGCCGACGGCGGCGCTGTACGTGCTGGGCGCGTTCAATCCGACCGTGCGCGAACTGATCGAGATGCGCTACGAGTTCGCGGAGCCGTTCGTCGTCGACTCCGCGCTCGTCGAGGAGCGGCTCGGCGCCGTCGCCACCCCGGTCGAGGAGGCCCTCGACCGGACCGTGGCGGCGTACCGCGCCCTCAGAAAGTGAGGACCCCCCGGGCCACCTTGCCCGCCTCCGCGTCCTCCACGGCCCTCGCGAACTCCTCCACCGGATAGGTGGCGGTGACGAGTTCGTCGAGGAGGAGGCGGCCGGAGCGGTACAGCTCGGCATAGAGCGGGATGTCGCGCTGCGGGCGGGAGGAGCCGTACCGGCAGCCCAGGATCGACTTGTCCAGGAACATCGCGGCGGGCAGGAAGCTCGCCTCCGCCTTCGGCGCGGTCATGCCGAGGAGGATGGCCTGCCCGTGCCGGTCGAGGAGGTCGATCGCGGTCCGGACGAGCCCGGTGTGCCCGACGCACTCGAAGACGTGGTCGGCGCCGGTGGGGAGGATCGCCCGTACCCCGTCGGTGGAGGTCAGGAAGTGGCTCGCGCCGAACCGCCGGGCCACGGCCTCCTTCGCCGGGTTCGTGTCCACGGCGACGATCGTCAGCGCGCCCGCGATCCGCGCGCCCTGGAGGACGTTGAGCCCGATCCCGCCGGTGCCGATGACGACGACGGTCTCGCCCCGCCCGACCTTCGCCCGGTTCAGTACGGCCCCGACGCCGGTGAGGACGCCGCAGCCCATCAGGGCCGCCGAGGTCAGGGGGATGTCCTGCGGGATCTTCACCGCCTGGACCGCCTTCACGACGGTCCGCTCGGCGAACGACGAGTTCGACGCGAACTGGTGGAGCGGCCGTCCGCCCCGCGAGAACGGCTGCCCCGGCATCCCGATGGCCTTCCGGCACATGGTGGGCCGCCCGCGGTCGCAGTCCGCGCAGGCCCCGCAGTTGGCGAGCGTCGACAGGGCCACGTGGTCGCCCGGGACGACGTGCGTGACCCCTGGTCCGACCGCCTCGACGACCCCGGCGCCCTCGTGCCCGAGGACGACGGGAGGGGGGAAGGGGATGGTCCCGTCGACGACCGACAGATCGCTGTGGCACAGTCCGGCCGCCGCGATCCCCACCAGCACCTCGCCGGGTCCGGGGTCCCGCACCTCCAGGTCGTCGACGACCTCGACCTGCTTCCCGTCGAAGACCACGCCCCTCATGAGCCGTCCTCCGTCCCGGTGCCGGCCGTGCCCGCGTTGGCGCCGGGGCCCGTGCCCGCGCCGGGGCCCGTGCCCGCGTTGGGGCGGTCGCCCGCCGCCGCGGCCCGGGCCATCTCCTCCAGCCGCGCCAGCATCGGCATCGGATCGACCCCCACCGTCCCCGGGAGGAAGTCCGCGATCCGCTCCGGGGTCCAGGCGCCGCCCTCCGCGTATCCCGCCCGCAGCTCCCTGGGCTGCGCCCAGACCGCGATCTTCGGGCCGGCGATCGTGTAGACCTGGCCGGTGATCCTCTCCTCGCGGGCCCGCTCGGAGAGCAGGTAGACGACGAGGGCCGCCACGTCCTCCGGCTCCCCGATCTCCTTCAGCTCCATCGGGACGTTCGCCGACATCCGGGTCCGGGCCACCGGTGCCACCGCGTTCGCCGTCACCCCGTACTTGTGGAGACCGAGCGCCGCCGACCGTACGAGGGAGATGATCCCGCCCTTCGCGGCCGAGTAGTTGGCCTGCGCCACCGAACCCTGGTGGTTGCCGCTCGTGAAGCCGATCAGCGTCCCGGTCCCCTGGCGCCGCATGATCGCCGAGGCCGCCCGGAAGACCGTGAACGTGCCCTTCAGATGCGTGGCGACGACCGGGTCCCACTCCTCCTCGGACATGTTGAAGAGCATCCGCTCGCGCAGGATGCCCGCCACGCACACGACCCCGTCCAGGCGCCCGTACTCGGCGAGGGCGACGTCGACGACCCGCTGTCCGCCCACCATCGTCGAGATGTCGTCGGCGACCGCGACCGCCGCGCCACCCCCCGCCTCGATCTCCTTCACCACCGACAGCGCGATCTCCGAGGTCGGTTCACCGCCCTCGATCGACACCCCGTAGTCGTTGACGACGACCTTCGCGCCCTCCGCCGCGCACGCGAGGGCCACGGCGCGGCCGATGCCCCGTCCCGCGCCCGTCACGGCGACGACCTTGCCAGCCAAGAAGTTCCCCACGCCCGGCCCCTCCCGCAGTTTCTGACGGTCCGTTAGATTCATTCGTCGTCAGGATTCTACGGTCCGTCAGATACCGGAAAACAAGACCCCGGAGGCCCCGATGTCTCTGCCCGCCGCATTCCACGAGATCGCCAAGCGCGTCAACAACTGGGGACGTTGGGGCCAGGACGACGAGATCGGCACCCTCAACCTCGTCACCGACGAGGTCGTACGGGAGGCCGTCGCCACCGTCCGCACCGGCCACCGCGTCCCCCTCGCCGTCGACCTCAAGCAGGACGGCGTCCAGACCGGCATGATCCCCGGCCGGGTCAACCCGCTCCACGTCATGGTCCAGATCAACCAGGAGCTCTTCGGCCCCGGCACGGTCGCCACCAGCGACGACGCCGTGACCCTCGGCCTCCAGGCCGGCACCCACTGGGACGCCCTGACCCATGTCTCCCACTCGGGCCACCTCTACAACGGCCGCCCCGCCGCCACCATCACCCCACACGGCCGCTCCGAGTTCAGCGGCATCCACACGGCCCGCCACCTGGTGAGCCGCGGGGTCCTGCTCGACGTGGCCGCCGCCAAGGGCCTGGACCGGCTGCCGGGCGACCACGCCGTCACGCCCGAGGACCTCGACGAGGCCGCCGACTTCGGCGGGGTGACCGTACGGTCCGGCGACATCGTGCTCGTCCGGACGGGTCAGATGCAGTCGTACCTGGCCGGTGACCGGCACGGATACGCCTTCCCGTCACCCGGGCTCTCGATCCGTACGCCGGAGTGGTTCCACGCCCGGGACGTCGCGGCCGTCGCCAACGACACCCTCACCTTCGAGATCTTCCCGCCGGAGATCGAGGATCTGTGGCTGCCCGTGCACGCCCTCGACCTGGTCGAGATGGGCATGCTCCAGGGGCAGAACTGGAATCTGGAAGCTCTGTCCACAGCCTGTGCACAAGAGCGGCGCTACGCCTTCCTGCTCTCCGCGATGCCCGAGCCCTTCGTGGGCGGCACGGGCACACCGGTGGCACCGGTCGCCGTCCTCTGAGCACCGTTCCGACGACGGGTGGGCGGGTGACGCCCGGCTCGGCCGCCGGCACCCGCCACCCAGCGCCTGGCACCCGCCGCCGGCCACCCGGCCGCGAACCGTCAGCAGTGCACCCGGCCGGGCGCCACCGACGCCCCCGGACCCGGCGAAGGCGCGGCCGGAGCCGGGTCCACCTCGCACCAGATGCTCTTGCCGGCACCCTCGGGCTGCCAGCCCCACCGGTCCGCGAGGCCGTCGACCAGCTCCAGGCCGCGCCCATTGGTGTCGTCGCCCTCCGCGTGCCGGGGCCGCGGCGGGCGGTCGCTCGCGTCCGCCACCTCGACCCGCACCCCGCCCTCCGCCGCGAACAGCATCCGCAGCACGGCCGGACAGCCGGTGTGCACCACCGCGTTGGTCACGAGCTCGGAGATGAGCAGCACCAGCGTCTCGGCCAGCGGCTCGTCATCGCCTATGCCCGAACCGGCGAGCCGCGACCGGGCCCACCTCCGGGCTCGCCCCACCTCCGCCGGGTCCGGCCCGACCTCCAACTGAACCTGAAGCACCTGCACCGCTCACACCATCCGAACCGGCGGACACATCGCCTCGCGCCTCACAGCCATCGACGCCCTTACGGAACGTGATTCCCTTGTGAGACAGCATGGTTGACGTACAGTCACCGCAACAAGCGCTTCGGGCATATTCCAGCGCGAAGGAGTACGCGTAGTCCATACTGTGCGACGCACGCTGCGGGGAGTCGAACAGGAGCGCGCGGAGCGCGTCCTCGGGGCGCGAGCGGCGCGCATTCCCGGGCCCGGAGTCACCTCAGGGGCGACACCGGGACGATCCGGGCCAACGAGCACTCGCATCCCACGGAGCGTACCGGAGCCGGAGGCCGACTCCGGGCCGTGACGGCCGCGCCGAAGGACACAACCAGATATCAACATTCCGTGACCCGGAGAGCGCGGAGAGCGAGGGCGGGAGTCACAGTCCGGCGGCCACCGCCTCCTCGGCGCGCGCGGCGGGCAGGCGCAGCCCGGCCCGTACCCAGGCGCGCTTGAGGTGCAGGTGGACGTCGGCCTCCCAGGTGAATCCCATGCCGCCGTGGACCTGGAGGCAGTCGCGGGCGTTGGCGGTCGCGGCCTCGTCGGCGAGGAGCTTGGCGCCGGCGATCTCGACGGGGTCGGCGGTGAGGGAGGCGGCGCGTACGGCGGCGCGGGCGAGCTCGGTGCGGACGAGCATCCCGGCGCAGAGGTGCTTGACGGCCTGGAACCCCCCGATGACCTGCCCGAACTGCTCCCGCTCCCGTGCGTGGGAGACGGCCGCCCCGATGGTGGCGTCCGCACTGCCCACCTGCTCGGCGGCGGTGAGCAGGACGGCTTCGAGAGGCGCCGCTCCCCCGCGGACGGGGGTGGGCACGGGGACCCGGTGGAGCGGGGTGAGCGGATCCACCGACCGCATCGGTACGGCCCCCGTGGCGTCGCCCAGCACCACATCCGCCTCGTCCAGCCAAGGGACCAGGCCCTCGGCCACCTCGGTCACCACCACCTCCCCCTCCGCCGCCCCCGGCACGATCCCCGCCGCCCCATGCGTGGCGACCAGCGGCCCCGGCAGCAGCACCCGGCCCGCCTCCTCGAACACCAGGACCGCCTCCGGAAGGCCGAGGCCCACGCCCCCTTCCTCCTCGGGGAGGCGCAGGGCGAAGAACCCGGCCGCGCCGAGCTCCCGCCACAGGTCGCGGTCCAGCGTCCCGCCGGAGTCGACCGCCGCCCGCAGCGCCTCCCGGCCGAAGCGGCCTTCGAGGAGGTCCCGTACACCGCGTCGCAGGGCCTTCTGGTCCTCGGTGAGTCGGAAGTCCATGGCGGGGGTCACCGGCCCTTCGGCAGGCCGAGGATGCGCTCGGCGACGATGTTGCGCTGGATCTGGGAGGTGCCGGCCGCGATCGTGTACGAGAGCGAGGACAGCCGGTCGAGGGTCCAGTCGCGGCCGAGGTCGAGCGCGTCGGGGCCGAGGACGGCGGCGGCGGCCTCGTACAGCTCCTGGCGGGCGTGCGAGTAGTGCAGTTTGAAGACGGAGCCGCCGGCGCCGGGCACCCCGCCGGTCGCCTGGGCCTCGCTGACGTTTGCCTGGACGATCCGCCACAGGGCCTGGAACTCGGCGGAGAGCCTGCCGAGGCGGCGGCGCAGGACGGTGTCGTCCCAGGTGCCGTTCTTCCGGGCGGTGCGGGCGAGTTCGCCGAGGAGGCGGCGGCAGGCGACGACCTCGCCGACGAACGCGGTGCCGCGTTCGAAGGAGAGGGTGACCATGGTGACCCGCCAGCCGTCGTTCTCCTCGCCGACCCGGTTCTCGACGGGCACCCGCACCTCGTCGAGGAAGACCTCGGCGAACTCCGTGGAGCCGGCGAGCGTCCGCAGCGGCCGTACGGTGATGCCGGGGGCGTCCATGGGCATCGCGAGCCAGGTGATGCCCCGGTGTTTGGACGGCGCCTCGGGGTCCGTCCGGACGAGGAGTTCGCACCAGTCGGCGACCTCCGCGTGCGAGGTCCAGATCTTCTGGCCGGTGACGACGTACGCGTCCCCGTCCCGGACCGCCCGGGTCCGCAGCGAGGCGAGGTCGGAGCCGGCGCCGGGCTCGCTGAAGCCCTGGCACCAGACCTCGTCGCCGCGCAGGACCGGGGGCAGCCAGCGGGCGCGCTGCTCGGCGGTACCCTCGGCGGCGATCGTCGGGCCCGCGTGGAGGAGGCCGACGAAGTTGGCGCCGACGTAGGGCGCCCCGGCGAGTTCGGTCTCCTCCAGGAAGATCAGCCGCTGCGTCGGGGAGGCGTCCCAGTGCACGTCGGCGTACCCGGCGTCGTACAGCCGGCGCTGCCAGCCGCAGTCGTACGCCCGGCGGGCCGGCCAGTCCATCGGGTCGGGTCTCGGCGGGAGTCCGGGCAGGGTCGCGGTGAGCCATTCCCGGAGCCGGGCGCGGAACTCCTCCTCCTCGTCGGTGCAGGAGAGGTCCATCAGGCGATGCCCCGCCCGGGGCCGGCACCCCGCCCCGGGCCGACGCCCCACCCGAAGTCGACTCCCCGGTCGAGGTCCAGGTCGAGCATGCGGATGGCGTTGCCCCGCATGAGCTTGTAGATCGTCTCGTCGTCGAGGCCCTGGACGTGGTCGAGGGCGACCTCCTTGGTGTGCGGGAAGGTCGAATCGACGTGTGGGTAGTCGGTCTCGAAGGTGGCGTTGTCCCGCCCCACCACGTCGAGCGAGGCGATCCCGTGCTTGTCGCGGAAGAAGCAGCAGAAGATCTGCCGGTAGTAGTACGTGGACGGCGGCTCGGGGACGAGGTCGCGGACGCCACCCCAGGCGCGGTGCTCCTCCCACACGTCGTCGGCGCGCTCCAGGGCGTACGGGATCCACCCCATCTGGCCCTCGCTGTAGGCGAGCTTGAGGCGGGGGAACTTCACGAGGACCCCGCTGAAGAGGAAGTCCATCATCGAGGCCATCGCGTTGTTGAAGCTGAGCGAGGCCTGGACGGCGGGCGGGGCGTCGGGCGAGGCGGCGGGCATCTGGCTGCTGGAGCCGATGTGCATGTTGACCACCGTGCCGGTCTCCTGGCAGACGGCGAAGAAGGGGTCCCAGTAGCCGGAGTGGATCGACGGCAGGCCGAGGTGGGTGGGGATCTCGGAGAAGGTGACGGCCTTGACGCCGCGGGCGGCGTTGCGCCGGATCTCGGCGACGGCCAGGTCGATGTCCCAGAGCGGGATGATGCAGAGCGGGATGAGCCGGCCGCCGCTGTCGCCGCACCACTCCTCGACCATCCAGTCGTTGTAGGCGCGCACGCAGGCGAGGGCGACCTCCTTGTCGTGGGCCTCCGCGAAGGTCTGGCCGCAGAAGCGGGGGAAGGTGGGGAAGCAGAGGGAGGCCTCGACGTGGTTGAGGTCCATGTCGGCGAGGCGCGCCTTGGGGTCCCAGCAGCCGCGCCGCATCTCGGCGCGGGTGATGCCCTCCAGGGTCATGTCGTCGCGGTCGAAGCCGACGGCGGCGATGTTGCGCTTGTACGGGAACTTGAGGTCCTCGTAGATCCACCAGTCGGTCGGCGGGCCGTCCGGGTCCATCGTGATCTGGTACTTGCCGGCGACGTAGGCGAGCTCTCCGATGCCGGCCGTGAGGGGCTGGGGTCCGCGGTCGCGGTACTTCTTCGGGAGCCAGGTCTCGAAGAGGTGGGCGGGCTCGATCACGTGGTCGTCGACGCTGATGACGCGGGGCAGTTCCGTCATGACCCCTCCATGTTTCTGATGGACCGTCAGATCTGACGGCATCAGGCTAGCCCCGCGCCCCTGGACCGACAAGCGCCCGGCCTCTACGCTCACCGGACGATCTGACGGAACGTCAGCCAAGAGGAGTCCGGTCATGGATCAGACCGCACACGCCCTGGGCTCGGCCCGCACGCTCTGGGAGCTCGTCGAGCGCCGCGCCGCCCTCACCCCCGACCGGCCCGTCCTCCTCCAGGGCGACCGGGTCCTCACCTTCGGCGGACTGCGCGACCGCGCCGAGCGCTGCGCCGCGGGCCTCCACGCCATGGGGGTACGGCCTGGCACGGTGGTCGCCTGGCAGCTGCCCACCCGCATCGAGACCGTGGTGCTCTCCTTCGCGCTCGCCCGCATCGGAGCCGTACAGACGCCCGTGATCCCCTTCTACCGGGACAAGGAGGTCGGCTTCGCGCTGCGCGAGTCCAAGGCCGAGTTCTTCGCCGTCCCCGGAGAATGGCGCGGATTCGACCATACGGAGATGGCCCGGCGGCTCGGCGCGCACGGGATCTTCGAGGCGTACGGCCCCGACTCCCTGCCCGACGGCGACCCGGCGGTGCTGCCCCCGCCGCCCTCCTCCGGGACCGACGTCCGCTGGATCTACTGGACCTCGGGCACCACCTCCGACCCCAAGGGCGTCCTGCACACCGACCGCTCGCTCCTCGCGGGCGGCTCCTGCCTCGCCCACGCGCTCGAGCTCACCGCGTCAGACGTCGGCTCGATGGCCTTCCCGTACGCGCACATCGCCGGGCCCGACTACACGGTGATGCTGCTGCTGTACGGGTTCCCGGCCGTCATGTTCGAACAGTTCGCGCTGCCCGAGGCCCTCGGCGAGTACCGGCGGCACGGCGTGACGGTCGCCGGCGGCTCCACCGCCTTCTACTCGATGTTCCTCGCCGAGCAGCGCAAACAGCCCGGCGAGCCGGTCATCCCCACCCTGCGGCTGCTCGCGGGCGGCGGGGCGCCGAAGCCCCCGGAGATCTACCACGCCGTACGGAAGGAGCTGGGCTGCCAGCTCACCCACGGGTACGGCATGACCGAGGTCCCCATGATCACCATGGGCGCGCCCGACGACACCACCGAGAACCTCGCCACCACCGAGGGCCGCCCGCCGGCCGGCATGGAGATCCGGATCACCGGCTCCGGGGAGGTGCGGCTCCGCGGGGAGGCCGTCTGCCGGGGCTATCTGGACCCGGCGCAGACGGCCGCCGCCTTCGACGAGGACGGCTTCCTCATCACCGGCGACGTCGGACACCTCACCCCGAGCGGGCACCTGGTCCTGACCGGCCGCATCAAGGACATCATCATCCGTAAGGGAGAGAACATCTCGGCCAAGGAGATCGAGGACCTCCTCCATCGGCACCCGGACGTCGGCGACGCCGCCGTCATAGGCCTCCCGGACGCCGAGCGCGGCGAGCGCGTCTGCGCCGTCGTCGAACAGCCCCCGGGAGCAGCCCCGCTGACCCTCCCCGCGGTGACGGCCTTCCTGCGGGAGGCGGGCCTGTCGGTCCACAAGCTGCCGGAGCAGCTGGAGGTGGTGGACGCACTCCCCCGCAACGAGACGCTGCGGAAGGTGCTGAAGTACAAGCTCAGGGAGCGATTCGGTCGGTGACCCGCTGTCCGGGCACGGTCGCGTCGGCGAGCCCCGCCGTTCCCGCCGGCCCCGTCGGCCCCGCCGCCCCCGTCAGCGCCCCCGGCACGTCCTCGTACACCTCGAAGAGGCGCCGGACGCCGAGCGCGGCGAGGACCCGGCCGACGTGGCCGACGTGACCGTCCCGGTCCTCGGGGAGGATCAGGCGCAGGCGGCCGCCGCAGGAGCGGAGCAGCCGGCGGGACGCGATCAGCACGCCCACCCCGCTGGAGTCGCAGAACCGCACTGCGGACAGGTCGATCACCAGGTCGTGGCGGCCGCCCGCCACGGCGTCGTGGACGCGACGGCGTATCCGGGGGGAGGTGACCAGATCCATCTCGCCCCGGACACGGAACACCGTCCAGGAGCCGTACTCGTCCTCGTCGACCTCGATCGTCGTCACGGTCGCCGCCTGCCCCACCGGCACGGTCCGAAACCCCCGGGCGCGGGGATGACGCTTTCCTTACCATCCGGGCCCGCGTCAAGGGCGCACTTGCGGCAAACACTCGTGCGTTGTCGGGGCGGCACACTACTTTGGAGTAGAAGCGGAGAGCCGCCGGAGCCGGGAGGGGCGAGGGTCGGATATGGCGATGGACACACCACCGCGCTGGGACCGCAGGATGCAGCAGCGGCTGGCGCGCGGCGAGGCCGCCGCGCTCGGCGAGCTGTACGACCGGTTCGCCGCCCTGGTGCACAGCCTCGCCCACCGGGTCCTCGACGACGACGACGCGGCCGACCAGATCACCCGCGAGGTCTTCGGCTACATCTGGGAGAACCCGGACGCCTACGACCCGAAGCAGGGGAACCTGCGCTCGTGGGTGGCCAAGCTGACGCAGCGACAGGCCGTCCACCGGCTGCGGCAGGCCGAGACGACGGCGTACGCGGAGACCGGCCGGGGTTCGGCGGAGGAGCTGGAGCAGAAGGTCCGGCGGGCGTCGGTCGCGGCCCGCGCCGACTACATCGTGACGTCCATGCCGACGCCGCTCCGGGCCGCGCTCGAACTGGCGTACTTCCAGCGGCGGGACTACCGGCAGACCGCCGCCGACCTCGGCGTCACCGAGGACGAGGCGCGACGGCGCCTGCGCCTCGGGCTCCAGTTGCTCTCCTCGGCCAACCGGCCCTTCGCGGAGGGCGGCGGTCCGCCCGGCTACGGACGGGCTCGGTGACCCGGGCGAACGGCGACGACGGGGACGACGTCGCACGCGCCCCGTGGATACCGGGGCCGCGCCGGGCGGCGGACGACCACGCGGACCTGACGGCCGACCCGAGCGAGGCGCCGGAAGAGGAGAAGCCCGGGGTGGAACCCGAGCCCGAGGTACCCGTCCTGACGCACGGGGTGCTCAAGTCCCTTCTCGGGGCCTGGGCGCTTTCGGCGTGCTCGCCCGGGGAGACGCGGGCCGTCGAGGACCATCTGACGGCCTGCGCGCCGTGCGCGGACGAGGCGCTGCGGCTGCGGGACGCGGTGGCGCTGCTGCACGAGGACCGCGATCTGGACCTCGACCCGCTGCTGCGGTCCCGGGTGCTGGAGAACTGTCTGGGCCGGCGGCCGGCGCGCATCCCGGTGCCGGAGTGGGTCACGCCGTACGACGCGGAGACCGCGCGGCTCGACGCCCTGCTCCGGGACATCGGCGAGTCGGAGTGGCACGCCCCGGTCCGGCTGAAGTGGTACGAGGAGGGCCGGATCGTCCGCCGGAAGGCGACGGTCGCCGGGGTCATGGGTCATCTCCTCGCGGTGGACGGGCTCGTGTCGGCGGCGCTCGGCCTGGAGGACCCGCTGGGCGCGGGGACCCCGGAGCTGTCCCCGTCGGAGCGGACCGAGGCGTTCTGGTCGGGCCTCGACCGGCCGCCGAACCGCACGATCCGCGGCCCGTGGCGGGACCAGAGCCACGCGCTGATCCGGACGGTGTCGTTCGCGGGCCGTGGCGTGGCCGACCTGACGGTCACGTACAAGGACTTCGCGCTGCCGCTGCGGGACTCGCTGCTTGAGCGGGCGTTCGAGTGCTGGGTGCACGCGGACGACATCGCGAACGCGGTGGCCTACCCGTACGCGGCGCCGGGCGGGGCGCATCTGCACAGCATGATCGACCTGGCGGCGCGCCTGCTCCCGGGCGCGCTGGCGAACCGGCGCCGCACGGGCCTCGCCTCGCCGGCCCGCCATCTGGTCGCGGCGGGCGCGGCGGGCCGCTCGCTGCACCTGGAGGTGGAGGGCGCGGGCGGCGGCCACTGGTACATCGCGCTGGACTCCCCGGCGGCGCTCGGCTCGCCGGAGCGGGTGGTGGCGCAGGTGGCGATGGACGGGGTGGAGTTCTGCCAGCTGGTGGCGGGCCACATCTCCCCGGAGGAAGCGGCGGCGGGCCAGGACGGCGACCGCGAGGCGATCAGGGACGTCCTGTCGGCAGCGGCGTCGCTGAGCCGGCTGTAGCCGGCGGGCGGGGACCCCCTCGTCGGAGTCCGGCGTCCCCGCCGCCACCGAGGGTGTTACGCGAAGACCACCGTGCGGCGGCCGTTCAGCAGGATGCGGTGTTCCGCGTGCCACTTCACCGCGCGGGCCAGCGCCTGGCACTCCACGTCGCGGCCGATCGCGACCAGCTGGTCGGGGGTGACCTCGTGGCCGACGCGCTCGACCTCCTGCTCGATGATCGGGCCCTCGTCGAGGTCGGCCGTCACGTAGTGGGCCGTCGCGCCGATCAGCTTCACGCCGCGCGTGTGCGCCTGGTGGTAGGGCTTGGCGCCCTTGAAGCTCGGGAGGAAGGAGTGGTGGATGTTGATGATCCGCCCGGAGAGCCGCTTGCAGAGGTCGTCGGAGAGGACCTGCATGTAGCGGGCGAGGACGACCAGTTCGACGTCCTCCTCGCGGACCAGGTCCAGGAGCTCGGCCTCGGCCTCCGCCTTGGTGTCCTTGGTGACGGGGATGTGCCGGAAGGGCAGCCCGTACGAGCCGACGAGTTCCTGGAAGTCGGTGTGGTTGGAGACGACGGCCACGATCTCGACCGGCAGCGCGCCGATCCGCGAGCGGAACAGCAGATCGTTCAGGCAGTGGCCGAACTTCGACACCATGAGGACGACCCGCATGCGCTCGTCCGCGCGGTGGATCTGCCAGTCCATCTCGAAGGAGTCGCCGACGGCGACGAAGCTGGCGCGCAGCTTGTCGACGTTCACGGGGGCCTCGGCCGAGAAGTGGACCCGCATGAAGAAGAGCCCGGTGTCGCGGTCTCCGAACTGCTGACTGTCCTCGATGTTGCACCCGGTGATGAAGAGGTAGCTCGACACGGCGTGCACGATGCCCTGCTTGTCGGGGCAGGAGAGGGTGAGGACGTACTGGTCGGTCATCCCGTCAGCCTGCCATATCCGGAGGCGCGCGGTGACCCACCGTCCGTCAGGCGGACCCCGTCATGATGTGCAGCACGTCGAGGGAGCGCGGTGGTGTGTCCGGGTCCTCCCCGTCCGCCTGCGCGAGGCGTACGTGGGCCTCGCGGGCGGCCCGTACGGCCTCGGGCCACCCGGGGTGCTGGAGGTAGGCGGAGACGGGGGCGTCGGGGCCCACCTGGTGCATGATGCGCAGCACCCGGAGGACGGCGACGTCGACGAGGGCGGCCTCGCCGGTGTCCCGGAAGATCGAGCCGACGTACTTCTCGGCGGACCAGTTGTCGAGCCAGGTGTCCTCGACCAGACGGTAGACGGCGTCGGTGACGTCGCCGTACCCGTCGAGGCCGGCCAGCCAGGTGGTCTCGTGGAACCCGGGGTCGGAGAGCATGTGCAGCGCCGAGCGCACGTTGCTGCGCCAGCGCCACCAAGGCATGTCGTTGAGCGGCATGCCGCCCATGGTGGAGGAGCGACGGCCGCGACGGGAAGAGTTAACCGAACCGGAGACTGGACTGGACACGTTTCGATCGTACGTTCCCTTGTCCGGTAACCGGAGCCGCCCCCTCGCAGCCCCCGTAATTCACCTTCACGTCACCCCCTGTTGAACCATGCTCACTCCCGCGTTACCCATGAGGCGGAAATGTGCGTGTCCATGACCGGACGGCGACTGACCTCACTCCTCGCGTACGTCACGACCGCGACGGCCGGAGCCTCGTTGCTCACCGGTTGTGGCGTGCTCCCTGGAACCACGGGGGGTTCCAGGGAGCCCGTCACCGTCATGACATGGGCTCCCGACCAGACCCGCGCCACCAATATGCCCGGAATGCCCGCCATGGCACAGACCTACGCCCGCTGGGTCAACTCCCAGGGCGGCATCGACGGCCACGAGCTGCGCATCCTCACCTGCAACGAGCACAACACCAGCGCCGGCGCCGCCGCCTGCGCCCGCCGCGCCGTCCGGGAGAAGGCCGTCGCCGTCGTCGGCTCGTACAGCCAGAACGGGCGCGCCTTCATGGCCCCCCTGGAGGCCGCGGGCATCCCGTACATCGGCGGCTACGGCATCTCCGAGGACGAGTTCACCAGCCCGCTCTCCTATCCCGTCAACGGCGGGCAGGCCTCGCTCATCGCCGGTCACGGCATGCAGCTCGCCGCGTCCTGCCGCAAGGTCTCCCTCGTCCGGCCCGACACCCTCGCCGGCGACAAGCTCCCCGAGCTCCTCAACTCGGGCCTGCGCAAGGCGAGCCACCGCAGCGCCGTCGACATCCCCGCCGTCGAGGACGCCGCCGAGTACACCGAGCCCGCCATCAAGGCCCGCGAGAGGGCCGGCGCCGAGGACGGCTGCGTCACCGCCGTGCTCGGCGAGCGCACCCAGACCTTCTTCGACTCCTTCCGCCGCCTCCCGCAGCAGGAGAGCGACGGCGAGAACGGCGGCGGCTCGGGCGACGGCTCCGGATCGGGCTCGGGCGACGGCTCCGGCAAGAAGAAGGACGGCGTGCGGATCTCGTCCGTCCTCGGCAGCGTCGGCCAGCCCGTGATCGACCGCACCGGCGGCGCCCACAGCCCCTTCGAGGGCGCGTTCGTCACCGGCTGGTACCCGGAGGCGTCCGACAAGAGCTGGGCGCCGATGCGGAAGGTCATCCAGGAGCACGCCTTCGCCGACAACCGGGTCGACCCGGCCGACGCGGGCGTCCAGACCACCTGGATCGCCTACACGGTCCTCAAGGAGGTCGTCGAGTCCCTCGACACCGACAAGATCACCGCCACCCAGATCGCGTTCGCCCTCGACCGGGGCGCGCGGATCGACACCGGCGGCCTGACCCCGACCCTGCGCTGGAAGTACGAGGACCTGCTCGGCGCCCCGGGCTTCCCCCGGATCGTCAACCACGAGGTGACGTTCCAGGTGGTCCGCAAGGGGCAGCTGGTGGCGCAGCGGCCCGGTTTCGTCGACGTCGGCGAGACCGTCCTGAGCGCCCCCTGAGCCCTCCCCGGCCCTCCCCCGCTGTGGCCGTGGCCACAGCGGGGGCTACGGCCGGGCCTGCGGCCGGGGCGCTAGAGCTGGGTGTACGTCCGCTTCTCCAGGCCGTACTTCGAGGCCGTCGGGTTCCACAGCGAGGCCGCCTGCTTCTTGGCGGCGGTGGCCTCGCCGCTCTTGTTGTTCGCCGCGGCCAGCTGCGGGGTCGAGCGCGCCTTGCCGCCCTTGCAGGCCTTCTTGGCCTTCATCTGGTCGCCCCAGGCCGCGTAGTGGTCGTCCGCGGCCGCCGAGGCCTCCCAGGCCTTGGTGAGCGCGGCCGTCAGGGCCGGGTTGTCCGGGATCTTGTCCACCGACAGCGACTGGAGCTTGGTCACCAGGCCACGGCGCTGCTCGGCGGCGCCCCGCAGGTCGCTCGCGGCCTTGTCCAGGTTCTTGCACTGCTTGATGGACTCGACCGAGCTGATCACCGTGTCACGGCTGTTGCTGCTGGTCGCGAGGAGCTTGCTCAGCTCCTGCGCCTGCGGCTCCGCCGGGTCGGCCGGCTTCTCGGTGGGCGCGGTCGTCGGCTCGCCGGACGGGGCGGCGGAGCTCTCCGCCACGGTCTGGGTGCCCTTCTTGGGGTCCTTCTCCTCGTCGCCGCCGCTGAGCAGCGCGCCGGCACCGAGGCCGACGACCGCGCAGCCGACGACGACGGCGGCGATCAGCGCGACCGGGGACTTGCGGCGCGGGGGCTCGGGGTCGGCACCGTCGTCGTAGTAGGCCCCCTCGTACGCGTACTGCTGCGGGGGCGCCGGCGGCTGGTGGTGCTGCTGCTGGTGCTGCGGCGGCTGGTGCTGCTGCTGGTACGGGGCCGGGGCGGGCTGCTGGTACGCCTGCGCGTGCGGCTGCTGCGGGGCCTGCGGCGCCCGCGGGGCCTCCGTGCGGAAGAGGTTGTCGAACTCGGCGGGCGGCTGCCGCTCACCGGGCTCCTGCGCCGGTACGGGGGCGATGTACTGGGTCGCGTCGGAGGCGCCCGCGGGCCCGGGGCCCTGCGCCTGGAGCGGCCCGGTGCCCAGGAACTGGGTCTGGGCAGCACCCCCGCCCGGCTGCGGCGGCACGGGGGCGATGTGCTGGGTGGCCTGCATGTCCCCGGCCGGCGGCGGATAGCCGTACCCGGGCCGCTGACCGGCCTGCGGCATTCCGCCCGGCTGCTGCTGCGGGTACCCGTAGCCCGGCTGCGGGCCCGGCTGCTGCCCCGGCACCGGCGGCATGGGGGGCATCCCGCCCTGGACCGGGGCCACCGGCGGCATCCCGCCCGGGACCGGCGCGATGTGCTGGGTCGCCTGCATGTCGGCGCCGCCCGGGGCACCCGGCCCCGGGTAGCCGTAGCCGGGCTGCGGCGGGACCGGCGGCAGGTACTGGGTGGACTGCGTGTCGGCGGTGCCGCCCGGCGCCGCCTCCGGAGGCAGGGGCTGCGCGGGCGGCAGCGGCTGCCCGCCCGGCGCCGCGCCGGCGGGACCCCAGGCGCCACCGTACGGCTGTGCTCCCCCTTGGGCGTTCTGCGCGGGGGGCACCGCCGGGTACTGCGGCTCCGGACCCTGTCCGTTCTGCGTCACCGGGACTCCTACTGATGGACCTACGGAATCGTCGGCTCACGCTACCGGGTGCGCCCGGGGCTCCGCACATACGTGTGAGCCCGGTTACACAACCTTCTCGAACGGCACGGCTCCCGGCCGGGACTAAGCGGCATAGAGCTCCATGCGCGCCCCGAACTCCCGTACCACCGCCTCCCCCGCGTACGGCTCCAGACGCTCCCGCAGGTCGTCCAGGTACTCCGCGCCCCTCGACGACCGCAGCGTGCCGAGCAGTTCGAGCGCGCGCGTGCCCGTGCGGCAGGCCTGCTCGACCTCGCGCTGCTGGACCTGCGCCGAGGCGAGCAGGGCGAGGCCGATCGCCCGGCGCCGCGCCCGCGTCTCCGGGTGTCCGGCGATCGACTCCTCCGCCGCCCGCGCCGCGGCATCCGCCTGCCCCAGATCCCGGTAGCAGTGCGCCAGTTCGTCCGCCAGGTACGCCTGATCGAAGTGCGCGATCCACGCCGGGTCGTCGCCCGACTCCGGATCGGCCCGCTCCAGGGCCCGTACGGCACGGCCCGCCGCCGTCTCGAAGGCGCTGAGGTCCCCGAGCAGGGCGTGCCCGCGCGCCTCGGCCGCGTGGAACATCGCCTCCGCGCGCGGCGGCACCTTCCCGCGCGCCCCCTCCTGCGCGGCCCGCGCCAACTGGGCGATCTCCCGGGGGTTTCCGAGCTGCGCGGCGAGGTGGCTCATGGAGGCGGCGAGGACATAGCCGCCGTAGCCGCGGTCGCCGGCGGCCTGCGCGAGCCGCAGCGCCTGGATGTAGTACCGCTGGGCGAGGCCCGGTTCGCCCGTGTCCACCGCCATGTACCCGGCGAGTTCGGTCAGCCGGGCGACGGCCGCGAACAGTTGCCGGCCGACCGCCTCCCGGTAGGAGCCGGACAGCATCCCCGACACCACGCTGTTCAGGTAGTGGACGACCACCGGGCGCACGTGCCCGCTGCCGAACCGCCGGTCGAGGTCGACGAGCGCCGCCGTCATCTCCCGTACGGCCGCCACGTCCGCGACCCCGACGCGCGCCCCCGCCATCCGGGCCACATGCGTGTCCGGGCCCGTGATCAGCCAGTCCCGGCTGGGCTCGACGAGCGCGGAGGCCGCGACGGTGGAGCCGGAGAGGAAGTCGCGGCGGCCCACGTCGCTGCGCCACAGCTCGCAGACCTGCTCGATCGCGCCGGGCACGGTCGGCGCGAACTGGAGCCCCACCCCGGCCGCGAGGTTGCGCCCGTTGGCCATGCCGACCTCGTCGATGGTGACCGTACGGCCCAGCTTGCGGCCGAGGGCCTCGGCGATGATCCCCGGCGCGCGCCCGCGCGGCTGCTGCCCGCGCAGCCAGCGTGCCACCGACGTCTTGTCGTACCGCAGGTCGAGGCCGCGCTCCGCGCCGACCATGTTGACCCTGCGGGCGAGGCCGGCGTTGGAGCAGCCCGCCTCCTGGATGAGCGCCTGGAGCCGTTCGTTGAGCTGACGCGGAACGAGTGGCCTGGCTGCCATGAGTACCCCCTGAGGCCGTGCGGTGATCACCGGAGAAGGGATCACTGCCCGGTGGATATCCGGTCAATGCCGATGTGAACACGCGAAACCGGACACGTCGGTTGCGACTTCGCCGCCGGCGCCCCCACCTGTCCGTACCCACCCCAGCTCCCCGGCCCCCCGCGCGCCCCCGCCCGTGCACCGATGCGCCCCGCGTGCAGGATCGATGCCTCACACCGCTCCACGCCCTGGCCGTAACCCCAGGTGGCGGGGGAAGTTGTGTTCCACGTGGAAGAGACCATCGGAGTCACGGAAGCCGCACAGATCCCCAAGCAGCGCGGCGAGCAGCTGCTGGACAGTGCCGTGCGGTACGCGGAAGAGCGGCACTGGGACGTGTTTCCCGGGACCTGGCTGGAGGCCGTCGAGGGCCGGGAGCGCTGCTCCTGCGGGGCGGACGCGTGCGCCGTGCCCGGCGCCCACGCGGTCAGGCCCGACTGGTCGACCCAGGCGACCGGCAGCGGGGTCGGGGCCCGGCGGATGTGGTCGAAGCAGCCGAAATCGTCGATCCTGCTGCCGACGGGCCGTACGTTCGACGCCATCGAGGTGCCCGAGTCGGCCGGGTTCCTGGCGCTCGCCCGGATGGAGCGGATGGAGCTGACGCTCGGCCCGGTCACCTGCACCCCGGACCGCCGGATGTACTTCTTCGTCCTGCCGGGCGCCGCGACCAAGGTGCCCGACCTCGTCCGCAAGCTCGGCTGGGTCCCGGCCTCCATCGACCTCACCACCCTCGGCGAGGGCCACTACGTGGCGGCCCCGCCCACCCGCATCGGCGGCAGCGGCGCGGTCCAGTGGGCCCGGCGCCCCACCCCGGCGAACCGCTGGCTCCCCGACGCCGAGGAACTGATCAGCGCCCTCGCGTACGCGTGCGGCCGGGAGGCGGCGGAGGCCAGAAGCCGCACGTCCTGACCCTCGGTCCCCACGGGCCCCGCCCTTAGGGTGGGGCCCGTAAGACACACGGGGACGACGAGGGGCAGACAGACCATGCCTGACCAGGCATTTGACGGAGCGTTCGACACGGCGGGCGCCGCACCGGGGGACGGTGCGGCGCCTGCCGTACGCATCGAGGGCCTGTGGAAGCGATTCGGCCAGCAGATCGCGGTGAACGGCATCGACCTGGTGCTGCCCGCGGGCAAGTTCATCGGGCTCGTGGGGCCCAACGGCGCCGGCAAGACCACCACCCTTTCGATGATCACCGGCCTGCTCCGTCCCGACCAGGGACGCATCCAGGTCGCCGGGCACGACGTGTGGGCCGACCCCGAGTCGGTCGCCCAGGTCAAGGCCCGCATCGGCATCCTGCCCGAGGGCCTGCGGCTCTTCGAGCGGCTCTCCGGCCGCGAACTCCTCGCGTACAGCGGCCGGCTGCGCGGGCTGCCCGGCTCCGAGGTCGACAAGCGGGCCGCGCAGCTCCTCGACGTCCTCGACCTCACCGGCTCGCAGAACAAGCTGGTCGTCGACTACTCGACCGGTATGCGGAAGAAGATCGGGCTCGCGGCGGCGCTCCTCCACAACCCCGAGGTGCTCTTCCTCGACGAGCCCTTCGAGGGCGTCGACCCGGTCTCCGCGCAGACCATCCGCGGCGTCCTGGAGCGGTACACCGCCTCCGGCGCCACCGTCGTCTTCTCCAGCCACGTCATGGAGCTCGTCGAGTCGCTCTGTGACTGGGTCGCCGTGATGGCGGCCGGCCGGATCCGCGCCCAGGGCACGCTCGCGGAGGTACGGGGCGACGCGCCGTCGCTGCAGGCGGCGTTCCTGGAGCTCGTCGGCGCGAACGGGCGCGAGGCGGCGGGCGACTCGCTCGACTGGCTGGGCGGCGGGGCGCAGCGATGAGTGTCTTCCCGACCACGACCGCCACCGGCACCACGGCCCCGGCCGGCCCCGTCCCCTCCCTCACCTCCGTCTTCGTACGGCTCAAGCTGAGCCTGCTGCGCAACGGGCTGCGGCAGTCGGGCGGCCGGACAGCCGCGTACATCCTGTCCATCGTCTTCGGAGCGGTCTTCGCCGCGGCCCTCGTGCTGGCCTTCGTCCTCATGCGGGGCAGCGCCGACGCCGACAGCGTCGCGATCCTCCTCACGGGCGCGCTCGCGCTCTCCTGGGCGGTGATGCCGCTGTTCATCCCGAGCGGTGACGAGACCCTCGACCCGTCGCGGCTCGTCATGCTGCCGCTGCGGCCGCGGCCGCTGGTCCGCGCGCTGCTGGTGGCCTCCCTCGTGGGTATCGGCCCCGCCCTCACCTTCGTCCTGGCCCTGGGCGCCGCGCTGTCCGTCGCGCACGGCGCGGCCGGCGCCGTCCTCGCCGTCCTGGCCGTACCGCTGACGGCCGTGACGTGCGTGGCCCTGTCCCGGGCCGTGGCCGCCGCCAACGTCCGGCTCCTCACCTCCCGCAAGGGCCGGGACCTGGCGCTGCTCAGCGGCCTGCTCATCGCCGTCGGCATGCAGGTCGTGAACTTCGCCGCCCAGCGCCTGGGCCAGGCCGGCGGCCTGGAGTCCCTCGAACCGGCGACGGCCGTCGTCGGCTGGCTGCCGCCGGCCGCCGCGATCGCCGCGGTCGACTCCGCCGGCCAGGGCGACTACGCGGTGGCGGCGGTCCGGCTGCTGCTCACGGCGGCCACGCTCGCGGCGCTCGTGTACTGGTGGCAGCGGAGCCTCGTACGGCTGATGGTCGAGCCCGACGGCTCCACGATCGGCGCGGCCTCCGACGCGGGCGTCCGTGACAAGGCCGACGGTACGGGGCGGCTCGCCCGCATCCTGCCGGACGGGCGCACGGGCGCGGTCATGGAGCGCAGCCTGCGCTACCTGTGGCGCGACCCGAAGACGAAGGCCGGGGCCGTGACGTCGCTCGCCCTCGGCCTGATCGTCCCGCTCGTCAACGCGCTCCAGGGCACGGGCTCGATCTACTGGGCGTGCTTCGCCTCCGGCATGCTCGGCATGCTGATGTACAACCAGTTCGGGCAGGACACCTCGGCGTTCTGGATGGTCGCCCAGACCATCTCGACGACGGCCGACGCGTACGCCGAACTCCGGGCGCGCGCCCTGGCCCTGCTCATGGTCACCCTCCCGTACGCGCTCTTCGTCACGGTCCTCACGGTCGCCGTCCTCGGCGACTGGGAGCGGCTGCCGGACGCCGTCGGCCTGGCGCTCGGTCTGCTCGGCGCGATGCTGGCGACGGGCTCGGTGGCCTCGGCCGCCTTCCCGTACTCGATCCCGCAGGACAGCGGCTACAAGAACGTGGCTCCGGG
The DNA here is from genome assembly GCF_044752965.1 of Streptomyces sp. NPDC088553. Taxonomy (NCBI): domain Bacteria; kingdom Bacillati; phylum Actinomycetota; class Actinomycetes; order Kitasatosporales; family Streptomycetaceae; genus Streptomyces; species Streptomyces sp. NPDC088553. The sequence goes on along the minus strand of NZ_JBIVMG010000005.1, from coordinate 285,251 downwards.
GCAGGGCGCCCTGGCGTGGATCTCGATCTTCGGCGGCATGCTCACGGCCCCGTTGCTGTGCGCGCCGCTGATCGGCGCGACGATCTACCTCCATGTCTCCGACCAGCAGTCCCTGCTCTGGCTGCTGCTCCCGGCCGGCACGCTCTACGGCGCGTTCCTGATCTGGGCGGGCCTGAAGGTGGCGGCGCCGCGGACGGCGCGGCGGCTGCCGGAGATCCTGGCGGCGGTCAGCAAGGGCTAGCCTCCGCCCCCACGCCCCCTACGTCGACGGCCCGCCCGGCCCACCCGGGCGGGCCGTCGGCGTACCGGTCGTCGTGGACGTGAAAGCTCACGGGCGGTACGAGGCGACCAGTCGGGCCAGATGCCGGCCCGCGACCTCCAGGGGGGTGGCGCTACGGGCCACCTGGGCCGCCAGTTCCGCGCCCTCCAGTGTGGCGATCACCGTGTGGGCCAGCTCCTCCGCGTCCGTCTCCGTGAAGCCCGACGCGGCCAGCTTCCGGGCGACGACGGCACGCCACCTGGCGAACGCCTCGGCCGCCGCCTCCTGGACGCCGGGCGCGCTGTTCGCCGTACCGACGACCGTGGACGTGACCGGGCAGCCGTCGAGCCAGTCCGAGTCGCGCAGTCCTTCGGCGAGAGAGGCGGTGAGCGCGACGAGCGCCTTCCCGGGCTCCGGTTCCGCGTCCAGCGCCTCGGCCAGGAGCTCGGCGAACTCCTCGTCGCCGAGCCTCACCGCCGCCGTGCCGAGCTCCTGCTTGCCGCCGGGGAAGAAGTGGTACACGGAGCCGAGGGTGGCCCCGGCCTCGACGGAGATCTGTTTGACGCCGGTGCCCTCGTAGCCCTGGCGCTGCATCAGGCGTGAGGTCGTGCGGACGATCCGCTCGCGGGTTCCGGCGGTCTCGGGATCGTGCGGGGCCTTGGTCTTCACGCCACCAGAGTACCGAACTAGAGCGATCATTCTAGCCCTGTGCTACGTTCCTGTCTAGATAGAGCGTTCGTTCTAGTGATGCGGGGAGAACTCTGTGAACACGTCCGCCGTCAGCAACCCGTCGGTGACCGTCATCGGCCTCGGCCCCATGGGCCGCGCCATGGCCGGCGCCTACCTCGACGCCGGCTACCGCGTGACCGTCTGGAACCGCACCGCGAGCCGCGCCGACGACCTGGTCGCCAGGGGCGCCGTCCGCGCCGCCACCGTCGAGGAGGCGCTGCGGGCCAACGAGGCGGTGGTGCTGAGCCTCACCGACTACGCCGCCATGTACGCGATCCTCGAACCCGCCGTCTCCGCGCTCGAAGGGCGGGTCCTGGTCAACCTCAGCTCGGACACCCCGGATGAGGCCCGCAAGGGCGCCGCCTGGGCGGCGAAGCACGGGGCGCGGCACCTCACCGGCGGGGTCCAGACGCCGCCGTCCGGCATCGGCACCCCGGAGTCCGGCACCTACTACAGCGGCCCCCGTGACCTCTTCGAGGAGTACGAGGGTCTCCTGAAGGTGCTGACGGACACGGACTACCGGGGCGAGGACCCGGGGCTCGCCGCGCTCTACTACCAGCTCCAGATGGACCTCTTCTGGACCGCCCTGACCGCCTGGCTGCACATGGCGGCGGTGGCGGACGCGAACGGCATCGGTCTCTCCGAGATCAAGCCGTACGCGACCGAGACGCTGACCGGGATGGGCCAGTTCCTCGACTTCTACACGCCGCGGATCGAGGCGGGGGTCCACGGCGGCGACGTCGACCGGATCTCGATGGCCGTGGCGAGCCTCGACCACGTCGTCCACACGACACGGGACTCGGGCGTGGATCCGGCGCTGCCCGCCGCCGTCCTGGAGACGTTCCGGCGGGCGGCCGCCGCGGGCTACCAGGACGACAGCCTGACCCGGCTGTTCGAGGTGTTCGGCCGACGGCCCTGACGTCGGGAGCCGGCTCCGCTACGACCGGTAGTACGCGTCGATCGGTGCGCGCGCCTCGTCGAACAGGGCCGGTCCGTCCTGCGGGACCGTCGGCCACCCGCCCGACCGCGGGTTGAGCTCGACCAGCTGCTCGGTGGCGAGCGCGTACACGACCCGGCCCAGACCCGAGCGCACGATGCCGCCCGCGCACATCCCGCACGGCTGGCAGCTCGTGTACATCGTGGTGCGCGCGGCGGTGTCCGGGTCGAGTTCGCGGGCCGCCCAGCGGGCGAGCTTCAGTTCCGGGTGGGCGGTGATGTCGTCGTCGCGCCGCACCGTGTTGTGGGCCTCGGCGAGGATCTCGCCGTCCGGGCCGGCGAGCAGGGAGCCGTACGGCGCGTCCCCGAGGGTGACGGCGTGGGCGGCGAGGCCGATGGCGCGCCGCAGGAGCGCCTCGTCGGCGGTAGTGATCATGGGGTGGTCCTCCAGTGGGTGGCCACGGTGGTGAGCGCCCGCCAGGCCTCGTGGGGCCTGCGGGTCTCCTCCGGATCTCCGTGGTACGGGTCGAGTACGACGGTCTCGGCGCCGAGCAGCCGGAGCCGGTCGAGGTCGTCGAGGATCTGCTCGACGGTGCCGACCCCGGCGGGCCGTTCGGGGTCGTCGACGGGCGCGGTGGTCAGCCGCAGGGCGATACGGGGCGCGAACCCCGGCAGCGTGTGGTCCGCCAGCACGGCGCGCATCCGGTCCATGGACAGCCGCAGCGGGTGCCAGGCGTCGCCGAACCTGACGGCCCGGCGGATCCCCGCCTCGCTGTTGCCGCCGACCCATACGGGGATGGGGGCGGGGGCCGCGGCCGTGGCGTTCTCGTCCCGCGTCGCGCGCCACACCTCCCTCAGCGTGCCCAGGTACACGTCGGTGAGCCTGCCGCGCGCGGTGAACGGCACGTCGAGCGCGTCGAATTCCGGGCGCGACCAGCCGACGCCGACCCCGAGGACGAACCGGCCGCCGCTGAGCTGGTGGAGGTTGGCCGCCATGCGCGCCACGAGGAGCGGATGCCGGTACGGCAGGACGAGGACGGTGGTGCCGAGCCGCAGCCGTGTGGTGAGGCCGGCCAGCCAGGACAGCGTGGTGAACGGCTCGTAGAACGGCTCCGGGTACCGCTCGGCGACGTCCGGGGTGACGGCCACGTGGTCCGACACCATGAGCAGGTCGAAGCCGAGGCCCTCCACCGTCCGCGCCCATTCGCGCAGCACGCCGGGGTCGGTTCCGGGCCCGAAGTTCGGGACGTTGACGCCAAGTTGCATGCTTCGAGGCTATCCCTGCGGTCAGGGGATACGGAACCGAACTCTCCCGGCGGCACCGACTTTCTCCCGTGCTTCTGCCGGTAGAATCGTCGTATGGCCGTGAATCTCGACGAACTCGACTGGGCGATCATCGAGCAGCTGCAGCAGGAGGCCCGCATCTCCCTCAGCGAGCTGGGGCGGCGCGTGAACCTCAGCCCGTCGGCCACCACGGAGCGGGTGCGGAACCTGGAGTCGCGGGGCGTCATCACCGGCTACCACGCCGTGGTGGACCTGGCGAAGGCCGGTTACCCCGTCCTCGCCGTCGTACGGCTGAAGTACCCGGGCAACCGGCACCAGCCGTTGCGCCGGCTGCTCGCCGAGCGGCGGGAGATCCTGGAGTGCCTGCGGACCACCGGCGACGACTGCTACACGCTGAAGGTGGCCGCGACCTCCATGGAGCACCTGGAGACCCTGGTGGACGAGCTCGCGGGCTTCGGCAGCACGACCACCAGCGTCGTCTACAGCCGGACGCTCCCCCAGCGCGGCCCCGGCCGCCCCTGAACGGCCGCCCCTGAACGCCCGCTCCTGAACGCCGTGCCGGGCCGCGCCGCAATTCGGATGCGCGAACCCCCGGCGTCTGCGACCCTCACGCCTTGTGACCCTTGACGACCTTGAGATCCGGCGTGCCGGCGACTCCGACGCGGCCGCGACGGCCGAGGTGTGGCTGCGCTCCTTCGACGCCGCGCTGCCGACCGTACGCCGCGCGCACGACGACGACGCGGTACGGGGCTGGTTCACCCATGTCGTCGTGCCGCAGTACGAGACCTGGGTCGCGGTGGCCGGCGAGTCCGGTGTGGTGGGCCTCCTCGTACTGGACGGCGGGGACCTGGAGCAGCTCTACCTCGACCCGTCGTGGCGCGGCCGCGGCCTGGGCGACCGCTTCGTGGAACTGGCCAAGCGGCAGCGGCCGGAGGGCCTGGACCTGTGGACGTTCCAGGTCAACGCACCGGCGCGGAGGTTCTACGAGCGGCACGGCTTCGTCGAGGCGGAACGGACGGACGGGCAGCGCAACGAGGAACGCGAGCCGGACGTCCGCTATGCGTGGCGGCCGGTGAAGGACTGATCCAAGGCAGCGCGTCCGGACCCCGGGTCCGCGCGCCGGCCGTCCGGCGCGCGGTCCGATGCGCCGGGCCGTCGGCGGGGCGGCTACCGCGCGGGGGCCGCGGGGACGGAGCCGCCTCCGGACCGCTCCGCGCGGATCACTGAGTAGAGCACCGAGTCGCGCCACTGCCCGGCGAGCCACACCGCGGACCGGAGCACGCCCTCCCTGGCGAAGCCCGCCTTCTCCAGCGCGCGTTGCTCGGCGATGTTGTCGATGTCGGTCCAGGCCTGGATGCGTTCGGCCCTCGTGTGGTCGAAGAGGTACTCCGCGACGAGGCGCTGGGCCCGGGTGCCCGTCCCCCGGCCGCGCGCGCCGGGCACCAGCTGGATCGCCAGGCTCCAGTTGGCCATGTCGGGGCCCCAGCTGCCGGGGTACCACTTGACCCGGCCCACCGTCACACCGCCCTCGGCGACCGCGAGGGTTCCACCGTCGTGGCCGAGGAGGCCGTTCTCCGCGAAGCGGCGGCGAAGGTCGGCGGTCGACTGGAAGCCGGACCACGCGTGGGGTCCGCTGCCCTCCGGCCCGCTCAACTCCCCCTCGAACAGGTCGAGATCCTCGACGGTGACGGGGCGCAGTGTGATCTCGTCCGACACGGAACGGCTCCTGATCCTCGGCGTGTGACGTGGCGTTGCCCCTGTCGGGACGCGCTCCGGCGGGATGCCGGTTCCGCCGCGCCGAGGACCCCTGGTCAGGAGCGGGCCAGTACCGCCCCGCCCGCGTAGCGCGCTGAGGCGCCGAGCTCCTCCTCGATCCTGATCAGCTGGTTGTACTTCGCGGTGCGGTCGGACCGGGACAGCGAGCCGGTCTTGATCTGTCCGCAGCCCGTCGCCACCGCCAGGTCCGCGATGGTGGTGTCCTCCGTCTCGCCGGAGCGGTGCGACATGACGACGGTCCAGCCGGCGCGGTGCGCGGTGGCGACCGTGGCGAGGGCTTCGGTCAGGGTGCCGATCTGGTTGACCTTGACCAGGACGGAGTTGCCGACACCGGTGCGGATGCCCTCCCGCAGCAGGTTCTCGTCGGTGCAGAACACGTCGTCGCCGGTGAGCTGGCAGCGGTCCCCGACTCGGGCGGTGAGCTCCCGCCAGCCGTCCAGGTCGTTCTCGGCCATCGGGTCCTCGATGGAGACGATCGGGTACGCGTCGATCAGCTTGGCCAGGTAGTCGGCGTGCTCGGTGGGCGTACGGCGGACGCCCTCGCCCTCGTACACGTACGCGCCGTCCCGGAAGAACTCCGACGAGGCCGGGTCCATGACCAGGCCGATGTCCGTGCCGGGCCGGTAGCCGGTGCGCTCGACGGCCGCCATGACGAAGTCGAGTGCCTCCTCGGCGGTACGGAGCGCGGGCGCGAAGCCGCCCTCGTCGCCGACGCCGGTGGCGTGCCCGGCGGACAGCAGGTCGCGGCGGAGGGTGTGGAAGATCTCGGAGCCCATGCGTACGGCTTCCGCGAAGGTCTCCGCCCCGATCGGGGCGATCATGAACTCCTGGAAGTCCAGCGGATTGTCCGCGTGCGCGCCGCCGTTGACGATGTTCATCATCGGGAGCGGGAGGAGGCGGGCGTCGGCGCCGCCGAGGTAGCGGTAGAGCGGCTGGCGGTGGGCCGCCGCGGCGGCCTTCGCGACGGCGAGGGAGACGCCGAGGAGGGCGTTGGCGCCGAGCCGGGACTTGTCGGCGGTGCCGTCGAGCGCGACGAGCGCGGCGTCGAGGCCGGCCTGGTCGTCGGCGTCGCGTCCGACGACCGCCGCCGCGATGTCGCCGTTGACGTGGGCGACGGCACGGTCGACGCCCTTGCCGTGCCAGCGGCCGGGGTCCCCGTCACGCAGCTCGACGACCTCGCGTGCGCCGGTGGAGGCGCCGGAGGGGACGGCGGCGCGGCCGAGGGAGCCGTCGGCGAGGAGGACATCGGCCTCGACGGTGGGGTTGCCCCGGCTGTCGATGACCCTGCGGGCGGTGACGGACGTGATGACGGTGGTCTCGACTGCCGTGGAAGCCATGGTGGTCCTTCGTGTGGATGCGCGCCGCGGCCTTGCTGCGACAGCGCTGGCGCGTGCCGCGGCAGCACTGACTCTACAGCAATGCTGTGCAGTTTTGCTGTTCAGTTTTGCTGCACAGTTCGGCATCGGAGCCGTACTACGGGGTCGCACCACCGGTTAAAGTGGCCTATGCCCACCCCGGAACCCGCCGCCGTCGCCACCGAACTGCGTACCGCGATGGGCAAGCTCACGCGGCGCGTGAAGCACGAGGACCAGATCCCGCTCGGCCACGTCTCCGTGCTCGGCACCCTGGACCGCGACGGCGCCATGACGACCAGCGACCTGGCGGCGGACCAGCGCGTCCGGCCCCAGTCCATGGCCCGCTCGGTCGGGCTCCTCATGGAACAGGGACTCGTCGTCCGCCGGGCGCACCCCACGGACGGCCGCAAGTCCCTGGTGGAGCTCTCCCCCGCGGGACGGGCCGCCCTCGACGCGGAGCGCGGACGGCGGGTGGGCTGGCTCGCCCAGGCGATCGAGCTGGAGCTCACCGGCGAGGAGCGCGAGGTGCTGGCACGCAGCGCCGCCCTGATGGAACGGCTCGCCGCGCGCTAGGAGAAAAACTGATCCCGGAGACCTGTCACAACTCCGCGGAGCGCTCCGTCAGTGCTGTGAAGACGCCGAGAAGGGCGTCGACGAAGGAGAGCAGCGATGACGAACACGAACTCCACCACGGCCACCACGACCGCCGCCGCCCCCCGGACCCCCCTCTCCCGGATGCCCAACCCCGGTGAGTTCGTACCGGAGTTGAGCGACATCAGCGCCGCCCTCTTCCGGGCCACCGGCAACCGCTCGGTGCCGCGCGCCACCATGAGCCTCGTCCACCTGCGGGCAGGGCAGATCGTCGGCAACACCTACCTGACGATCCTGAACACCGGTTTCCTCCGCAAGGCCGGCCAGTCCGAGGAGCGCATCACCGCCGTCTCCTCCTGGCAGGACGCCCCCTACTTCACCGACGCCGAGCGCGCCGCCCTCGCCCTGGTGGAGGCCACCCTCCAGCCCGCCCCGCACGGCCGGGAGCGCGTCTCCGACGAGCTGTACGCCGAGGTCGCGAAGCACTACGACGAGAAGGCACTCGCCACCCTGACCATCGCGATCGGCCAGATCAACTTCTTCATCGCCCTGGCCGTCATCGGCAAGCCGCACCCGGTCAGCTCCCTCGCGGACGAGCAGTGGGACTGACCGCTCCCCGAGCGACACGAGCGACACGAGCCTGCGGACGGCGACCGGCACCGGCCCCGGCCCCGCACACCGGCCCCCTACCGGGCCCGCGCCCCTCCCGCCGCGCCGACGCACCGCGGCCTCCGGCATCATGTGCGGATGACGGACACCGCAGCACGCACCGCTCTTCTCGACCATCTCCGCCGGACGCTCCCTGGTCGCGTCATCGATGAGGTCGCCGGTGTGGACGGGCCCATCGAGGATCGCGTGCCCGGATTCCGGGTGTTCCGCATCCATCCCGCGCGGCCGGGCGGCTGGTGGCTGTATGTGACGTCGGGCTGCTGGGAGGCGACTCAGCAGGACGGTCATGGCACGGAGTTCTTTCTCGCGGCCCCGCGCGACGAATGGATCAACCTGGAGAGCGTCACCGTCAACGCGTACTACCACTGCGGACCGGAACACCAGCGACTCGACGTCGGACACACCGTCCCCATCGGCCGACCGTGGATCGACGACTCCGCCTGCGACCACTACCTGGTGAGCCTGCCGTATCCCTTCGGGCCCGACTTCGAGGTCTGCGAGTGGGAAGGCGGAGCCCACGCCCGGATCCTGTGGCTGCTGCCGATCACCGAGGCGGAGAAGAACTTCCGTCGGGAGAGCGGACTCGAAGCGCTTGAAGTCCGTTTCGACGAGCAGGCGATCGACCCCGTCGATCCGAAGCGGGCCTCCGTGGTCTGACGGACGGGCGGAGTCCGCGGCCGCCGCGTACGGCGAAGGCCCCCACCCCGGCGATACCCGAGCGGGGGCCTTCGACCGTCAGGAGCGGTGGATCAGAACGCGCCGTTCAGGTGCCACCAGGTGTCGGTCTCCAGAGAGCCGGGGCCGAAGGTGCCCGCGCCCGTGCCCGCGTACATCACGAGCGCGCCCGCTCCCCGGTGCTGGGGGGAGACATAGCTGGGGTTCGTGATCGCGGACAGGTCGTTGCGGCCGTCACCGTTGTGGTCGCCGACGGCCAGGACCGAGGCCATGGTGTTCCAGCCGCTGCCCACGAGCGTGCGGGCGCCGAGGGCCCCCGCCTTGGCCGGGTAGGCCCACAGCTTGCCCGTGGACGCCTCGCGGGCGAGCAGGTCGGCCTTGCCGTCGCCGGTCAGGTCGCCCGGCGCCGCCAGCGAGTTCATGGCGTTCCAGCCGCCCGCGCCGAGGAGCTTCCGCGCGCCGAGCGCGCCCGTGGACGTGCCCGGGTACAGCCACAGCTTGCCCGTGGCCTTCTCGACCGCGAGGACGTCGGAGCGGCCGTCGCCGGACAGGTCACCGAAGGCGGTGACGCTGTTCATGACGTTCCAGCCGCCCGCGCCGATCAGCTTGCGGGTTCCGAGCGCGCCGGCACCGTTGCCGGGGTACAGCCACAGCTTGCCGCTGGACGTCTCGCGGGCGATGACGTCCTCGCGGCCGTCGCCGCTGAAGTCCCCGTGCCGGGTGAGGAGGTTCATGACGTTCCAGCCGCCCGCGCCGACCAGCTTGCCGGAACCGTCACCGGCCAGGAACCAGAGGCGGCCGGCCATGTCGCGGACGAGGACGTCCGAGGTCCGGTCGCCGTTCAGGTCGCCGAAACCGCCGGCCTTGGGGGCCTGGGCCGCGTACCACTCGGGGTACGGGTCCAGGGCGCACTCGCGCTCGGTGGGGACGAACTTCACCGAGCTGACGGAGTTGCTGCCGGGACCGCCCCATTCGGTGCCCGAGGGGTTCGGGTCCATGACGCCGACGTCGCCGTCGAGGCCGTGGTTGGCGTCGTCGTACAGGCAGGCGAACTTGTTCGTACGGTTCATCACCGACCGGAACGTGTTGTCCCAGGTCCCGAGCGTCGACACGCTCACGTTGGTCTTGTACATCGTGCCGGAGCCGTTGTCGGTCTTCCAGGCACAGAAGTAGCCCGACGGGCAGTCGCTCAGCGCGGCCTGAGCGGGCGCCGCGCCCGCGCCGAGGAGCCCGGCCGAGCTGAGCCCCAGCGCCGTGGCCACCGTGGCCAGGCGCCGCAGCATTGAATTGCGCATGCGTTTCCTCCCTGAAGCGGCGCGGAGAAGACCTCGAACGCGCCGCGACAGGGAAGGTACCTCGTCCCGCCCACGCGTCCGTCAGGAGGGTGGCCTCTCGCCGGGGCGGCCCGCCTGACTCTTTCCTACGAGGTCAGGACGCCGTTCAGGAAGGGGCCTACCGCCTCGCGCCAGGCGTCCGGGTGCTCGTAGTGGAGGAGGTGCCCGGCGTCGGGGATCTCCGCGTACGCGCCGTGCGGCAGGACGCGGACCATCTCCTGGGCCTCGGCTCTGCCCAGCTCGCCGTCCAGGCCGCGGACGACCAGCGTGGGGCAGCGGACCTGGGCCAGGGACTCCCAGTGGGCGTCGTGCACCCAGGTCGCCCGGGAGGTCAGCATCTGCTCCGGGTCGAAGACCGGCCGCCAGCCGTCCGGGTGCTCGGCCATCACCTCGGCGAAGAAGGCGCCCCGGGCGGGGTTGGGGCGCTCGACCCACGGGTCCTCCTCGCCGAACCAGCGGCGGGCGGCGTCGAGCGAGGGGAACGGGGTCGGCCAGCGGCGGAACCAGTCCCGCCACTCGCGCTGCGAGGCCGCGCCGAGCGCCGAGGCGCGCATGTCGCAGATGACGAGGGCGTGGACGAGGTCGGGGCGCTCGGCGGCCAGCTGCCAGGCGGTGAGGGCGCCCATGGAGTGGCCGATGAGGGTGGCCGGGCCGAGGCCGAGCTGCTCGACGGCGGCGGCCGCGTCCGCCACGTACGCCTCGCGGGTGAAGGACGCGGCGGGAGGCTTGTCGCTGTGCCCGTGGCCTCGCTGGTCGAGGGCGATGGTGCGGGGGTGGTTGTGGGGATGGGGGGTCGCGTCGGGGCGGGCCGCCGCTTCCGCGAGACGGCTGATCGCCGGGGACCAGTGGGCCGCGTGGCCCATCAGGCCGTGGAGGAGTAAGACGCCTGGGCCGGCCTGCGGCGCGGTCCCGGGCGTGAAGTCCCAGGCCGCCAGCCGTACGCCGTCGGCCCCGGTGACGTCGAGTCGTCGCGCCATCCCTGGCACCCCCTCTTCTTGCCGTCGAACCACGCCAGACTATCGAACTTGCATTCGAAAATGCGCTCCTGCCGCACAACACCCCTCGTTCGAGTGACAGGCCTCAAGGATTGACGGGCGCCGCCGAGGGGAGATCTTGAACGGGAGGCGGACCGCTCGGGGAAAACGGTCCGAGGGGATTGACCTTGAGAGCTCGGGGCTCCAGGTCAGCACAGGGGAGGACAGGCCCCGGCGCCGCGAGGCGCCGGGGCCCTCTGCCGTCCGGGCCGGGCAGGGGCCCGTTGCCGTACGTGGCAGGCGTGAGCCCGCCGCCGTCCGGGGCGCGCGGGCCGCCGGGGCGGACGGCATCCGACGTACGGCTTCCGCTTGCTGCACGGCCCCCACCCCTCCCCGGTCTCGCACCACTCCGCCCCTCGTATCGCACCACTCCGCCCCAGCGTGGCACGGCCAGGGCGCGGGCGTAGCCATTCCGGCGTAAACCGGGGCGCACAAGGGCCGTTGGCCCGGACGCGACACTCGAACGTGTCCTATTTCCGGGGCGCCCGGACGCCGGTTCCCGGGCGGAGACGCCGAAGGGTGCCTCACCGGTCGTCGAGGACGACGACCGGTGAGGCACCCTTCCCGCGAGAAGCGGTGTCAGCCGAGGCGCGGTGTCAGCGCGTCAGCGCTTCGCCACGAACACATGGGCGGCGACGTCCGCGTCCAGCTCGGCCGCCTCGCCGCTGCTGCCGACGAGGATCCCGCCCGCGGACTCCGTCACCGACACCACGGAGCCGGGCTGCACGCCCGCGCGCCGCAGCGTGTACATCAGCTGGGCGTCCGTCTGGATCGGCTCGCCGATCCGGCGGACGACCACCGTCTTGCCCTCGCTCGCGTCCAGCTCGGCGAGCGACACCATCGAGTCGTCGAGGAAGGCCTCGGCCTCCGCCTTCTCGCCGAGCTCCTCGAGACCGGGGATCGGGTTCCCGTACGGCGACTCCGTCGGGTGACGCAGCAGCTCCAGGACGCGCCGCTCCACGGCCTCGCTCATCACGTGCTCCCAGCGGCAGGCCTCGGCGTGCACCTGCTCCCACTCCAGGCCGATCACGTCGACGAGCAGGCACTCCGCGAGGCGGTGCTTGCGCATGACGCGGGTGGCGAGGCGGCGGCCCTCGTCGGTCAGCTCCAGGTGCCGGTCGCTGGCGACGGCCACCAGTCCGTCGCGCTCCATCCGGGCCACCGTCTGGCTCACCGTTGGGCCGCTCTGGTCGAGCCGCTCGGCGATCCGGGCACGCATGGGGACCACACCTTCCTCCTCAAGCTCGAGGATGGTGCGGAGATACATCTCCGTTGTGTCGATCAGTCCGGACATACGTGCCCCTCGATGAGTCGTGCGCTGGCCCTGCACCAATTCTGACGCATCGCGCCGACAACCGGGCCTCACCGGCCCAAGGCGGTATTGACAGAGCAATGGTCCAGACCGCACCGTGATCGGCGACCGGGGCAGGACCAGGGCACGACCACGACATGACGCGACGACGCGACGGCGACGAGAAGGAGCTTCTGGAATGGGCGACAGCGCGGGCGAGAGCAAGCTGGCCGGACAGTTCTTCGACGCCGCGATCGGCCTGCTCCAGCAGGTGCGCGACGGCGACTCGGCCGAGATCGCCGCGGCCGGCGCCGCGATCGCCGAGGCCGTCGCCAACGGCAACCGGCTCTTCGCCTTCGGCGCGGGCCACTCCTCGCTCGCCGCCCAGGACGTCGTCTACCGGGCCGGCGGACTCGCCCTCATGAACCTGCTCGTCGTCCCCGGTGTCGTCGGCGTCGACGTCATGCCGGCCACCCTCGGCTCCGCCCTCGAACGCGTCGACGGCCTCGCCGGGGCGGTCCTGGACTCCTCCCCGGCCACCGCCGGGGACGTCCTGATCATCATCTCCCTCTCCGGGCGCAACGCCCTGCCCGTCGAGATGGCCATGAACGCCCGCGCCCTCGGCCTCACCGTCATCGGCGTGACCTCGGTGGCGTACGCGACGGAGACCAAGTCCCGGCACGTCTCGGGGACGTACCTCAAGGACCACTGCGACATCGTCCTGGACTCCCGGATCGCCGTCGGCGACGCCGAACTCACCCACGAGGGCATCGAGGCCCCCTTCGCGCCCGCCTCCACCGTCGTCACCAGCGCCCTCATGCAGGCCACGCTCGCCGCCGCCGCCGAGGACCTCGTCCGCCGCGGCATCGAGCCGCCGCTGCTGCGCTCCGGGAACGTCGACGGCGGCCACGAGTGGAACGGCCGTGTGATGACGGAGTACGGCGACCGGATCTTCTACCGGCACTAGGCCGCGCCGGACCACCGGCACCAGGCCGCGCCGGCCAACGGCACCAGGGGGTGTCTTGTCGATACCCCCGGGCCCCGTCGGTCGCGGCCAGGAGCAGGGCGTCGAAGCGCGCCACTCCTAGGGGGTGTCCGCCCGCTCCCCCAGGTCGAGGGCCGCCGCCACCCTCGACGCCACCGCCTCCGCGAAGACCACGTCCTCGCGCTCGAACGGCTGGCGGCACGCGGCACGCAGGAACGTCACCACGCCCAGCGTGCGGCCCCGGGAGCGCAGCGTCACGCAGACCGCGTGGGCCGCGTCGGCGGGCCACTGGTGGGCCTCCGCCCACACCTCGGCCGTGCGGCCCGCGCTCGCGCGGACCGTGCCCACCCGGTCCCAGGCCTGCAGCGCCGGGTGCCTCGGGCCGTACCGCAGCGGGATGCCGCCGCCCACCACCGGCGACGCCGGGCCGGGGGCGCCCGCAGGGGTCGCCAGAGCCCGGGTCAGCCGCCGCTCGCCCGCGACCCGGTCGACCAGGGCGTGGTCCGCGAACCCGGCGAGCGCGAAGTCGAGCAGCACCGCCGCCGCCTCCGCCGGGTCCTCGCACTCCGCCACCGCCGCGCCCGCCCGGTGCAGCTGGCTCCACCGGAACCGCAGCCGGTCCGCCTCGCGCGCCGCGAGCCGCTCCTCCGTCACGTCCTGGAACAGCCAGGCCACACCCAGCGGCACCGGCTCCTCCGCCATCGGCGAGGACAGCAGCAGGAAGCCGCTGCGCCAGCACCGGCGCCGCTCCCCGGCGGACGTCCGCAGCGTCACCCACACCTCGGCGGGCGACGACGGCGTGCCCTCCGCCAGGACGTGCTGGAGGGCGGCTTCCAGCTCCTCCGCGCCGTGCACGACGACATCGCCCAGCGGGCGTCCGAGCAGGGCCGTGCGCCCGGTTCCGAAGGCGCGGGCGGCGTGGCCGTTGACCATGGCGGGCCGCAGGTCGGCGTCGACGAGGACGACACCCCAGGACGCGTCCTCGAACAGCGCCTCGCTGAGCGCCACCGACCGCTCCAGGTCGAGCTGGACGTGGACCTCGCTGAACGCGCAGTACACCCCCGCCGGACCGCCGTCCGCCCCGCGTACGCCGGCGGCCTGGCTGCGGACGAGCACCCGGCCGCCGTCCTTGCGGAGCAGGGCCAGCTCGTGGACCTGCCGGCCCGGGCCCTTCATGGCCCCCATCAGCCGCTGCAAGGTCTCCTCGGCGTCGGCGCTGCGCGCCGCCCAGCCCTCGAACCCGCGCCGCCCGACCGCCTCGGCGGCGGACCAGCCGAGGATCCGCTCGGCCTCGCGGTTCCAGTGCGTGACCGTCCCGTCGGCGTCGAACGCGCAGAGCGCCGCGTCCATCCCGTCGAGCAGCGCGGCCAGCAGATCGGCCCCCGCCCCGGGAACGGAAGCGGTCGCGCTCGCGGACCCCGTGAAAGCACTCATCCCGGCACCCCCCATGCTGCCGCCATTCAACTGGAACGTGACGCAGAGCACATCACCTTCACCGAAATCGTTGCATCGCGGAAACGCAATCCGGTACGGGGGCCCCGAGGGACTGCGTGAGCGGGTACGCCGGCGGCATGTGCGCCGGTCAGGGCGCCAGGCGCTCCACCCGCCAGGTCTCGCCCGCCGTACCGCCCGCGCCGTCCCCGCGGACGTACCGCAGCCGGTCGTGGAGCCGGTTCTCGTGCCCCTGCCAGAACTCGACCGCGTCCGGTACGACCCGGATGCCGCCCCACTCCGGCGGGACCGGCACCTGCGTGTCGCCGGGGTAGCGGGCGGCGAGCTCCTCGTACCGGGCGAGGAGTTCCGCGCGGGACGCGATCACCGAGGACTGCCGGCTCGCCCAGGCGCCCAGCTGGGAGCCGTGCGGGCGGGTGCGGAAGTAGGCGACCGTCTCGTCGCGGCCGACGCGCTCGGCGCGGCCCGTGACGATGACCTGGCGGGCCAGCGGGTGCCAGGGGAAGAGCAGCGAGGCGTACGGGTTGGCCGCCAGCTCCGCGCCCTTGCGGGAGTCGTAGTTGGTGAAGAAGACGAAGCCGGCCTGGTCGTAGTGCTTCAGGAGCACCGTGCGCGAGGACGGCCGACCGTCGGGGGTGGCCGTGGAGACGATCATCGCGTTCGGCTCGTGGATCGCCGGGTTCTCGGCGGTCTCCTTGAACCAGCGGGTGAACTGCGCGATCGGTTCGGGCGCGAGGTCGGCGGCCGACAGCTCGGTGGTGCGGTACTGCTCGCGCATGTCCGCGGGATCCAGGGCGTCGTTCACAGGATCGGTCACGGGGCCATCCTGCCGCAGCGCCGCAGTCTGCCCGCCACCGCGGGCCGCCAATCCTTACTCGCCGGATCGGCGGAGTGTGCCGGATGTCACGCTTCCCCGCATCATCGGAACCGTACAGACTCTTGGGCTGGACGACTGTTGAATCCCCACCATCGACCACCACTCGGTTGATCGATCATCGATAGAGGAGCCGCCTGATGTCCGACTTCGTACCCGGGCTCGAGGGAGTCGTCGCGTTCGAGACGGAGATCGCCGAACCCGACAAGGAAGGCGGCGCCCTCCGGTACCGCGGCGTCGACATCGAGGACCTGGTCGGCCACGTCTCGTTCGGCAACGTCTGGGGCCTGCTCGTCGACGGCGCGTTCAACCCCGGCCTGCCGGCCGCCGAGCCGTTCCCCATCCCCGTGCACTCCGGCGACATCCGCGTCGACGTGCAGTCCGCCCTCGCGATGCTCGCGCCCGTGTGGGGCCTCAAACCGCTCCTCGACATCTCCGCCGAGGAGGCCCGCGACGACCTCGCCCGCGCCGCCGTCATGGCGCTCTCGTACGTCGCCCAGTCCGCCCGCGGCCAGGGGCTCCCCATGGTCCCGCAGAGCGAGATCGACAAGGCCGAGTCCGTCGTCGAGCGCTTCATGATCCGCTGGCGCGGCGAGCCCGACCCGAAGCACGTCAAGGCCGTCGACGCCTACTGGACCTCCGCCGCCGAGCACGGCATGAACGCCTCCACGTTCACCGCGCGCGTCATCGCCTCCACCGGCGCCGACGTGGCCGCCTCGCTCTCCGGCGCCGTCGGCGCCATGTCGGGCCCGCTGCACGGCGGCGCGCCCTCCCGCGTCCTCGGCATGATCGAGGAGATCGAGCGGACCGGCGACGCCACCGCGTACGTGAAGCAGGCCCTCGACAAGGGCGAGCGCCTGATGGGCTTCGGCCACCGCGTCTACCGCGCCGAGGACCCCCGCGCGCGCGTGCTGCGCCGGACGGCCAAGGAGCTGGACGCCCCGCGCTACGAGGTGGCCGCCGCGCTGGAGAAGGCCGCCCTGGACGAGCTGCACAACCGCCGTCCCGACCGTGTCCTGGCGACGAACGTCGAGTTCTGGGCGGCCATCGTCCTGGACTTCGCCGAGGTCCCGGCGCACATGTTCACGTCGATGTTCACGTGCGCGCGTACGGCCGGCTGGTCGGCGCACATCCTGGAGCAGAAGCGCACGGGCCGGCTCGTCCGTCCGTCGGCCCGCTACACGGGGCCGGGGCAGCGGAACCCGCGCGAGATCGAGGGCTACGCGGACATCGCGGGCTGAGTTCCGGAGTCCCGTCCGTACGGCGACGGCCCGGCCCGCACAGTCGGGGCCGTCGCAGCGGACGTCGTGGGCGCCGTCGCATGAGACGTCGCATGAGACGGCGCCGGGTACGAGTCACCGGGGTACGACAGGACGTCGTACCCCGGCGAGGGCGACAGGGCCGGCTAGGACGACAGGGCCGGCTGCGCCTCCGGGTGCAGCAGCAGGTCCGCGTGGTGGCGGGCCGTCGTCAGCGGGTGGGCCCGCAGTTTGCCCTTGAGCTCGTTGCGGCCGTACTCGGCGAACAGCGGGTTCGCCGGATCGGCCGTGACGCCGGGCGCGGTCTCCGCGTACGGGAAGGTCAGCGGGTTGATCCGGGCGTCGAGCCGCGGGTTGTAGAAGAACGGCACCGAGTAGCGCTCCGTCGCCCCTGGCGGCGAGACGACCCGGTGATTGGTGGCGATCAGATAGCCGTTGGTCGCCACTTCGAGGAGCTCGCCGAGGTTCACGACGAACGCGCCCGGCAGCGGCGGCACGTCGTGGAAGTTCCCGTCCTCGCGCTGCACTTGGAGCCCGCCCACCTGGTCCTGGAGGAGCAGGGTGAGGAAGCCGTAGTCCTTGTGCGCGCCGACGCCCTGGCCGTCGCCGTCACCGCTGCTGCCCGGGTAGCGCACCAGCTTGAGGTGCGGGTGGGCGCGCGGCCCGAAGATGTCGTCGTAGAAGTCCTCGGGTGCGCCGATCGAGGCGAGCAGCTCGTGCAGCAGCCGCTCGGCGACCCCGCTGAGCCGCTCGATCCAGTGCAGGGCCGCGGTCCGCAGCTCGGGGAGGGCCTCGGGCCACTGGTTGGGGCCTTCGAGCCACCAGTACGGGGCTTCCCAGGGCGCGGGGGTCCGCGCGGGGCGCTCGGCGCCGATGTCGAGCTGGTCGCGCCAGTCGCGCGCGCCGGCGGTGCGTTCGTCGCCGATGCGGGTGTAGCCGCGGAAGTGCGGCGAGTTGATGTTGTCGAGGGCGAGCCGGTCGGCCTCGGGCAGGGCGAAGAAGGCGTGCATCGCGGAGGTCAGGGCCCGCGTCTCGGCCTCGGTCACCCCGTGCCCGATCAGCTGGAAGAACCCGACGTCGTGCGCGGCCGAGTGGAGCTGGGCGTGGAGCAGGCGCCGCGCCTGGGGGTCACGGTCTGCGGCGGAGAGGTCGACGATGGGGAGCTGCGAGGAGTACGAGCTGCGAGTCATGGGTGCGTCCGCGGGGTCTACGGGTGCCCGGGGCGGCCGCCGAGGGTGGGGCGGGGGCCACGGGTGCCGGTCGGCTTGGGCTCTGAACGAGGGACCCGGTGGGGGCGCTGGTGGTGCCCCTTGGGGTCAGGCGGAGCGGCGACAGCTCATGGACGTGACGCGGAGGAAGTCCACGTGGCGACGGCGTACGAGCGTAGGCATGCGACCAGAGTACTGCGGTGGCGATGGTTGGACTGTGGCGCGGGTCACGTCGTACGGGAGGACTTGCGGCCGTGACGGGCTTCAGAAGGAAGATCCCCAGGTGGGGGCTGCGGGTCGGCCCGAATCTTTTCGCCGGCGTTTCGGGTGTGCCCGAATCCCTCCTACGCGAGCGCCTCGTCGAGCAGCAGGGCCCACTGGGCGACGACGCGTTCGCGGCGGGCACGGTCGTCCGTGAGGAGGGTCGCGAGGCCGAGGCCGCGGGCCATGTCCAGGAGGCCCTGGACGGTTTCGCGGACGCCGGGGCGGGACTCGTCGGCGCCGAGCACCTCGACGGCGATGCGGTGGGACTCGCGGCCGACACGGGCCTCGAGCTCGGTCACGCGCGCGCGGAGCTGGTCCTCGCCGGAGGCGGCGACCCACAGGTGGAGGGCGGCCCGGAAGAGGGGACCGGTGAAGAGGTCGACGAGCGCGGCGACGGCCTCGTGGCGGTCGCGGGACGGCAGGGTCCGCAGCGCCTGGGAGCGCTCCTCGGCGACGTACTCGACGGCGGCCGTGAACAGGTCCTCGCGGGTCGGGAAGTGGTGCTGGGCGGCGCCCCGGGAGACGCCGGCCCGTTCCGCGACGACGGCGACCGTGGAGCCCGCCCAGCCGTGTTCGGCCAGGCAGGACACGGCCGCCTCCAGGAGCCGCTGCCGGGTGGCGCGGCTCCTGTCCTGCTTGGGTGCGGTCACAGCCGCCATGCGGGGTCCCGTCGTTCGAGGAAGGCCGTCATCCCCTCGCGCGCCTCGGCGGAGGCGAAGAGCGTGGCCGACCTCTGCACCAGGTCCTCCGCGTCACGTTCGAAGGTCTCCAGGACTCTAGCGGTGACCAGCCGCTTCGCCTCGCGCAGGCCCTGCGGGGAGGCGGCGCGGAGGGAGTCGAGGATGCCGGGCAGGGCGGCCTCCCGGTCCGTCACGAGCCCCATGGCGAGCGCCTCCGGCACCCCGAACCGCTCGCCCGTCAGGTAGTGGCGGGCCGCCGCGCGGGGTTCGAGCTTCGGGAGGAGGGTGAGGGAGATGACGGCCGGGGCGACCCCGATCCGTACCTCCGTGAGCGCGAAGTCGGCCCCCTCCCCCGCGACGACGATGTCGGCGGCCCCCAGCAGGCCGAGGCCGCCGGCCCGGGTGTGGCTGCCCGCGGTGAGGTGGGCGACGACCGGTTTCGGCAGCTCGACGATCTGCCGGAGCAGGTCCACGAAGGCGTACGGGCTCGGCGGCGCCTTGAGGTCGGCGCCCGCGCTGAACGTGCTGCCGCTGTGGGTGAGCACCACCGCCCGGACCGCGGGGTCCTTGCCGCAGGCGGTGAGCGCGTCGGCGAGCTCGGTGACGAGCGCCGCGGAGAGCGCGTTGCGGGTGGCCGGGGAGTCGAGGGCGAGGGTGGTGATCCCCCGCTCCTCGGTGACGACGACCAGGGTCATGTACGGTCCCTCAACTCTCGGTCTCGGAGCTCTCGGCGGAGGATCTTCCCGGACGCTGCCCGGGGCACCGCCTCGATGAACTCGACGTCGCGGACCTTCTTGTACGGGGAGACCCGGGCGGCGACGTGCGCCATGACGTCCTCGGCGGTGAGGCCGGCCGCGGCGGCCTGGCGTACGACGTAGGCCTTGGGGATCTCGGTGCCGTCGGCGTCCGTGACGCCGATGACGGCGGCGTCGGCGACGCCCTCGTGGGTGAGGAGGAGCGCCTCCAGTTCGGCGGGGGCGACCTGGAAGCCCTTGTACTTGATGAGTTCCTTGACGCGGTCGACGACGTACAGCCAGCCCTCGTCGTCGACCCGGCCGATGTCGCCGGTGTGCACCCAGCCGTCGGCGTCGATCATGGCGGCGGTGGCGTCGGGCCGGCCGAGGTAGCCCTTCATGACCTGCGGCCCCCGGATGGCGACCTCGCCCTCCTCGCCGGGCGCCGCGTCCTTCGCCGGGTCGTCGAGGGAGAGGATCCGCATCTCGGTGGAGGGCAGCAGCTTGCCGACGGTGCCGGGCGGAGGGTCCTGGGCGGCGAGCGGGACGACGTGGGTGCCCGGGGACAGCTCCGTCATGCCGTACGCCTGGAGGACCGGCGGCAGCCCGAGCCGCGCCGAACAGGCCTGGGCGAGGGCCGCGTCGAGCGGGGCCGCGGCGCTGACGATGTACTCCAGGGAGGACAGGTCGTAGTCGGCGACGGCCGGGTGCTTGGCGAGGGCGAGCACGATCGGCGGGGCGACGTAGAGGCCGTTGATGCGGTGCTTCTGGATGGCGCCGAGGAAGGTGTCGAGCTCGAAGCGGGGCAGCACGACGACGGTGGCGCCCTGGCGGAGGGGCGCGTTCATGAGGGCGGTGAGCCCGTAGATGTGGAAGAACGGGAGGATCGCCAGGATCCGGTCGCCGGGCCCCATCGGGATGACCGGCTCCAGCTGGGCGAGGTTCGTCGCGATCGAGGCGTGGGTGAGCATCACGCCCTTGGGGACGCCGGTGGTGCCGGAGGAGTACGGGAGCGCGGCGACGTCCTCGTCGGGGTCGACGTCGATCTCGGGCTCGGGGCCGGTGGACCCGAGGAAGGCCTGCAGGGAGCGCACGCCCTCCCCGTCGGGGCCTTGCGGCGGCTGGTCGCAGACGAATATCTCCCGTATCCCGCCGGCGAGTTCGGCCGCCGCGCGGGCGGCGGGGAGCAGCGGGGAGACGGTGACGATCCAGCGGGCGGAGGAGTCGCTGAGCTGTTTGGCGAACTCCTCGGGGGTGGCCAGCGGATGCACGGTGGTGACGGAGGCACCCGCGCGCGTGGCGGCGTAGAAGGCGATGGGGAAGAGCACGGTGTTGGGGCTGTGCAGCGCGAGCACGTCCCCCTTCCGCACCCCGGCCTCGGCGAGTCCGGCGGCGACGCGCCGGTGGAAGGCGTCGACCTGTCCGTACGTGAGGGTGAACTCCCCCGCGCCGTCGATCAGTGCGGGGAGGTCGCCCCGCTCGGCCGCGCGGCCGAGGACCACGTCGTGGATCGGCAGGGAGACGGTGGGAACGGCCTCGTACTCGCTGTGGAACACCATGCAAGCCCCCTGGAGAGGTGGGAGAGGTGGAAGGTGGTCGCCAGGATCGCGTGTGGGGGTACGGCTTGGGGAGACCTTGTCAGCACTCCGGGGAAACAATCAAGCACGCATGCATGATTCTTGGGAAGGGCGAAGGCCCGCCCCCACGAGGGCGAAGGCCCGCCCCCACGAGGGGGAACGGGCCGTGCGCCGCACGCGCGGGGGACGGGCCGTGCGCCACCGCGCGAGGACGGGCCCTTCAGCGGCTCTCCGGGTGTCAGCCCTCGCAGGCCACGCCGTCGCCGTCGCGGTCGAGGTGGCTGTCGTAGCCCGGGTCGCCGCGATGGATCGGGGCGGCGCCGGCGGCGCGGACGGCCGTGCAGTTGGCGTAGTAGACGCTGCCGCCACCGCCGGAGGACGAGTCGTCACCGGCGTCCTCCGTGGGCGTCGGCTCCTGTGTGGGCACGGGCGCCTGGGTACGCGTCGGCTTCGGGGCGGCCGGCTTGGGCTTGGGCGTCGGGGTGGGCTTGTGGAGCACCTCGTTGGGCGACTTCGGGCACGGGACGCCCGGCGCCGTCAGGTACACCACCGGCACCGCCGACGAGACCGGCGCGCCGGCGACCGGGCGCTGGAAGCAGACGGTCCAGGTGGCGTATGCGGCGGGCAGCTCGACGTCCTTGTAGGCGGCGTAGGCCCGGCCCAGGTTGTCGGTGAGGAGCTGCTCGGAGTCCGCGTACGTCCCCCCGACGAGCGAGGGCATCGCCGGGGTCTCCTCCGTCTTCGACGGAGCGGGAGTCGGGGTGGGAGTCGGAGTGGGGGTCGCGGCGGCCGTCGCCGTCGGCTGCGCCGCGCCCTTCGCGTCGCCCTTCTTCTCCTCCTCCGGCGGGTCGCTGAAGAGCAGCAGCAGGAGCCACAGGGCGCCGAGGACGGTCGCGACGACCTTCTTGTTCTGGCTCCAACGGCTCGTCCAGGTCAGGGCTATGCCCACCGGCGGGAGGAAGACGAGGAGACAGATGATCAGGGCGGGGTGCTGCCACCAGCGCCGCACGGGCAGCGGGGCGGGAGCGGGCTGGAACGGCGGCGGAGGCGGGTACACGTGCGGCTCCCGGGGACTGTGAGCATGTGCGAGGTGCACGGATCGTACACATGATGTTCACAACCGGTAGCCCTTCGTACGGAATCCGAGACAGGATCGAAACCGGCTCGCGCCGCGCGAGGACCGGGCCTCTCCGGACCCCGAACGTCCGCCCTGCCGGCGGCGGCCCGCCACCGGCAGGACGTCACCCCCCTGAATCAGTACGACTTGGGCAGCCCGAGCGTCTGGTGCGACACATAGTTGAGGATCATCTCCCGGCTCACCGGGGCGATCCGGGCCACCCGTGCCGCCGTGACCAGCCGGGCCAGGCCGAACTCCTTGGTCAGGCCGTTGCCGCCGAGGGTGTGGACCGCCTGGTCGACGGCCTTCACACAGGCCTCCGCCGCCGCGTACTTCGCCATGTTGGCGGCCTCGCCCGCCCCCATGTCGTCGCCCGCGTCGTAGAGGTGCGCGGCCTTCGCCATCATCAGTCGGGCCAGCTCCAGCTCGATGTGCGCCTGGGCGAGCGGGTGCGCGATGGCCTGGTGGGCGCCGATCGGGGCCTTCCAGACCTGCCGCTCCTTCGCGTACCTCACGGCCTGCGCGAGCGCGTACCGGCCCATGCCGATCGCGAACGCGGCCGTCATGATCCGCTCCGGGTTGAGGCCGGCGAAGAGCTGGAGCAGACCCGCGTCCTCGTCACCGACGAGCGCCTCGGCCGGCAGGTGGACCTCGTCGAGCGTCAGCTCGAACTGCTTCTCGTGCGCGTCGAGTTCCATCTCGATGTGCCGCCGCTGGAAGCCGGGGGCGTCGCGCGGGACGATGAAGAGACAGGGCTTGAGGCTGCCCGTGCGGGCGTCCGAGGTACGGCCCACGATCAGCGTCGCGTCGGCGATGTCGACACCCGACACGAACACCTTCCGCCCGTTGAGGACCCAGCCCTCCTCCGTGCGGGTCGCGGTCGTCGTGATCCGGTGCGAGTTCGAGCCGGCGTCGGGCTCCGTGATGCCGAACGCCATCGTCCGCGAGCCGTCCGCGAGCCCCGGCAGCCAGGCCCTCTTCTGCTCCTCCGTGCCGAAGCGGGCGATGACCGTGCCGCAGATCGCGGGCGAGACCACCATCATCAGGAGCGGCGCGCCGGCCGCGCCCGCCTCCTCCAGGACGATGGACAGCTCGGCCATGCCGCCGCCCCCGCCGCCGTACTCCTCGGGCAGGTTGACCCCCAGATAGCCGAGCTTGCCGGCCTCCGCCCACAGGGTGGCCCGGTCGAAGCCGGGGCCGTGCCGGTGGCCGAGCGCGGAGACGGCGGCGCGGAGCGCGGTGAGCTCTTCACTTTCGATCATGGTGCTCATACGGTCTGGTCCTCCTGTGCTGCGGTCGTGGCGTCGTCCGAGACGACGGCGAGCAGGGCGCCTACCTCGACCTGGCGGCCGGGGGCGGCGTGGAGCGCGGTGAGCGTGCCGGAGGCGGGGGCGATGACGCGGTGCTCCATCTTCATGGCCTCCAGCCAGAGGAGCGGCTGCCCGGCGGTGACGCGGTCGCCGACGGCGAGGCCGTCCGCGACCCGGACGACGGTGCCGGGCATGGGCGCGAGCAGGGACCCGGGGGCCGTCTGCTCACGCGGGTCGGTGAAGCGGGGACGGACGGTGAGCCGGTGGTGTCCGGAGTGCACGATCCCGTCCCCGTACGCGGCGACGACGAAGTCCCTTACGACTCCGGCGACTTCGAGCCGCACCCGGCCGGCGTCCGCCGACACCACCCGTACGTCCTCGGGGGCCGTGACCTCGAATCCGCCGTCCCGCGTCGGCCGGTAGCGGACCTCGTGATCGCCGTACGTCCGCGTCTCGTCCTGGGACCGCAGGTTGCGCCAACCACCGCCGAAGCGGCCCCTGTCGGCGGCGGCCCCGGCGAGGGCGGCCGCGACGGCCGCGTACGCCTCACCGGTCCGGGGCTCCGTCAGCGCGTCGAGGTTCCGGTCGTAGAAGCCGGTGTCGAGCAGCCCGGGGTCCCCGAACTCGGGGTGCCGGAGGGAGGCGACCAGCAGGTCCCGGTTGGTGACCGGCCCGTGGATCCGCGCCCGTTCGAGGGCGTGGGCCAGCTTGCGGATCGCCTCCGCGCGAGTGGGGGCGTGGACGATCACCTTGGCGAGCATCGGGTCGTAGTGGACTCCGATCGTGTCCCCGGAGACGTACCCGGTGTCGAGCCGGGTCCGGCCCTCCCCGGGCAGCTCGAAGAGGTGCAGGACACCCGTCTGCGGGGCCCACGCGCGCGCCGGGTCCTCCGCGTACAGGCGCGCCTCGATCGCGTGGCCGCGCGGGGCCGGGGGCTCCGGCGGCAGGGCGCGGCCCTCGGCGACGGCGAGCTGGAGCGCGACGAGATCGACCCCGAACGCCTCCTCCGTCACCGGGTGTTCGACCTGGAGGCGGGTGTTCATCTCCAGGAAGTGCGCCCGACCCTCCGCCACCAGGAACTCGACCGTGCCCGCGCCGACATAGCCGACGGCCTTCGCCGCCCGGACGGCCGTGTCCAGGAGGGACGCTTCGAGCGCGGCGGGCAGACCGGGCGCCGGCGCCTCCTCGACGACCTTCTGGTGGCGCCGCTGGAGGGAGCAGTCACGGGTGCCGAGCGCCCAGGCGGTGCCGTGGGTGTCGCAGAGGAGCTGGACCTCGACGTGCCGCCCGTTCTCGACGTACGGCTCGACGAACACCTCGCCGTCACCGAAGGCACTGAGCGCCTCGGCGGAGGCGGCCGCCAACTCCCCTTCCAAGTTGCCGAGTTCGCGCACGATGCGCATCCCGCGGCCGCCGCCGCCCGCCGCCGCCTTCACCAGGACGGGCAGGTCGGCCTCGGTCACGTCCGTCAGCGGCGCGATGCCGAGGAGCTCCTTGGCGCGGGTCTTGGACGCCATCGCCTCGATCGCCTCCGGCGGCGGGCCGATCCACACCAGTCCGGCGTCGGCCACCTGCCGGGCGAAGCCGGCGTTCTCGGAGAGGAAGCCGTAGCCGGGGTGGACGGCGTCCGCGCCCGCCGCGAGCGCCGCCTTCACCACCAGGTCGCCGCGCAGATACGTCTCCGAGGGCGCCGCCCCCGGCAGCCGTACCGCCGTGTCCGCCTCCCGTACGTGCAGGGCGTCGGCGTCCGCGTCGGAGTACACGGCGACGGTGGAGATGCCCAGCTCGCGGCAGGTGCGGAAGACCCGGCAGGCGATCTCGCCCCGGTTCGCGACGAGGACGGAGGTGATCATCGAGGGCTCGGTCATGTGGAGGGGCCTCACATTCGGAAGACGCCGAAGCCGCCGCGCGCGCCCTCGACCGGTGCCGTGTGGATCGCGGAGAGGCACAGCCCGAGGACCGTGCGGGTGTCGCGGGGGTCGATGACCCCGTCGTCGTAGAGCCGGCCGGAGAGGAACATCGGCAGGGACTCGGACTCGATCTGGGCCTCGACGAGCGCCCGGAGACCGGCGTCGGCCTCCTCGTCGTACGGCTGCCCCTTCGCGACGGCGCTCGCCCGCGCCACGATGGACAGGACACCGGCGAGCTGCTGCGGGCCCATGACGGCGGACTTGGCGCTGGGCCATGCGAAGAGGAAGCGCGGGTCGTACGCCCGGCCGCACATGCCGTAGTGCCCGGCGCCGTAGCTCGCCCCCATGAGGACGGACAGATGGGGGACGCGGGAGTTCGACACGGCGTTGATCATCATCGCGCCGTGCTTGATGATGCCGCCCTGCTCGTACTCCTTGCCGACCATGTAGCCGGTGGTGTTGTGGAGGAAGACGAGCGGGATGTCGCGCTGGTTGGCGAGCTGGATGAACTGCGCGGCCTTCTGCGACTCCGGGCCGAACAGGACGCCCTGCGCGTTGGCGAGGATGCCGACCGGGTAGCCGTGCAGGCTCGCCCAGCCGGTGGCCAGGCTCGGCCCGTACAGCGGCTTGAACTCGTCGAAGTCGGAGCCGTCGACGATCCGGGCGATCACCTCGCGCGGGTCGAAGGGGGTCTTGAGATCCCCGGGCACGATCCCGAGCAGCTCGTCCTCGTCGTACTTCGGAGGTTCCGCGAGGCCCGGGTCGGGCTGCGCCTTGCGGTGGTTCAGCCGGGCCACGATGCGGCGGGCCTGGCGGAGCGCGTCGGACTCGTCGACGGCGTAGTGGTCGGCGAGCCCGGACGTCCGCGCGTGCATCTCGGCGCCGCCGAGGGACTCGTCGTCGCTCTCCTCTCCCGTCGCCATCTTCACCAGTGGCGGACCGCCGAGGAACACCTTCGACCGCTCCTTGATCATCACGGCGTGGTCGGACATGCCGGGGACGTACGCGCCACCGGCCGTCGAGTTGCCGAAGACGACCGCGATCGTGGGGATGCCGGCGGCGGACAGCCGGGTGAGGTCGCGGAAGAGCGCCCCGCCGGGGATGAAGATCTCCTTCTGGGACGGGAGGTCGGCGCCGCCGGACTCGACGAGCGAGATCACGGGCAGCCGGTTGGCGAACGCGATCTCGTTGGCCCGCAGGGCCTTCTTCAGCGTCCACGGGTTGGAGGCGCCGCCCCGCACCGTCGGGTCGTTGGCGGTGATCAGGCACTCGACGCCCTCGACGACCCCGATGCCGGTGATCAGGGAGGCGCCGACCGCGTAGTCACTGCCCCAGGCCGCGAGCGGCGACAACTCCAGGAAGGGGGTGTCCGGGTCGACGAGCAGCTCGATCCGCTCGCGGGCGAGCATCTTGCCGCGCTCGCGGTGCCGCGCGACGTACTTCTCGCCGCCGCCCGCGAGCGCCTTGGCGTGCTCGGCCTCCAGCGCGGTGAGCTTGTCGAGCATGGCCGCGCGGTGGGCCCGGTAGTCGGATCCGCCGGTGTCGAGGGCGGAGGCGAGGACGGTCACAGGAGTCCCTCCGGGATGTCGGTTGCGCGGGAGCGGAGCCACTCGCCGAGGGCCTTGGCCTGGGGGTCGAAACGGGCCTGGGAGGCGACGCCCTCGCCGAGAATCCCGGCGAAGGTGAAGTTGAGCGCCCGGAGCCCCGGAAGAACGTGCCGGGTGATCTCCAGGTCGGCCGTCTCCGGGAGCAGTTCACGCACCCGGTCGACCGTGAGGGCGTGCGCGAGCCACCGCCACTCCTCCTCCGTGCGCACCCAGACGCCGACGTTCGCGTCGCCGCCCTTGTCGCCGCTTCGGGCGCCGGCGATCCGGCCGAGGGGCACCCGCCGGGCGGGCCCCGGCGGGAGCGGCTCGGGAAGGTCCGGCTCGGGGACCGGCTCCAGCTCCCGCGTCCCCCGCGGTACGGGGACGGGGACGCGGGTCCCGTCCGGGAGCACGGCCGTGTGGGGAACGTCCGCGGCCGGTACGTAGACGCTCTCGAAGACCCCGTAGGGGGCGCCCTTCCCGGGCGGCGCGGTGACGTGGAACCCGGGGTAGCTGGCGAGGGCCAGTTCGATGGCGGCGCCGGTGAGGGCACGGCCGACGGCCTCGGGGGCGGGATCGCGGACGACGAGCCGCAGGAGGGCGCTTGCGGTCTCCTCGGTGCCGGCGTCGGGCCGGTCGGTGCGGACGAGCTCCCAACGGACCTCACGGGGGCGGCTTTCGGCGAGGGCGTCCTCGATCTGCCCCCGCACCAGCGCGGCCTTCTCCTCGATGTCGAGGCCGGTCAGGACGAACACGACCTCGTTGCGGAAGCCGCCGAGCCGGCTGAGCCCGACCTTGAGCGTCGGGGGCGGCGCCTCGCCCCGTACCCGGTCGATCCGGACCCGGTCGGGTCCCTCCTGGGTGAGCCGGACACTGTCGAGACGGGCGGTGACGTCGGGCCCGGCGTAGCGGGCGCCGGCCGTCTCGTACAGGAGCTGGGCCGTGACCGTACCGACGTCGACGAGGCCACCGGTGCCGGGGTGCTTGGTGATGACGGCGCTGCCGTCCTCGTGGAGCTCGGCGAGCGGGAAGCCGGGGCGGCGGAAGAGCGCCGGGTCGTGCTCGCGGAAGAAGGCGTAGTTGCCGCCGGTGGCCTGGGTGCCGCATTCGAGGACGTGCCCGGCGACGACCGCGCCCGCGAGCCTGTCGTACTCCTCGGGCCCCCAGCCGAAGTGCCACTGCGCGGGCCCGGTGACGAGGGCGGCGTCGGTGACCCGGCCGGTGACGACGACGTCGGCGCCGGCGGCGAGGCAGGCGGCGATCCCGGCGCCGCCGAGATAGGCGTTGGCGGCCAGCGCGCCGTCGACGGCCGGCAGCCGGTCGCCCTCCACGTGCGCGACCCGCGTGGGCAGCCCGAGCTTGGCGGCGAGGACGCGCAGGGCGTCGGCGAGACCGGCGGGGTTGAGGCCGCCGGCGTTGGTGACGATCCGGATCCCGCGGTCGTGGGCGAGGCCGAGGCCCTCTTCCATCTGCCGCAGGAAGGTCTTGGCGTACCCGGAGGCCGGGTCCTTGAGCTGGTCGCGGCCGAGGATGAGCATGGTGAGCTCGGCGAGGTAGTCACCGGTGAGGACGTCGATCGCGCCCTCGGGCCCGCCGCCGGTGAGCATCTCGCGTACGGCGCCGAACCGGTCGCCGTAGAACCCTGAGGCGTTGCCGATACGGAGCACCATCACCGGGCCCCTTCGGCGGGCCGGCCAGGACCCGCCGGTCCGGCGAAGGCCTGGGCGATGGTGAGCCACTGCTCGGCGTCCGGGCCGACGGCGACCAGGGAGGTGTCGTCACGGTGGACGCGCTGGGTGACGAGCAGACAGAACTCCAGCGCCGGCCCGGTCACCCTCTGAGCGGCGCCCACGGGCCCGTAGACCCACAACTCCCCGCCAGGCGATACGAGTTCCACCCGGACGGGCTCGACGGGAACGGGCAGGCCCCGCACCAGATAAGCGTAGTCCCGGGCCCGGTGACCGATCCAGGCGACGTGCCGGATGCGGTCGGTCGGCGTACGGACGACCCCGAGGGCGTCGGCGACGTCCTGCCCGTGCGCCCAGGTCTCCATGAGCCGGGCGGTGGCCATGGCGGGGGCGCTCATGGGCGGCCCGTACCAGGGAAACCGCACACCGGCCGGAACCCCGCGAAGGGCCTCCTGGAGCAGCTCGCGCCCCTCGCGCCAGTGGGCGAGCAGCTCACCGGGCGGCAGCTTCGCCCCCTCCTCGGCCCCCTCGTCGACGAAACGCTCGGGGGCGGCGAGGGCCTTGGCGGCCTCGGCGGCGAAGCCGTCGGGGTCGGTGGCGGCGAGGAGCGCGGCCCGGTCGGTCCAGGCGAGGTGCGCGACCTGATGGGCGACGGTCCAGCCGGCGGCGGGGGTGGGGGCGGCCCACCGCTCCTCGCTCAACTCGCCGACAAGGACGTCGAGTGCTTCGCTCTCCTCGCGCAGATCATCGAGGACGACAGCGGGGTCGGACACGGTGCGCTCCCCTCGGGACACGGCGGCGTGCCCCGGAGCATGACAGCGAACCAGAAAACAATCAAGCATGCTTGCTTTGATTGGAACAGACGCGGGGGGCGGGGGTAGGCGCGCGGGCACGGGGGCCAGGCGCGCGGGCACGGGCCAGGCGCGCGGGGCGGCTACCCGGCCACCCCGCCGACGCCGCTACCCGGCCACCCGCCGAGGCCGCGCCACAAGCTCGCCCCCGCAGTTGGGGCAGACGTCACCCATCGCGTCGGCGCACGGCACACAGAAGCTGCACTCGTGCGAACAGATCCGCGCGGGCCCGTCCGCCACCAGCACCGCCGTCTCGCACCGCTCGCACCGCTCACGCATCTCCAGGGCCATGACGCCCTCCCCTCTTCGCACCTCGGACAACAGCTCCATCGTCCGAGGCGCCCCGGCACCCCGGAAACAGCGGGAAGGCCAAAGATCAACGGAATCGGGTCAACGAAATCGGGGCAGAGGTCAGTGCCTGACCAGGCAGAACGGGTGCCCGGCGAGGTCGGCGTACACCCGCCAGCTCCTCTTGCCGTCGCCGCCGTCGAGGAGCCGGGCGCCGAGTGCCACGACCCGGTCGTGCGCCGCGTCGAGGTCGGCCACACCGAAGTCGAGGTGGAACTGCTGGGGACGCTCGGGGTCCGGCCACGTCGGCGGACGGTGGTCGGTGACGCCCTGGAAGCAGAGGACGAGGCCGCCGGGGGTGTGCAGCGTGGACCAGGCATCGCCGAGGGCCCAGCGGCGGTCCGGCCGGTCGACCTCGCCGCCGAGCACCGCGCGATAGAACTCGGCGAGTTCGGCGGGGGCCGGACAGTCGATGACGAGGCACTGCAGTTCAGCGATCATGCGCGGATCCTAGGCCCCGAGCATGATCGCGAAAGCTCGCGGGACCGATCTGTGAGGGGCGAGACACCGCCCCGGAGGACCGACCGGATCTAGCCCGCGACCCTCCCCCGCTCCCGCGCGGCCGCCCGTACCTGCGTCCGTACCGCTCCCATGCTCGCCGCGATCACCAGGGCGATCGCGAGCGCGTCGGTCAGGGACAGGGCCTGGCTGAGGATGAGGAAGCCGGCCGTCGCCGCGATGGCCGGTTCCAGGCTCATCAGGATCGCGAAGGTGGGGGCGGGCAGGCGGCGCAGGGCGAGGAGTTCGAGGGTGTACGGCAGGACCGACGACATCAGCGCGACCGCGAGGCCGAGGCCGATCGTCGAGGGTACGAGGAGCTTGTCGCCCGCCTCCGCGATGCCCAGCGGCAGGCTGAGGACGGCGCCGAAGGCCATCGCGAGCGCGAGCCCGTCCGCCTGCGGGAAGCGTCGGCCGGTGCGCGCGCTGAAGACGATGTACGTCGCCCACATCGCGCCCGCCGCGAGCGCGAAGGCCGCACCCAGCGGGTCGAGCCGGTCAAAGCCGCCGCCGCTGAGCAGCACGACGCCGCCGAGGGCGAGCCCCGCCCAGAGCAGGTTCATCAGCCGGCGGGAGGCGACCACCGAGAGGATCAGCGGGCCGAGGACCTCCAGGGTCACCGCGGCGCCCAGCGGGATCCGGTCGGCCGCCTGGTAGAAGAGGATGTTCATGCCCGCCATCGCCGCCCCGAAGGCGACGATCGTGCCCCAGTCCGCCCGGCCGTAGCCGCGGACCTTCGGACGGCAGACGATCAGCAGGACGGCGGCGGCGAGCACGAGCCGCAGGGTGACGACACCGAGGGCGCCGGCCCGGGGCATGAGGAGGACGGCGAGAGCCGAGCCGAACTGCACGGAGAGCCCGCCCGTGACGACGAGCGCGACGGGCCCGAAACGGTGGCCCGCGAGCCCCTTGGGCCCGCCGCCGCCCTGGGCGCCGCCGACGGGGGCAGCCGGCGACTCGGGGCCGACCGCGGCCCCCACCGGGCCCGCCTCCTTGACCGGACTGATGTCCACCGACACTCCTCAACTGTTCATTCCATTGAACTTCCAGTCCAGAATAATGCACCAGCAGTCGACTGTCACCGGAGTTCCCCTCTCACGCTACGAGCCCCCGCGCGGCACCGGAAATGCCGATTGCGCTGCGGTTATGCTCCGGACGCATGAGCATCGAGCTACGCCACCTCCGCTGCTTCCTCGCCATCGCCGAGGAAACCAGCCTCACCAGGGCGGCAGCTCGGCTCCACCTCACCCAGCCCGCCGTCTCCCGCACGCTCGCCGCCCTGGAACAACACCTCGGGGCCCGGCTCGTGGACCGCTCCACCCACCACCTCGCCCTCACGGCCGAAGGCCGCGCCTTCCAGGACCGGGCCGCGGCGGCCCTCGCGGCGTTCGAGGCGGCCGTCGACCCGGCGAGACTGCGCCACCGGCCCCTGCGCCTCGGACACGCGTGGTCGGCCTTCGGCCCGTACACCACACCCCTGCTGCGCCGCTGGCAGCGCGAACACCCCGAGACCCCGCTCGAACTCCTCCGCATCGACGACCGCACCGCCGGCCTGACCCGGGGAGAGGTGGACGCGGCACTGCTGCGCGGCCCGGTCGACGCGCCGGGCCTGGTCACGGAGGAACTCACGACGGAGGAACGAGTCGCGGCCGTACCGGCCGACAGCCCCCTCGCGGAACGTCCACGACTCACCCTGGACGACCTGGCGGGCGGAACCGTCGTCCTGAACACGGTGTCGGGCACGACGACCCTCACGCTCTGGCCGGCGACGGCGCGCCCGGCGGCGACGGTCACGGTGGCGAACACCGACGACTGGCTGACGGCGATCGCGGCGGGCAGGGGCGTCGGCGTCTCGTCCGCGTCGACGGCGTCACTGCACCCGCACCCGGGAGTCACGTACCGCCCGCTGCCGGACGCCCCACCGCTCCCGGTGGTACTGGCCTGGCGGGACGCGTTCCCGCACCCGGCGACGGGGGCGCTGGTGGCGATGGCGCGGGAGATCGTCAGCGGGGGGTGAGGCCGTCACGGGAAGGGCGGGTCAGAACCGGCCCGTGCAGTCGGACGAGGTCAGAAGCGGCCCTGAGCGGCGGCGGCCACGAAGACGGCGAAGGCGGAGGGGGTGGCGCGGAAGTGAGGGCCGGCGGGGTTCTTGGAGTCGCGGACGGCGATGTGGGGGGCGAGGTCGGCCACTTCGACGCAGTCGCCGCCGGTATTGCCGCTGTGGGAGGACTTGAGCCAGGAGGTGGGGCCCAGGGGGGCGCATTCGATGCACTCGCCGCCGTTCGGTCCGCTGTACGACGACTTACGCCACTGCACCGGGTCCATATCGTTCCTCCATGACACGCGCGATCAGGGCGGCCGAATCCTCCGGAGAATGGGCCATGGCCTGAAGGCGAGCGTAACCGACGGAACGTTCCCTGATCACTTGGGAATTGGCAGTCAAATGACCGTCGTCGTAGCTCTCGCAGTAGAAGAGGTCGGGGGCATCGTCGAACCGCAGAACCGTGAAGGATCCCAGTAGACCAGGATGCTCACCCACCGAGTCCGGCAGAACCTGGATGTGCACCCACGGCTCACACGCGAAGGTCAGCAGGTAGTCCAGTTGAGCCTGCATCACCCGGCGGCCACCGATCTCCCGGCGCAGCACCGCCTCGTCGAAGACCACCCAGAGCACCGGCGGATGGTCGCGCCGAAGGATCCTTTGCCGTTCCATTCGCGCGGCGACCATCTCCTCCAGCCGGTCGGCCTGCTCGACGCCCAGCACCGCCCGGGCGTACTGCTCCGTCTGGAGCAGGCCGTGGACCATCTGCGACTGGTACGTCGAGATGTACGCCGCCTTCGCCTCCATCTCGGCATACGGCTGGAACCAGGTGGGCAGTTGGCTCCGCAGCACCAGGCCCACCAGGCGGGTGAAGAACCCGTCCGTCATCAGCGCCGCGTCGATCCGCTCCGAGAAGTCCCGCGTCGGGACCTTCTTCGCCGTCTCGATCTGGCCGATCAGGGAGCCCGTGCAGAAGACGACGCCGCCCAGCTGACTCTGCCCGAGTCCGGCGGCCTCCCGCAGGCGGCGGAGTTCGGATCCGTAGTAGTCCAGGGGCGAGGCGGACGGGTCAAGGCTGCGGATGTTGACCACGAGGAGGTCACCCCCAATGTCGGCTCACGCCGACAGTAACGGGGCACCTCGTCCCGGAGGCCCGAATCAGGCAACCGGCCCTCTTTCGAAGGAACTTGGATTTGCGGGCGCATGAACGCAAGCCGGGCGGCAACGGCGCGGCCGACAAGTGGGCTTCTGGTGGGACCGCCCTCTCTCCGAGAGTCGCTCCTTCCGGCGGCGCGTCAAGGGCGCTCCTTCGTCGCGTCGGCTGCGCCGATTCCGCTTCGCTCCACCCTTGACCCACCACCTCCAGGAGCGAAAACACTCTCGGAGGGCGGTCCGGGGGCCGGGGTCCACGCCGGGCTTCGGGCAGTAGCACTCGCCACGTGCGCGTGCCGGCCGGTGGGTGGGGGCTGGGTTCGCGGCCGGGGCGGGTGGGCTTCTGCCGGTGGGTTCGGGGTGCGCGGTCGTTGAATGGGGCGGTCGGGGTCCGGCTTAGCGGTGAAATGCCGTTCGGGGTGGGGCTTCAGGCCCCGCTGGTCACTCCCGGTGGGTGGGAGCGTGAGTAACGCACCACTCCGAGTAACAGGCGGGGAATTACCCCCTCACAGGGGGCGAACCACCCTTATCGGGCGGTGAAAGTGCAAGAAACTCACGCCACCCGCTCCCACCACCCACCAAGACAGACCAGCGGGGCCTGAAGCCCCACCGAAGGACTGCGGTCGGCCGCTAAGCCAAGCCGGGCCGCCCCATTCAACAACCGCGCACCCCGAACCCACCGACAGAGACCCACCCACCCCTGCAACGAACCAAGCCCCCACCCACCAGCCGGCACACGCCCACCAACCCCCGACACTGCCCGAGGAGATTGCGTAGGCCTCGGCCCTCGGCCGCCCTCCGAGTGTGAAAAGGCGGCCTCCACCGCCGCGTCAAGGGTGGGCGCAGCCCATCGGCGAAGCCGACATGCCCTTGACGCGGCGGTGGAGGCCGCCACACTCGGAAAGAGGGCGGCCGCACCAGAAGCCCACCCGTAACGGTCGCCTCAGAGACCTGCTCAGAGCCCCCGTCAGAAGACCCGGTTGTACGCGTTCCAGCCCGTGCCGACCCTCGTCCGTCCCGCGAACGGGGCCGTCGCACTGCCCGTGCCCTTGTACAGCCACAGCATCCCGGCCGTGTCGCGGGCGACGGCGTCCGCCTTGCCGTCGTCGGTCAGGTCTCCCGCCACCACGATCTGGTCGTACGCGTTCCAGCCCGCCCCGACCCTCGTCCGACCGGCGTACGGTGCCGTTCCACTGCCCGTGCCCTTGTACAGCCACAGCACCCCGGCCGCGTCCCTCGCCATGAGGTCCGCCCGGCCGTCACCGGTGACGTCCGCCCCGCCCGCGAGCCGGCCGTACGCACCCCAGCCCTCGCCAACCCTCACCCTGGTCATGAACCGCGCCCCGGTGAAGCTGCCCGTGCCCTTGTACAGCCACAACGCCCCGGCCTTGTCCCTCGCCACGAGGTCCACGTACCCGTCACGGTCGACATCCCCGGCGCCGGCGAGCTGGTCGTAGGCGTTCCAGCCGCTGCCGATCTTGACGCGGGCCGCGTAGGGCTTCTCGTCGACGATCTGGCGGTCGTAGTACCAGAGGGTGCCGGACGCGTCCCGGGCCACGAGGTCGCCGAGGCCACGCGTGACGGCGGACGGCTTCACGTCGGGCCGGTAGTAAGGGCTCTGGCTGTATGGGGAGAGCGCGGTGATCGTGTCGTAGGTCTGCCACCCGGGGCCTACCTCGGACCGGGAGTAGAAGGGAGCGGAGGCCTTTCCGGTTCCGTAGTACTCCCACACCCTGCCGGAGGTGTCGCGGGCCAGGAGACTGTGCCTCGGGAGAGCCGCGTCGCCGAGCACCGTGAACGGCGTGCTCAACTGGATGACGTCACTGTCCGGGGCGTGGACGTCGTAGATGTCGTAGCGCGACTGGGCCTGAAGACGCAGAGCCTTCTGGTTCGCGGCTCCCGTCAGCTCGTAGCCGATCGTGTGGTCACCGGGTTCGACACGGCAATCCAGGTTCATCGCATCGACATGGAGCTGATCCGCGTGGGCCGAGCAGGAAGCCCCGGAGTCCGTTGTGACGTTGCCAAGGGGAATCTTCCCGGGCCATCCCCAGAGCTGCCCCTCGGCGACCTTGAACGAGAGGGTCACTCTCCCGGCGTCGACGGCGTGGACCCGCAGCTGCTGGCGGACGGTTCCTCCGGCCGGGACGTCGGGGACGTCGAAGGCCACGGTGTTCCGGGCGGCAGACGCGGCAGACTTGACGATGACCCTGCCGGTGCCGGACGTCGCGTCGGCAGGCCGCGCTCCGGCCGTACGGGCGGATTCGATCGCGGCCGCCAGGTCACCGCCCCTGGGCAGGTACGTGAAGCCCCAGTACAGCGTCGTGTCCTTGGCGTCCTTGGGCACCATGACATCGGGGTAGTTGTGCGAGATCTGCGGGTCGCACACGTACACGCCCACCAGTCCGGTGGGCTGGTCGCAGCCGTAGTTCTGGATCCGATACCCCTGGGGCACCCCGGCCCCGTCACCAGCCGGCCCGGTCAGCGGCTTCCTCCCGACGGCGATGACGACCTTCCCCCAGAAGGTCGTGCCCGACTCGACGACCGGATGGAAGCGCGGCACCGACCCCGGCGCCGCGACCGCGTCGTACCCCGACATCTTCAGGTCCTCCGCCGCAGCCACCCCCGCCCCCGCCGTCACACCAGCCATGGCGAGCAGCCCCGCCACACCGGTCATCGCCGCACCGCGGCGCATTCGCTTGCTCACGTGTTGTTCCCCCCAGGAACAGACGCGGGGGCCCACGCCCCCGGCACAAAGAGTCGGTGCCGCTCTCACCCGCGCACGGCGGAGGGCGCACCCGACAGTAGGGGCATCCTCGACTTCCCCGAAGCCGGCGTCAAGATCCGGACGGTCCCAGTCCGCTGTCCACCCCCTCCGCCAGCACCTCCGCCAGGTGCCGGCCCCTCACCCCCGCCAGGTCTCCCATCTGCGTCCTGCACGAGAAGCCGTCCGCCAGGACGGTGGCCTCCGGGGGCGCGTTCCTCAGTGCCGGCAGCAGTTGGTCCTCCGCGCACGCGACCGAGACCTCGTAATGGCCCGGCTCGAAGCCGAAGTTGCCCGCGAGTCCGCAGCACCCGCCCGCCAGCTCGCCCGTCAGGCCCGCGCGTTCGCGCAGGCGGCGGTCCGCCGCGTCGCCGAGCACCGCGTGCTGGTGGCAGTGCGTCTGGCCCGTCACCGGGCGGTCCAGGCGCGGCGGGTTCCACTCCGGCGCCAGCGTCTCCAGGGCCTCCGCCAGCGTCCGTACCGACGCCGCCAGGCGGGCCGCCCTCGGGTCGTCCGGCAGCAGTTCCGGCAGGTCGGTGCGGAGCGTCGCCGCGCAGGAGGGTTCCAGGACCACGACGGGCCCCGTGGGCCCGGCGGCCGCCACGCCGTCCCCCTCCATCACGTCCAGCGTCCTGCGCATCACCCTCCGCGCCGCTCCCAGCTGCCCCGTCGACACATACGTCAGCCCGCAGCAGACCTTCCCCGGCGGCAGCTCCACCCCGATCCCCGCGTCCTCCAGGACCCGGACCGCCGCCTGGCCCACCTCCGGCGCCAGGTGGTCCGTGAACGTGTCGGGCCACAGCGTCACGTCCGCCGGGCGGGTCGAGATCCGCTCGGCGAACCACGACGTGAACGACCTCGCCGCCACCCTCGGCATCGTCCGCTCCGGTGTCACCCCCGCGAGCCGCGCCGCGAACGGCAGTCTCATCCCCGCGTTCAGGCCCCGCCCGAACAGGTCCAGCCAGTGCGGCAGCCTGCCCATCGTCCAGTGCGAGCGCGGCCTGCGCAGGAAGCCGAGCGGTCCCGCGTAGTGCCGGTCCAGGAACTCCGCCTTGTACGCGGCCATGTCCACGCCCACCGGGCAGTCGCTGCGGCACCCCTTGCACGACAGGCACAGGTCCAGCGCCTCCCGGACCTCCTCCGAGCGCCAGCCGTCGGTGATCACCTCGCCGAGCGCCATCTCGTGGAGCAGCCGCGCCCGCCCCCGCGTCGAGTGCTTCTCCTCCCCCGTCGCCCGGTACGAGGGGCACATCACCCCCGGACCCGAACTCGGGCCGTCCACACGACACTTGGCCACCCCCACGCACCGGGCGGCGGCCCTTCCCACCCCCGCCAGCGGCAGCCCCGTGAACCGCAGGCCCTCGTCGAGCGGGCGCGGGCGGACCAGCATCCCCGGGTTGAGGCCGCCGTCCGGGTCCCACACGTCCTTGACCGCGCCGAACAGGGCGACGAGTTCCTCCCCGTACATCCTCGGCAGCAGCTCGGCCCGAGCCTGCCCGTCGCCGTGCTCCCCGGAGAGCGAGCCGCCGTGGGCGACCACGAGGTCGGCCACCGCCTCCGAGAACCGGCGGAACTGCCGTACGCCCTTCTCCGTCCACAGGTCGAAGTCGATCCGGACGTGGACGCAGCCGTCACCGAAGTGCCCGTACGGAACCCCCCGGAGGCCGAAGTCGGCGAGCAGCGCCCGGAACTCACGGAGGTACGCGCCGAGCCTCGCCGGCGGCACCGCGCAGTCCTCCCATCCGGGCCAGGCCTCCCCGCCCTCCGGGGTCCTGGTCGCCGTGCCCGCCGCGTCCTCCCGGATCCGCCACAGCGCCCGCTGTCCGGCCGGGTCCCGCACCACGGCCGAGTCGATCGCGTCGGCCGCCCGCACGAGCCGCCGCGCCTCTCCCTCCCCGTCCATCTCGCAGAACAGCCACGCCGCACCGCGAGGCAGCCCGGCGGCGCCCCGTACGAGATCGGCCGCCATCCCCTCCACGGTCAGCGGTCCGAACGGCAGCAGCCCCGCCGCCGCCTCCGCCGCCGCGCTCTCGTCCGCGTACCCCAGCACCACGAGCACCGGCTCGGCCGGCAGCGGGACGAGCGCCACCGTCGCCTCCGTCACCACGCCCAGCGTCCCCTCGCTGCCGCAGAACGAGCGGGCCACGTCCACGCCCCGCTCCGGGAGCAGCGCGTCCAGCGCGTACCCGGAGATGCGGCGCGGCAGACCGGCCGGGTAGCCGGTCCGCAGGAGGGCGAGATGGCGGTCGACGAGGTCGAGGAGTCCGGCGGGGGCGCCGCGCCCTCCCCGCCCCAGCGTCAACGCCGTGCCTCCGTACGTCATCACGTCGAGCGAGCGCACGTTGTCCGCCGTGGTCCCCCAGGCGACCGAGTGCGCCCCGCACGCGTTGTTGCCGATCATGCCGCCGAGGGTGCAGCGGCTGTGCGTGGACGGATCGGGGCCGAAGGTCAGGCCGTACGGGCGGGCCGCCTCCCGCAGCCGGTCGAGGACGAGCCCCGGCCGGACCACGGCCGTCCGCGCCTCCGGGTCCAGGGAGACGATCCCGCCCATGTGCCGTGTGAGGTCGAGCACGACGCCGGTGCCGGTCGCCTGGCCGCCGATCGAGGTCCCGGCGCCCCGCGCGACGACCGGCGTGGTGCCGTGGTCCCGGCACACCCGCAGGACGGCCGCGAGGTCGTCGGCGTCGCGCGGGGCGACCGTACCGGCCGGAATACGGCGGTAGTTGGAGGCGTCCATGGTGGTCAGCGCCCTGGCGGTGACGGAGAAGTCGACCTCTCCGGCGACCACGGCGCGCAGGTCGGCGGCCAGTCCTGCCGCGTGTTCCTCGTGTGTTCCCACAAGCCCAGGATGTCTCAGTGCTCGTCTCATCGGGCGGACATCCGGCGACCGGCCCCTTCCCGACCCGATACTCTCCGCCTCGTGGCTGATATCCAGATTCCCGCTGACATCAAGCCCGCCGACGGCCGTTTCGGCGCGGGCCCCTCCAAGGTGCGTACGGAGGCGCTGGACGCCCTGGCCGCCACCGGCACCTCTCTCCTCGGCACGTCCCACCGCCAGGCTCCGGTGAAGAACCTGGTCGGCGAGGTACGTACCGGCATCCGTGACCTCTTCTCGCTCCCCGAGGGCTACGAGGTGATCCTGGGCAACGGCGGCTCCACCGCCTTCTGGGACGTCGCGACCCACGGTCTGATCGAGCACAAGTCGCAGCACCTGACCTTCGGCGAGTTCTCCTCCAAGTTCGCGAAGGCCGCCAAGCTGGCCCCGTGGCTGGCCGAGCCGACCGTGATCTCCTCCGACCCGGGCACCCACCCGGAGCCGGTGGCCGAGGCGGGCGTGGACGTCTACGCGTACACGCACAACGAGACCTCCACCGGTGTCG
This sequence comes from Streptomyces sp. NPDC088553, assembly GCF_044752965.1. Lineage (NCBI taxonomy): Bacteria > Bacillati > Actinomycetota > Actinomycetes > Kitasatosporales > Streptomycetaceae > Streptomyces > Streptomyces sp. NPDC088553. The sequence continues at coordinate 245,643 of NZ_JBIVMG010000005.1, read as the reverse complement.
CCGCCCCGATCAAGCGGGTCGCGGGCGCCGACGAGGGCGCGCTGGTCCTGGTCGACGCGACCTCCGGCGCGGGCGGTCTCCCGGTCGACATCACCGAGACGGACGTCTACTACTTCGCCCCGCAGAAGTCCTTCGCCGCCGAGGGCGGCCTGTGGCTCGCGGCCTTCTCCCCGGCCGCCCTGGAGCGCGCGAAGAAGATCCACGAGTCCGGCCGGCACATCCCGGAGTTCTTCTCGCTGCCGACGGCGATCGACAACTCGCTGAAGAACCAGACGTACAACACCCCGGCGCTCTCGACCCTCTTCCTGCTCAACGAGCAGCTGAAGTGGATCAACGGCCAGGGCGGTCTGGACTGGGCCGTGGCCCGTACGAAGGAGTCCTCGGACGCCCTGTACGGCTGGGCCGAGGAGTCCAAGTACGCGACGCCGTTCGTCACGGACGCGGCGAAGCGCTCGCAGGTCATCGGCACGATCGACTTCGCGGACGAGATCGACGCGGCCGCGGTCGCGAAGGCACTGCGCGCGAACGGCATCGTCGACACGGAGCCGTACCGCAAGCTGGGCCGCAACCAGCTGCGGGTCGCGATGTTCCCGGCGATCGACCCGGCGGACGTGCGCGCCCTGACGGCCTGCATCGACTACGTCATCGAGAAGCTGTAACCGTCTGCCGTACGTGCGAAGGGCCCGGCACCGGAGACATCCGGTGCCGGGCCCTTCGGCATGTCCGCCGCTCAGCCCCGCCGCAGCAGTCGTTTGATGCCGAGGACGACGACGAACGCGCCCGCGAGGACCAGGAAGCCGACCGTGACGTTCCCCTTCTCGCCGTCGGCCGCCGGGGAATGCGGCGCCTGCGGTGCGCCCGGGGTGTCCGGGCTGCCGCCCGGCTTCTCCGGGGAGCGCCCGGCGTCCTGCCGGTCCAGCCGCACCACCCGGCTCTTCTGTCCCTCGGAGCCGAGCATGAACGCTGAGCCGTCCGTCGTGTACGTCACCGATTCCGCCTGGCCCTGGAACGGGGCTCCGATCGACGTGCCCTCGTCGCCGAGCCGGCCGTCCTTCCACACGTACTCGCGCGCCATGAGGTAGCCGCGCAGGACAAGCCGGTCGCCGTCCGGCGAGAAGGCGCCGTCGGTGACCCACGGGACCTCGCCGATGCGCCGGAAGACGTTCGTCCCTGACGAGGAGAGCCGCTCGGGGCCCGCGTACAGGCCGCCGCCGTCCTCGTTCTTGCTCGCGATGTACACCCGGCCGGTCTTCGGGTGGACCATCAGCGCCTCGGCGTTGCGCGCGCCGTCGGCGTACTTCACGACGTACTGCTTCGCCGCCACCTTCTGGTCCTTGAGGACCTTCGGCTCGGGGAAGCGGTAGACCCAGACGTGGTCCCAGGAGCCGTCGAGGTTGTCGCCGATGTCGCCGACGTAGATGTCGCCGTCCGGGCCGACCGCGATCGCCTCCATGTCGCGGGGGGTGCCGACGCCCTGCATGGTCAGGGTCGCGACCGTCTTCCCCGTGCGGGAGTCGATGCCGTAGATCAGGGGGGCGTCCTGGTCGTTGTGCGTCCAGTAGATCCCGGGGTGGGCGCGGCTCGCGGCGAGGCCGCTGGACTCGGTGACACGGGAGTCCTCGATGGTGAAGTCCCGGTCCGGCTCCTGTCCTTCGGCACGGGCATGACCGGCCGGGAGCAGCACCAGGGCCGCCGCCGCACCGAGGGCGCACAGAGCAGATCGCATGCCCCCCAGCCTGCCACGACGCGGCCGCGGACACCGGGCGGGAAGATCGCCCGGTGTCCGGAAACCCCGCTCGCCCCCCGCGGCGAAACCCGCTTGACCGGCACCTCGGCCGCTGCCAGGGTCGCGCTCATGCCCACCCCGCACACCTTCTCCGCGCCCGACGGCACGACGCTCGCCTTCCATGTGTCCGGCACCGGCGCCCCGCTGCTCTGTCTCCCCGGCGGTCCGCTCCAGGACTCCGCCTATCTCGGTGACCTCGGCGGCCTGACCGCGCACCGTCGGCTGATCCGGCTCGACCTCCGGGGGACGGGCGCGTCGGCCGTGCCGGACGACTCCTCCTCGTACCGCTGCGACCGGCTCGTCGAGGACGTGGAGGCGCTGCGCGCGCACCTCGGGCTCGACACCGTCGACGTCCTCGGGCACTCGGCGGGCGCGAACCTGGCCGCCCTGTACGTGACCCGGTACGCCGAGCGGGTGGGCCGGCTCGTGCTCGTCACCCCGGGCACGGCGGCCGTCGGGTTGGACACGGCTCCGGAGGAGCGGCTCGCGGCGGCGCGGCTGCGGCGGGACGAGCCGTGGTTCGGTCCGGCGTACGCGGCACTTGAGGAAGTCACGGCGGGGCGCGGGACGGGCGAGAGCTTCCAGGCCGTGACGCCGTTCTTCCACGGGACGTGGGACGAGGCCGCGCGGGAGCGGCACGCCGCCGGGGAGGGGCAGCGGAGCCGTGAGGGCGCGGGTGTCTTCGCGAGCGAGGGGGCCTTCGCCCCGGAGGCGACGCGCGCGGTGTTCGCGGAGTTCGCGCGGCCGGTGCTCGTGGTGGCTGGTGAGGGGGACGTGAACACGCCGGTCCCGACGGCGGCCGCGTACGCGGAGCTGTTCCCGAAGGCGGACCTCGTCGTCCTGGACGGGGCGGGGCACTTCCCGTGGCACGACGACGCGGAGCGGTTCACGGGGGCGGTGGCCGACTTCCTGCGGTAGGCGTGTCCCTGCGGTAGGCGTGTCCCAGGGCCGGGCGCTCCTGCGCTGGGCGTTCCCGCACACGTCGATCCCGCGCTCGGCGTTCTCGCGCGCGGCGTTCCCGCGCTCGGCGTTCTCGCGCGCGGCGTTCTCGCGCGCGGCCCGTGTCCCGGATCACGTCGCAGGTCCGGGACGCCGTCCGCGATGATACGACCATGCGTTTTCTGTTCGTCGGCGACAGCATGACCATCGGACGCGCCGGCGACTGGACCTGGCGGTACCGCATGTGGCGGCATCTGGAGTCCACGCTGCCCGGCGGGTACGAGATCGTCGGCCCCCGCACCGCGCTGTACGACCCCGCCGTCGACGCCCCGGCCTCGGAGACGTACGCCGACCCGGCCTTCCCCGCCCCCGCCCGGCGGCATCTGGCCGGCTGGGGCGAGGGCTGGCTGCACATGGCGCCGGTGATCGGCGACACGGTCGCGGAGACCGGGGCCGACGTGCTGCTGATCTCGCTCGGCCTGATCGATCTGGGCTTCTACACCAACAGCGACCAGACCGAGGAGAACGTCCGGGCGTTCGTCGCCGCTGCCCGCGCCGCGAACCCACGCGTCCGGGCCGTCCTCCTGCCGGTCATCCCCAACGTGCGCGCCGGGTACGACGCGCCCTTCGCCGTCGAGTGCGACCGCTTCAACGAGCTGCTCGCGAAGGCGGTCGCCGATCTGGACACGGCGGCCTCGCCCCTCCTCCTGGCGTCGATATCGGAGTCGTACGACCTCGGCACCGACACCTACGACGGCACTCACCCGGGCCCTTCGGGCGAGCACAAGCTGGCGGCGGCCTTCGCCGACGCGATGCACCAGGCGTGGGGCCTGGGCGGCCCGTACGCCGGGTAGCGGCCGGGGCTCAAGCGGCCCGGGTGAGGCGGTTCGCGAAGGTGGAGAGCGTGTACGCGCCGATGCCGAGGACGACCTCCAGGGCGTTGCGGCGGGTGTGGCCCGCGGCCTCGAAGGCGGCCAGTTCCTCGTCGCTCACCGCACCCGCGGAGGCGAGGACCCGGAGGGTGAACAGGCGGACGGCGGCGAGGCGTTCGGCGTCGGGCGCGGGGCCGAGGGCGGCCATCTTGGCCTCGTGCATGTCGACGCAGAGGTGGCACTGGTTGCGTTCGGCGACGGTCAGGACGACCGTCTCGCGGGAGTGCGGGTCGAGGGTGGTGGACTCGAAGGTCTGACTGAGCTTCAGGAAGCCGTCGAGGGTCTCGGGCGACTCCTTGAGGAGGGCGACGGCGTTGGCGGTACGGGCGGACATGTCCACGGACAAGGCGTCTCCAGGCTCGGGCGGGCGGAACGAGTAGAATCGACAACATGGTTGACCATGCGGCGAAGGAAAACGTAAACCAGGTTGTCGATAACGGCAAGGGAGAAAGCGATTCCGAGGGTGGCGGCAGGGGCTACGAACTCCCCCTGCTCCTCTTCGGAGGCTTCCGCACCCTCATCGACCGCCTCCACGCCCGCCTCGCCACCGAGGGCCACCCCGACCTGCGCCCCGCCCACGGCTTCGCCATGCAAGCCATCGGCGCGCGGGGCGCCACCGCCAGCGAGATCGGACGCCGCCTCGGCGTCTCCAAGCAGGCCGCCGGCAAGACCGTCGACCGGCTCCTCGCCCTCGGCTACGCCGAGCGCGCCGACGACCCCGCCGACGCCCGCCGCAAACTCGTCCACCTCACCCCACGGGGGTACGCGGCCCTCGCCCGCTCCGCCGCGATCTTCGACGAACTGCGGGCGGAGTGGGCGGCGGCGCTCGGCGCGGACCGCGTCAGGGACCTGGAGGCGGCCCTGCGGAACGTCGTCCCCGCGGAGACGGCGTTCCGCCTGGACGCCACCAGCTGGCTGGGCACTCCCTGACCGGCACGACGGGCGGGGGAGGCCGGGGAGCCGGGCGCTGCTACGGGGCCACCAGGCCCACCCACGCCGCTACCAGGCGAAGGCCTCCGGCGAGGGGCCCGGGCCCGGGAAGATCTCGTCGAGACCCGCCAGGACCTCCTCGCTCAGCCTGAGCTCCAGGGCGCGCAGCGCGCTCGTCAGCTGCTCGGGCGTGCGCGGGCCGACGATCGGGCCCGTCACACCCGGCCGGGTGAGCAGCCACGCGAGGGCCGCCTCGCCCGGCTCAAGGCCGTGCTTGTCGAGCAGGTCCTCGTAGGCCTGGAGCTGCGCGCGGGACGCCGGGTCGGCGAGGGTGGCCGCCGCGCGGCCCTCCGTACGCCGCTTGCCCTCGGCCTCCTTCTTCAGGACGCCGCCGAGCAGACCGCCGTGCAGCGGCGACCAGGGGATGACCCCGAGGCCGTACTCCTGCGCGGCCGGGATGACCTCCATCTCCGCGCGCCGCTCGAAGAGGTTGTAGAGGCACTGCTCGCTGACGAGGCCGACCGAGCCGCGCCGGGCGGCGGTCTCGTTGGCCTGGGCGATCTTGTAGCCGGGGAAGTTGGAGGAGCCGGCGTAGAGGATCTTGCCCTGCTGGATGAGGACGTCGACCGCCTGCCAGATCTCCTCGAAGGGGGTCGAGCGGTCGATGTGGTGGAACTGATAGAGGTCGATGTAGTCCGTGCCGAGGCGCTTGAGGCTGGCCTCGACCGCGCGGCGGATGTTCACCGCCGAGAGCTTGTCGTGGTTGGGCCAGGCCTCGCCGTCGGCGCCCATGTTCCCGTACACCTTGGTGGCGAGGACGGTGCGGTCGCGACGGCCGTCGCCCTTCGCGAACCAGGAACCGAGGATCTCCTCGGTCCGGCCCTTGTTCTCACCCCAGCCGTACACGTTGGCGGTGTCGAAGAAGTTGAGCCCCGCGTCCAGCGCCGTGTCCATGATGGCGTGGCTGGTGGCTTCGTCCGTCTGGGGTCCGAAGTTCATCGTCCCGAGGACGAGTCGGCTGACCTTGAGTCCGGTGCGTCCGAGCTGCGTGTACTCCATGGGCGCCAAGCCAACTGCTTGGAGTGCGCTCTAAGCAAGGGGGTTCCCACAGGGTGGGGAGAGACGGGGAGGAGGGGCTACTGGCCGACCACCGATGCCACCGCGATGATCGCGAACATGAGTACGAGCGCGCCGGCCATGATGCGGTTACGGGTCTTAGGGTCCACCCGTCGAGGTTAACCCGGCCGCCCCGCCGACCCCTCAAGGGGCCAGCCGCCGACCTTCTCGTACCGAGGCTGCTCGCCCCGCACCCCGCTCACCGGCAGGTTCGAGCGCACCAGGGCCAGCTCGCCCACCTCCCAGCGGGCGCCCTCGAAGGTGCCGAGCTCATCCAGGAAGGGATGCAGGTCCACCTCCTCCCCCCGCGCGCGGGCGACCGTGAGGTGAGCCTGGTACCGGCGGTGCTCGTCCATCCGCACCCCGGCCCTGCGTGCGGCGGCGTCGGAGCGCTCGGCGAGCAGCCGCAGCTCGTCCAGGTCTCCGGCGATCCCGGCCCACAGGGCGCGCCGCCCGAAGTGCCCGCCGCCGTGGAGCCGCAGCGGGAAGGGCGGTGTGCGGTGCGCGGCACGGGCGAGCCGGACGCGCAGCTCGGGCAGCAGCTCCTCGTCGACCTCCCCCATGAACGCGAGCGTGAGGTGCCAGCCGGGCCGCGAGGTCCAGCGGAGCCCGTCGGCTCCGGGGAGCCGGTGGAGCCGGTCGACGACGTGTCCGAGCTCGTCCAGCCGCTCGGGCGGCGGCAGGACGGCGGCGAAGAGCCTCATGGGGTGAGTGTGGCAGCGGTTAGCCTCTGCGGCATGAAGATCTCCATCAGGAAGGGCGGGGCGGAGGACCTCCCCGCGATACTCGGCGTCCTCGACAGCGCCGTGGTGTGGCTCAACGGCAAGGGCATCACCGCCCAGTGGGGCACGGAGTCGTTCTCGGCCCGCCCCGCGGCGGTGAAGCAGGTCGAGGACACGATGGCCGAGGGCGATCCGTGGATCGCCGAGATCGACGGCGTACCGGCGGGCACGATGACGCTGACGCCGCACCCGGGCAAGCACGTGCCGCCGGCGGACGAGCCTGAGGTGTACGTCCGCCTGCTCGCGACCGACGCGCGGTTCCACGGCCACGGGGTGGGCGCGGCGCTGCTCGCCCACGCGGCGGAGGAGACGCGGCGGCAGGGGGTGTCGCTGCTGCGGGTGGACTGCTTCGCGGGCAGCGAGGGCCGCCTGGTCGCGTACTACGAGGGCCAGGCCTTCACTCCGACGGAGACATTCGCGGTGGGCGACTGGGAAGGGCAGATCCTGGAACGGCGGGTCTGAATCCAGGACAGCGGAAGGGGCCGGGGCCGGAGCGGGGGACGGCCCACACATCTGGGCCGGGCCCCTTGCCCGGGCCCACACACCCGGCCCCCACACACCCCGGCCGCCGGCCGCCCGAGGGCTACGCCGCGGTGGCCAGCCGTTCCCGCGCCACGAACCGCACCTGTGGGTGCCCGTGGCGCCATGCCCAGGCGACCTTGAGGCCGCCCACCCGGGCCAGGACCAGGCCCACGACGACCGCCGCCGCCAGGGAGATCACGCCGCCCGTGGCGAAGCCGACGCGGGCGCCGTACGTGTCGGTGACCCAGCCGAGGAGCGGCGCGCCGATCGGCGTACCGCCGGCGAAGACCATCATGTAGAGGCTCATCACCCGGCCCCGCATGGCCGGGTCCGTCGCCATCTGGACGGCCGAGTTCGCGGTGATGTTGACCGTGAGGCCGATCATGCCGATCGGCACGAGCAGCAGCGCGAACAGCCAGAACGCCGGCGACAGGGCCGCCGCGATCTCCAGGACGCCGAAGACCGCCGCCGCGATCACCAGCATCCGCAGCCGGGTCGAGCCGCGTCGGGCCGCCGCGAGGGCGCCCACGAGCGAGCCGGCCGCCATGAGGGTGTTGAGGAAGCCGTACGCGCCCGCGCCGACGTGGAAGACGTCGCCGGAGAAGGCGGTGAGCCAGATCGGGAAGTTGAATCCGAAGGTGCCGATGAAGCCGACGAGGACGATCGGCCAGATCAGGTCCGGTCGCGCGGCCACGTAGCGCAGGCCCTCCCGCAGCTGGCCCTTGCCGCGCGGGGCGCGCTCCACCTTGTGGAGTTCGCTCGGCCGCATGAGCAGGAGGCTCGTGAGGGGCGCGAGGAAGAACAGGCCGTTGAGGAGGAAGGCCCAGCCGCTGCCGACTCCGGCGATGAGGACACCGGCGACGGCGGGGCCGACGAGCCGCGCGGACTGGAAGTTCGCGGAGTTGAGCGAGACGGCGTTGCGGAGCTGCTTCGGGCCGACCATCTCGGACACGAAGGCCTGCCGGGCCGGGTTGTCGACGACGGTCACCATGCCGAGGAGGAAGGCGATCAGGTAGACGTGCCAGACCTGGATGTTGCCGGAGAGGGTGAGGACGGCGAGCGCGATGCCGCAGAGACCGAGGGCTGCCTGGCTGACGAGCAGCAGGCGCCGCTTCGGGTAGCGGTCGGCGATGACTCCGCCGTAGAGACCGAAGAGCAGCATCGGCAGGAACTGAAGGGCCGTGGTGATGCCGACGGCGGCGGCCGAGCCGGTGAGGCTCAGGACCAGCCAGTCCTGGGTGATGCGGGCCATCCATGTACCGGTGTTGGAGACGATCGCGCCGGTGAAGAACAGCCGGTAGTTACGGATCCTGAGCGAGGAGAAGGTTTCCCCCCGCCCGCGGGTGTCGAGGGTGGGTTTGTGGACGGGTGCGGAGTCTGCTCCGGGTCCCGTACTCAAAGTGCGTCGCCTCCTTGGCGCGTGGATTACAGGTGGGCGAGCTTCTCCAGGACGGGAGCGGCCGCGCGCAGCTTGACCCACTCGTCCTCGTCCAGGCCCTCGGCGAGGGAGGCCAGCCAGGCGTTCCGCTTGCGGCGGGACTCTTCGAGCATGGCTTCGGCCTGCTCGGTCTGGCTGACGACCTTCTGCCGGCGGTCGTCGGGGTGCGGCTCCAGCCGGACCAGTCCCTTGGCTTCGAGCAGCGCGACGATGCGGGTCATCGACGGCGGCTGTACGTGCTCCTTGCGGGCCAGCTCGCCGGGTGTGGCGGAGCCGCAGAGCGCGAGGGTGCCGAGCACCGACATCTCGGTGGGGCTCAGCGACTCGTCGACGCGCTGGTGCTTGAGGCGTCGGCCCAGTCGCATGACGGAGGAGCGGAGCGCGTTCACGGCCGCGGCGTCGTCGGCTGAGCCGTGGGACAGGTCAGGCATGTTTGTTAGCCTAACTCATTACTCTGCCTAAATACCAACGGGAACGCGCTGACGTCGCACGAATCACACCCGCGTACGCCCCCACGCGCGGACGCCCGCACACCCGCGTACTCCCGCGCGTCCGCACACCCGCGCACGCCCGCCCGCCTGCACGTCCGCACGTCCCCACGCCCGCACACGTCCACCCGCTCGCACCCACGCGTGAACCGCACGCACGCAGATCACGCTTCCGCATCCATGTATCACCCAAACGAGTGAGTCGGATCCAGAAAGTGACGCAAAGGTGCCCCGGCTGCCCCGACCCTGAACGACATGGGATCGACAGTGCTCAGCCTGCGCATCGACGGTGAGCTGCTCGACCGGCTCAGGAGTCACGCCGCGAAAAGAGGAATGAGCGTCCAGGACTATGTCGTCCGGACGCTCATTCGTGAGGATTTCGACGAGCGGTTCAAGACCGCCGTCGACGAGACGGAGAAGTTCTACGGGGAGGCGGACGAGGAGCCGGCGGCCGACACGGCCGCCGACACCCCCCGCGATCACGTGAGGCCGAGCGCCGGCATCGCGTAGTAGAAGACGAAGACCGCCGACACGACGTACATGGCCACCGGGACCTCACGGCCCCGTCCGGCCGCGAGCCGCAGCACGCTGAACGCGATGAAGCCGATGCCGATGCCGTTCGTGATCGAGTACGTGAACGGCATCATCACCATGGCCAGGAACGCCGGCACCGCGATGGTGTAGTCGCTCCAGTCGATGTCCTTGACCGAACCGGCCAGGATCAGGAAGCCGACCGCGAGCAGCGCGGGCGTGGCCGCCTGGGACGGGACCATCGTGGCCAGCGGCGTGAGGAACAGCGCCACCGAGAACAGACCGCCGGTCACGACCGAGGCGAGACCCGTGCGCGCGCCCTCGCCGACGCCCGCCGTGGACTCCACGAAGCAGGTGGTGGCCGAGGAGGAGGTCGCGCCGCCGGAGGCGACGGCCAGGCCGTCCACCAGCAGGACCTTGTTGATGCCGGGGAAGTTGCCGTCCTTGTCGATCAGCTTGGCCTCGTCGCCGACGCCGAGGATCGTGCCCATGGCGTCGAAGAAGCAGGACAGCAGCACCGTGAAGACGAAGAGGATGCCGGTCAGGTAGCCGACCTTCTCGAAGCCCCCGAAGAGGCTGACCTCGCCGACGAGACCGAAGTCGGGCGAGGCGACCGGGTTGCCCGGCCACTCCGGGGTGGTCAGTCCCCAGGACGGGACGGTCGCGACCGCGTTGATCACCATCGCCACGATCGTCATGACGACGATCGAGATGAGGATCGCGCCCGGCACCTTGCGGATGATCAGCGCGAGGGTGAGCAGCGTGCCCAGGATGAAGACGAGCACCGGCCAGCCGGTGAGGTGACCGTCGGCGCCGAGCTGGAGCGGGACGGTGGTGTGCGCGGCGTCGGGGATGCGGGAGACGAAGCCCGAGTCGACGAGGCCGATCAGCATGATGAAGAGGCCGATACCGATGGCGATGCCCTTGCGCAGGCCGACCGGGACCGCGTTCATCACGCGCTCGCGCAGGCCGGTCGCGACGAGCAGCATCACGACGACACCGGCGAGGACGACCATGCCCATGGCGTCGGGCCAGGACATCCTCGGCGCGAGCTGGAGCGCCACGACCGTGTTGACGCCGAGGCCGGCGGCGAGGGCGATCGGGACGTTGCCGATGACCCCCATGAGGAGCGTCGAGAACGCCGCCGTGAGGACGGTGGCGGTGACGAGCTGGCCGCCGTCGAGCTGGTGCCCGTACATGTCCTTGGCGCTGCCGAGGATGATCGGGTTCAGCACGATGATGTAGGCCATCGCGAAGAAGGTGGCGAAACCGCCGCGGATCTCACGGGCGACGGTCGAGCCGCGCTCCGAGATCTTGAAGTAGCGGTCGAGGCCCGAGGTCGGCTCCTGGGGAGCGGAAGGCTCGGGGGGCATGGCCTTGGCGGTGGCCGAGGTGCTCATGGGGTGGGTTCCTCTTCGGGAGAGACGTCCGTTTGGCGGTTCATACGAAGGAAACCCGCCAGAGGCAAACCGTTTCAGTATGAACACATGAACGAGCGAGCGTCTATCTCCGCGCGTAGATACGATTTCCCGCCACCTAGACTGACCCCCATGGCGAAGTGGACACCGAAGCACGAGGCACCCGAGCCCCTCGAAGGGCCCGTCGTCGCCACCATCACCGGCGGAACGATCCTGTGGTTCGTCCTCTTCCTCGTCCAGGTCCCGTTCTACGGCTGGTTCGACGACCGGGACCTGACCTGGTGGGTGTGGACCTGCCTCGCCGGCGCCGGACTCGGCCTGATCGGCATCTGGTACGTACGGAAGCGCGACGCGGCGATCAAGCGGCACGAGGCGGCGCGGGCGGCGGAAGCCGGAACCGGTACTGCCGCAACCTCCGCCGGGCCGGAGTCGGCCCAGGGTCCCGAGACGCACCCCGGCGCGTAATGCCAGGGGACCATTCCCCTCCTCCCCCGGTCTGATCTTCGCCTTTCTCGGCAGGTGAACGGTCGATTCCGGTCGTACCGTCGAAAACATGACTCAGCGGGCGAAGATCGACACGGACGGCGCCGAGGCCGAGGCGGTGGGGCCACCCGTCGTCCACCGTCCCGCCGGGCTCACCTCCGCCGAGGTGGCCGAACGCGTCGCCCGCGGCGAGGTCAACGACGTCCCCGTACGGAGCTCCCGCTCGACCACGGACATCGTCCGCGCCAACGTCTTCACCCGCTTCAACGCGATCATCGGCGTGCTCTGGGTGATCATGCTCCTCGTCGCGCCGATCCAGGACAGCCTCTTCGGCTTCGTGATCATCGCCAACACCGGCATCGGCATCATCCAGGAACTCCGCGCCAAGAAGACCCTCGACGGACTCGCCGTCATCGGCGAGGCGAAACCCACCGTCCGGCGCGACGGCGTCGCCGCCGAACTCTCCACCTCAGAGATCGTCCTCGGCGACCTCATCGAACTCGGCCCCGGCGACAAGGTCGTCGTCGACGGCGAGGTGGCGGAGGCCGACAGCCTGGAGATCGACGAGTCACTGCTCACCGGAGAGGCCGACCCGGTCGTCAAGAAGCCCGGCGACCGGATGATGTCGGGCTCGTTCGTCGTCGCCGGCGGCGGCGCGTTCACCGCCACCAAGGTCGGCCGCGAGGCCTACGCGGCGCAGCTCGCCGAAGAGGCCTCCCGCTTCACGCTCGTCCACTCCGAACTGCGTACGGGCATCTCCACGATCCTCAAGTACGTGACGTGGATGATGATCCCGACCGCGATCGGGCTCGTCATCAGCCAGCTCGTCGTCAAGGACAACAACTTCAAGGACGCGGTCGCCCGTACGGTCGGCGGCATCGTCCCGATGATCCCCGAGGGCCTCGTCCTGCTCACCTCGGTCGCCTTCGCGATCGGAGTCGTACGGCTCGGGCGCAAGCAGTGCCTCGTCCAGGAACTGCCGGCGATCGAGGGCCTCGCGCGCGTGGACGTCGTGTGCCTGGACAAGACGGGCACGCTGACCGAGGGCGGCATGGACGTCACCGAGCTCCGCCCCCTCGACGGCGCGGACGGGACGTACGTACGCAAGGTCCTCGGCGCCCTGGGGGAATCGGACCCCCACCCGAACGCCTCCCTCCAGGCCATCATCGACGCCTACCCCGACACGGTGGAGTGGCGGTGCACGGAGGCGCTGCCGTTCTCGTCCGCGCGGAAGTACAGCGGGGCGGCCTTCAGCGAGGGCAACGGCGAGAACTCGACCTGGCTGCTGGGCGCCCCCGACGTCCTCCTGCCGGCCGGGGACCCGACCCTGACGGAGATCGACCACCTCAACGAACAGGGCCTGCGGGTCCTGCTCCTGGCACGGACGGCGAACGAGCTCGACTCCCCCGAGGTCGCGAAGGGCGCCCGACCGACGGCCCTGGTCGTCCTGGAACAGCGACTGCGCCCGGACGCCGCTGAGACGCTCGCGTACTTCGCCGACCAGAACGTCGCGACGAAGGTCATCTCCGGCGACAACGCGGTCTCGGTCGGAGCGGTGGCCGGAAAGCTCGACATGCCGGGCGCGGCGAACACCGTGGACGCACGCACGCTCCCCACCGACCGCGAGGAGATGGCGAAGGTCCTCGACGAGAACGCCGTCTTCGGTCGGGTCACCCCGCAGCAGAAGCGGGACATGGTGGCGGCGCTCCAGTCCCACGGACACACGGTCGCGATGACGGGCGACGGCGTGAACGACGTCCTGGCCCTGAAGGACGCGGACATCGGCGTCTCGATGGGCTCCGGCTCGGAGGCGACGCGGGCGGTGGCCCAGATCGTCCTGCTGAACAACAGCTTCGCGACACTCCCGTCGGTGGTGGCGGAGGGCCGCAGGGTGATCGGCAACATCACCCGGGTGGCCACCCTCTTCCTGACGAAGACGGTCTACTCCGTCCTCCTGGCGGTCCTGGTGGTCTGCTCGCAGGTGGAGTACCCCTTCCTCCCCCGCCACCTGACGCTCCTCTCCACCCTGACGATCGGCGTCCCGGCCTTCTTCCTGGCCCTCGCCCCCAACAAGGAACGGGCCAGGCCGAACTTCGTACGCCGGGTGATGCGGTACGCGATCCCGGGCGGCGTCATCGCGGCGGCGGCCACGTTCACGACGTACCTCCTGGCCCGCCACCACTACAGCGGCGCGGGCGCCCTGGAGGCGGAGACGAGCGCGGCCACCCTGACCCTGTTCCTGGTCTCGATGTGGGTCCTGGCGATCATCGCCCGCCCGTACACCTGGTGGCGCCTCACCCTGGTGGCCACGATGGGAGGCGCGTTCCTCCTGGTCCTCGTCGTCCCCTGGCTCCAGGACTTCTTCGCCCTGAAGCTGGTGGGCACGACGATGCCGTGGGCGGCCGTCTTCATCGCGGCGGCGGGCGGCCTGCTGCTTGAGGTCGCATGGCGATGGGTGGACCGGAGGTTCCCGGCCTAGCCGCAGGGGTCAGGCGGCAGGACGGCAGCCGGGGCGCGGCGAAGGAGCGCCCCCGACGCGGTGGTGGAGGCCGCCGCACTCGGAAAGAGGGCGGCCGCACCCGAGACTCCCGAATCCGGACCACCCGCTCGGCCGCGCCGTCGGCTCGCTCGGCGCATTCGCCGGGGTGGTCGTGCCGCGTGGCCCGCCCGGCTCCACGGGGGGCCCGAGACTCGCCCGTGACCTGCGGAAAGATCCACAACGGGGATTAGCGCCGATTCGTCGCCACGCGCACAGGATCGTCACCGAACCGACATACCGAGCGGTCGGAACCCCCTTACGCAGAGCCCGTACCCATGAGTAACGTACGCGGACCATCAGCGCCACCCGCCCGGTCCCCGGGGCGGCAAGGAGCAAGATCGATGTCGTACCACCAGCCATTCCCCGGCCCACCGCCCGTACCCCAGCACCGGAATGCCGGGCGGCACCGCCAAGAGGCGGCGTCGCAGTCCTGGGAGGGTGGATCGCCGTCCTGGGACACCGATCCACAGGCATCCTGGGACTCGCCCCCGCGGGCGTGGGACTCCTCCCCGCAGGGCTGGGACTCCTCACCTCAGGGCTGGGACTCCCCTCAGCAGCCCTGGGACGCGTCCCCGCGACCGCCCGCCGCCACCGACGACCGTGATGACCTGCACCGGCTCGGATCGGCCTACCGCAGGCTCCGCCGCGTCGCCACCTTCACCGCGCTCGGCTACTTCGTCCTCTTCCTTTTCCTGTCCGGCTACGCCCCCTCGATGATGACCAGCACCCTCACCGGTGGTCTCACCACCGGTCTGGTCCTGGGGCTCCTCCAGCTGCCCGTGGCGCTGGCCGCGATCGCGCTGTACGAGCGGATCGCACGCAACCGCGTCGACCCGCTCGCCACGGCGATCCGCGAACGCGCCGAGCAGGCGGCCGCGGCAGCCGCGCCCCGGCCGGAACGCCAGAGCCGCTCCGGACGTCCCGTGTGGGAGCGGCCCACCGGAGGTGCGCGCGCATGACCAGCTTCAGCTCCGAGGCCCAGACCATGTCGCTGATCGCGTTCATCGCGGTCATCACCGTCACGCTGCTGCTGTGCGTGATGACCGGCCCCGACCGTGACGACCTGGGCGACTTCTACACCGGTTACCGCTCGCTGTCCCCCGTGCAGAGCGGCCTCGCCATCGCCGGCGACTACATCTCCGCCGGCACCGTGCTCGGCACCATCGGGATCATCGCGCTCGTCGGCTACGACGGCGTCACGCTCGCCCTGAGCACCGTGCTCTCGCTGGTCCTGATGATGTTCCTGCTCTCCGAACCGCTGCGCAACGCCGGCCGGTTCACGATCGGCGACGTCCTCACCCGGCGTCTCCCCGGCCCCGCCGTGCGGATCGCCACGGCCGCGGTCACCCTGACCGCGCTGCTGCCGCTGGTGATCTTCCAGCTCGCGGGCGCCGGCGATCTCCTCTCCGTCGTCCTCGGCTTCGACTCCGACGGCTTCAAGACCGGGGCGATCGTGTTCCTGGGCCTGCTGATGATCGCGTACGCGGCGATCGGCGGCATGAAGGGCACCGCCTTCATCCAGATCGTCAAGACCGTCGCCCTGCTCGGCGCGTCCCTCGCGATCGCCGCGCTCATCCTCCACCGCTTCGACTTCAGCCTGCCGTCCCTGCTGGAGGCCGCCAAGCGCGGCAGCGGAGCGGGAGACGCCTATCTCGCCTCCGGCCTGCAGTTCGGCGGCGACGAACTCGACATGATCAGCACTCAGTTGACGGTCGTGCTCGGCGCCGCGGTGCTCCCGCACATCACCATGCGCATGTTCACCGCGCGCAGCGCGGCAGCCGTGCGGCGCTCGATGTCCTGGGCCGTGTCGACCGTCGTCGTGACCTGTCTGCTGATCGCCGTCATCGGCTTCGGCGCGGCGGCGATCGTCGGCCACCAGGGGATCGTCGCCGGCGACCCGCAGGGCAAGACGGCGTTCCTCATGGTCAGCCAGGCCATCATGGGCACGGACCAGACGACCGTCGAGACACTGCTGTTCACGGCCGTGGCGACAGCCATCTTCCTCACCCTGCTGGCCTCGGTCGCCGGGATCACCCTCGCCTGCGCCAACACCCTGGCGCACGACCTCATCACGCACGGGCTGCGCCGCAAGGCGCGACTGAAGGGCTCCGCGGAGATGGCCATCGCCCGGGTCGCCGCGGCGGGCGTCGGGCTCGTGGCGATCGCGATCGCCGCCGGCGCACGGCATCTGAACCTTCAGGCGCTGCTCACCCTGTCGTTCTGTATCGGCGCGTCCGCGGTCGCACCGGCCCTCATCTACAGCCTCTTCTGGCGCCGCTACTCCCGTACGGGACTGCTCGGCACCCTCATCGTGGGCAGCGCTTCCGCGTTCATCCTCATGACCGGCAGCAACCTGGTGTCCGGGTCGCCCCAGGCGATCTTCCCGGACCAGGACTTCAACTGGTTCCCGTTCACCACGTCGGGCATCCTCTCGGCCCCGCTGGGCTTCCTCGCGGGCTGGCTCGGCACGGTGCTCTACGAACGTGACCCGGCTGACCAGCGCATGCGGTACGAAGCGGTGGAGGAGACGATCCTGGCCGGCACGCCCACGGCGAACAGCGCCTCCGCGTCCTGACGCGCCCGCCCGACGAAAGGGCGCCCGGCCTGAAGTGCCGGGCCGGGCGCCCTTTCGGCGGCCGCACCCGGGACTCGCCGGGCCGGCCCACCCCCTGGACCTCGCCAGTCCCGTCCGCCTCCGAGCCCGTCCTCCGCTCGGCCCGCCCCGGAGCCGCGCGTCCGCTCAGTCGAACCAGCGGTCCCTCGCCAGTTCCGCCGTCCTCGACGGGTCCTCCAGCAGGGCCGCGACCTCGAAGCGGCGCGGCCACTGGCCCGCCGACCAGGCAAGGCCCGCCGCCACGCCCTCCAGGGTCGAGGCGTGGACGACGCCGTCCGACGTGCGGCGCCAGTCGAGTTCCGTGTCCGCCGCCCGGAGTTCCTCGTGTTCGACGTACGTCGTGGGGGTCGTCGGGCCCAGGAGGGTGCGGACCGATTCCGGGACCTCGTGCTCCTCGCCCACCGTCGCCACCTCCGCCTCCACCGCCTCGCTCAGCCGCCTCACCTGGAACAGCTCCGCCAGGTCCGCCGCCCGCGCCGGTGACACCGGGAGGAGGGGCACTCCGCCCGCCAGCGGCAGGAGGTCCGGGGCGTCCGCCACCATCGCCTCCGCCGCGTCCACGACGACCACCTCGCCGTCCACCACCGCGCGCAGCTCGTCCGGGAGCGTCACCTGCTCCGGGTCCAGGTCCGCGAGCGCCGTGTACAGCGCGTGGAGCTGGGCGTCCGTGACCTCGCGCGAGGGGTCCGCGAGGCGCGTCAGGAGTTCCGCCGCCCCGCCCGGCTCGTCGAGCAGCGCCGCCACCGACGTGCGGACGCCCAGCGCCCTCAGGACCTGCTCGTCCTCGAAGCCGGTCGCGTCGGCGGAGTCGTACAGGCCGGAGAGGAGGGGGTCCGAGCCCTCCGCGCGGAGGCCCGCCGGGCGGCGGCCGTCCAGGACCGGGTGGTCGCGGAGCCACCACGCCGTGTACGAGCGGACCGTCTCCGTCGTGCCGTCCGGCAGGAGGATCCGTACGGGCTGGGTGAGGGCGTCGCGGAGCGGGGGCTGCGCAAGCAGGGCCAGCGCCTGCGGCCAGGCGTCGTCGTCGACCAGGTCCAGGTCCCGTACGGCCACGATCTCCGTCGCCACCGGCGGCACCGGCGTCTCCGGCAGCCGGTCCAGGACGTCCTCGCACCACACGTCGACCGCGTCCAGGAGCCCCGCGTCGTCCGGCTCCGGGTAGTCGCCCTCGCGCGGCTCGACCTCGTCCGGGTCGAGGAGGAGGTCGGTGGCGCGGACCAGGGCGAAGGTGGCGAGCACTCCACAGGCGGCGAGGGGCTGTTCGCCCCAGCGGGCGGCCAGTTCGGTGTCGACGTAGGCCAGTTCGTCCTCGCGCATGACGGCGGCGAACGCCGAGCCCGGCATCACCAGCTCGCCCGCCGGGGAGAGTTCGCCGTCCTCGTCGGGCAGCGCCAGCGCGCCCAGCCAGGGCTCCTCGCCCGGTTCGAGTTCCGCGTCCCGGACCAGGGCGAGGACGGTCTCGACGAGTTCGTCGGCGTCCAGGGTGTCGGCGTCCTCGTCCCAGATCTCGCCCGCGTCGAGGGAGGCCGCGACCGCCGCCCGGACCTGCGGGGTCGTCAGGACCGCGCGGGGCGTGGCGGGCAGGGCGCCCAGCTTCTCCAGGAGCGGGTGGGCGGCCTCGGGGTGGGCGACCTTCAGCCCGAGCCGGGTCAGCTCGGCGGGGGTCCTGTCCTGGGGCAGGAGGACCTGGCGGGGGCCGATGGCCGTACGGATCCGGGCGCCCTCGGCGCCTTCCGCCAGCGGGACCGGGAGGCCCGACAGACGGTCCGGGTCGACGCCGGCGAGGGAGTCGTACAGACGCCACCACCACGTGGGGGCGCGGTCCACCCCGGCGAGGCGGTCGATCGCCTCGGTCAGGGGTACGCGGCCGACGCCGAGGGTCCGGAGCTCCGGGCGGCGCTCCAGGCCGGCGGGCAGCAGGGTCGGGAACACCTCGGCGAGGACCTCGACCGTGTCGGCGCCCGCTCCCTCCGCGACCTCGGCCTCGATCGGGCGGAGTGCGGGGAGTTCCTCGGTCGGGGCGGCGGGCGCCAGGAACGCGACCCTCGGCAGTCGGTCCAGGATCGCCTCGCGCAGGGCCCCGTCGAGGGGGCCCTTGCCGAGCGGGCCGGGGACGAGGTCGAGCGTGGCGGTCGTCACCGGCTGCCACTCGGCGAGGAGTTCGGCGTACGCGTCGGCCGCGCGCTGCACCAGGAAGTCGGTGAGCCGACCGGGCGCCGGGTGCCGCCGCGCGGTGTCCAGGGGCAGGGAGGCGATGAGGAGAGCGGGGATGCCGAGGGGTTCGTCGGTGGGCGTGGGGGCGTGCACGACCGGGGTCGTACAGGGGTGGCGCGGGGCTCCCTCCGGGTCCACGGGTACGGCCCAGGTGACGGACCAGTGGGGGCGCAGGCGCTCCTCGACCGGGCGGTCCTTGAGGAGTTCGGCGTCGAGGGGGCCGCCGTGGGAGACGGTCCGCCAGCGGTGGGTGCCGGTGGCGGAGTCGGCGATCTGCACGTATCCGTCGTCCTCGGAGCGGCGCAGCGTCCGTACTCCTTCCGGGGTCTCCACGACGATCTCCGCGAGCCCCGGAAGGGTGAGGAGGAGCGCGTCGTCGACGGAGGCGAGGAGCCGCTCGGCGAGGTCGCGGGCGGCGGTGTCGCGGAGCGGGAGGACGACGACGGTGTCGTAGCCGTCGGGGGCGGTGCCCTCGGCGGGCAGCGGGAGCCGGAGGAGGGGTACGTGGCCGTCGCGGCGGCGCAGTTCGTCGCCGAGGCCGGGGCTGTACCGGGCGGAGTCGGCGGCGAGTTCGCGGGCCTCGGCGAGGGACCAGCGGACGCCGCCGTGGCGGCCGAGGACGGCGGGCTCGTCGGTGACGGCGAGGACGGCGGCGAATCCGACGCCGAAGCGGCCGACCGCGCCGTGGGCCTGTTCGCGCTTGGCGGAGGCGCGGAGGGTCGACAGGGACTCGACGCCGGTGGCGTCCAGCGGGGCGCCGGTGTTGGCGGCGGCGAGGAGGGCGGGGCCCTCGTGGTCCGCGGGGTGCAGGGTGAGCCTGAGGCGGCCGGGGACGCCGGCGCGGTGGGCGGCGTCGGCGGCGTTCTGGGCGAGTTCGACGACGAGGCGGTCGCGGTAGCCGCCGAGGGCGAGGTCCTCCTCGGCGTTGGCGTCCTCCCGGAACCGGGCGGGGGACGCGCCCCAGGCGTCGAGCACACCCCGCCGCAGCCGTGCGGTGCCGAAGGGATCGGTTCCGTCGGTCGTCGTCCGGACGCTGACGCTCACGTCTGACTCCACTCTGCGGGGCGGTGATGGTGCGGGACCCGGGCCGGGGGCGTGAGCCCTCGGACCTGGGGCCCGAAGGTACCGCGCTCGGGGGCGGGGCTTTTGCCGGGGCGCGGTTGGGGGTGGGGGCGTGTGGGGGCGTGTGCGTCGTGTCCAGGGTGCGTCGGTGGGGGCGGGGCCGGCACGGCGCCCTGGGGGCTCCGCCCCTCGCTGTGGGCCCACGGCCCCCGAGGCGGTGCCTTTCCCCCGCGCCGGGGCCGCCCTGTCGTGGGCCTTCGTCCCACCGCGCCGGGGCCGCCCTGTCGTGGGCCTTCGTCCCACCGGGGCGGCACGCGCCCTCCCGGGGCGACGCCCGCCCCCCTCACGGGGCGGCGCCGCTGCCCGCCGGCCACCGCCGTGTGGGCAATCGTCCTGCTGGGGCGTGGGGGTCCCCCCGGACGGAGTCTGGGGGCCCCACGCCCCAGCGGAACAGTTGCCCACAACGGGGTGGGCGGGGTGGGCATCGCCCGGCTGGGGGCAGGTCCGGGCGCGGGGCCCGGCCGGGTGCGGGCCCCCGCGAAAACCTCCGGGCCCGGTCGGCGTGGACCCGGGGTTACGAGTGGCCCAGGTCTTCCGATGTCGCGTCTGGTTCCGTCGTCGAGCCGGAGTCCTTCGCCGGGCGGAGGGGGAACGCGTCCGCGCCCATCGAGTCGAGCACCGGCGGCGCCGGCCGCGGCGGCTTCGGCATGATCGCGGCCTCCGAGTGGCCCCCGCAGCCGTACGAGAGGGACACGACCCGCCCGTCCGCCGGGGAGAACTCGTTGGCGCAGATGCCGAACGTCTGCTTCAGGGAGCCCGCGAGCGGCACCAGGAAGGCGCAGGTCTCGCAGGTGGCCGGAGCGGCCTGGGCCATCGGCGTGCGGGCGCCGAAGGACTCCTCCCAGCGGTCCGCGGCCAGGTGGAGCCCGTACCGGGAGAGGACCCTGGCCCGGCGCATGCCGAGCTCCTCGGCGACCGCGGCGATCGCGCCCCGCGAGGGGGTACGGGCGACGATCTCGGCGTCCTCGACGTCGAGGTGGTCCGCCAGCTCCTCCGACACCACGGAGTTCGGCGGCGGCGCGTCCTCGCCCGAGTAGCCGGGCTCCAGGCGCAGGTCGTCCGCCTCGGTCGGCAGGAGGTCGCCGGGGCCCATGTCGCCGGGCCGCAGCCGCTCGCTCCACGGCACCCACTCTGGGGCGAGGAGCGCGTCGGAGCCGGGCAGCAGGACGGTTTCGTCAAGGGTGACGTTCTTGGCGCGGGAGGCGCGGGTGACCGTCACCGCCCAGCGCCAGCCCCGGTAGCCGGGTTCCTTGGACTCGAAGTAGTGGGTGACGACCCGGTCACCCTCGGCGATCACCTCGACGTGGGCGCCGACGATTCCGGGGAAGGCCGCCTCCTCGGCGGCCTCCCGCGCAAGGTCTACGGCCTCGGCGCACAGGCGGTCGGGGATACGCGTGGCTCGCGGGGTACGCGGGGTACCGCTTCGCGTCGTCGCAGCACTCACAGGTCTCGCTTCTCTCCTACGCCGTCTCACGGGTGCGCCGGCCGAGGGGCGGGAGCGAAGCCACGGGCGGCGGGCGGAGCGGACCTGTGGGCCGCATCGACGTCCGCGCACCCGACTTGTCTCGCGTGTCTCGGGCACACCTATCGCCATCCATTCTGCGGGATGCCGAAGAGGCGCGCGGCCGAGAGCTTCCGCCGGTGACGCGCTACGCACGCTACCCCGTTCGCGGGCCTCAGCCCACCTGCGCGCCCCAAGTGGCCCGGATCGCGGACGCCCGGGGAGCGCTCGGAGCGCCGTCGCGGAGGTGAACGGGAGGGTTCGAAAGCGGCCCGCGCACCCTGCCGGCCCTCTTCGGCCCCCGGCGACTTCGGCCGATGACATCGGCCGAAGTCGCCGTCCACCGCCGCGCCACGGTTCGTCCGGCGCGCCGGTGGGGCACTATGACGGAGTGGCAGCCGCACGGTCCCCCGCACGATCCGAAGATCATGCCGGGCCGCTCCGCCGAGCGGGCCGGAAGGTCGGGCGCGCCCTGCACCTGCCGTTCACGGGGACGGCGAAGGGCATCCGCAAGGCCACCCACGCCCATGGCGCGGGCGAGTCGGGGCTCGGGAAACTGATCGAGCTGCACGCGGTGAACGGCGCCGGTGACGTCATGATCACCGTCGCCCTCGCCTCCACCGTCTTCTTCTCCGTCCCCACCGACGAGGCACGCGGCCGCGTCGCCCTGTACCTCGCCGTCACCATGGCCCCGTTCACCCTGCTCGCCCCGGTGATCGGTCCGCTCCTCGACCGCATCCCGCACGGGCGACGGGCCGCGATGGCCGGCGCGATGCTGACCCGGGCGGTCCTCGCGATCATGATGTCGGGGGCGGTCGTCACCGGCGGCGTCGAGCTGTATCCGGCGGCGCTCGGGGTCCTGGTGGCCTCGAAGGCGTACGGGGTGGTGCGCAGTGCCGTCGTGCCCCGGCTCCTGCCACCGAACTTCTCGCTGGTGAAGGCGAACTCCCGGGTCACCCTGGCCGGGCTGCTCGCGACCGGCATCGCCGCACCCATCGGCGCCGGGCTCCAGGTGCTCGGGCCCCGCTATCCGCTGTACGGCGCGTGCGCGCTGTTTCTGCTCGGGGCGTTCTGGGCGCTGCGGATGCCGCCCAAGGTGGACTCGGCGAAGGGTGAGCGGCGGGCGCATCTGCTCACGCACGGCGAGCGGAAGCCGAGCCTGCGGACGGTGGGGCCGTCGGTCCTGCATGGCCTGGAGGCGAACGCGGCGCAGCGGATGCTGTCGGGTTTCCTGATCTTCTTCCTGGCGTTCCTGCTGCGCGAGCATCCGCTGTCGGGGCAGAGCGCCGCCGTGTCGCTGGGGATCGTGGGTGTGGCGGCGGGCGTGGGCAACGCGTGCGGTACGGCGATGGGCTCGCTCCTGCGGGACCGCGGGCACGGGCCCGAGGTGATCATCGCCACCATGATCAGCGTGGTCTGCACCACGGCGATCTGTACGGCGATCTTCTTCGGCGGGCTCATGGTGGCCGTCCTGGGCGCGGTCGCGGGCCTCACCCAGGCCCTGTCGAAACTGTCCCTGGACGCGCTGATCCAGCGGGACGTGCCGGAAGTCGTACGGACGTCGGCGTTCGCGCGTTCCGAGACGGCGCTGCAGATGGCGTGGGTGGTGGGCGGCGGGATCGGCATCGCCCTGCCTCTGAACGGGACCCTGGGCATGGCCGTAGCGGCCGGAATCCTGGCCACGGGCGCGCTGCTCTCCGTACGGGGCCTGCTCGCGGCGGCCCGGCGGCGGCCGGGACCGAAGGGGCGGTCGAAGGCCCGGGTGGCGTAGGAATCCCTCTCACCTGCCGCCCCTCGTTCCGGTACCGGAGAGCGGCACGCCGTACCCCCGCGTGGCGCGGGCGCGGCGGCCCGATAGCCTTCGGCTCATGACCGTTGCGTTCTTCTCCGGCTCGCGCCGCCGGGCCGCCGTCGCCCTCGGGGCCGTCTCCGCCGGGCTCCTCGTTCTCTCCGCCTGCGACAAGCCGACTCCGATCGCGACCGTGACGGTCGGGTCCGACTCGATCCACTCCGAGGCCGCCTGCTACAACGACGGCGAAGCCATCAAGGAGTCGCAGATCCAGCAGTGCCTCAACAAGAAGGCCGAGAAGTCCATCACCGTGGCGATGGACGACAAGATCCGCTTCGGGGTCGACCCCGAGATCGCGGACAACGGCTGGACCATCTTCCTCGGCGGCCAGCAGGCCGAGCCCGAGCCGTACAAGAAGACGTACCGGACCATTCCGGCCAGCGCCTTCTTCTCCAGCCAGACCGGTGAGGCCACCGACAACACCCAGGTGACCATCGTCGAGAACACCGGCAAGAAGCTGACCGGTGTCTGGCACTTCCAGCTGAAGAAGGAATCCTGATCCTCCGGTGGTCCACCGGATCCTGATCGTGACGGCCGTTGCGGCGGAGGCGGACTCCGTCTCCGCCGGCCTCGGCCTCGGCGCCCCCGAGCTGCTCCCGCTGCCGGGGGGTCTCGTCCTGCGCCGGCACACGGACGCGCCGGACGGTCGCCTCCTGGTCGACGTCCTCGTCGGCGGGGTCGGACCCGCCGCCGTCGCCGCCTCGACCGGGACCGCGCTCGCGTACGCGGCGCTCACCGAACCCGGCACCGGCACCCCCTACGGCCTCGTCGTCTCCGCCGGGATCGCCGGCGGGTTCCAGCCCCTCGCACCCCTCGGTTCCGTTGTCGTCGCGTCTGCCGTCGTCGCCGCCGACCTCGGCGCCCAGACCCCCGACGGGTACCTCAGCGTCGACGAGCTCGGCTTCGGGCGGTCCGTCCGTCCCGTGCCGGAGGCCCTGACCGGCCGGATCGCCGCCGCCCTGGTCGCCGCCGGCCGGCCGCACACCGTCGGGCCCGTGCTCACCGTCTCCACCGTCACCGGCACCGCCGAACGGGCCGCCGAGCTGGCCGGGCGCCATCCCGGGGCCGCGGCCGAGGCGATGGAGGGCTTCGGTGTGGCCGAGGCCGCCGGCGCGTACGGCGTGCCCGTGGTCGAGATCCGGGCCGTGTCGAACGCCGTCGGCCCCCGCGACCGCGCCGCCTGGCGCATCGGCGAGGCCCTGCACGCGCTCCGGCACACGTCCGAGCTGCTCAGCAAGACCGTCTTCCTGGAGCTGGAGCCGTCGTGACCAAGCTGAAGATCGCCTACTCGCCCTGCCCGAACGACACCTTCGTCTTCGACGCCTGGGCCCACGGCCGCGTCCCGGACGCCCCGCGGCTGGACGTCACCTTCGCCGACATCGACATCACCAACGGCTGGGCCGAGAGCGGCACCGACGGCCACGACGTCCTCAAGGTGTCGTACGCCGTGCTGCCCTGGATCCTCGACGAGTACGCGCTGCTGCCCTGCGGCGGCGCCCTCGGCCGGGGCTGCGGGCCGCTCGTCCTCACCCGGGAGGACGCGACCGGCGCGGACCTCGCCGGGAAGACGGTGGCGGTGCCGAGCGAGCGCTCCACCGCGTATCTGCTGTTCCGGCTCTGGGCGGCGGAGAAGGTGCCGGGCGGGGTCGGGAACGTCGTCGTGATGCCGTTCCACGAGATCATGCCGGCCGTGCGCGACGGCAAGGTCGACGCCGGGCTCGTCATCCACGAGGCCCGCTTCACGTACAAGGACTACGGGCTGCACCGCCTCGCCGACATGGGCGAGCACTGGGAGTCCACGACCGGTCTGCCGATCCCGCTCGGCGCGATCGTCGCCCGCCGCTCCCTCGGTGCGGAGACCCTGCGGCGGCTCGCCGACGCGGCCCGTACGTCGGTGCGGATGGCCTGGGACGACCCGGCGGTCTCCCGCCCGTACGTCATGGAGCACGCGCAGGAGATGGACCCGAAGGTCGCCGACCAGCACATCGGGCTCTACGTGAACGAGTTCACGGCCGATCTCGGCGAGCACGGGTACGCGGCGGTCCGCGGGCTGCTCACCCGCGCCGCGGCCGAGGGACTCGTACCGCCCCTCGGCCCGGACGCGCTCGCCTTCCCGTAGCGGGTGGGAGGACTCACACGTCCAGCTGGTCCGCGACCGCGCGCAGCAGGCCCGCGATCTTGGCGCCCTGTGTCTTGTCGGGGTAGCGGCCGCGCTCCAGCATCGGCGTGATGTTCTCCAGGAGCGTCGTCAGGTCCTGCACGATGGACGCCAGTTCGTCGGGCTTACGGCGCTGCGCCGCGGCGACGGACGGCGTCGGGTCGAGGATCGTGACGGACAGTGCCTGGTCGCCGCGCTGGCCTGCGACGACCCCGAACTCGACCCGCTGCCCCGGCTTCAGTGCGTCGACTCCGGCAGGGAGCACCGACGAGTGGACGAAGACGTCGCCGCCGTCGTCGCGGGAGAGAAAGCCGAAGCCCTTCTCGCTGTTGAACCATTTGACCTTGCCGGTAGGCACGTCTGTCCTCGTCCTCGTACTCGTCGGGGGATAGCAAACAGCGGGTCGACCGACCCGCCGGGACCAGGCTAATGGTCCGGAGGCCCGTGACAAGACGTCGCCGATGTGTTCCTTCGGCCTGGGAACTACCCTGGCCGGATGCGTGATGAAACCCCTGCCGCACAGGCGAACGACAGCGCTCCGGGTGACGGCCTCGTCAAGGCCGGTGTCATCCTCTTCGCCATCGGCGCGGTGGCGACGCTGGTCACCGTGGCTCCGCTGTTCCTGGGGACGGACCCGTTCCCCACGGTCGCGTACACCGTCTCCATGCTCATGGGGGTCGGATTCGCCGTCGCCGCCGCCGGGGTGCTGCGCTCGATCGCGGCTCAGCGGCGGCAGGCGCGGGAGGGCGCGGCCTCGCCGGCTCAGGCCGGATAGCGCCCCCGCTCAGGCCAGGTACCCCTCCCACCAGGCGCGGAAATCCGTCAGGTCCGTGAGGACGACGTCGGCGCCGGCCTCCTTCAGTTCCTCGGGGGCGCAGGGCCCGGTGGCGACGGCCACCGAGAGGGCGCCGGCCGTGGCGGCGCCGCGGACGTCGCCGATGTGGTCGCCGACGTACACCTGGGCGCCGTGGGCGCGCAGGGCCTCGGCCTTGCCCTCGGCCCACAGGCCGCCGACGAGGGCGTCCGGCTCGATGCCGAGGTGCGCGAGGTGCAGCGCCGCGTGCGGGCCGTTCTTCGCGGTGACGACGATGGTGCGGCCGCCCGCTTCGCGTACGGCCTTGATCGCGTCCCGCGCGCCGGGCATCGGCGCCGAGGGCTCGATCGCGTACGCCGGGTAGAGCGCGCGGTAGCGGGCCACCATCTCCGTGACCTGGTCCGCGGGGACCCAGTGGGCCATCTCGTGCTCCAGGGGCGGGCCGAGGCGGTTGACGACGAGGTCCGCGTCGACGGGGACGCCGGACTCGGCCGAGAACGCCTCCCAGGCGGCCTTGATGCCGGGGCGGGTGTCGATCAGCGTCAGGTCGAGGTCGAAGCCGACGGTGAGCGGGGCGGGGGCGTTGTCCGTGGAGGTCGTCATACCGCCATTCTCGGGGACCCTTCCGGGGGACCTACGGCTCGGGTGTTCGAATATGGCTGCTGCTTACACTGAGCCAAGCCTTACCGAACCCGCACCGCCCGATCCCCGCACCACCCGATGGGTCCTGATGCCAGCCGCTCTCCGTTCCAGACGGGTCCTCGCGACCTCGGCGGCTCTCGTCGCCCTGCTCCTCGCCGTGCTCCTGAGCCTCGCCGTCGGTGCCCGGGCCATCGCCCCGTCCACCGTCTTCGACGCCCTGCTGCACGGCGGGACGAGTCCCGACGCCGAGGTCGTACGGCAGCTCCGGGTGCCCAGGACCCTGATCGGCCTGATGGTCGGCGCGGCGCTCGCGCTCGCCGGTACGGCCCTCCAGGGCATCACCCGCAACCCGATCGCCGACCCCGGCATCCTCGGCATCAGCCAGGGCTCCTCGGTCGGCGTCGTCCTCGCGATCGCCTTCTTCGGGGTGCACTCGCTCACCGGGTACGTGTGGTTCGCCTTCGCCGGCGCCGCGCTCGCCGCGGTCGCCGTCCACGCCATCGCGTCCAGCGGGCGCGGCGGGGCGACGCCGGTGAAGCTGGCGCTCGGCGGGGCCGCGATCAACGCGCTGCTGCTCTCCGTCACCACCGGCGTCCTCACCACCAAGGCCTCCGCGCTCGACGAGTTCCGGTTCTGGCAGATCGGCTCACTCGACGGGCGCGACGCCCAGATCGTCGGCCAGATCTGGCCCTTCCTGCTGCTCGGCGCGGTCCTCGTCGTCTCCGTGGCGCGCGGGCTCGACGCGCTCGCGCTCGGCGAGGACGTCGCCAAGGGGCTCGGGCAGCGGGTCGCGACCGTGCGGATCGTCGGCGGGATCGGCGCGACCGTCCTCACCGGGGCGGGCGTGGCGGCCGCCGGGCCGGTCGCCTTCGTCGGCCTCGCCGTCCCGCACATCGCGCGGGCCGTCGTCGGCTCCGACCACCGGTGGGTGCTGCCGATGGCCGCGGTCATCGGACCCGTGATGCTGCTCGTCGCGGACGTCGCCGGGCGGATCGTGTTCCCGCCGGGCGAGGTGCCGGCCGGGGTGATGACGGCGCTGATCGGGGTGCCGTTCCTGGTGACGCTCGTCCGGCGGAAGGCGGTGGCCGCGTGAGCGCCCTCTCCCCCGTCCGGCCCCCGAAGGGCACGCTCCGGCCCGCCGGGTACGGGCTCGTGCGCGCCGGGCGCGCCTCGTTCCTCGTGCACCGGCGGTCCGCGCTCGTCACCGTGGGCCTGCTGCTGCTCCTGGCCGCGTCCTCCGTCGCGTACCTCTGCGTCGGTGAGCGGTTCGTCGCCCCGTCCGAGGTCGTACGGATCCTCCTCGGGCAGCCGTCGCCCTCGACGTTCGTCGTGGCGGAGCTGCGGGAGCCGCGGCTCGTCGTCGCCCTCGCCGTCGGCGCCGCGTTCGGGGTGGCGGGCGCGCTGATCCAGACCGTGGCCCGCAACCCGCTGGCCAGCCCCGACATCATCGGCATCAGCCAGGGCGCGGGGGCGGTCACCGTCGCCGCGATGACCTTCGGGCTCACCTCGTACACCGTGCTGCCGTACCTCTCGATCGCCGGCGGTGTCGTCGCCGCGGCGCTCGTGTACGTGTTCGCGTGGCGCGGCGGGCTGCACGCGACGCGGTTCGTCCTCATCGGCATCGGGTTCGCGATCGCGCTGCGGTCGCTCACCACCCTCTTCATGACCAAGGGCGACTTCCTCGTCGCCCAGCAGGCCCAGATCTGGATGACCGGCTCGCTCAACGGGCGCGGCTGGGACGAGTCCGCGCCGATCCGCTGGACGCTGCTGCTCATGCTGCCCGCCGTGCTGTGGGCGGCCCGCGCGCAGCGGACCGTGTCCCTCGACGACGACACGGCGACGGCGCTCGGCGTACGGCTCGGGCGGGTCCGGCTCGGGCTCGTCGCGGTGGGGGTCGTGCTCGCGTCCGTGGCGACGGGCGTCGCGGGCCCGGTCGACTTCGTGGCGCTGCTCGCGCCGCAGATCGCCCGCCGGATGACCCGTACCGCGCAGATCCCGCTGCTCGCCTCGGCGCTGACCGGAGCCGCGGTCGTCGTCCTCGCCGACCTGCTCGGCCGGCGGCTCCTGTCGCCGATCGAACTTCCGGTGGGCGTCCTCACGGCGGCCGTCGGCGCCCCGTACCTGATCTGGCTCATCGTCCGGAGCCGTACCGCAGCATCCGCAGGAGGCAAGGCGTGAGCAGGCTGACCGCGCGCGAGCTGACGCTCGCCTACGAGGACCGCACCGTCGTCCACGAGCTCGACCTGGCGATCCCCGACGGCAGGGTGACCGTGATCGTCGGCCCCAACGCCTGCGGCAAGTCGACCACCCTGCGGGCGCTCGGCCGGCTCCTGAAGCCGGCGGGCGGCGCGGTCCTCCTCGACGGGGAGGAGCTGGCGAAGCTCCCGACGAAGCGGATCGCCCGCTCGATCGGGCTGCTCCCGCAGACACCGGTCGCGCCGGAGGCGATCACCGTCGCCGACCTGGTCTCACGCGGCCGCCAGCCGCACCAGGCCTGGTGGAAGCAGTGGTCGGAGGAGGACGAGCGGGCGGTCGTCGAGGCGATGGACCGCACGGACGTGGCCGCGCTCGCCGACCGCTCGGTGGACGAGCTGTCGGGCGGGCAGCGGCAGCGGGTGTGGATCGCGATGGCCCTCGCCCAGGAGACGGACCTGCTGCTCCTCGACGAGCCCACCACCTACCTGGACATCTCCCACCAGGTGGAGGTCCTCGACCTGGTCCGCCGCCTCAACCGGCTGCGCGGCCGCACGGTCGTCCTCGTCCTCCACGACCTGAACCAGGCGGCCCGGTACGCCGACCACCTGATCGCCATGAAGGCGGGCCGGGTGGTGGCGGAGGGGCCGCCGGGGGAGATCGTGACGGAGGAGCTCGTACGGGACGTCTTCGGGCTCGCGTCGGTCGTGGTCCCGGACCCGGTGACGGGGTCGCCGCTGGTGGTGCCGGGGGCGCCGTGGCATGCGGATGCCGATGCGGACGCGGGTCTGGATGACGGTGCCGAGGTTCCCGCGGGGTGAGCTGAGCCCGCCCGGTCGGTGCCGCCTGAGCCCGCCCGGTCGGTGCCGCCTGAGCCCGCCCGGTCGGTGCCGCCTGAGCCCGCCCGGTCGGTGCCGCCTGTGAGCTGCGCCCCCCGGTCAGTGCCTCCGGGCCCTCCACAGCAGGAACAGCGCCGACGCGACCGCCGCGCCCCGGAGGACCCACGGCCAGGTCTCCGAGATCGCCGCGCCCATCGCCTCGCCCCCCGCGGCCACCGGCTCGCCCCAGCGGCCCTCGACGCGGCCCCACAGCCAGGCCATGCCCGACGCGGCGGCCAGGCCCGGGATCACCAGGACGGCGCCCTTCACCTCGCCGGGGGTCAGCCGGCGGGAGGCGTACGCGATGAGCCAGCCCGCGGCCAGGGCGACGAGGGAGCCGAAGAGCGCGCCGCCGAGCAGGAGGAGCGCGGCGAGCAGGACGAAGGGGCTGGCGAGGCGGAGCCGGGAGACCGGCGCCGCCGCGGGCCCCATGTCCACGTCCGCGTCCGGCTCGGCCTCGGGGGCCGACCGCCTGCGGCGGAGGATACGGGCGAGGCGGCGGCGCTTGCCGGGGGACGGGTCCGGTTCGTCCGCGGCGCCCGCCCGGTTCTCGTCGTCGTACGCGTCCGCGTCGTCTTCCGCGACGGGTTCCTCGAAGAGGTCCGGTCGCTCGACGCCGCCCACGAAGCCGGGGAGGCCGTCGGCGGCGTCGACCTGCCACCAGTCCGTGTCGGCACCGGCTCCGGCACCGTCTCCGGCGAGGCCCAGGGCGTCGGTGGTGCCGGTGACCGTGGCGTCCGGGGCCGGGGCCGGCTTCGGCACCGCCGCCGGGGCCGCTCCCTCGCGTGACCGGCGGCTGCCCGGCACCCACCCGAGGCGCTTCCCCTCGCGCTTGCCCTCCCGCTCCCCCGCGCGAGGCTTCGGCACGGGCTTGCTCACCGGCTTGCCCACAGGCTTCTTCGCCGCTGTCGGTGCGGGCGTCGACGGCGGCTGCGGCGCGCCCGGGCCCTCCGCCCGTTCCACCACCTCGTCCGGGGTTCCCAGCGCGCCGAGGATGCCCCGTATCGCCGCCGGACTCTCCTCGCCGTGCGTGGCACGGCGGCGGTCGATCTCGTTGCGGAGGGTGGACACCAGCCGCATCCGGTCGCTCGCCGGCAGCTGGCGCTGCTGGGCCAGATCGCCGACCCGGCTCAGATAGTCGTAGACCAACTGGTCGCTCTCGATCCCCACGGTGCCCCTCCACGGCCGGTTCGCCCGGTACGGCCCGACGTTAGCGCCTGCGCAGCGGCTAACGTGGTCCGGATGGGGATCGGTGAGCTCGACCGGGAGGCGCACGTGCCCGAGGTAACTGGCGCCGCCGCGGCGCCCCGCACACTCGCGGAGGCGCTGCGCGCGCGGGGCGACGAGGGGCTCGCCGCGCTGTTGCGGGCCCGGCCCGATCTGCTGAGTCCCGTGCCGAACGATCTGACGCAGCTGGCGACGCGCGCCGGGACGCGGGGCTCGGTGGTGCGGGCCCTGGAGCGGCTCGACCGGTTCGCCCTCCAGACGGCCGAAGCGCTCGCGGTGGCTCAGGACCCGACGCCGTACCCCGTCCTCCTGGGACTGCTCACCGGCGACGAGGGTGACGCGGAGATCGAGGCGGCGCTGCCGGGTGCGGTGGCGCTGCTGCGCGAGCAGGCGCTGGTGTGGGGCGAGGACGACCGGCTGCGGCTGGTGCGGACGGCGCGGGAGTTGCTCGCGCCGTCGGCGCAGCATCCGTCGCCGACGGGTCTCGGGCCGACGGTGGCCGAGGCGACGTCGGGGATGTCACCGGGCCGGGTGCAGGAGATCATCGCGGCGGCGGGGCTGCCGGCGACGCACGATCCGGTGTCGGCGGTGGCGGCGCTGACGGAGCTGTTCACGGACCGGGACCGGATGGGGGCGCTGCTGGACACGGCGTCGCCGGACGCGTTGTCCGTCCTGGACCGGCTGGTGTGGGGTCCGCCGTACGGCGAGGTGACGGCGAAGCCGGCGGCGCCGGTGCAGTGGCTGCGCGACCACGGCCTGCTGCTTCCGGTGTCGCCGCGGACGATGGTGCTGCCGCGTGAGGTGGCGCTGCATCTGCGGGGCGGGCGGGCGCACCGGGCGCCGGAGCCGGTGGCACCGGTGCCGAGGGTGCTGCGGGAGTACCGCCCGCAGGTGGTGGACAGCGCGGCGGCCGGGCAGGCGCAGCTGGCGCTCGCGACGGTCGAGGAGCTGCTGAAGTCCTGGGACCGGGGCGGGCCGCAGGTGCTGCGGGCGGGCGGTCTGTCCGTACGGGATCTCAAGCGGACGGCGGCGGCGCTCGACGTCTCGGAGGAGACGGCGGCGTTCTGGCTGGAGCTCTGTTACGGGGCGGGGCTGCTCGCGTCGGACGGTGAGGCGGACGAGCGGTACGCGCCGACGCCGGCGTACGACGACTGGCTCGATCTGCCGCCGGCGGAGCGCTGGGCGCTGCTCGTCACGCCGTGGCTGACGGCGACCCGTACGTCGGGTCTGGTCGGCGGTCAGGACACGAAGGGCCGGACGCTGTCGGTGCTCGGCCCGGATCTGGACCGGTCGCCCGCGCCGGAGGTCCGGCACCGGGTGCTCGGGCTGCTCGCGACGCTGCCGCCGGGTTCGTCGGCGGAGCCGGAGTCGCTGTTCGCTCGGCTGCGGTGGGAGCGGCCGCTGCGGGGCGCGTCCGCCGCGGAGGGGGGCGGCGACCTGCGGTCGCAGCTGGCCCGCTGGGCGCTGGCGGAGGCGGAGCTCCTCGGGCTCACGGGGCGGGGTGCCCTGTCGGGTCCGGCCCGGGCGCTGCTGAACCTTCCGCTGGCGGAGGCGGCGTCCGCCGGGGCGCTGGGCGGGGGCGTGGAACTGTCGGTGGCGGCGGACCGGGCGGCGACGCTCCTGGCCCCGCTCCTGCCGGAGGCCGTCGATCACGTCCTTCTGCAGGCGGACCTGACGGCGGTGGCGCCGGGGCCGCTGCGGCGGCCGCTCGCGGACGCGCTGGCGGTGCTCGCGGACGTGGAGTCGAAGGGTGGCGCGACGGTCTACCGGTTCACGCCCGGGTCCGTACGGCGTGCGCTCGACTCCGGGCAGACCGCCACCGACCTGCACGAGTTCCTCAAGGCGCATTCCCGGACGCCGGTGCCGCAGCCGCTCGCGTATCTGATCGACGACGTGGCGAGACGCCACGGCCATCTGCGGGTCGGGGCGGCGTCGGCGTACGTGCGCTGCGACGACGACACGGTGCTGGGCGAGATCCTGGCGGACCGCCGCTCGTCGTCGCTCGGCCTGCGGCGCCTCGCGCCGACGGTGCTCGCGGCGCAGACGGATCCCGCGTCGCTGCTCGACGGGCTGCGGTCGATGGGGTACGCGCCGGCGGCCGAGTCGACGACGGGCGATGTCCTGATCACGCGGGCGGACGCGTACCGCACGGGCGCGCGTAGGGCCCCGGTGCCGGTGCCGGACGGCCCGCCGGCGCCCGACACGACGCTGCTCGGCGCGGCGGTCAAGGCGATCCGCGCGGGCGACCGGGCGGCGACGGCGGTCCGCAAGGAACCGGCGGCGGCCCCGGCGGCGGCGGGCGGCCTGCCGCGCACGTCGGCGGCGGAGACCCTGGCGACGGTCCAGGCGGCGGCGATGACGGGCTCGGCGGTCTGGATCGGCTATGTGAACGCGGAGGGCGGGGCGAGCCAGCGGGTGATCGCCCCGGTGCGGGTGGAGGGCGGCTTCGTGACGGCCTACGACCACACGGCGGACGAGGTCCGCACCTATCCGCTGCACCGGATCACGGGCGTGGCGGAGCTGGCGGACGACCAGGTCTGACGGACGCGTCCGGCGTCCGCGCCGTGGGCCTTCGCAGCATTCACCCCGGTCAGGCACACTGGAGGATTGGCCGTTACGGGAACGGCACGGTGTCGGAAGGACCTGATCACGTGAATGGACCTCTTATCGTCCAGAGTGACAAGACGCTGCTCCTGGAGGTCGACCACGAGCTCGCCGATGCCTGTCGGCGGGCCATCGCGCCGTTCGCCGAGCTGGAGCGGGCGCCCGAGCACATTCACACGTACCGGCTGACGCCGCTCGGGCTGTGGAACGCGCGGGCCGCCGGCCACGACGCCGAGCAGGTCGTCGACGCGCTCGTCGAGTACTCGCGCTATCCCGTGCCGCACGCGCTGCTCGTCGACATCGCCGAGACCATGGCCCGCTACGGGCGCCTCACGCTGTCCAAGCATCCGACGCACGGGCTCGTGCTGACCAGCACCGACCGGCCCGTGCTCGAGGAGATCCTGCGGTCGCGGAAGGTGCAGCCGCTCGTCGGGGAGCGGATCGACCCCGACACCGTCGTCGTGCACCCCTCCGAGCGCGGTCAGATCAAGCAGACGCTGCTGAAGCTGGGGTGGCCCGCCGAGGACCTCGCCGGGTACGTCGACGGCGAGGCCCACCGGATCGACCTCGCCGAGGACGGCTGGGCCCTGCGGCCGTATCAGAAGCAGGCTGTGGAGGGCTTCTGGCACGGCGGGTCCGGGGTCGTCGTCCTGCCCTGTGGTGCCGGAAAGACGCTGGTCGGGGCCGGTGCCATGGCGCAGGCCAAGGCGACCACGCTCATTCTCGTCACCAACACCGTGTCCGCCCGCCAGTGGAAGCACGAGCTGGTCAAGCGGACCTCGCTCACCGAGGACGAGATCGGCGAGTACAGCGGTACGAAGAAGGAGATCCGGCCGGTCACCATCGCCACGTACCAGGTGCTCACCACGAAGCGGAAGGGGATCTACCCCCACCTGGAGCTGTTCGACTCCCGCGACTGGGGGCTGATCGTCTACGACGAGGTGCACCTGCTTCCCGCGCCCGTCTTCAAGTTCACCGCCGATCTGCAGGCACGCCGCCGCCTCGGGCTCACCGCCACCCTCGTCCGCGAGGACGGCCGCGAGTCCGACGTGTTCTCGCTCATCGGGCCCAAGCGGTTCGACGCGCCCTGGAAGGAGATCGAGGCGCAGGGCTACATCGCGCCCGCCGACTGCGTCGAGGTCCGGGTGAACCTGACCGACTCCGAGCGGCTCGCCTACGCCACCGCCGAGGCCGAGGAGAAGTACCGCTTCTGCGCCACGACCGCGACGAAGCGGAAGGTGACCGAGGCCCTCGTGAAGAAGTTCGAGGGGCAGCAGATCCTCGTCATCGGGCAGTACATCGACCAGCTCGACGAGCTCGGCGAGCACCTGGACGCGCCCGTCATCAAGGGCGAGACCCCGAACGCCCAGCGCGAGAAGCTCTTCGACGCCTTCCGGACCGGCGAGATCAGCGTGCTCGTCGTGTCGAAGGTCGCGAACTTCTCCATCGACCTGCCCGAGGCGACGGTCGCCATCCAGGTCTCCGGCACCTTCGGCTCCCGCCAGGAGGAGGCACAGCGCCTCGGCCGGGTGCTCCGGCCGAAGTCCGACGGCCACCAGGCGCACTTCTACTCGGTGGTCGCCCGCGACACCATCGACCAGGACTTCGCCGCCCACCGGCAGCGGTTCCTCGCCGAGCAGGGGTACGCGTACCGGATCGTCGACGCGGACGAGCTGCTCGCGCCGTAGGGCGGCCGGGCGGGGCTCAGTCCATCAGCGCGAGGAAGGGGCCCGCGAACGCCAGGCAGTACTGGGCGACGACGAGGCCGCGGCGGGGCACGATCAGGGCCGCCACGCCCGCGGCGGCCCCGAGGGCCAGGGCCCAGAAGCCTGCCGTGATGAAGATGCCGCTCGAGCCGTCGCCCTCGATGGCGTCGCCGAGAGTGATCATGAAGGTGAACACCAGACAGGCGAGGAGGAGCGCCAGGCCTGCCCCGGCGGTGAGGCGCAGGTTCAGGGTGCTCCGGGCGTGGGTGCCGGTGCCGGTGCCGGTGTCGGTGCCGGTGTCGGTGCCGGTGCCGGTGTCGGTGTCGGTGCTCCTCGTCGTCATGTCCTGATCACATCAGGGGTACGGGGCGGGCACCAGGCGTACGGGTACTCAGTCGGGGCCGGGCGCGTACTCAGGACGCGGGTTCCTGACGCCGGCCTCCGGCGGGCCGTAGTCGCCCAGGAGGACGACGCCGGCCGCCGCGCCGCCGAAGGCGCGTATCGCGCGCAAGGCGGTGTCGAGGGGGCGGACCCGGGGGCGGGTCACGGTGGTCACGAGGGTGAAGGTCGTCGCGGTCATGTCTCCATGATGGAATTCGGACATTCATGACACATCGGTCTGGGGGGTGAACCTGGCCGGGGGCGGTGTCCGACGTGAGGCGGACCCCGTCCCCTACGGGGTGGAGAAGGGGGAAAACCGTTCGCCCCCGGCCCCGCCCAGGAGTTACACTCGCCAGCTTCCCCGCCTCCCTCCGTGGAGAGCCGCCGCCCGGTCGGTAACCGGCGGCCACCTCGACGTGTCCGCGTACTTCTCCCCGGAGGCTCCGCCGTGTCCGTGCCCGTGTCCGACGATCCCCTCGCGCGCGAGCGTGCCCATCTGACCTCCTCCCGCGCCGCGCTGCGCGCGATGCGCGAGGACGTGGAGGCGCTCGACATCAAGGACGTCACCGCGAACTGGGTGAACTCGCTGGTGCTCGGGCGGCAGATCGAGGACCGGATCAAGGCGCTCGCGGACCTGTCCCACACGCCGCTGTTCTTCGGGCGGCTCGACTACCTGCACACCACGCAGGAGGGCCAGCGCTTCTACATCGGGCGGCGGCACGTGCACGACGCCGACGGCGACCCGATGGTGATCGACTGGCGTGCGCCGGTCTCGCAGCCGTACTACCAGGCGTCGAAGAAGGACCCGCAGGACGTCGGGCTGCGCCGGCGCTTCGGCTACACGGGCGGCGAGCTCACCGCGTACGAGGACGAGCACCTCTCCGACCCCGAGGAGCTCGAACAGACCAGCCGGCTGCTCCAGGCCGAGATCGAGCGGCCCCGCGTCGGCCCCATGCGGGACATCGTCGCCACCATCCAGCCCGAGCAGGACGGGATCGTCCGGTCCGACCTCTCCGGGACCGTGTGCGTCCAGGGCGGGCCCGGGACCGGGAAGACCGCCGTCGGTCTGCACCGTGTCGCCTATCTGCTGTACGCGCACCGGGAGCGGCTGGCCCGGACCGGGACGCTGGTCATCGGGCCCAACCGGTCCTTCCTGCACTACATCGAGCAGGTCCTGCCCGCGCTCGGCGAGCTGGAGGTCAAGCAGGCCACCGTCGACGATCTCGTCGGCGGGCAGGTCGAGGTGCGGGGCACGGACGAGGCCGCCACCGCCGTCGTCAAGGGCGACGCCCGGATGGCGGAGCTGCTGCGGCGCGCGGTGCGTTCGCACGTGGCGCTGCCCAAGGAGTCCCTGATGGTGGTGCGCGGCTCGCGCCGCTGGCGGGTGCCCGCGTACGAACTGGAGGAGATCGTCCGGGAGTTGATGGACCGCGACATCCGGTACGGGGCCGCCCGTGAGGCGCTGCCGCAGCGCATCGCGCACTCGGTCCTGGTGCGGATGGAGGAGGCCGGTGAGGCGCCCGACGACCGGGTGCAGAACGCCGTCGCGCGCAACACGGCCGTGAAGGCCGTCGTGAAGGAGTGCTGGCCGCTGGTGGAGCCCGCGAAGCTGGTGCTCCGGCTGCTCGGCGACGCGGAGTTCCTGGCGGAGCACGCCGAGGGGCTGTTCACCGAGGACGAGCAGAAGCTGCTGCTCTGGGCGAAGCCCGCGCGGAGCGTGAAGACGGCGAAGTGGTCGGCGGCGGACGCGGTCCTCGTCGACGAGGCGCGGGACCTGGTGGAGCGGACGCACTCGCTCGGCCACGTCGTCCTCGACGAGGCGCAGGACCTGTCCCCGATGCAGTACCGGGCGGTGGGCCGGCGGTGCACGACCGGCTCGGCGACCATCCTCGGCGACCTCGCGCAGGGCACGACGCCGTGGGCGACGGCGAGCTGGGCGGAGGCGCTCGGGCACCTGGGGAAGCCGGAGGCGGTGGTGGAGGAGCTGACCGCCGGTTTCCGTGTGCCGCGTGAGGTCATCGCGTACGCCTCGCGGCTCCTGCCGCACATGTCGCCGGGGCTCGCGGCGGTGGAGTCGGTGCGGGAGAATCCGGGTTCGCTGGACGTACGGCACACGGACGCGCTCGACCGGGACGTCGTCGCGGCCTGTGTCGAGGCGCTGGGCCACGACGGCTCCATCGGGCTGATCGCCGCCGACGCGCGGATCGCCCCGCTCACGGAGGCGCTGACGGCCGCCGGGCTCGCGTACCTCTCCCCCGGTGAGGAGACCACGGCCGAGTCCCGGCTGACGCTGGTCCCGGCCTCGCTCGCGAAGGGCCTGGAGTACGACTACGTGGTCCTGGACGAGCCCGCGGCCGTCGTCGACGGCGAGCCGGACGAGCGGACCGGTCTGCGCCGGCTGTACGTGGCGCTGACCCGTGCCGTGTCCGGGCTGACCGTCCTTCACTCCGCCCCGATCCCCTCGCAGTTGGAGCAGCCGTGAGCCGACCCGGCGCACCGCATCACGTCGAGGTGTGGGTGGGGGATCTCGCGGTGGCCGAGGCCAGTTTCGGCTGGCTCCTCGGCGCCCTCGGGTACGAGCCCTTCCAGCGCTGGGAGGGCGGTCGCAGCTGGGCGCTCGGCTCCTTCCACCTCGTCGTCGAGCAGTCCCCGGCCCGCACGTCGGACCGGCACGACCGGCTGAGGCCCGGCCTGAACCACCTCGCGTTCCACGCCGGCGACCGGGCCGCCGTCGACGCGCTCGTCGACGCCGCGCCGTCGCACGGCTGGCGGCTGCTGTTCGCCGACCGCCATCCGTACGCGGGGGGGCGAGGGCGTCTACGCGGCCTACCTGGAGAACGCCGACGGGTTCGAGGTGGAGCTCGTCGCCGCACCGGAGGGCGACGCGGACGCATCGGCCGGCGACCGATGAGTTTCTTCGAGAGCGCCGGTCTATAGGTTTGTGTTCGCTGCTGAGCGCCAGGGCTGAGCGGCCGTCATGAACCTTACGGGAGAACCCAGATGCGTACCCTGATCAGCTCCGTCTTCGTCTCGCTCGACGGTGTCGTGGAGGCTCCGGGCGGCGAGCCCGGTTACCGGAACTCGGGCTGGACCTTCAAGGAGGTGGAGTTCGTTCCGGAGGCGTACGCGCTGAAGAGCCAGGAGCAGGAGGAGGCCGGCGCGATGCTGCTCGGCCGGGCCAGCTACGAGGCGTTCAGCGCCGTCTGGCCCGGCATGGAGGACTTCGCCCGCTACAAGACGCTGCCGAAGTACGTCGTGTCCACGACCCTCACCGAGGACGACCTCGTCGACAACTGGGGCGAGACCACGATCCTGCGCTCGCTCGACGAGGTCGCGGCGCTGAAGGAGACCGAGGGCGGCCCGATCATCATGCACGGCAGCGCCTCGCTGGGCCGTGCGCTCTCCGACGCCGGTCTGATCGACCGGTACCACCTGCTCGTCTTCCCGCTGCTGCTCGGCGCGGGCAAGCGGCTGTTCAGCCAGACGGACAAGGACACGCAGAAGCTGGAGCTCGTCGAGCACGAGACGTACTCCAACGGCATCCAGAAGAACGTCTTCGACGTCGTCCGCTAGACACTCCTAGGGGGTGATCGACCCCGCGTACTCCGCGAGCGCCTCGGTGCGGGTGCGGCGGGCGACGGCCGCGAGCACCGGGTTCGTCTCGCGGTAGTAGTGCTCGGTCACCAGGCCCCAGGCCAGGGCCCAGCCGCGCCCCCGTGCCCAGGTCGCGTCGTCGACGCGGGCCGCCTCGCGGAAGAGCGGGCGGGTGCGGGCGGTGAACAGGGTCCAGGCGGGCATCGTGTCGCAGGCCGGGTCGCCCGTACCGACGCCGCCGAAGTCGATGACGGCGCTGAGGCGGCCGTCGCGGCCGAGCAGGTTGCCCGGCAGCAGGTCGCCGTGGACCCAGACCGGCGGGCCGTCCCACTGCGGGAGCCGCAGGACGGCCTCCCAGGCGGCCGTGGCGAGGTCCGCGTCGATCAGGCCCTCGGCGCCGAAGTCGCGGATGACGCCCGGCAGGTGGCCTTCCTCCCAGCTGGTGACGTGGCCGCCGCGGAAGGACGCGGGCCCGTCGCTCGCGTCGACGGCGCGCAGGGCGGCGCCGAAGCGGCCCAGCGCGACGGCCGCGTGGGCGAGGTCGGTGAGCGGGACGTCGTACGTGTCGTCGCCGTCGAGCCAGCGGTAGACCGACCAGGGCCACGGGAACTCGGCGCTCGCCGCGGCCCGCCCCACCGGGACCGGGACGTCCAGCGGCAGGTGCGGGGCGAGCAGGGGCAGCCAGCGCTGTTCCTTCTCGACGTGGCGCGCGGCGTAGGGGACGCGGGGCAGCCGTACGACGAGGTCGTCGCCGAGGCGGAACATCACGTTGTCCGTCCCGGCCGAGTCCACGCGCCGTACCGGGAGGCCCGCCCACTCGGGGAACCGCCCGGCGACGAGCCTCTCGGCGAGTGCGGTGTCGATGTCGAGCTCGCCGGGTTGCATCGGGGTGGCTGCCATACCGGGGAGGCTAACGAGCGTTCGCCGCCGCGGGCGAGGCATTTTCGCGCCCGCCCCGAGCCGGTCCGGAGGGCCGGTCCCGAGCGCCGCACCCGGGCCGCCCGTCCCCCGAGCCGCCGCGCCGCCGGTCCCGGGCCGCCCGTCCCCGAGCCGCCGCGCCGCCGGTCCCGGGTGCCCGCCCGAGCCGGTCCCGTGCGCTCGGGCCCGCCGCCGGAACCCCTACGCGTCCAGCGCCTCGCGCCACGTCCGTACCGCGTCCGCCGAGACCGGGGCCGCCCAGCCCTGGGGGCGGGCCGCACCGCCGATGTGGAAGGCGTCCAGGCCCGCCGCGCGCAGACCGGGGAGGTGATCGAGGCGGAGGCCACCGCCGACGAGGATCTGGGCCTCGTAGCCGGGTTCGCCCGCGCGGGCGGCCTCGGCCTTGAGGGTGGCAAGGCCGTCGTCGACGCCGGTGGCGGCGCCGGCCGTCAGATAGGTGTCGAGGCCGGGCAGGTCGGCGAGCCGCTTGCGCAGTCCGTCGCGGTCTGCGGTGCGGTCGATCGCCCGGTGGAAGGTCCAGCGGCAGCCGTCGAGGACGGCGATGAGGCGCTCGACGGCCACCAGGTCGGGCTCGCCGTCGGGGGTGAGGAAGCCGAGGACGAACTCGTCGGCGCCCGCCTCGCGCAGGTCCAGGGCCCGGGCCACCAGGGCGTCGACGCCCTCGGGGCCGCCGGCCGAGAAGCCGTCTGCGAGGCGGAGCATCACGCGCAGCGGGATGTCGACGGCGGCGCGGATGGCGGCGAAGCCGGTCCGGGACGGGGTGAGTCCGTCCGCCGCCATGTCGGTGACGAGTTCGAGCCTGTCGGCTCCACCGGTCTGGGCAGCGACCGCGTCTTCCTCGTCGAGGGCGATCACCTCAAGGACTGCACGGTTGCTCATCGAGCCCATTCCTCCATGAATGCGTCTCTACAGGTCTAGTCCAATGACCAGCCTAGCCGTGCGCGTGGTCTCCCGCATCGTGCGTGGCCTCACCGGCTGCGGGAACGGGCGCCTTGCCGGCGGCGGTGGACCCCGCCCCGGTCGCGCCCGCCGTCACCGTGAAGGCCGCCGTCCGCACCGTCCCCTCGTGCTGGAAGTCGAGGAACAGGCGGTACGTGCCGGCGCTGGGTGCCGTCGCCGTGAAGGAGACGTCGGGGCCGGGGCCGCCCTCGTTGGGGTGCACGTGGAGGTAGGCGAGGTCGCCGTCGCGCAGGGCGACGAGGTGCCCGTATGCCCCGAGGTAGGGCTCCAGGTCGGTGACCGGCTTTCCGGCCTTGGTGACGGTGAGCCGGAGTTCGCCGGCCTTGCCGGGGTTCAGGGTGCCGCCGAGGCGCACCTGGTAGCCGTCGACGGTGGCGGTCGGGGCGACGGCGGGCAGCGGCTTCGGCGCGTACGCCCCCGGGACGGAGAGGTCGACGCCGAGCGTGACGTTCCGGGCGCCGGGCGCGGCGGGCTTGAAGTCGGCGAAGGCCTTGTAGCCGCCGGCGGCGGGCAGGTCCGCGGCCACCGACCAGGTGCCGTCGGCCGCCTTCACGGGGTGCAGGTGGCGGAAGGTGTTGAGGTCGCGCGAGGCGACGATGAAGTGCAGCTCCTTGCCGTGCTCGGTGGTGAACGCGGTGACCTTCCTGCCGGCCGAGTCCTTGATGGAGAACGTCAGGGTGCTCCTGCCCGCGGCGGGGACGGGGGTCTCCATGGCCAGGGTGTAGCCGCCCTCGGAGATCTGGAGGCCGCCGGGGGTGTCCGCGGCGGCGCCGGGGGTGTCCGCGGCGGCGCCCTCCTCGTGCCCGGCGTGGCCGTCCGCCGCCGCGCTCTTCGACGGCGCGGGCGCGGCCGCGTGCTCCCCGTGCCCGGCCGTCCTCGGCTCCTCGACGGGGCCGACGCCCGTGCCCACTCCGTAGGCGGCCCCGAAGGTCGCGGCGAGCGCGGCGGCATAGGCAGTGATCTTCACTCCGGTGTTCATGGCTGCTCTCCCGTACGTGGGTGGTGGCGGCGTCGGTAGCCGTTCCATGCACTTCACCATACCCCTGGGGGGTATCAAGTCAAGCCAGGGAACTGCTTGCGTGGAATACGGGAGGGGGGTATACATTGGAATCGAAGCCGATACCCCCCGAGGGTATCCCGCCCCACCGGAACCGACCGAGGAGAAGCCATGGGCTCCTGCTGCACCCCCGACAACAGCTGCTCGACCACCACGGAGGCCACCGCCGTCGCGGTCGCCGACAGCACCGTCACGGTCTACGCCGTCACCGGCATGACCTGCGGCCACTGCAGGACCGCGATCACCAAGTCCGTCAGCGCGCTCGACGGCGTCATCTCCGTCGACGTCGACGTGGACGGCGGCCTCGTCACCGTGACCACCGGCGGCGAACCCGACGACGCGGCGATCACCGCGGCGGTCGACGACGCGGGCTACGAGCTCACCGGCCGCGCCTGACCGACAGCCCCCTCGGCCGCCGGGGCCCGCCCACCATCCCCGGGCCCCGGCCCCCGACACCCGTACGCACGAGGAGCAGGAAGAGCTAATGACAACGACGACACCGGGCAGCGCCCAGGTCGAGCTCGCCATCGGCGGCATGACCTGCGCCTCGTGTGCGGCCCGCATCGAGAAGAAGCTCAACCGGATCGACGGGGTCGAGGCCACCGTCAACTACGCCACCGAGAAGGCGAAGGTCACCTTCGACGCCGACATCGACGTCGCCGACCTCATCGCCACCGTCGAGGCCACCGGCTACACCGCGGCCGAGCCCGCGCCCCCACGGTCCGAGACCCCCGGCGCCCCCGACGGCCCCTCCGACGAGGAGCGGGCCGACGAGGAGCTGCGGCCCCTCAAGCAGCGGCTGGTCACCGCCGTCGCCCTCGCCGTGCCCGTCATCGCCATGGCGATGGTCCCGGCGCTCCAGATCGAGTACTGGCAGTGGCTGAGCCTCACGCTCGCCGCGCCGGTCGTCGTCTACGCCGCCTGGCCGTTCCACCGCGCCGCCTGGACGAACGCCCGGCACGGCGCCGCCACCATGGACACGCTGATCTCGGTCGGCACGATCGCCGCCTTCCTGTGGTCCCTGTGGGCGCTGTTCCTCGGGACCGCCGGTACGCCGGGGATGACCCACCCGTTCGAGTTCACCATCGCCCGGACCGACGGCGCCGGGAACATCTACCTGGAGGCTGCGGCCGGCGTCACCGCCTT
The DNA here is from genome assembly GCF_044752965.1 of Streptomyces sp. NPDC088553. Lineage (NCBI taxonomy): Bacteria > Bacillati > Actinomycetota > Actinomycetes > Kitasatosporales > Streptomycetaceae > Streptomyces > Streptomyces sp. NPDC088553. The sequence continues at coordinate 202,140 of NZ_JBIVMG010000005.1, read as the reverse complement.
CATCCTCGCCGGCCGGTACTTCGAGGCCCGCTCGAAGCGCAAGGCGGGCGCCGCCCTCAAGGCGCTGATGCAGCTGGGCGCCAAGGAGGTCACCGTCCTGCGCGGCGGCCGCGAGGTCACCGCACCCACCGCCGAACTCCAGGTCGGCGACCGCTTCCTGGTCCGCCCCGGGGAGAAGATCGCCACCGACGGCACCGTCGTCGAGGGATCCTCCGCAGTGGACGCCTCCATGCTCACCGGCGAGTCCGTCCCGGTCGAGGTCTCCGTCGGCGACTCCGTCACCGGCGCCACCCTGAACGCCGGCGGCCGCCTCGTCGTCGAGGCCACCCGCGTCGGCGCCGACACCCAGCTCGCCCGGATGGCCAAGCTCGTCGAGGACGCGCAGAACGGCAAGGCCGCCGCCCAGCGCCTCGCCGACCGGATCTCGGCCGTCTTCGTCCCCATCGTCATCGCGCTCGCGCTCGGCACCCTCGGCTTCTGGCTGGGCACGGGACAGGGGCTGACCGCCGCCTTCACCGCCGCCGTCGCCGTCCTGATCATCGCCTGCCCCTGCGCCCTCGGCCTGGCCACCCCGACCGCCCTCATGGTCGGCACCGGCCGCGGCGCGCAGCTCGGCATCCTCATCAAGGGACCCGAGGTCCTGGAGACCACCCGCAAGGTCGACACGATCGTCCTCGACAAGACCGGCACCGTCACCACCGGCCGGATGACCCTCATCAAGGTCCACACCGCCGAGGGCGACAGTGCTGCCGGCGAGATGGACGTCCTGCGGCTCGCGGGCGCCCTGGAGCACTCCTCCGAGCACCCGATCGCCCAGGCCGTCGCCACCGGCGCCGCCGCCAAGGTGGGCACCCTGCCCACCCCCGAGGACTTCGCCAACATCCCTGGACTCGGCGTCCAGGGCGTCGTCGACGGCCACGCCGTCCTCGTCGGCCGCGAGAAGCTCCTCGACGAATGGTCCATGGCGCTCCCCGCCGACCTCAAGTCCGCGAAGGACACCGCGGAGAAGGCCGGCAGGACCGCGATCGCCGTGGCTTGGGACGGCGAGGCCCGCGCGGTCCTCGAGGTCGCCGACGCGGTGAAGGAGACCAGCGCCGAGGCCATCAGGCGGCTCCGCGCGCTCGGCCTCACCCCGATCCTGCTCACCGGTGACAACAAGGCGGTCGCCGAGGCCGTCGCCGCCGAGGTCGGCATCGACGAGGTCATCGCCGAGGTCATGCCGCAGGACAAGGTCGACGTCGTCAAGAGGCTCCAGACGGAGGGCCGTTCGGTCGCCATGGTCGGCGACGGCGTCAACGACGCGGCCGCGCTCGCCCAGGCCGACCTCGGTCTGGCCATGGGCACCGGAACGGACGCCGCCATCGAGGCCGGCGACCTGACCCTCGTACGGGGAGACCTGCGGGCCGCGGCCGACGCGATCCGGCTCTCCCGCAGGACGCTCGGCACGATCCGCTCGAACCTCTTCTGGGCCTTCGCCTACAACGTGGCGGCCCTGCCGCTCGCCGCGGCCGGACTGCTCAACCCGATGATCGCGGGCGCGGCCATGGCCTTCTCCTCGGTCTTCGTGGTCGGCAACAGCCTCCGGCTGCGGGGTTTCCAGGCCGCCGACAAGTGATGTGACGCCGACTAGCGATGTGACGGGGAGACTGCCGTGGCCGGTTACGGACAGCACAAGGAAGACATCATCAGACGCCTGCGCCGGATCGAGGGCCAGGTCAGGGGGGTGCAGCGGATGGTCGACGAGGACGTCTACTGCATCGACGTCCTCACCCAGGTCTCCGCGATCAACGCGGCCCTCCAGTCCTGCGCGGTGGCCCTGCTCGACGAGCATCTGAGCTGCTGCGTCACGGAGGCCATCGCCCAGGGCGGGGACCAGGCGAAGGTGAAGGTGGGCGAGGCGTCGAAGGCGATCGCCCGGCTGATCCGGACGTGACCGGGTGCCACGGATCCGGGCGCGGCCCGGTGACCTGACGGACTAGGCAGGCGGGGTCAACCGCCCTTGCGTGAGGGACAGTCGGCGGACAGCGTGAGACTCAGCCGGAGACAGAGGCCGAGCAGCTGCCGGAGGAGCACCAGCTCCACCGTTCCGGGCGGACCGGAGCCGCAGACCGTCACGCAGGGGCGGTTCCGCGTAGGGATCTTCAGGAGGGTCGACATCCCGCCAGCGTACCCCTGGGGGGTATACCTGAGCGAGGGGACCGGCCCGTACGATGAGCCGCCCGTAGGGGGAGGGGATGCACGTGCGCCGGCTGGGAGAGCTGGAGGCCGAGATCATGGACCGACTGTGGGCCTGGCAGCGGCCCGCCACGGTCCGCGAGATCGTCGACGACATCAACCGCGGCCGGCGGGTCGCCTACACGACCGTCATGACCGTCGCGGACATCCTGCACCGCAAGGGCTGGCTCCGCCGCGAGAAGGCCGGCCGGGCCTGGCTGTACGAGCCCGTCCGCAGCCGCGAGGAGTACACCGCGGGCCTGATGCGGGACGCCCTCGGCGACAGCCAGGACCGGCCCGCCGCCCTCCTCCGGTTCGTCGAGGTCATCTCGGACGAGGACATGGACGCCCTCGACGCGGCCCTCCGCGCCGCCCGCGGGGACCACGACCCGCACCCCGGCGGCGGGGGCGGGGGCGGCGCGTGAACGTGAACCATCACGTCCTCGTCCCGCTCGGCCTCTTCGTCCTCACCGGCTTCCTCGTCCCCTGGCTGCTCGTCCGGGCGCGCTGGGCCCAGCAGGCACCCCGGCTCGCCCTCGGCGTGTGGGCCGCGTGCGGCACCGCCTTCGCAGCCGCGACCGCCCTCCTGCCGGCCCAGCTGGTCCTGTCGAGCGCCAGCAGCCACCGCCTCGCGGACATGATGTTCGCGCTCGAACCGCCCACGGTCGAGCAGCTCCTGGGCCTCGACGGGCGCGAGCGGTTCGCCCTCGCGCTCTCCCTCGCCGTGCTCTCGCTGCCCGCCGCCGCGTTCGTCCGCCGGCTGGTCAGGGCCCGCCGGGTGCGGGTGCGGCACGCGGGGGTGCTGCGGCTCGTCGGACGGTACGACCCCGCGCTGCGGGCCACCGTCCTCGACGACGAGCGCCCCGCCGTGTACTGCCTGCCGGGCCGCTCGCGCCGGGTCGTCGTCTCCTCGGGCGCGGTGGACACCCTCACCCCCGCGCAGCTCGCGGCGGCGCTCGCGCACGAGCGGGCCCACATCGCGGGGCGCCACCATCTCCTCGTGGCCGCGGCGGAGGCCTTCGCCGCCGTGTTCTCGCGCCTGCCGCTCGCGCGGCACGGGGAGGGCTCCGTACCGCTGCTGCTCGAAATGGCCGCGGACGACCGGGCGTTGCGCCGGTGCACGCGGGACGCGCTGGCCACGGCGCTGTACGCGCTCGCGTCGGGGCGGGCGCCGCGGTCCGCGTTCGCGGCGGGCGGGCCGTCGGCGGCGCTGCGGATGCGGCGCATCCTCACCCCGCACAGCGCCGGACATCCCGTCCTGCGCGGTCTGATGACCATCGCGGCCGCCGGTCTCGCGATGACGCCCTTGATCGTCGCCTGCTGTTCCTTCCCCGGTTAATTGACTCGCTTCAGTACGTCCGATCAGTACGTCCGACCTGTCGAACCGCGCTATTTACTAAGCGAATTCGTAGATTTCGCATCGGTCACGAACAACTGAATTCCCCGCTATTGTGGGTATGTTGGGGCTCGGGCTCGGCACGTCGAAGGGTACAGAACCGATGCAGCTGGCTGGCGTTCGGACGGCCGCGGCCGGCGATGCGACGACGATATCCAGGCTGCTCGCCGACGTCATTCGGAGCAGCTACGCGGGAATCCTGGACGAAATCCCGATGCGACGGCTGATCTCCGCACAATGCGCACTCCCCCGCATACGCGCGGAAATTGAAATTCCCGGGGGCGCGCCCGGCTGGCTCGGCTGGCTCGTCGCGACCGACACGGAGGGCACGGTCGTCGGTGTCGCCGCGGGCGGTGTCCCGGTGCCGGGCGAGGGCGAGGTGTACGCCCTCGCGGTGGCGTCCGGCTCCCGCCGCCGGGGCGTGGGTACGGCCCTGCTCGCGGCGGCCACGGACCGGATGCGGAACTTCGGGGCCGGGGACCAGCGGGTGGAACTCCCCGCGGAGGCGGACCCGGCCCTGCCCTTCTACACCCACCTGGGCTTCGCCGCCCTCTCCGCCAGGCGCTGGAGCAGAACGCTGTAGCGGCAGCCGTACTCCCGGGCGTGGCAGATCCACGCCATCGCGTGTTCACGCAGCCCGATCCGCTGGATCGGGGTTCCTCCCCCAGGTCAGGATGGGTCCAGCGGCGCGGGCCCCGGCGGCACGGGTACCTCGCCCGGACGGCATGGACCGAGCGAGCCCCTGGAGGAGCGATGCACACACCGAGCGGCACTTCCCTGCCCGTCGTGCCCGCGACGTTCGCTCCGGTCCTGCCGTCCCGATACGGCCGGGAGCCGGAACCGGGCCCCGGGGCCGGCGTCCGGGTCACCTCGGACACCCTGCCCGGGCTCGAATCCGTCTCCCCCGCCGACGAGAACTCCGGCTGGCTGCACGACGCCCTGCTCGGCCCGCACAGCGCGGACATCATCCGGTACCTCAGCCTCGCCCGCTCCACCGGCGGACCCGTTCTGGACCTCGGCTCCGGCGCCGGGCGGCTCGCCGTCCCGTTCGCCCGGCACGGCTTCGCCGTGGAAGCCGTGGACCGGGACGCCTCGGCCCTTGAGCGCCTCGACGGCTGGGCCCGCCGGATCGGTCCGCAGGTGGCCGGGCTCGTCGTCACCCACCGGACGGACCTCACCGAGCTCCGGCTCGACGGCAGCTACCGGCTCGCGCTGCTCGCGGGCGCGATGGTCACCGCCGTACCCCCGGCACGGCGGCCCGAGCTGCTGCGGGAGGTGGCGTCCCATCTGCAGACGGGCGGGGCGCTCGCCCTCGACTACACGGCGCACCAGCTGCCGGGGCTCATCGCGGAGCCGCGGCGGACCTGGGCGTTCCAGGTGCCCCGCTTCGACGGCATCGACGAGTGGGTGGTGGCCCGGCAGGTCTTCGACCTGCCGTCGATGAGCGAGCGGATCACGTACTACGCGGCGAGGACCGGGAAGCTGTCCACCGAGCGGGTCGTGCTGACCACCGACAAGTGGATCGTCGACCCCGAGCGACTCTCGGCGGAACTGCACGCGGCGGGCCTGCACATCGAGGGCCGGCGGCGGCACCGGATCGACGAGCGGACCGAGTCCGTCCTGCTCGTCTGCCGGACGGACGACTGACCGGAGGGACGGCTGGACGCACCGCCGGAGGCACGTCCGTCCGGCCGGCCGGACGGACGAAGAGCCCTGACGAGGTTGACGAGCAAGAGGTACGATGCCGACAAAAGTTTGAGCCGACCAGATGGCGGGCGGGCGGAGAAGATGGCAGTCGTGGAAGAGCTGACGGGCCGCGAGGCGGTGATCCAGCGCCTGCGCGACGTCGGGCTGCGGGTCACGGGCCCGCGCCTGGAGGTGCTCACGGTGCTCGCCGCCGGCGGCCATCTCGACGTCGAGGCGATCACCACGACCGCCCGCGAGCGGCTCGGCACGCTGACCAGCCAGGCCGTGTACGAGATGCTGCGGCACTTCCAGGAGACGGGCCTGGTCAGCAAGTTCGACCGGCCCGGCCTGCCCGCGGTCTTCGAGATCTCGGGTCCCGCGCACCAGCACGCGCTGTGCACGGTGTGCGGCCGCGTGGAGAACGTCGCGGCGGCCGCGCCGAAGCCGCCCGAGGGCGCCCTTCCGGAGTGGCGGGTCGACGACGCGGAGATCGTGTTCAAGGGCCTGTGCCCCGATTGCCGGGCAGGCGCCCCCGGCGCCTGACCCCTGTTCAACTCCGTGCGTGTCGTTCGATTTTGTGGCAGGGTCTAGCGGGGCGATTCAACAGGATCCGCGTGGATCCGAGGGGAGTCTGCTGCGCCGTGTCCAGAAACGCCGCCGTGTCCCGCGCGGGCAGCGAGCAGGCTCTCGCCGTCTACCAGGAGCTCCGCACCCGCCCCGGCAGCACCTTCGACCAGGTCGCGGACGGCCTGGAGCTCTCCGCCGAGGAGCGGGAGCGATGTCGCGAGGAACTCGCCGCGTTAGGACTCACCGCCTCGGGCCGCTCCGGCGACCGGACCGTCGTCGACCCCGACGTCGCCCTGCTGCGGCTGCTCCGCCGGGAGCGTGACCGGCTCCAGGAGCGCCTCGCCGCGACCAGCCGTGCGCACACCGCCCTCGAATCCCTCGCCGGACCGTTCCTGCGCGCCGGGGCCGCGCCCCGCTCCGAGGTCGAGGTGGAGATCGTCACCGACCCGCAGCGGGTGCTGCGCGAGCTGACCGAGCTCACCGCCTCCGTCCGTACCGCCGTCCACGTCATGCACACGGGGTCCGTACGCCGTGAGGACATGGCCGCCGAGCTGGACCGGGACCGCTGCCGGGCGGCCCGCGGGGTGCGGGTCCGCGCCATGTACAGCCGGCGGGTCGGCACCGTGCCCGAGATGACGCAGCACCTGGCCGACCGGGCCGCGCTCGGCGTCGAGCTGCGGCTCTCCCCCGTCGTCCCGATGAACATGGTCCTCGCCGACGAGAACTTCGCCCTGCTGCCGACGGACCCGCACGACCCGGACTCGCCCACCATCCTGGCCCGCGGCCCCGGCCTCGTCCGCTCCTATCTCGCCCTGTACGAGTACTGCTGGCAGGCGGCCTCCCGGTACGGCGAGGAGCCCGGCGGGAGCGGCGGTGACGGCGACGGGCTGTCCGACCAGCAGCGGGTCGCGCTGCACATGCTGGCCTCGGGCATCAAGGACGAGCAGATCGCGCGGAGTCTCGGGGTGTCGCTCCGGACCGTCAGCCGGCTGCTCTCGGAGGTCATGCAGGAACTGGGCGCGGCGAGCCGCTTCGAGGCCGGGGTGAAGGCGGCGCGGCTCGGCCTGCTCGACGGCGAGGGGTCCGAACAGGGTTCCTAGTACGAGGAGTTCCGGTGCGACACGGTAGGTGCAGGTACGGGTACGGGCATTGCAGGACGGACTCCCGCCGAGCCGTATGACAAGGTGAGGGCGGGGCGACTCGGAGGATGAGGGGGTCACTTCGCCATGGTCACTGGGGGCGACGGCATCGGGGACGGCACGACCGAGGTCCTGCTTGCCGTGTACCAGGAGCTGCGCCGTCGGGGCGTCTCGGACTTCGGGGAGGTCCGCAGGGAACTCGGGCTCGCGCCGGAGGAGTACGAGCGATGTCGCGGCGAACTCCTCACCCTGGGCCTGATCGTGCCGACGGGCCAGGCACACGCCACCGTCACAGCCCTGCGGGACGGCAGTTGGCGTTCCGAGACGGACACGGTGGCGGCGATCGACCCGGAGATCGCGCTGCTCCGGCTCCTGGAGCGGGAGCGTGAGCGGCTGCGGGAGCACCTGGCGGAGGCGGACGAGACGTACAGCACGCTGGAGATCCTCGCGGGTTCCTATCTGCGGGCCGAGGCGCTGACGAAGGCGGAGGCGCACGTCGAGGCGCTGACCGACTACCGCAGGATCCAGCAGGCCATCGAGGACATCACCGATGTGATGCAGGAGAGTTCGGCGGCGCTGCACCCGGGGACGCCGGGTCGGCAGAACCCGGACCGGATGCTCGACCGGGACCGGCGGCAGATCGCCAACGGGGTGCGGGTGCGGGCCATCTACGGCCGGCAGGAGGCCACGGACCCGCAGATGGAGAAGTTCCTGGGGCAGCGGGCGGAGCTGGGTGTGGAGATCCGCCTGGCCCCCGTGGTCCCGATGAACATGATCATCGCCGACCAGCAGTTCGCCCTCGTGCCGATCCGTCCCGAGGAGCCGGGCGAGGGCGCGATCCTGGCGCGGGGCAGCGCGCTCGTACGGCCGTATCTGAGCCTGTACGAGCACTGCTGGCACACGGCGACGCCGTACGGCGACGAGGCGGCGGCGGAGGCGGGCGGCGACGGTCTCTCGGAGCAGCAGCGGGCGGCGCTGCACATGCTCGCCTCGGGGATGAAGGACGAGCGGATCGCGCGCACGCTCGGGGTGTCGCTGCGGACGGTCAGCCGGATGATCTCGGAGCTGATGCAGGAGCTGGGCGCGACGAGCCGCTTCGAGGCGGGGGCGCGTGCGGTGCGGCTCGGCTGGCTGGACTGACCTCCGGAACGAGGGAATGGGCCGGAGGTCGCGGAAAATACCGGGGCCCCGCAATCGTGGCAGCGATTGCGGGGCCCGGCGGCGCGAGAATACGGCCGGCGAAATTCGCGAGGGTGACGTCAGTTGGTCGGGGTCGGCTTCGGCGGAACGACCGGCCAGCCGTTGTCCTCGGCGACGCCGGCGACGGTCTGCGGGGTGACCGTGTGGTCGATGTCGGAGCCGACGGCGAAGGTGGCGCCGCCCGCGACGGCGGTACAGGCGGCCACCGCGACCAGGAGCTGACGGACGGTCTTGCGGATTCCGGTGTTCTGCGCAATGGACATGATTCCTCCAGGACTTGGAATGTGAATTCCGCTTCCGGGGGCCCGTGCCGCCGGGCGTTCCCTGAAGACATCTCCATTCTGTCCCGGCCCCCGAATCGAATCCATAGCTCGCCTCTGCGTGGACTCGCCATGGCGTGGATGCGTCAATCCGCCTTCCCCGCAACGGAATTGGCGCATCCGGAGCTCCCCATATCTTTGGTCGAACCAAAAGAGATGCTAGACTTGTGCTACGGCCTTCTCGTTCCTCCAGGAGAGAGGGGCCGACGGGGCAGGGGCGTGCCGCCGCCCCTGCCCCACCGCCCGCTCCCCGCCCGGGAACACCGGCCGGCGCGTCTCCGCCAGCGCCCCCCGGTACACCTCGACGGTGCGCGCGGCCGACGCCCGCCAGCTCATCCCGTGGGCGTGCCGCACCGCCGCCTCCCCCATCGCCCCCACCGCCTCCGGATGTGCGGCGAGCCGACCGAGCCGGCGCGCGTACTCCACCGGGTCGTGACCCCGCACCAGCATCCCCGTCACCCCGTCCCACACCGCCGTCGGCAGCCCGCCGACCGCCGCCGCGAGCACCGGAGTCCCACAGGCCTGCGCCTCCAGGGCCACCAGACCGAAGGACTCGCTCCGCGAGGGCACCACCAGGACGTCCGCCGCCCGGTACCAGTCCGCGAGCCGCGCCTGCGGTACGGGAGGGAAGGACCGCAGCACATCCGTCACCCCGAGATCCGCGGCGAGCTGCCACGCCGACCCCTCGCGGGTCGCGCCCGAATGCCCGCCGACCACCGGCACCAGGAGCCGGCGGCGCAGGTCCGGGGACTCCCGCAGCAGCTCGGCGACCGCCCGTACGAGCACGTCCGGGCCCTTCAACGGCTGGATGCGGCCCGCGTACAGCGGCACGAACGCGTCGGCCGGCAGCCCGAGCCGGGCCCGCGCCGCCGCCCGCCCGTCCCCCGGGTGGAAGGTCCGCAGATCGACCCCCGGACGCACCACCTCGGTCCGCTCCGCCGCCGCCCCGTACAGCGACCGCAAGGCCTCCGCCTCGTCCGCCGTGTTCGCGATCAGCCGGTCGGCGGCCCCCACCACCTGGCGCTCGCCCCTGACCCGCAGCTCCGGCTCGGGGGTGTCACCCGCGGCCAGCGAGGCGTTCTTCACCCGGGCCAGGGTGTGGGCGGTGTGCACCAGCGGGATCCGCCAGCCCACCGAGGCGATCCGGCCCGCCTGCCCGGACAGCCAGTAGTGCGAGTGGACCAGGTCGTACCGCCGCTCCTCCTTGAGCAGGGCCAGCGAGAACGGCACCACCAGATCGGGCATGGCCTCCTTGGGCAGCGCCCGGCGCGGCCCCGCGTGCAGATGCCGGACCCGCACCCCGGGGGCGAGCTCGACGAGCGGGGGCAGGCCCTCGCCCCGGCAGCGGGTGAACAGATCGACCTCCGCGCCCTGTTCGGCCAGGGCGCGGGAGAGCTCGACCATGTAGACGTTCATGCCGCCGGCGTCCCCCGTCCCGGGCTGGTGGAGCGGCGAGGTGTGGACGCTGAGCATGGCGACGCGCAGGGACACGAGGACTCCTGGGGAAGAGGGGCCACGTGTCCCTGCGCGTCGCTCGCGCGCGGTCACGCGGCGGAGAGCTACTTATGTACTTAGTTGCTTAGTAGTGTGGGGCTTCAAGGGGACTTCAGAACCCGAAGACCGGGCCCGACGGGGGTGCCAGCCGAGTCCCCGGAAGGGGTGCCGTCAGGGCCTGCCAGTCGACCGGGCGTCCCGGCGCCGCCTGGAGCGCCGCCGCCAGCCGGTCCGCACCCTCCGGCATCACCGGCCGCGACCACGCCGCCAGGGCGGAGGCCACCGCCAACTGGGCCGCGAGCGCCGGGAGATGACGGCAGGAGGTGCTGGGCCGGCAGCGTTCGTGGGCGTTGACATGACCGAAGTCGGCGGCCGAGCGGACCATCTCGTCCAGGACGGCGACCGCCCGGCGCGGGTCGAAGGCATCGGGGCCGTACGCCTCACGCAGGTCGTCGACGCCCCGGTGCAGCCGCCGCTCCAGGATCTCCCAGCCCGTGCCGCCGGGCAGCGCCTGCGGGGCGAGCCCGCCGCACTCCTCCCGGACGGCGGCGAAGAGCCGGGACAGCCAGCTGTTCCAGTTCTCGTCCAGCTCGCGGCGGGCGGTGGCGAGCCGCTCCCGGTGGAAGACGGTGCGGCGGCCCAGCGGGCGGGCCTGGAGCACATGGCGGCGCAGGGTGTCGGAGCCGTACTCGGTGAGCAGGTCGAGCGCCCAGACGTTGCCCTCCTGGACGCCCTCCTCGATGACGTACGACTCGTTGACGTTGAAGTCCTGCGGCAGCTTGATGTCCTGCGCGAGGAGCAGCACCGGCAGCAGCACGGCGTGGCAGAAGGCGTGCCCGAAGCCGCAGAAGTGGATCGCGCGGCGGGGCAGCGGGCCCTGCACGTCGTAGCCGAAGAGATGCATCGCGGCGGCCTCGAAGCAGCCGTCGATCCGGTGGTCGGGAAAGCCCTCGACGGGCACCTGGAGACCCCACTCGGCGGGGTGGCCGACCGCGATGTCCGGCAGCCCGTCCTCGACCAGCGACTCGCACAGCGCGGCCAGCCGCGGCGGCAGCCCGGCCGTCGCCCAGTAGTCGGCGAGCGTCTCCCGGAACGGCTCCAGGGGTACGTAGAGCCGGCGGCAGCGGCGGGCCACCGCCGGGGTGTCGCAGAGCGCGCAGCGGGCGCCGATGAGGTCGCCGCCGTCGTTCGGCCGCGCGCACTCGTGACACATGCCGCCGTCGCTGACCGCGCCGCAGTGCGGGCAGGTGCCGGTGGCGTGAGCCCCGTACAGCCAGCGGTCGCACGGCTCGCAGTACGGCAGGAGGCGGGTGCGCGGGGCGATGACGCCCTGCGCGAAGAGCCGCCCGAAGAGGTCCTGCACCCAGCGCCCGTATCCCTTGTCGCGGCGCGGACGCACGATGTGGTCGAACTCCACGCCCGACCGCAGCCAGTCCGCGGTGATCGCGGCCCGGTAGCCCTCCGCGACCTCCTCGGGCTTGCGGTGGTGGCGCAGCGCCCGGACCTCGACGGAGCTTGCGTGGTCGGCGGTACCGGTGGTGAACCGGACGGCCTCGCCCTCGGCGCGCAGATAGCGGGTGAGGACGTCGGCGGCGACGTACGGCCCGGCGAGGTGGCCGATGTGGAGTTCGCCGTGGGTGGCGGGAGGGGTCGCGGTGATCCAGACAGGGGTGCTCATGGGACCTCCTTGACGCTGTGGTGCGGTGGGCTTCAGCGGTCGCGTGCGGCGGAGCGCTGTCGGCGCAGGGCGGGTCAGCGGGCTCGGGCTCGAAGGGGTGACGGGGTCGGCGCGGTCGGCGCGGTCAGCGGGGCTCGAAGTGGAAGGAGCGGATGAAGCAGTCGCGGGGCTGCTCGACCGCGTAGACGACGCATTCGAAGAGCGCCTGCGTCGTCAGCTTCTCGTCGGGCGCGATTCCGTCCGGGTTCGAGCCGTCCCATTCCGCGAAACGCGGGTCGGAGGTCGAGAAGTCCGGCGGGAAGAGGGAGAACACGCGGACGCCGGAGGGGCGGAGGCGGCGCGAGAGGATGTCGGCGAATCCGGCCTGGGCGCTCTTCGCCGCCCAGAAGGCCTCGTGGGCGGCGCCGGCGGCCGCGGCGGAGGCGCCCTCGGCGTCGCGGACGGCGACCATGTTGACGATGTCGGGCCGCAGCGAGCCGCGCAGCAGGGGCAGGAAGTGCTTCACCATGAGGACCGTGCCGCCGGCCGTCGACTCGATCGTCTCGACGATCTCGGCGTCGCTGGCCGCCTCCAGGTCCATGCCGTCGAGCCAGCGGGCGCCGTTGTTGACCAACAGGTCGACCCGGTCGGTGCGTTCGCCGACGCGGGCCGCGAACTCCCGGATCTCGGCGGGCCTGCTGAGGTCGCAGCCGAAGGCGTGGATACGGTCACGGGCCGAGCCCATGACCTCGGTACGGGTGCGTTCGGCGGCCTCGACGGTCCGCGCCGAGACATAGACCTCGGCGCCGAGATGCGCGAATCCGACGGCCAGCGCGCGACCGAAATAGCGGGACGCTCCGGTCACGACGACACGCAGATTCTCGAATTTCATGTGTGTCTGCTCTCCCCACGGAACGGATACCGATACCGATTGCCGGTCCATTTCAGCGTGGCAGAGGAAGCGGACCCCGGGCCTGGTGAGAGGGGTGCGCGTTCACGCCGTTGCGTGGATACGCCACGGCAGTTCGAGCCTTTCGAGCAGCTCGGCGCGCTTGTGGTGGACGCGGACGCGGTCGGGCCCGGTGGAGACGGTGACGGTGCCGCCGGGGGTGTGGACCTCGCCGTCCACCGGCGGCACGACGGTCCCGTCGAGCGCGCCGGCGGCGGCGAGGGCGGCGGCGCCGGTCAGGGCGAGCCGAGGGTGCCAGCCGCCGACGGTGAGCGCCCGGACGGCGATCCCGCCGGGGCCCTCGGTGAAGACGGCGATCTTGGGGAGGGCGGAGTGGGGCGGATGCCCGAGGAGCCGGGCGGCGTGGGCGCGGAGCCCTTCGAGCCGCTCCCGGAGCCTCTCCTCGGGAAGGTGTCGGGCGTCGACGAAGACGTACGGGTTGCCGTAGCGGACGAGGGAGACGGGGGTGCCGTCGAGGAGGTCGAGAGGGCGGCCGGTGGGGAGGGTGCCGGGGGCGGTGGGGGCGCGGAGGAAGTGCAGGGTGTACGCGCCCCGCTGTGTCTCGGGCACGCACGCGACGGTGTCGCCGGTGGTCACGGCGCGGACGGTGACGGGACCGGGGCGGCCGTCGGCGACGACGCAGGCGAGGAGGGAGTGGCCGCAGCCGGCGCGGAAGTCGAAACGGCCGTCGGGGAGGGCCTGGACGAAGCGGTAGTCGAGGCGGGCGGGGTGGGTGGGCCCGGCCCCGGCCCCGTACAGGGCGATCTTGCCGATCCCCGCGTAGGGAGTGCCGGCGAGGGCCTGCCGCAAGGCCGCGAGCTCGCGGGCGGAGGCGAGCGCGCCGGGGGGTAGGTGGTCGAGCCGGAGGACGAGGGTGGGGCCGGGGGCGTCGTGGGCGCGAACGAGGGCGGCGGAAGTGGCGCTCGTGGCGGGGGCGCCACGGCCGCCTGCCGTTGCCCCTGCGGCGCGGACGCCACCCCCGCCGCCGCCCGTTGTGGGCATGCGTTCCGCTGGGGCGGAGGCGCCGCCGGGCGCGCCGTCCCGTGTGCCCACCCTCCCCCGGACTTCGTCCGGGGGGACCCCCACCGCCCCTGGGGGTCCCCCCGGACGGAGTCCGGGGGAGGGGCGATTGCCCACCCGGGGGGCGGGCGCGGACGCGGGCGTGGCGGGTTTCGTCGACCGGGCGGGGGCGGGACGGCGGGGTCCCGGGGAGTCAGGCCGCACAGCCGGTGGGGATTCGCATGCCCTGGACCACCTCCGTCCACAGTTCGTGGACCGCCAGGGCCCAGAGCGCTTGGGCGTCATGCTGCGACGGGCGTTCCTCGTGCCGGGTCAGGAGTTTCTGCACGCGGTCCGCGCGGACCTTCCCGCCCAGGACCAGCCGCGCCGGGGACAGCAGCTCCCGGACCGTTTCCAGGAGCGGGCCGCCCGGTGCGAGCATCGCCGACAGCGGCAGGGTGAAGGGCTGTTTGGGGCGGCGCAGGACTGCCGAGGGAAGCAGTTCCTCCCCCGCCTCGTACAGCGCCCGCTTCCCCGTCCGCGCCGCCGTCGGCAGCGCACGCGCGTGCGTCACCACCGCCGGCTGGCAGAACGGCATCCGCGCCTCGACCGCCCACGCCATCGACAGGTGGTCCACGCGCCGCAGGTGGTACGCGGGCAGCCGCCAGCGCGTCTCGAAGGCCGTCATCGCGGTGAGCCGGTCCTCGCCGACCGCCTCGGCCGAGCGCAGCTCCTGCTCGATGCGGTCGGCCGCCGACCCCTGATCGGCGATGTGCGCACGGTAGTTGGCGGTGTACAGGTGCTCGCGGAGCAGCCTCGGCGCCGCCGAGAGCGCGTCCGCGTACGTCCCCGCCCAGTCCGTGCCCGCCGGCGCCGCGAGGGCCGCCCGCATCCGGTCGTACCCGCCGAAGAGTTCGTCGGCGCCGTCGCCGGTGAGCGCGACGGTGAAGCCGTTCTCGCGGACGGCGCGGAACAGCGCGTACGTGGAGAGGGTGATGGGGTCGGCGTTGGGCTGGCCGAGGTGGCGGACGGTCCGGGTGAGGAGGGAGCCGATCTCGTCGGGGTCGACGGCGACCTCGTGGTGCACGGTACGGGTCCGGCGCGCGACGGAACGGGCGTACGCCGCCTCGGAGTCGGGCCACCGGCCCCGGTAGGTGAGGTGGAAGGTGTGCAGCGGCGGCGCGTCGTTCTCGCGGGCCTGTTCGGCGGCGAGCGCGGTGACGAGCCCGGAGTCGAGGCCGCCGCTGGCGATGGCGCAGACGGGCACGTCGGCCTCGGCGAGCCGCCGCACCTCGTGCCGCAGGACGTCCTGGGTGTCGCCGACGGGCGTGCTCCGGTGCGTCCCCCGGCGGCGAACGACGGGCGCGGCACCGGGCCGTACGAAGGCGGTGGCTCCGGGCGGCAGGACGCTGACGCCGTCGAGCGCGGTGTGCGTGGAGAAGGACGTACGGGTGGCGAGGACCGTGTCGAGGGAGTCCTCGCGCGGGGAGATCCGTACTCCTTCGAAGGCGAGGAGCGCGGGGATCTCGGAGGCGAACCGGGTGGATCCGTCGTACGGGTCGTGGTGGAGATGGATCGGTTTCATGCCCATGTCGTCGACGGCGAGGACGAGTCGGGTGCTGCCGGGGCGCAGGTCGAGCATGGCCACGGCGAACATGCCGTCGAGGCGCTCGGCGAACGCGGGTCCGTACTCGGCGTAGAGCGCGGGCAGCAGCGTGCCGTCGCAGCGGTCGGGGAACCGGTGGCCGCGGGCGGCGAGGGCGCGGCGCAGCTCGGCGTGGTTGTAGATCTCGCCGTTGAGGACGGCGAGGACGCCGGGGAGGTGCGGCAGCCGGTAGGGCTGCTGTCCGCCGCAGGGGTCGGTGACGGCGAGCCGGTCGCAGCCGAGGGACCAGCCGGGTCCGGTGAGCACGGCGTGTTCGTCGGGTCCGCCGTGGCGCTGGCGGGCCGACACGGCGGCGAGTTGCGCCGGGTCGGGGCGGTCGGCGTGGGCCGCCGCTCCGGCGGCGAAGGAGCCGAGAATCCTGCACACAGCGGTCACCCTCCAAGCACATCACTCACTCACCCATGCAAACCAATGATTTGAATCTACCAAGTTTTTGAATGGCGCGTAAGTGCCATGTCCTGTTCACGCCACGGCACGGCCTTGCGACGCCCCCGCCGCCCCAACAGGCTGACCCCATGAGGGACATGGAGGACTACGACCACACCGCCCGCACCGCACCCGAGTCGCTGCTCGTCGTGGCCGCGCACCCCGACGACATCGAGTTCTGCGTCAGCGGCACCGTCATGCAGTGGATCGAGCGCGGCACCCGCGTCACGTACTGCATCGTCACGGACGGCGGCGCCGGCGGTTACGACGACAGGCTCCCCCGCCAGGCCATGGCGGATCTGCGCCGCGCCGAACAGGTCCACTCCGCCAAGCTCAGCGGCGTCGCCGACGTCCGCTTCCTCGGCTACCCCGACAGCTTCGTGGAGGCCTCCGTGGAACTCCGCCGCGACCTGTGCCGGGTGATACGGGAGGTACGGCCGCAGCGCGCGATCATCCCCTCCCCCGAGATCAACTGGGCGCGGGTCGCCGACCTCCACCCCGACCACCGCGCCGTCGGCGACGCCTGTCTGCGCGCGGTCTACCCCGAGGCCCGCAACCCCTTCGCCCACCCCTCCCTGCTGAAGGAGGAGGGCCTGAAACCGTGGATCGTCCACGAACTGTGGCTGATGACCGGCCCCACCCCGAACCAGTACGTGGATGTCACCCCGGTCTTCGAGCGCAAGGTCGAGGCACTGCGCATCCACACCTCCCAGACGGCCCACTTCGACGACCTCGCGGGACTCCTGCGCACCTGGCTGGGCGAGCACGCGACGGCGGGCGGGCTGCCGGCGGGACGGATGGCGGAGGCCTTCCAGATCGTGCACATCGACTGAGCGCGGGCCCCCGCCGACGGCCGGCCCGGGCCGGGACGGTCGGCCTTGTGACCTTCAGGGGCGCGTGAGACCGTGAGCGCCACACGTGGGGGCGCGTGGGACCAACGCGCGCGTGACGAGGGGGAGTTGACGGCATGGGGATCGAGCTCGACAGCGCGACTCGGCTTGCGGTCCAGAAGTACGGCCTGTCCTGGCCGGAGGTCGACGAGGACGTGTACGCCCTCCTGGCAGCCGGTCTGGACTCGTTCGCCGCGCTCATCGACGACGACACCGCGGTCGCCGGCAAGTGCATGGACCGCCTGCTCCCCTCCGGGAAGGGCGAAGCGATCACCGCCCTGGCGGAGCACTGGGACCGGGTCAAGAGGGACGACATGACGCCCCTCGGCACCGCGGCCCGGGCCCTGGCGCTCAGGGTGAGGGAGCTGCCGGGCACGATCGCCGCGCTCAAGCTGTCCGTCACGAACACGGCCGTCGCGCTCACCGCGAACGAGGCCGCGGCCGATGCCGCGGTGGCCCTCAGCCCGGCAGGCCCGGCCACGGTCGCGCGCGCGAACGCCGAGACGGCACGGAAGGCGAACGCCGAATACCGGTCGGACGTCCAGAGCCTCCGGAAGGCGCTCCGAACCGTCCTCACGGACCCCGCCGTGATCGCCCTGGAGAAGATCCCGAACGATCTCGCGGGCACGTCCGGCGACGGCGGGGGCGGCTCCGGCGGGTCCCACTGGAAGGACGCCTTCGACCGGGCGGGCGGCGGGGCCGAGAAGGGGATCGCCGACGGCATCGCCACGGGCGCCGCGGCAAGCGGGGCCCACGGCCGCGCGATCGGCAGCGTCCTGAAGGTGGACCACGAGGAACACCAGCTCGCGGCCCGCAGGATCGCCGAGGTCGGCGGCGAGGTCCTCGGCGACACCGGCACCAAGCTGAACGAGGCCGTCGGAGAGCACGGCACCGCCAAGGGCAGCGGCGCCCTCGGCATCGAGCTGGCCGAGGCCGTCGACCTGGTCCTCGACCGGCTCGCCGCGGCCACCACCGCCGTCGGCAACCACCTGAGCACCGCCCTGCCCGACGCGATCCTGCTGGCGTCGAGCAGCCAGCAGGACACGGACGACGGCAACAGGCGGCGCATGGCGCAGCTGGACTGAGGACGGCGGTCAGCCAGTCGGCCGGTGCGCCGGTCCGCCGGTCCGCCGGTCCGCCGGTCCGCCGGTCGGGGCGTGTCTCCCGTCCCCGGTGCGGGAGACACGCGGGCGGAGGGAAGCGATTCCTCCGCGTGACCGGCGGGTACGTGGCGGACATGTCAAAGTGGCGTTGGTGGATCCTTGCCCTGTTCGTCGTCTGGACGGTCCTCGCGCTCCAGTGGACGGACGTCGGCTGCGACTACCCGGAGGCGTACCTCGCGGTGGTGCGCTTCGGGACCCCGGAAGGCCTGGAGTTCCTGCCGGCCTGCGGGGGTTAGGACTGCTCGTACGCGCCCACGCGTCGCCCGCGCACACCGCTCCGAACGCCCCTACGATCGAGGTATGACCTCTCGCCACGGTTCGTCGCTGTCGCTCTGGTCGCGGGACTCGTTCCTCTCCGTCGCCTCGGTCGGATCGACGCTCTCGATCGGCTCGGTCGGGTCGTTCCTGTCCGTCGGCTCCGTCGGTTCCGCGATGTCGGCCGGCTCGGTGGGCTCCTGGGCGAGCGTCGGTTCCCTGCTCTCCGCCCAGTCGTGCTGGTCGGTGCTCTCCTGGCGCTCGCGCCGGGGCGTGCTCGCGGCGGGCGCGGTGCTCGCGGGCGCGGTGCTCGCGGTCGCGGGAGCCGTGGCGGTCGCGGGAGCCGTGGCGGTCGCGGGAGCCGTGGCGGTGTCCGCCTCGACCCCGGCGTCGGCCCCGGCCTCGCTCAGGCCGTCGCGTCGATCTTGTCCTTGAGCGCGGTCAGCAGTCCCTGCACGAGTCCGATCGTCGCCTCGTCGACCAGGTTGCCGTCGGCGTCGAAGCGGTCGTTCGACTGGAAGACGTGCACCTCGGGCTTCACGACGACGTCGGCGTCGACGCAGACGAAGATCTGACGGAGCGCCAGCTGTGCGCGGACCGTGCCGAACGCGCCCGGTCCTGCGCCGAGGATCGCGGTGGGCTTGCGGCGCAGAGGCACGCCCTCGGTGCGGGTCCAGTCGGTGCTGAGCCAGTCGATCGCGTTCTTGAGGACGCCGGGGATGGAGTAGTTGAACTCCGGGGTGGCGATGAGCACGCCGTCCGCCTCCGTCACACGGCGGCGGAGCTCCTCGACGGCGGCGGGGCGGCGGTCGGGGGTGTCGATGTCGAAGTCGTACGGCGGGATGTCACGCAGGCCCTCGTAGATCTCGATCGCCAGGCCGCCGGGGTTGAACTTCTGGGCGGCGCGCAGCAGTTGCGTGTTGTGCGAGTCGGCGCGGAGCGAGCCGGAGATGGCGAGGATCGTGGACTCGGTCATGGAATGCCCCCTGTGCGTCAGTGAATGGATCCGGCCGGCCGGCTGCTGCCGCGGCCCGACGACCAGAAAGCTAAACCGATCGGTTCAGTCTGTCAACAGAACCGTTCAGTCTTGACACTGAACCGAGCGGTGTAGTTGATTCCTTCCATGGCCACCACCCGTACCGACCAGGAATCCCGGACGCGGACGCGGACCCGGACCCGGACCGGCCTCCTGCTCGCCGCCCTCGCCGCGCCCGCCGCGATGGGGGTGTCGGGGCCGAGCCTCGCCCTCCCCGAGGCCGCCCGCGAGCTGGCCGTCTCCCCCGCGTCGGCCGCCTGGCTGATGACGGCCTTCGGGCTCGGCATGGCGGCCGGCACCCCGCTGCTCTCCGCCGTCGCCGGGCCGCGGCGCGGCACCGCCGGGGTCATTGGGGCGGGCGCCGCCCTCGTGGCCCTCGGCGCGGCCCTCGTCCTCCTCGCCCCGGCCCTGCCCCTGGCCGTCGCCGGGCGCGTGATCGAGGCGGCGGGCGCGGCCGGGCTCAACGTCGCGGCCTTCCAGATCGCGGGCCGCGACCGCTCGGGCCGTACCGCGGGCGTGGTCGCGATCGGCAGCGCGGCCGGCGGCACGGTGGGCCTGTTCGCCGGGGCGGCCCTGGCGGGGGCGGTCGGGTGGCGCGGGGCCCTGGTCCTTCCGCTGCTGAGCCTGCTCGCCGTGCTTCCGGCGCGGAGGGCGGCGGGCGGCACCCCTCCTCGTACAGGTGCGGACGGACGGCTGTCCGCGCTCCCCCTCGACGTCCTGCGCGCTCCGGCCTTCCGTGTCGCCGCCGGACTCATGCTCGCCGTCGCCACCGTCAACTTCGGTCTGCTGTACGCGGCTCCGCGTCGCGTCGCCGCACTCACCGGCTGGAGTTCCGTGGAGACCGGGGCCGTCGCCTCGCTCGCCGCGCTCGCCGGGGCCCTGCTGTCATGGCCGCTGGTCCGCGCGGCCCCGGCGCTCGGGGCCCGTCGTGTCCGCGCCGTCCTCGCCCTCGGGTCGCTCGCCGCGGCCGTCCTCGCGATGGCCGCGCCCTGGCCGGCGGTCGTCCTGTTCGCCTCGGGGACGAGCGCGCTGGTCACGGCCGGAGCTCAGGGGCTGCTCACGGGTGCCGCGACCGACGGGCTGCCGGCCGCCCGGCACGGCCTCGCCATCGGCCTGTTCAACCTGGCCTTCCTGATCGGCGTCGCGGCCGGCCCCGCCCTCGCGTCGCGCTTTACAGACCAAACCGTTCAGTTCATATACTGACGGTCCCGCCACCACAGCTAAGGAACACCCATGGGAGCCGGAGCCGACATCCAGGACGACGCCACCGACGAGTACGGCATCCCGATCATCCCGGACCCCGCCGACGCCGCCTCGCGCAAGCGCCAGGCGATCATCGACGCCGCCCTCGCCGAGTTCCTCGCCGAGGGCTACTCCGCGGCCTCGATGGACGCGATCACCCGCGGTTCCGGCGTCTCCAAGGCGACGATCTACAAGCACTTCGGCAGCAAGGAACGACTGTTCCTCGCCGTCATCGGCGGTGTGCTCCCGAAGACGTACGCGGATCTGGAACCCTCCAACTCCACCCTCGCCGACGCCCCCGACCTGCGTGCCGCGCTCGTCCGGCTCACCACCGACTGGGCCCGCATCCTGCTGCGCCCCGACATCATGTCGCTGCGCCGGCTGGTGATCGGCGAGATAGACCGTTTCCCGCAACTCGGGCAGCTCTGGTACCGGGTCAGCTACGACATGAACAACGGCCCGCTCGTCGAGGCCTTCACCGAGCTCGACGCCCGCGGCACCCTCGACGCGCCCGATCCGGCGCTCGCCGTGCAGCAGTTGGTCGCGGCCACCGTGGGCGTGCCGCAGCTCGTCCGTACCTTCTCCCCCGACGCCGAGATCAGCGACGCGGAGCTGACGCGGGTGATCGCTTCGGGAGTGGATCTGTTCCTGGCGCGGTACGCCGCCCGTCCCTGACGCGCCTCCTCGACCACGCCCACACCAGCAGCGCCGCCGCCCAGCCCCCCGTCGTGAGGAGCTGGGTGCGGCTCGCCGGATCGCCCAGCATGAAGAGCAGCACCCCGCCGATCCCCGCGAGCGCGAGCACCGCGCCTCCGGAGGGGCCGTGCAGGCGCAGGTGCGAGGCGGCGATCAGCGCCCAGACCAGCAGGATCGCGGCGCCGATGGAGTTGAGCAGGAACGGGAAGACCGTACGCGGCCAGAGCAGGCTGAGGACGACCGAGACGAAGCCGAACGCGGCGGAGGCGAGGACGGCCGCGTACGGGACACCGGCGCCGGTGCTCACCCGGCCGAGGGCGCGGGGCGCGTCACCCCGTCCGACCAGGGCGAACAGCATGCGCGAGGAGCCGTAGATGTTGGCGTTCATCGCCGACAGGAGCGCGACGAGGACGACCGCCTTCATCAGGTCGGCGGCGCCGGGGACACCGGTGCTCGCGACCACGGCGGCGTACGGGCCCTCGGCGACGCCCGGGGCGTTCCACGGCACGAGGGTGACGATGACGGCCATCGAGCCGAGGTAGCAGACCGCGACCCGCCACATGACGGCCCGTACGCCGTTGCGGACGGCCCGGACCGGGTCGTCGCACTCGGCCGCGGCGATGGTCACCGTCTCCAGGCCGCCGAACGCGAAGACGGCCGCCACCATGCCGACGGCGACGCCGTGCCAGCCGTGCGGCAGGAACCCGCCGTGGCCGGTGAGATGGGCGGTGCCGGGGGACGGATGGCCGGGCAGCAGGCCGGCGAGGACGACGGCGCCGAGCACGAGGAAGCCGACGATCGCGGCGATCTTGAGGCCGGCGAACCAGAACTCCAACTCGCCGAAGTTCCGTACGCCCGCCAGGTTGCTCACCGTGAAGACGCTCATGAAGCCGGCCACCCACACCCAGCCGGGCACGGCCGGCACCCAGCCGCCGACGATGTGCGCGGCCCCGACGGCCTCGGCGGCGACGCTCACGACGAGCAGCGCCCAGTACATCCACCCGGTGAGCAGCCCGGCCCACGGCCCGAACGCCCGGCGGGCGTGCTCGGCGAACGAGCCGGTGACCGGGTGGGCCGCCGACATCTCGCCGAGCATCCGCATGACCAGGACGGTCAGGGCGCCGGCGCAGACGTACGAGACGAGGATGCCGGGCCCGGCGGCGGCGATCCCGAACCCCGAACCGACGAAGAGCCCGGCGCCGATCGCACCGCCCAGCGCGATCATGGCCAGATGCCGCTGCCGCAGACCGGCAGCGAGTACCCGCCCTGTCATGTTTCCCCCCGAATTCCGGACGGTCAGCGGAACGGATTCGCCGCTGATCCCCGGGAAGGGTAAGCCGGTTCAGGCCACGAGCCCGGGACCGTCCATCGCTCAGGAGCGGGCCACGAGCCGTACCGCCAGGACGACGATCAGCGTGCTCGACGCGAGCACCGTGGTCAGCCGGCCCCGGGCTCCCGTCAGGGTCCGTCCGAGCAACGTCCCGCCCAGGGCGAGGAGCAGCTGCCAGCTCGCCGAGGCGACCAGGGCCGCGAGGACGAAGGCCGTCCGGTCGGGGAGCGTCGCGGGCGCCGAGGGGCCCGTCGCGAGGATGAGCGCGGCGAAGTAGATCACCGTCATCGGGTTGAGGATCGTGATCCCCAGGAAGGTGAGGTACGCGCGGGCCGGGCCGAGGGCCGTCCCGTCGTCGCGGGAGGCGAGCCCGCCCGTCCGGTACGCGGCGAGGGCCGCGTACGCCGCCCGTACCGCGAGCACCACGAGCACCACGGCCGAGGCCCACCGCAGCGGGGTCATCACGGGCGTCAGCAGCGGAACGAGCGCCGAGCCGCCGGCCACCGCGAGCACGGCGTACACGCCGTCCGCCGTGGCGACCCCGAGCGCCGCGCCCACGCCCGTACGCCAGCCGGTACGGGCCGTCACGGCCACCAGGTACGCCCCGACCGCGCCGACCGGGATCGCGATGCCGTAGCCGGCGAGCAGGCCGGCCACCACCGCGGCGGTCACGCGACGGCGGGGATCGCGCCTCCGGGGGAGCCGGGCTGCTGCTGTCGGCGGTACGCCGAGCCGTCCTTGGTCCGGGCGAGGAAGCCGCCGATCACGAGATACCGCCGCAGGGCGGAGAAGTCCTCGTGGACGGTGAGCAGGGCCTGGTTGACCTCGGGCTCGCGGTAGTCCCGGTCGGGAGCGAAGAGGCTGTCGGTGAGGTGCGCGAGGAGGGCCTCACGGCGGGCCGGCCTGCGCGGGATCGCCTTGAGGCGCCCGTCGGCGGAGAACAGGTCCGCGACCGGGCGGGGCGGACGGGCCTCGTCGGAAGGGCGGGAAGGATGACTGGTCATGGCGGAGAAGCCTGGCGTCCACCGGCACGCCCCGCAAAGGGTTTTCGCCCCTCGCGGCGACGAGCCCCGATCGAGCGGGGGGTGCGGGCCTCGCGCAGCGGACGTGACGGATGCCCCGGCCGGCCATTGATCGCCGCCGCGGCGGTGCCGTACCGTGCGCCGTTTGTCCATTCACAGACCTTGATGGGGGTAGGCAGATGAGACGGACAGCGCGCCGCTTGGCGGTGCTGTGCTCCGCACTGTTCGCGGTGATGGCCATGACGCCCGTGCAGGCCCAGGCGGTGGAGGCCCGCCCGGTCCCCGTCACCGCGAGCGACAAGTACGCGCTCAAGTCCGTCGGCGCCGGCGGGCTCTACGTGTCGGTGGAGGTCGACACCACCGGCGCCGGGCAGGCCATGCTCCGTGCCCGCAAGGCCGCGGCCACGCTCGACGACCTGGGTTCCTGGGAGAAGTTCACGCTGCACACCGACGACAAGGGGTTGAGCACCACCCTGCGTTCGGAGGGCAACGGCAACTACGTCACGACCGAACGCGGCTACACCGGCACCCACCAGAACCTGCTCCGGGCCCGCGGCACCACGGCCGGCGACTGGGAGAAGCTCCAGCTGGAGAAGCAGACGGACGGCACCTACGCCCTGAAGGCCGCCACGAACGACGGCGACAAGTACGTGACCGCCGAGGTGCAGGACCCCG
This sequence comes from Streptomyces sp. NPDC088553, assembly GCF_044752965.1. Lineage (NCBI taxonomy): Bacteria > Bacillati > Actinomycetota > Actinomycetes > Kitasatosporales > Streptomycetaceae > Streptomyces > Streptomyces sp. NPDC088553. The sequence continues at coordinate 178,118 of NZ_JBIVMG010000005.1, read as the reverse complement.
GGAACGACGCGGGGCTGCTGCGTGCACGAGGGGACTCGGTCGGCTCCTGGCAGAAGTTCCAGCTCGTCCACCTGGGCGAGGAGAACGCGAGTGACGAGGGCGGCCGCCCCGCCCCCGCCTCCCCCGCTCCGGCTGCCGACTTCCGCGTGATGTCGTGGAACGTCTGCGCCAACCACAACGCCGCCTGCGCCAACCACCGGGTGGAAGGCCCCTCCCTGGGCGGCCAGATCGCCGACCGGATGGGCACCACGGCGGAGGCCCAGCAGTACCGTGCCGTGTTCCTCCAGGAGATGTGCGAGTCGCACGCCAAGGCCATCGAGACCTCGCTGGAGGCGAAGACGGGGACCGGATGGGACGTACGCTTCGCCCCCATCAGGTTCACCGTCGACAACTCCGCGGTGAAGGCCGCCAGGACCTGCGACAACTCCGGTTCGGCGGCAACCGGGTGGAAGGACCGCGGCTCCTACGGCATCGGCCTCGCCGTGCCGGACTCCAACGTCTGGTACCACTCGTACGACCTGCCGTCGCCGCAGAACAGGACCATCGAGGGCGCGTGGGTGCGCATGGAGCAGCGGACCGCGATCTGCGCCGTTCTCCCGGCCCAGGCCCTGCAGTTCTGCACGGCCCACTTCAGCGCCGGCCTGAAGGAGGACGACCTGGACGGCACGAAGCGCCGGGAGCAGGCCGCGGAGCTGCAGAAGATCGTCCGCTCGTACACGATGCCCGGCTACCGGACCGTCTACGGCGGCGACCTCAACGCCACCCCGCCGGACTCCGAGTCGCCGGACGCCCCCAAGGACGTCACGGCTTCGGCCTACGCGGCGGACAAGGAATGCGACGAGGGGCTCTGGAGCGCGCGGCCGCGTGACGGCCGGGCCACGAAGCCGATCATCAAGTCCGACCCGGCGCAGAACCGCTTCATCAAGATCGACTACCTGTTCGGTCCGCCCTCCGGGACGGTCGTCTCGTGCGACGTGCCGGCCGACGCGGGCCGGTCGGACCACTATCCGATCAAGGCGCGCTACCGCTTCTGAGCACGGCGCCCACCCGTACCGGTCCGGTCCGGTGCGCCCCGCGGGGGCTCCGGACCGGACCGGTCCACCGGCTCACCTCACGATGACGTTCACGGCCTCCTGGATCGTGGGCAGGATCGTACGGACGCCACCCCGGTCGAAGATCGGCCGGGCCTTCTCCGCGAAGGCGAGGAAGGCGTCCTCGGACTCCCAGAAGTCCACCACCCGCCACCCCCCGCTCCCGTCGGGCCCGGCGGCGTGCGCGATGAACCCCGCCGGCGGAAACCAGTCGGAAGCCTCCAGGAGCCGGGTGGTCTCCTCGTACTGCTCCTGCGTGCCGCCGGGGATCTCGACGGTGACGATGACAGCCATGCCGCTGCTCCTGTGCGTGGGGGATTCGGGCGCGGGCGCGCGGAATCCCGACCAGCACACCAGCGGGCTGGACCGCCCGCACGGCGGCGCACCCCGAACGAGCGACGATCGTCCGCGCCGGACGGGCCGTTCGCCGCCGCCCGATCTCACCGGTCAGTCGACGAGGGCCGCGCCGACCACCTGCTGGATGTGCGTGAGCGGACTGGCGGCCCCGGTCGAGTTCAGCGAGTACGTGACACGGTGCCGGAGGTCCTTGGTGGCGAAGAACCCGTTGTCCCAGCCGGGCCGGGACCCCGTCTTGCCCCAGACGACCTCCTGGTCGCCGAGCCGGTAGCTCATGAGACCGCCGACGCTGAAGCAGGCGGGCCCGCCGAAGCAGTTCGTGTTGCCGGCGGCGCTCCTCACCCGCGGCACGTCGAAGACCAGCTTCTGCTGGGCGGGCGGGAGCAGACGGCCCCGGAACAGTGCGGTGAAGAACCGCTCCAGGTCGGCGGCGGTGGAGATCATGCCGCCCTCCGCCCACGGGTAGGGGCTCTGCTCCGTGACGTCGTGCCCGGCGACGTACACCGTCGCGTGCGGCGAGGGGATGCTCAGGTCGTCGGCGGCGGGCAGGCTGGTGTGGCGGAGGTGGAGGGGCCGGATGATCCGCCGCTCCAGCTCGTCGGCGAGGGAACGGCCGGTGACCTTCTCGACGAGCAGGCCGAGGACGAGGGAGTTGAGCCCGTTGTACTGCTGCTCGGAGCCGGGCGCGGGCGGCGGCTGGGTCGCGGCCGCCGCCGCGGCGAACGACGCGCGCAAGGAGTCCGCGGGCCGCACGGACGTGAACTGCCATCCGGGCCCGTCCTTCGGCCCCGGGGTCGGGGCGGGCATGGGCAGCCCACTCGTGTGGTCGAGGAGCTGACGGACGGTGACCCGGTCGTACGCCTCGGGGAGCAGCTCGGGGACGTACCGCCGCGCGGGTGCGTCGAGTGCGATCCGGCGCTCGGCGACGAGCTGAAGCACGACGGTGCTGGTGAACGTCTTGGTGACGCTGCCGATCCGGAAATGCGCGTCGGCGGTGACCGGGCCGACGGCGACCCCCGCCCCGTCCCGTCTGACGAGCGCACCCGCGACGACCGGGTCGGGCATGCGGCTCAGGACCCCCTGGAGGGCGGGGTTCAGGGCGGCCGAGCCCTTCAGAGTCGCCGCCGGGGTACCGGTGGCGGGCGTGACACCGGCGCCCGGCTGAGCGGCACCGGCGGAGCCGGCGGTGACGGCCGCGACAGCGGTGACGGAGGCGGCCAGGGCGAGGCCGGTGGCGGCGAGACGAAGGCGCATGGGGTGCTCCGGAGCGGTGGGGACGAGTCGTTCTGACACCCCCGACTCTGGTGCGCACAGGGCTCGTAGCCCATCGGTGATCACCCTGACCGGCCCCCGACCGGCCCCTGACACACCGCCCGTCTGACCCCTGACCACGATCCCGGGGTAACCCCGACGAGGAGGGACACGCCGCCGCCGTCCAGGGCGGCTGCGGGTCACGACGCGCGAGCGGGCCTAGACGCCCGGGTTCGGCTTCCAGTCCTGGAGGAGGAGTCCGAGGATGACCTCGTCCAGGAACTCGCCCATCACCCAGGCCGAGGACCGCAGTACGCCCTCGCGGACGAAGCCGTTGCTCTCGGCGGAGCGGAGCATCGCGGTGTTGTCCGCCAGGGTCTCGATCTGCAGCCGCTGGAGGCTGCGCACGACGAAGCCGTAGTGGCACAGCGTCGCGACCACGTCGGTGCCGTAGCCCTTGCCGCGGGCGGACGGCAGCAGTCCCAGGCCGATGTGCGCGGACCGGTTGTGGGTGTCGATGCCCCACAGGTTCGCGGAGCCGATCAGCGTGCCGCCCTGCAGCTCGACGATGGAGAAGGAGACATGGCCCTCGGCCGTGTCGTCCACGACGAGCCGCCGGTCCTTCGAACCGGGCGTGATCGGCCGCCAGGGCCCGGCTTCCGCTCGCGACGCGTTGACCACGTCGTCGTAGAGCTCGGCCCGCAGGATCGGGATGTCTTCCTCGTACCGGGCCCTGAGCCCGACCTTGCTACCCCTCAGCATGAGAGCTTCCTACCCGACCCGGTTCGCCGACGGCAAACCAATAAGGGGGCTGATCAAGGCTGTTACGGTCGTTCCCATGGCCACCACGACACTGCGGATACCCACGCCCGACGGCCGGGCCGACGCCTTCGCCGCCTTCCCCGACGAGGGCCGGCAGCACCCGGGCGTGCTGCTCTACATGGATGTGTTCGGTCCTCGGCCGCGGCTTGAGGAGATGGCGCGGGAGCTCGCCGGGCACGGGTACTTCGTGCTCGTGCCCAACGTCTACTACCGGGAGGGGCCGGCGCCCCTCATCGAGCTTCCCGAGCACATCGGCGAGGAGGAGCGGCCCGCGCTCTTCGAGCAGCTCATGCCCTTCTACCTCGCGCACACCACCGACCGCGTCCTGATCGACGCCGACGCCTATCTCTCGTTCCTCACCGGCCGGCCCGAGGTCGCCGACGGGCCCGTCGGCGTCGTCGGGTACTGCCTGGGCGGCGTCCTGGCGATGCGTACCGCCGCCGCCCACCCCGACCGGGTCGCCGCCGTCGCCGGTTTCCACCCCGGCGCCCTGATCACGGACGCGGCCGACAGCCCGCACCTCCTCGCCCCGAAGGTCACCGCCGAGGTGCACTTCGGGATCGCCGAGGGCGACATGACGCCCGAGGAGTTCGGCGGGCTCAACGAGGTCCTGGAAGCCGCCGGCGTCCGTCACAGCAACGAGATCTACCCCGGCACCGAGCACGGCTTCACCATGGCCGACACGAGCGCCTTCAGCCCGTCCGGGACGCAGCGCCACTGGGACCGACTCCTGCCCCTCCTCACCCGCACCCTCGCGGACTGACCACCGCCGCCGCACGGAGGCGCGGCAAGGCTCGGGGTCGCGCCTCGGAACGTGGGGCGGGGGCTCGTCAGGGAGGCGGCGGGCACGGTCAGCGGTAGATCAGGAGTTCCTGTTCCGTCGCGCCGCTCAGTTCGTACCGGGTCCGCACCAGCGGGCGCCCCGCGTAGATGCGGATCAGCGTCGACGCGTCGCCCTTGAAGACGGCCGTAGGGCGGCCCGCGATCTCTTTGCCCAGGGAGACCCGGGGCAGCGTGCCGTCCTCCAGGACGCCCACCAGGCGCGGCGTCTCCCGCTTGCGGCTCGTCACCGTGAGGAGCGGGAGCGCCAGCTCCAGCGCCTTGCCGCAGTACGCGCCCGGTTCGCCGAAGGCCTCCCGTACGTCGCCCGCGTGGACCCATTCGCCGAGCGCCACCGCGTCGAGCCGGCCGTCCTCGCGTGCGGCGATCACCGGGCCCGCCTCCGTCAGGCCGCGTTCCAGTTCGTCGAGGATGCGGCCCAGCGGCCAGTCCTCGCGTTCGGCGACGTCGCAGGCGTTCGCCTCGGGCAGGAACACGCCCTCCTCCAGGCGGTCCTCGACGATCCTGACCAGGGCCGCGCCGCAGTGGGCGAGGACCTGCCTCGCCGTCCACCCGGGGCAGGCGGTGCGGAGCTCGTACGCCTCCTCGGGTGTCCGGCGCAGGAGGGGCATCAGCAGGTCCCGTTCCGTCCTGAGGAGCCGGTCCGGGAGCCACGGGTCGCGCCCGTCATCGTTCGTACACATCATCAGTAGCGGTAGTGGTCCGGCTTGTACGGGCCCTCCACCGGGACCCCGATGTACGACGCCTGCTCCGGGCGGAGGGTCGTCAGGCGTACGCCGAGGGCGTCCAGGTGCAGGCGTGCGACCTTCTCGTCGAGGTGCTTGGGGAGGGTGTACACGCCGACGGGGTAGTCGGCCGTCTTCGTGAAGAGTTCGATCTGCGCGAGGGTCTGGTCGGCGAAGGAGTTCGACATCACGAAGGACGGGTGGCCGGTCGCGTTGCCGAGGTTGAGGAGGCGGCCCTCGGAGAGGACGATCACCACCTTGCCGTCCTCGAACGTCCACGTGTGGACCTGCGGCTTGACCTCGTCCTTCACGATCCCGGGGATCTTCGCCAGGCCGGCCATGTCGATCTCGTTGTCGAAGTGGCCGATGTTGCCGACGATCGCCTGGTGCTTCATGCGGGCGATGTCGGACGCCATGATGATGTCCTTGTTGCCGGTGGTGGTGATGAAGATGTCGGCCGTCTCCACGACGTCCTCCAGGGTGGCGACCTGGTAGCCGTCCATCGCCGCCTGGAGCGCGCAGATCGGGTCGATCTCGGTGACGATCACCCGTGCGCCCTGGCCGCGCAGCGACTCCGCCGAGCCCTTGCCGACGTCGCCGTAGCCGCAGACCACGGCCGTCTTGCCGCCGATGAGGACATCGGTGGCGCGATTGATGCCGTCGATGAGCGAGTGGCGGCAGCCGTACTTGTTGTCGAACTTCGACTTCGTCACGGCGTCGTTCACATTGATCGCCGGGAAGAGGAGCGCGCCCTCGCGGTGCATCTCGTACAGGCGGTGCACGCCCGTCGTGGTCTCCTCCGTCACCCCGCGGATGCCGGCGGCGAGGGTCGACCAGTCGAGCGGGCTCTTCTCCAACAGCGCACACATGACGGCCAGTTCCTCGTTGGCGGCCTCCGGCAGCTTGCCGGTCTTCTGGTACTCGACACCCAGGTGGACCAGGACCGTGGCGTCACCGCCGTCGTCGAGGATCATGTTGGGTCCGTCGGCGTCCGGCCAGGTCAGCGCCTGCTCCGTGCACCACCAGTACTCCTCCAGGGTCTCGCCCTTCCAGGCGAAGACCGGGATGCCGGCGGCGGCGATCGCCGCCGCCGCGTGGTCCTGCGTCGAGTAGATGTTGCAGGAGACCCAGCGGACCTCGGCGCCGAGCGCCACCAGGGTCTCGATGAGGACCGCAGTCTGCACGGTCATGTGGAGGGAGCCGGTGATCCGCGCCCCCGCCAGGGGCTGCGTCCCGGCGTACTCGCGGCGGATCGACATCAGGCCCGGCATCTCGTGCTCGGCGAGCGTGATCTCCTTGCGGCCGAAGGCGGCCAGGGAGAGGTCGGCGACCTTGTGGTCCGTGAAAGTGTCAGACATGGACAACGCTCCTCGCGCTCATGATGGTTCGGTGGATTTCCAGGGCCGCCGTCGACCTGTTCAGCGTGATGTGGTGCAGGCCCGGCGCACCCTCGTCGAGCAGCCGCAGGCCCATCGCGGTCGCGTGCTCGACGCCGACGCGGTACGCCGCCGCCGGGTCGTCCTTCGCCGCCTCCAGGCGGTGCGCCAGGTCCTCGGGGAACGCGGCGTCGCTGAGCTCCGCGAAGCGCCGGATCTGGCGTACGTCGGTGGCCGGCATGATCTCCGGGATGATCGGGGTGTCGCAGCCGGCGGCCGCGACCCGGTCCCGCAGCCGCAGATAGTCCTCCGGGTCGAAGAACATCTGCGTGATGGCGTAGTCGGCGCCCGCCCGGCACTTGGCCACGAAGTGCGCCAGGTCGTCGGCCGGACCCGCCGACCTCGGGTGGCCCTCCGGGAAGGCCGCCACACCGATCCGGAAGTCGCCCGACGACCGGACCAGCTCGACCAGTTCATGGGCGTACGTGAATCCCCGCGGGTGCGGTGTCCACGGGCCGCGCGGATCGCCCGGCGGGTCTCCGCGCAGGACCAGGACGTCCCGTACCCCGGCGTCCGCGTACGCGCCGATGATGCCCCGCAGTTCGGCGACCGAGTGACCGACGGCCGTCAGATGGGCGACCGGGCGCAGGGTGGTCTCGGCCGCGATCCGCTTGGTCACCTCGATGGTCCGGTCGCGGGACGAGCCGCCCGCGCCGTACGTCACCGAGACGAAGTCCGGGGACAGGGCCTCGACCCGGCGGATCGCCTCCCACAGCGTCCGCTCGCCCTTGTCCGTCTTCGGCGGGAAGAACTCGAACGAGAACGTCGGGTCCACGGGGGTCGGGCTCATCCGCGGCCTCCCGCGTTGAAGTAGCTCGCCTCCGGGTGGTGGACGACGATCGCGTCCGTCGACTGCTCGGGGTGCAGCTGGTACTCCTCCGACAGCTCCACCCCGATCCGCTCGGGGCGCAGGAGCGCGGCGATCTTCGCCCGGTCCTCCAGGTCGGGGCAGGCCGGGTAGCCGAGCGAGTAGCGGCAGCCCTGGTACTCGGTGCGGAGCATGCCGTCCAGGGACGCCGGCTCGGAGGAGCCCGCGATGCCCCAGTCGGCGCGCACCCGCGCGTGCCAGTACTCGGCCAGCGCCTCCGCCAACTGGACGGAGAGGCCGTGGAGTTCGAGGTAGTCCCGGTAGGCGTCGGCGGCGAAGAGCCTCGCCGTCTCCTCGCCGATTCGGGAGCCGACGGTGACCACCTGCATCGCGACGGCGTCGATCTCGCCGGAGTCCTCCGCGCGGTGGAAGTCGGCCAGGCAGAGGCGGCGGCCCCGCTGCTGGCGGGGGAAGGAGAAGCGGGTCCGCTCGCCTCCGTCCTCGTCCAGGACGATCAGGTCGTCGCCCTTGGACACACAGGGGAACCAGCCGTGGACGACGGCTGCTTCGAGGAGGTGGTCCGTCTGGAGGCGGTCGAGCCAGGCACGCAGCCGCGGCCGGCCCTCCGTCTCGATGGTCTCGGCGTCCTTGAGGCCCCACTGGCCCTTGAAGAGGGCGGTCTCGTCGAGCCAGGGGGCGTACTCGGCGAGCTGGATGCCCTTGACGACCCTGGTCCCGAGGAAGGGGGGCTCGGGTACCGGGTTGTCGGAGGCGACGTCGGAGCGGCCGGCCGGCTCGGGCTCCCGGACCTCCGCCGCGAGCGGCGGGGTCTCGCGCCTGGGAACGCGCCGCTGCTTGAGCGGGGGCAGTACGGCTCCGGGGACGCCGCGCTTGACGCCCATGAGCGCGTCCATGAGGCGCAGGCCCTCGAAGGCGTCGCGGGCGTAGCGGACCTCGCCCTGGTAGATCTCGTGGAGGTCCTGCTCGACGTACGCCCTGGTGAGGGCGGCGCCGCCGAGGATCACGGGGAAGCGTCCGGCCAGGCCGCGGCCGTTCAGCTCCTGGAGGTTCTCCTTCATGATCACGGTGGATTTCACGAGGAGGCCTGACATGCCGATCACGTCCGCCCGGTGCTCCTCGGCGGCCTCCAGGATCGCGGAGACGGGCTGCTTGATGCCGATGTTGACGACGTTGTAGCCGTTGTTGGAGAGGATGATGTCGACGAGGTTCTTGCCGATGTCGTGGACGTCGCCGCGGACGGTGGCCAGGACGATCGTGCCCTTGCCGACCTCTCCCTCGCCGTCGGCCGTTCTCTCCATGTGGGGTTCGAGGTAGGCGACCGCGGTCTTCATGACCTCGGCGGACTGCAGCACGAACGGCAGCTGCATCCGGCCCGAGCCGAACAGCTCGCCGACCGTCTTCATGCCGTCGAGCAGGATCTCGTTGACGATCTCCAGAGCGGGACGGGACGCGAGGGCCTCGTCGAGGTCCGTCTCCAGGCCGTTCTTCTCGCCGTCGACGATCCGGCGCTTCAGCCTCTCGTCCAGGGGCAGGGCGAGGAGTTCCTCGGTCTTGCCGGCCTTCAGGGACTTCGCCGTCGCGCCCTCGAACATCTCCAGGAACCGCTGGAGCGGGTCGTAGCCCTCCCGGCGGCGGTCGTGGATCAGGTCGAGCGCGACCTCCACCTGCTCCGGCTCCAGGCGGGCGATCGGCAGGATCTTCGACGCGTGGACGATCGCCGAGTCCAGGCCCGCCTTCACGCACTCGTCGAGGAAGACCGAGTTGAGGACGATCCGCGCCGCCGGGTTCAGACCGAAGGAGATGTTGGAGAGGCCCAGGGTGGTCTGGACGTCCGGGTGGAGCCGCTTGAGCTCGCGGATCGCCTCGATCGTGTGGATGCCGTCCCTGCGGGACTCCTCCTGACCGGTGCAGATGGTGAACGTGAGGGTGTCGATCAGGATGTCCGACTCCCTGATCCCCCAGTTCCCCGTCAGGTCCTCGATGAGCCGCTCGGCGACGGCGACCTTGTGCGCGACGCTGCGGGCCTGGCCCTCCTCGTCGATGGTCAGCGCCATCAGCGCCGCGCCGTGCTCCTTCGCCAGGGCCGTGACCTGCGCGAACCGCGACTCGGGGCCGTCGCCGTCCTCGTAGTTGACGGAGTTGACGACCGCCCGGCCGCCGAGCTTCTCCAGGCCCGCCCGCAGCACCCCGATCTCCGTCGAGTCGAGGACGATCGGCAGCGTCGAGGCCGTCGCGAACCGGCCGGCCAGCTCCGCCATGTCCGCGGTGCCGTCCCGGCCCACGTAGTCCACGCACAGGTCCAGCATGTGCGCGCCCTCGCGGATCTGGTCCCGCGCCATCTCGACACAGTCGTCCCAGCGGCCGTCGAGCATCGCCTCGCGGAACTTCTTCGAGCCGTTGGCGTTGGTCCGCTCACCGATCGCCAGGTACGCGGTGTCCTGCCGGAACGGCACATGGCTGTAGAGCGAGGACGCGCCCGGTTCCGGTTCGGGCCGGCGGTCGAGGACGGCCGCGCCCCGCACCCGCTCCACGATCTCCCGCAGGTGCTCCGGGGTCGTACCGCAGCAGCCGCCGACCAGAGCGGGGCCGTACTCGCGGACGAACGCCTCCTGCGCGTCGGCCAGTTCGGCAGCCGACAGCGGGTAGTGGGCGCCGTCGGAGGTGAGGACGGGCAGACCGGCGTTGGGCATGACCGAGATCGGGATACGGGCGTGCCGGGACAGGTGCCGCAGGTGCTCGGCCATCTCGGCCGGGCCCGTCGCGCAGTTCAGGCCGATCATGTCGATGCCGAGCGGCTCCAGGGCGGTCAGCGCCGCACCGATCTCGGAACCGAGCAGCATCGTGCCCGTCGTCTCCACGGTGACCTGCACGATGACCGGCAGGTCCACGCCGACCCAGTCCAGGGCCCGGCGGGCGCCGATGACGGCCGCCTTCGTCTGGAGGAGGTCCTGCGAGGTCTCGATGAGCAGGGCGTCCGCGCCGCCCCGGATCAGGCCCTCCGCGTTCTGCCGGAAGGCCTCGCGCAGCGGCTCGTACGTGACGTGGCCCAGGGTCGGCAGTTTCGTACCGGGGCCCATGGAACCGAGGACCCAGCGGGGGCGTCCGTCGGCGGCCGTGTGCGCGTCCGCCGAGGCGCGGGCGATCCGGGCGCCGGCCTCGGACAGCTCGTACACCTGGTGTTCGATGCCGTACTCGGCGAGCGCGGCCAGGTTCGCCCCGAAGGTGTTCGTCTCGACGCAGTCCACGCCCACCGAGAAGTAGGCGTCGTGGACGGAGGCGACGATGTCGGGGCGCGTGAGGTTGAGGATCTCGTTGCAGCCTTCGAGGTTGCGGAAGTCGTCCAGCGTGGGGTCGGCGGCCTGGAGCATCGTGCCCATCGCCCCGTCGGCCACCACGACCCGCCGCGCGAACTCCTCCCGCAGGGACCTGCGTACGACGGTCACGTGAGCCCCCTCAGATGGGTGACGAGCGTGGCGGTGCAGCCGGGGCCGTACGTCGTCCGGATCCGGTCCAGGAGCGACTCCCGGTGCAGGCGGTACTCCTGCGTCCCCACGTAGTCGAGGACGGTCGCGGCCACCGCGCAGCCGAGCTGCGCCGCGCACCGCTCCGGGACGCCCCACAGCCGGCCGGCGAGGAATCCGGACCGGAAGGCGTCCCCGACGCCGGTCGGGTCGACGACCGCCGGGACCTCCACGGCCCGCACGGCCAGCGGCTCGCGGCCCTCGCCCCTGATCCGGACGCCCGCGTCGCCGTGGGTGGTGACCCAGGTGCCGACCCGGCGCAGCACGTCCGCCTCGGTCCAGCCGGCCTTCTCCAGGAGGAGCGCCGCCTCGTACTCGTTGGTGAACAGGAACCGCGCCCCGTCCACCAGCTCCCGCACCTGCGCGCCGTCGAGCCGCGCCAGCTGCTGCGACGGATCGGCGGCGAAGGGAATCCCCAGGTCGCGGCAGGTGCGGGTGTGCCGCAGCATGGCCTCGGGGTCGTCCGGGGAGACCAGGACGAGTTCCAGCCTGCCGGTGCGCACCACGACCTCCCGCAGGTCGATCTCGCGCGCCTCGGCCATCGCCCCCGCGTAGAAGGTGGCGATCTGGTTCTGGGCCCGGTCGGTCGTACAGACGAACCGGGCGGTGTGGAGCGACTCGCTGACGCGCACCGAGTCGGTGTCCACACCGTGGTCCTTCAGCCAGACCCGGTACGGCTCGAAGTCGGCGCCGACCGCGCCCACGAGGGCGGGACGGAGGCCGAGGACACCGAGTCCGAAGGCGATGTTCGCTGCCACTCCGCCACGCCTGACCTCCAGGTTGTCGGCGAGGAACGACAGGGAGACCCGGTCGAGCCGGTCGGCGAGCAGCTGCTCGCTGAACCAGCCGGGGAAGGTCATCAGGTGGTCGGTCGCGATGGATCCCGTGACAGCGATACGCATGGCCTACTCCCCTCCCTCTTTCTGCGCCTCCGGAGCGCTCAAGTCGGCGTCGACGGTCGACCGTGCTCGGTCGCTCGTTCCTGCCGACCTGCGCGCGCTCTCCCTTTCGACGCCGCCGCGCTCCTGCGGCGCGGGCACCGCCTTCTTCAGGGCCTCCACGCGGTCCGTGCGCTCCCATGTGAACTCGGGGAGTTCACGGCCGAAGTGGCCGTACGCCGCCGTCTTCGCGTAGATCGGCCGCTTGAGGTCCAGGTCGCGGATGATCGCCGCGGGCCGCAGGTCGAAGACCGCGCTGACGGCCTCCTGGATCCGCTCGTCCGGCAGGGTGCCCGTGCCGAAGGTCTCCACGAAGAGACCGACCGGCTCGGCCTTGCCGATGGCGTACGCCACCTGCACCTCGCAGCGGCGGGCGAGGCCGGCCGCGACGACGTTCTTCGCGACCCAGCGCATCGCGTACGCCGCCGACCGGTCGACCTTCGACGGGTCCTTCCCGGAGAAGGCGCCGCCGCCGTGCCGGGCCATCCCGCCGTACGTGTCGATGATGATCTTCCGGCCGGTGAGTCCGGCGTCACCCATCGGACCGCCGACCTCGAAACGCCCGGTCGGGTTGACCAGGAGCCGGTAGCCGTCGGACTCCAGGCTGACGCCCTCCTCGACGAGCTCCTTGAGGACGTGCTCGACGACGTACTCGCGCACGTCGGGGGTGAGCAGGCCCTCGACGGAGATGTCGGCCGCGTGCTGCGAGGAGACGACGACCGTGTCGAGGCGGACCGGGCGGTCGCCGTCGTACTCGATGGTGACCTGGGTCTTCCCGTCCGGGCGCAGGTAGGGCACGGTGCCGCTCTTGCGGACCTCGGTGAGGCGGCGGGAGAGCCGGTGGGCGAGCGCGATCGGCAGCGGCATCAGCTCGGCCGTGTCGTCGCAGGCGTAGCCGAACATCAGGCCCTGGTCGCCGGCGCCCTGCGCGGCCAGCTCGTCCCCGGCGCCTTCCACCCGGGACTCGTACGCCGTGTCCACGCCCTGCGCGATGTCCGGCGACTGGGCGCCGATGGACACCGAGACACCGCAGGAGGCACCGTCGAAGCCCTTCGCGGAGGAGTCGTAGCCGATGTCGAGGACGGCCTCGCGCACCAGCTTCGCTATCGGCGCGTACGCCGTCGTGGTCACCTCGCCGGCGACGTGCACGAGCCCCGTGGTGATCAGGGTCTCCACCGCGACCCGCGAGGACGGGTCCTCGGCGAGCAGGGCGTCGAGGATGGTGTCGCTGATCCGGTCTGCGATCTTGTCGGGGTGCCCCTCGGTCACCGACTCGGAGGTGAAGAGGCGGCGGCTCATGCCTGGGCCTCCGCGGGGGTCTTGAAGAAGTGCTGCTCGATGGCACCGAGGGTGCGGATGGACTCGACCTCAAGGGTTTCCATCTGGATCGCGGTGCCGCTCTCCTGCTCCAGGAGGAAGACGAACTCGACGAAGGACAGCGAGTCGATGAGCCGGTTCTCGATCAGGTCGAGGTCGGACGCGATGTCGTCGCGCTCGGGGTGACGCTCGAGGATCCAGTTCTTCACCGTCTGCAGGCCGTCGGCCATGGTTGCTCTCCTTTAGCTGCTAATGGATGGGTGTGGCGGGCGCGATGATCGGTGCGGCCACCGCCACCGCGTAGTCCACGTCGTGGCTGATGGACACGGTGATCTCGGTGATGCCGGACTCCGCGGCCATCTCGGCGGCCGCCCGGTGCAGTTCCACGAGCGGCCAGCCGCCCTCGGAACGCCGCACCACGATGTCCGGCCAGGGCAGGAACCTGCCCCTGACCCGTAAGGTCTTGAAGGCCGCTTCCTTGGCCGCGATCCGCCCGCACAGGCTCAGTACGTCGAGACCGGAGGAGGTACGGCAGTCGGCGAGCTCGCCGGGGGTGAGCATCCGCTCGAAGAACCGCTCCCCGTACTGGGCGAGGAGCCTGCGGACACGGTTGACGGACACGATGTCCATGCCGAGGTTCGCCCACCCCAGGCCGCCCGCCGGCGGGGCGGCGGGACGGGCCGGCACGTCAGATCACCGGCCCGGCCGCGCCACTCGCACCGGCCCGCGTGCGGGCGTTCGCGTCGAGCACCGCCTCGGTCGCCGCCTGCCAGCCGCCGTGGCGGCGGGTCAGCGCGGACAGCCAGCGTTCGAGGCCGAAGGCGACACAGCTGGTGAAGGCCGGTCCGCCGGTCGACTCCAGGGTGATGTCGCAGCGGTCGCCGAAGAAGTTCCGGTGCGTGTTGACCGAGGCGATCGCCAGGTCCTCGTACAGGAACTCGTACTTCACCGGGGTGAGCCGCTGGAGGAGCGCCTTCGAGCCGCCCTTGTCGAAGAAGGGGTCGCAGGCGGCCTCCTTCGTCAGCGGCAGGTCGAGCGCCGCGGCGAAGGACCGGATGCGGGCGGTGAAGTCGGCGAGGTGCGTCTCGGCGTGCTCGCGCGCGCCGATGGCGACGATCTCCCGCATGCGGAAGCCGAGTTGGCGTCGCATGCCCTCGTAGTGGGTCTCCTTGCGGAAGCACCAGGAGCAGATCGTGACGAGGGTGTCGTCGGCGACCCGGCTGCCCTGGTGGTCGAGGTAGACGGCGTAGCAGGACGCCGAGGGCAGTCCGAGGCCGGCCGGTTCGAGGGCGGCGGCGGGCCACCGCCCGTGCTCGCCGTCGAAGGGGGCGCTGAGGCGTCCTTCCAGGTCGAGCGGGGCGGCGAGGACGGCCTGGTGCGGGAAGTTGTCGTAGTAGTCCAGCTTCGCCAGGTCGGCGGCCGGCAGGAGCGGGGGCATGGTCATCGGGCGGGCGCCCGCGGTCACACCCCAGCTCTCGAAGGTGTCGTCGAGGAGCCGCAGCAGGCGGGTCCCCTCCGGTCCGATCGAGGGGAGGCCCCTCGTGTCCCCGACGGTTCCGGGGGTCGTCACGGTCATGGTCGGTGCACCTCTCGGGTGAGGGCGTCGCTCAGACGACGGGCAGCGTGTCGTCGGAGAAGATCCCGGTCTTCAGGAAGAAGGCGAGCGGCTTGCGGATCGCCTTGCGCTCGTGGGGGCGGCGGCTCTCGTCGGCGACCAGCGCGTTGCGCAGGGCCAGCGGGTCGGGGATGCCGGCGTCCCGGTACACGTGGGGGTTGTAGAGGGAGTTGACGCTGTAGACGACGTACCGCTTGAGGTACGCCTCCACCTCGCGGACCCGCTCGGCGCTCACCGCCTGGCGCATCCGGCCGTACAGGAGGGAGACCAGCTCGCGCCCGAAGGCGATGTGGCGGGACTCGTCCTGGTGGTGGATGCGGTTGACCTCGCGGATGGTGTGGCAGAGCGAGGTGTCCTTCGCCATCCGGGAGTTGTAGTGGTCGACGAGCTCCTCGAAGAAGAGGATGCGGGTGAAGACGAGGAAGTTCTCGACCTCGGGCTCCCAGGCGGCGTCGGCGCGCATGGCGGTGGAGCCGTAGATCTTGTGGCCGTAGCGGCGGCAGAACTCGGAGAAGAACCACATGTGTTCGTTCTCCTCACCGATGAAGTGGTGGAAGAAGTCCGAGGGCACCTCGAAGCCCGGCATGTGGATGCGGCCGACGACCTCGATGAGGAGCTCGCGGATGCCGTGCACGTTGAGGCTGTAGAAGTTGATGGACTCCCACTTCGACAAGCGCTGAAGCGTTTCCTCGTCGAGGGCGTCGTAGTGCCGGGTGCCGTAGACGGTGAGCAGCTCCGGGGTCATCCAGAAGCGGTTCTCCTCCAGCGTCTCGGGCCACTGGAAGGTCTGGTACGGGTTGTAGTAGTCCTCGACGGAGCGCTCGCTGAGCCGCTCCAGGACCTCCATGAAGCGGTCGGTGACGGGCAGGGGGGCGGTGGCGCCCATGGTGGTTCCTCCAGGCTTCGGGTGTTCAGGGCCGGACTTCGTAGACCGCGTTCACCGGGGTCTCGGTGGCACGCCGCCAGCGGGTGAAGCCGGCCTCCTCCGCGATGGCCCGGAAGGCCTTCTCGCCGGAGTGGTTGCCGAGCGCGTGCGGGCCGCGCTGGGCGACCGCGACGGGCAGGCACATGACGGCGGACAGGGCCATGAACATGCGGGCGGCGGGCGTCTGCACGTCGATGTCCTGCGGGGAGACGTTCGACTCGACGAGCATCCATGTGCCGTCCGCGTCCAGGGACTTGTGGACGTGCTGGGCGGCGGCGACGGGGTCGCCCATGTCGTGCAGGGCGTTGAAGAAGCAGACCAGGTCGTAGCCGGAGCCCGGGTAGTCGTCGGCCGAGGCGACCTCGAAGACGACCCGCTCGGAGAGACCGGCCTCCTCGGCGAGCTCCCGGGCGATCGAGATGGCCTCCTCCGAGTAGTCGAAGCCGTGCACGGTGGCGTTCGGGAACGCCTTCGCGATGAGCAGCGTGGTGTGGCCGACGCCGCAGCCCACGTCGGCGACGGTGCCGCCGGCGGCGAGCTTGTCGGTGACCTGGTGGAGGGCGGGCAGCCAGTCGGCGACGAGCTTGTGCTCGTACGTCGGCTGGAAGAAGGAGCCCATGCCGGTGTCGAGGGCCGCGTCGTGCTCGGCCCAGCCGACCCCGTCGCCGGTGCGGTACGCCTCCACGAGCAGGTCCTCGGTGGCGTACAGCGCCTTGAGGGCGGTGAAGAAGCCGGCGGCGTACGTGACGGCCTTCGGGTCCGCGAGCACCTCGACGTGGTCGGCGGGGAGCGTGTACGTGAGGGAGCTGGGGTGCCGCTCGACGTATCCGGCGGAGAGCTGGGCGTGCAGCCACTCCTCGATGTACCGCTCGTTCGTGCCGGTCGCCTCCGCGAGCGCGGCGGCGGTGAGCGGGCCCCGCTCGGCGAGCGCGCGGTAGAGGCCGAGGCGCCGGCCGAGGGAGACGGTCAGGCCGCGGACGGCCGCCCCGGCGTCGGTGATGACCCTCTGGTGGAAGTCGTGGGCGCTCACGCGGCCACCCCCTCGTAGCCGTTCGCGCCCGGCAGGTCGCAGGTGAACAGGAAGGAGCGGGGCACCCGCGGGACCGAGCGGGCCGGCACCGGGTAGGGCCAGCGGCCGAAGTCGGCGCCGTCCTCACCGGGCTGCCTGACCTCGCGTACGGTCCAGCCGCAGTCGGCGAGCAGCGTCTCGGGCTCCTCGGTGCCGAAGAGCCACGGGTTGCCGTCCTCCTCCAGGGCCTTCATGAAGCCGCGGGCGAGCGGGTTCTCCAGGGCGGCCTGGGAGATGACGTCGCCGAGCAGCACGGAGCCGGGGGCGGCGTGCGCGGAGAGCGTCGACATGAGGGTCCGTACGGCCTGCTCGGGCAGGAAGAACAGCAGTCCCTCCACCACCCACAGGACGGGCTCCTCGCTCTTCCAGCCCGCCTCCTTGAGGGGGCCGGTCCAGTCCTGGGTGAGGTCGACGGGGACGGTGATCCGGTCGCGGCCGGCCGGCTTCGGCTCCTTCGCCAGCATCTCGGCCTTGGCCTCCAGGAGGGCCGGGCGGTCGAGCTCGTAGACGGTGACGCCGTCGGGCCAGGGCAGCCGGAAGAAGCGGGTGTCCATGCCGGCGGCGAGGAGGACGACCTGGCGGATGCCCCGCTCCTCCACCGCCCGGACGATGGCGCGGTCGAGGTAGGTGGTGCGGATGGCGAGGAACGGCACGGTGCCGCCGCCCGCGTAGCGCTCGAGCAGTTCGAAGCCGATCTGGTCGGCGACGGTGCGCGCGTAGGGATCGGCGAACAGCCGGTCCTCGCGCTCGGTCTCCAGGGCGCGCGCGGCGGCGGTCCACTGGGCGGTGCGGGATACGGCCTCCACAGGAGGTCCCCCTTCACTTCGGTGGATGTACGGGCATACGGACGGCCGTGTTCAGGGGCCCGACGAAGGACGGTTCGTCAGGCGCTCAGGACCGGGACACAGGTCTTGGCCGGTCGCGCGCAGGCGACGGGGTCCTCGGCCGCGGGCATCGACGACAGATGGTCGGCCTCGGAGTCGGCGGGGCGCCGGCGGAAGATGCTGTGCAGGATCATGCTGAACACGGCCGTCCCGTCGGAGGCCACCAGGGTGCACCGCGGTCTGACGGTGCCGGTGGCGGGATTGAACGGCGACGGGGTGGAGCCGAGGATCTCGACGCGCGCGGTGAGGACGTCGCCCGGGCGGACGGGCCGCAGGTAGCGGACCTCGTCGATGCCGGGCGAGCCCATACAGGCGCTGTAGGCGAGCAGTCCGTCGACGTAGCGGCGCATGAACATCGCCTGGGTGTGGAATCCGCTCGCGATCAGTCCCCGGAACGGCGACTGCTCCGCGCGCGCGGGGTCCGTGTGGAAGGGCTGCGGGTCGAAGCGCCTGCCGAACTCCAGCACCTCCTCCGCCGTGACGGTGACGGCGCCCAGCTCATGGACGTCGCCGGGCCGGAAGTCCTCGAAGTAGCGCATCGTGCGCCCCCCTTGACCTAGGAGTGGTCTTTCCCTGGCACACACCAATCTACGAATCAGTCATTTATTTTGTCAACCCAAAAGAGGTACCCAAGGGGCGCTACCCGAGGGCCTGTTCGACGTCGGACCACAGGTCTTCGACGTCCTCGATGCCGACCGACATCCGTACGAGCCCCGGGGCTATCCCGGCGGCCTCCAGGGCGGCCCCGTCGAGCTCCCGGTGGGACGTGGACGCCGGATGGGTCACGAGGGTCTCCACGCCGCCGAGGGAGAGCGCCAGCCGGGCCAGCCGTACGCGCTCGATGAAGGCCCGGCCGGCCTCCCGGCCCCCCGCGAGCTCGAACGACAGCAGCCCGCCGCCGCCGTCGAGCACCTCGCGGGCGCGCTCGTACGAGGGGTGGCCGGGGAGGCCGGGGTAGTGCACGGCGGAGACGCCGGGGTGGGCGGCGAGCCGCTCGGCGAGGGCGGCGGCGTTGGCACAGTGCGCGCGCATCCGCAGCGGCAGGGTGGGCGTCCCGCGCAGGGTCAGCCAGGCGGCGAACGGGTCGGCGCAGGCGCCGAGTTCGACCGTGCGGGGCCAGATCCGGCGGCGCAGCTCGTCGTCGGCGAAGACGGCGGCGCCGCCGAGGACGTCCGAGTGCCCGGAGAGGTACTTGGTGGTGGAGTGGACGACGATGTCGGCGCCGTGCTCCAGGGGCCGGCACAGGACGGGCGAGGCGAGGGAGTTGTCGACGAGGCCGACGACCCCGAGGGCGCGGGCGGCGGCGAGCAGTCCCGGCAGGTCGGGTACCTGGCCGGTGGGGTTGGCGATGGTCTCCAGGAGGAGCAGCCGGGTGGCGGGGTGCGTGGCGGCGGCCTCGAACTCCGCCGGATCGTCGCCGGATATCCGTACGACCTCGATCCCGTAGCGCTCGGCCAGGTCGGCGAGGACGGCATGGGTCCCGCCGTACAGGCAGCGCTGGGCCACCACGCGGTCGCCGGGCCGCAGGAGGGCGAGCAGGACGCCGCTGACGGCGCCCATCCCGGAGGCGAAGGCGATGGCCCCGGCGCCGCCCTCAAGACCGGCGAGGGTCTGCTCAAGCGCCCGTACGGTCGGGTTGCCGCGGCGGCTGTAGACGTACGCCCCGTCGGGTCCCGCCATGGCGTCGGCGAGCTCGGCGGCGGACTCGAAGGCGAAGGCGGAGGACTGCACGAGGGGCACGGAGAGCGGCCGGCTGCCGGGCGGGAGCGGCTCGTTGACGACGTGGACGGCGCGGGTGCTGAGTTCCACGGGAGGTCCTTTCCGGATGCTGTACGGGATGCGGGCACGGGAGACGAAAAGGGGCCGCCCGACGTCCGGGGGCGGACATCGGGCGGCCCCTGCGGGGCGGGGGTCAGGCGGAGACCTTCTCGCCCTGCGGCGCGGGGGCGGCGGCCTCGGCCGCGACCGCCTTGTCGCTCTTCATGACGAGGAGGGTGATCACACCGCCGACGGCGGCGATGATCGCGGCGCCGATGAAGGCGGACGAGAAGCCGTCCGTCAGCTTCGGCAGGTTGCCGAGCCGGTCGGCGCCCTGGGACATGGCGACGGCGGTCAGCGCGGCGAGACCGAGCGCGGAGCCGACGTTGTAGGTGGTGTTGACGATGCCGGAGGCGAGACCGGCCTGCTCCTGCGGGGCGCCGGACATGGCGGTCATCATCGTCGGGATGTAGGCGAGGGACATGCCGAGCGCGGCGACCAGCGAGGCCGGCAGGACGTCGACGAGGAAGGAGCCGGTGGGCGGGACGGCGGCGAGCCAGACCAGGCCGGCGGCGAGGACCAGCAGACCGCCGGCGATGAGCGGCTTGGCGCCGACCTTCATCATGAGCCGGGCCGTGATGGCGGTCATGAAGATCATGAGGAGCACGGTCATCGGGAGCAGGGCGGCACCGGACTCGAAGGCGCCGAAGCCCAGGACCTGCTGGAGGTACAGGTTGAGGAAGTACCACATCGGGATCCAGGCGGCGCCGAGCAGCGTCATGGCCAGGTTGGCCGAGCCGAGGCGCGGGACGCGCCAGACGCTGAGCGGCATGAGCGGCTCGCTGATGCTCTTCTGGATCACGAAGAAGAGGATCAGGAGGGCGGCGGCGCCGATCAGCTGGAGGATCGTGCCGGTGGAGCCCCAGCCGACCTCGGGGGCGCGGACCACGGCGAAGACGGCGAGCGCGAGACCCGCGGTGACGGCGACGGCGCCGAGGATGTCGACGGAGCCGCGGCGGGACTCGACGTCCGGCAGGAGCTTGGTGGCGGCGAGGGTCGCGAGGCCGATCGGGATGTAGATGATGAAGACCCACTGCCAGCTCATCCACTCGGTGAAGACACCGCCGAGGAAGACGCCCGCGGTGCCGCCGGCCGGGGCGGCGGCACCGTAGAGCGCCATCGCCTTGCCGAGCTCCTTCGGGTCGTGCATGAAGAGGATCATCAGCAGGGTCATGGCGGAGGGCGCGATGAGCGCACCGCCGACGCCCTGGACGGCGCGGCCGGCGATCTCGACCCAGGCGGTCTGCGCGGCGGCGGCCAGGACCGACCCGGCGATCATGACGGCCCAGCCGGCGACGAAGATCTTGCGGGCTCCGACGAGGTCGGAGAGGCGTCCGCCGAGGAGCAGGAGGCCGCCGAAGACGATCACATAGGCGTTGAAGATCCACTGGAGCTCGCTCTGCGAGAAGCCCAGGTCCTTCTGCATCTCCGGGAGCGCGACCCCGATGATCGACGTGTCCATGATGACCATGAACTGCGCGGCGGCGAGCACGACAAGTGCCCACCAGCGCCGGGGATTGACGGTTGACATTGCCCTGACCCTTCACTCGCTGCGGCCCCCGAGCGGTCCGATCGGAACTCGGGGCATACCCCTAGGGGGTACCTGTGCGGTGCACCGTAGCATACCCGTGGGGGGTATGTAAGGGTGAGCGGAAAGCGCTGCCGAGAACGCGGGGGAAGCGAGCCTTCCGGCCCGCGCGCCAGGCAGAATGCCCCCATGACCGCCGAGGAACACCCCGAGCTGCTCCAGCGCTGGAACTCCACCCTGCACGCCGCCCGCGCCGGCCGGGAGGGCCCCGACCCCACCCCGTACGGCCGCAACCTGCTGGCCCGCTGGGCCGAGCCGCAGCGCCGCTACCACACGGTCGACCACCTCCGGGCGGTCCTCGCCCGCATCGACGAACTCACCGACCAGGGCGGGGAGGGCGGGGAGTTGGAGCTCGTACGGCTCGCCGCCTGGTTCCACGACGCGGTCTACCGCCCCGACCGCTCCGAGAACGAGGAACGCTCGGCGGTCCTCGCCGAGAAGGCGCTCACCGAGGCCGGACTCACCCCGCACGAGGTCGCGGAGGTCGCCCGCCTGGTCCGCCTGACGGTCACTCACGACCCGGCCCCGGGCGACCTGAACGGCGAGACCCTCTGCGACGCGGACCTCGCGATCCTGGCGACCGGTCCCGATACGTACAGGGGGTATACGGCGGCGGTCCGCGAGGAGTACGGCTTCGTCCCCGACGACGCCTTCCGCGCAGGCCGCGCGGCGGTCCTCCGCCAACTCCTCGGCCTGCCCCGCCTTTTCCGTACGCCTTACGGGGCGGCGGTCTGGGAGGAGAAGGCGCGGGAGAATCTGGAACGCGAGCTCGCTGAATTGACGGACACGTCCGGTACCGGATGAGGCCGGTGGCCTCGCCCTGTCCCATATGCCGAGATCTCCGGCGATCGAGGAATGACAGGAACGAACGACCGGTTGACCCATGTCATGCCGTCTCCCTCCGCCGAGCCCCCGCAGCCCGCCGCCGCCCGCCCCACGAGCGGCACCGAGCCGACCACGACCGCCACCCGCATGCCGCCGGCCGTCTACATCCTCGGCCTGTCCGTCTTCGCCCTCGGCACGAGCGAGTTCATGCTGTCGGGACTCCTCCCGTCCATCGCGGAGGACATGAACGTCTCCATCCCCCGCGCCGGACTCCTCATATCGGCCTTCGCGATCGGCATGGTCGTCGGCGCCCCCCTCCTCGCGGTGGCCACCCTCCGCCTCCCCCGCAAGACCACCCTCATCGCCCTCATCACCGTCTTCGGCCTCGGCCAGATCGCCGGCGCCCTCGCGCCCAACTACGCGGTCCTGTTCACCTCCCGCGTCGTCAGCGCCCTCGCCTGCGCCGGATTCTGGGCGGTCGGCGCGGCGGTGGCCATCGCGATGGTCCCGGTCGGCTCGCGCGCCCGCGCCATGGCGGTCATGATCGGCGGCCTCTCCATCGCCAACGTCCTCGGCGTCCCGGCCGGCGCGTTCCTCGGCGAGCACCTCGGCTGGCGCTCCGCCTTCTGGGCCGTCGGCCTCGCGTCCGCGATCGCCCTCGTCGGCGTGGTGACCCGCATCCCCCGCATCCCCCTGCCCGAGACGAAGCCCCGCCTCACGAGCGAGGTCGCCATCTACCGCGACCGCCAGGTCCTCCTCTCGGTCGTCGTCACCGCCCTCGCGGCGGGCGGCGTCTTCTGCGCCTTCTCCTACCTGGCCCCGCTGCTCACCGACGTGTCCGGCCTCGACAAGGGCTGGGTCTCGGGCGTCCTCGGGCTCTTCGGCATCGGCGCCGTGATCGGTACGACGATCGGCGGCCGGGTCGCCGACGCCCGCCTGTTCGGCGTGATGCTCACCGGCATCGCCGCCTCCACCGTCTTCCTGGTCGCCCTGGCCCTCTTCGCCTCCAGCCCGGTCGCCACGATCGTCCTGACCTTCCTCCTCGGCGTCTCCGCCTTCTACACGGCCCCCGCCCTCAACGCCCGCATGTTCAACGTCGCCGGCGCCGCCCCCACCCTCGCGGGCGCCACCACCACCGCCGCCTTCAACCTCGGCAACACGGGCGGCCCCTGGCTCGGCGGCACGGTCATCGACGCGGACCTCGGCTTCGCCTCGACGGCCTGGGCGGGCGCGGCGATGACCGCCGTCGGCCTGCTGACCGCCGCACTGGCCCTGAAACTCCACAGGTCCCCGTCCCGCGTGGTGACCTCCGGCACCCCGCAGGCCGAGAAGGCCGTGACGACCGCGTCCCGCTGACGCCCCCGGCGTCGGCCGAAATCCTTTCCGTACGGCGCCCCCACCGCCGTACGGTGGCGCGGTGACCACACGGATGATCATTCTCAACGGCGGTTCCAGTGCGGGGAAGTCCGGCATCGTACGGTGCCTCCAGGCCGTACTCCCCGACCCCTGGCTCGCGCTCGGCGTCGACTCGCTCATCGACGCGATGCCCCTCAGGATGCAGAGCTCCGACGGCGGCATCGCGTTCGACGCCGACGGCGGAGTGGACATCGGCGCCGACTTCCGCGCCCTCGAAGGCGCCTGGGCCCAGGGTGTCGTCACCATGGCCCGCGCCGGCGCCCGCGTCATCATCGACGACGTCTTCCTCGGCGGGGCGGCCGCGCAGGACCGCTGGCGGACCTTCGTCGGCGACCTCGACGTGCTCTGGGTCGGCGTCCGGTGCGACAGCACCGTCGCCGAGGGCCGCGAGACCGCACGCGGCGACCGCGTCGCCGGAATGGCCGCGAAGCAGGCGGACATCGTGCACCGGGGCGTCGTCTACGACGTCGAGGTCGACACCACTCACACCGAGTCGCTGCAGTGCGCCCGGGCCATCGCGGCCCACGTGGTCTGACCCGCGCCGCGGCCCCCCGCCGCCCGGCCCGTACGCCTCACGCCGAGGTCAGATCCTGCACCAGGCGGGTCATCAGCGGCGACGGCTCGACCTCCAACTCCCGCCGCAGCAGCAGCTGGTACTCCTTGTAGCGCTTCACCGCGCACGCCGTATTGCCCTCGGCGATGTGGATCTCGATGAGGATGCGGTGCGCCGTCTCCCGGATCGGGTCGATCTGGGTGGCGGTCAGCGCCGTCTGGAGCGCCGCCAGATACTCGCCGTCCCGCCGCAGCCGCTGCGCCAGACTCTCCAGCGCGTGCAGCCGCACCTGGTCCCAGCGCTCCCGCTCCAGGAGCAGCCACTCGTCCGGGAAGGACGGCAGCAGCTCCTCGCCGAGCTTCGCCACCAGCGGCTCCGGGTCGTCGGGCGGCGGGGCGTCCGCCACCGCGCCCTGCGCCAGGCCCCGTATGGTGTGCAGATCGACCTCGACCACCGGGGCCAGCCGCAGCCGGTGGTCCACACACTCCACCGTGGTCACGGAACCCGCGCGCCGGCCGTGGCACAGCGCGGTCCTGAGGTTCGCCGAAGCTCTGCTGGGGCTGCAGTCGGGCCAGAGTCGCTCGGCTGCCGCACCCCGGTGGACACCTCCCGCCGTGTTCAGGGCGAGAAGCGCCAACAGGCGCTGCGCACCTGCTGGGAGGGGGATGCGGCATCCGGCGTATGAGAGCTCGAAAGTGCCGAGCAGTTCGAGGTATACGCCGTTCGATGACACATCCCTCACTGTGCAACCGGCCGGTGGATCACGCATCCGCGCGTCCGGCTGCGCCGGCCCCCGTCGTACGGGTCCACCGCGCCGTCCCGGCCGTCCGGACGGCGGAAAGGAGCACGGCGGGGACCGCCGCGCCCCCGGCCTGACCGGCGGACAAACGGCCCGCGGGACGCTCCGGCAACGGCCCGGAAACGCTCCGGCGACGCCGCTTGCACATTCCGGGTGACGAACCGCCCACGACGGCACCCCACGGTCGGATCGACAAGCCTTTCCGCACGCGGTGCCCACGGGCACGGAAAGCAGGTCCGAGATGAAGCCTCGGGCAGTCCTGGGAGAGCTCCGTGCTCGGCCCGACGAGCCGTTCGGCGACCCTCGGGTGTGCGTGGCCGTGCTCGACGGCCCCGTGGACCTGTCCCACCCCTGCTTGGCCGGCGCGGATCTTACGCGTCTGGACACCCTGGTGCAGGAGCCCGCGGGCACCGGCCCGATGTCCCTGCACGGCACCCACGTCACCAGCCTGATCTTCGGCACGCCCGGCAGCCCCGTCACCGGGCTCGCCCCGCGCTGCCGCGGCCTGATCCTTCCCGTCTTCCGGGACGGCGGCGACGGCCGGGTGCCCCAGATGGACCTGGCCCGCGCCATCGAGCGCGCGGTCGAGGAAGGTGCGCACGTCATCAACATCAGCGGCGGCGAACGGACCGAGGCCGACCAGGCCGACGCCCTTCTCGCCCGGGCCCTGCGGCTCTGCGAGGACCGGGGAGTCCTGGTCGTCTCCGCCGTCGGCAACGACGGCGCCGACACCCACCAGGTCCCGGCCGCCGTCCCCTCCGTGCTGGCCGTCGGCGCCGCCGCGGCCGACGGCCGGCCGCTCGACATCAGCAACTGGGGCGCCGACTACCGCGGCCACGGCGTCCTCGCCCCCGGCCAGGACATCGAGGGGGCCGCGCCCGGCGGCGGGCTCGCCGCCCTCACCGGGAGCAGCTTCGCCACCCCGCTCGTCGCCGGCACCGCGGCGCTCCTCGTCGCGGCCCAGCTGGCCGCGGGCGGACCGGCGGACCCGGCCGCCGCGGGCCAGGCGGTGCTCACGACCGCCACGGCCCCCGACTGTGCCGACCCGGACGCCCCGGCCTGCCGCCGAGGGCTCGGCGGCAGCCTGGACGCCGTCCGGGCGCACGCCCTCATCACCAGGAACGACAGGACCCACTGGAACGACAGGAACGAGGAGGAAGCCGTGACCACTCCCGCAGCCGCTCCCACGCCGTCCGAGGCCCCGGCGCCGCAGGTCGCCCCGGCCGCGTACGAGACTCCCGCGCCCTACGGGACACCAGCGGCCCCCGCACCCGCACAGCCCATGGCTCCCGCGCCGGCGGCCCCACCCGTAGCGGCCGGCATCACCGCGGACGGCGGGGCGCCGCCCCCGACCCCGCCGGCCCCGCCGACACCGCCCCCGGTCCAGGCCGCCCCTGTCCAGGCCGCCGCCCCTGTCCAGGCCCCTCCGGTCCAGGCCCCTCCGGTCCAGGCCGCCCCTGTCCAGGCCGCCGCCCCTGTCCAGGCCGCTCCGGTCCAGGCCGTCTCGATGCAGGCCGCCACTCCGGTCCAGGCCGCCGCCCCGGTCTCCTCACAGAGTGCTACTGCGCCCCCTGTTCACGCCCCCTCCGTCTCAACAGGTGCCGGAGTGCGCCCCTCGTGCGGCTGCGGCGGCGATCCCGCCGCGTGCAGCTGCGGCGGCAGCGGCGGCTCGTCCCCGCGTCCGTTGATCTACGTCATCGGCACCATCGGCTTCGACTACCCGACCGAGGCCCGCCGGGACAGCTTCCGGCAGCAGATGCCGTTCTTCGTGACAGAGGTCGACGGCAAGCCGGTCGAGCAGTCGCCGGACCCCTACAGCCCCCGCCAGCTCCGCGACTACCTCGCGACCGCCCCCTGGGTCTCCGACAAGCTCACCTGGACCCTCACCATGGACGGCGCCACGGTGTACGCGCTGGAGGCCGAGCCTTCCGCGGGCGTGGACTGGAGCGAGGCGCTCGTCCCTCCGGTGCAGGTCGCGAAGGAGCGGAAGTCGCCGATCCGGATCGCCACCGAGCAGGGCAGGACGGACGCCGATCTGTTCCGCCTGTTCGCCAATCCGCCCGTGTCGACGGTCTACCGGGTGTTCCGCGACGCCATCGCGGGCCAGGCCCTCAACCCGGAGGACGCCGAGGAACGCGACGGGTACATCTCGCGCGTCTCCGTGCCGGGCGTCCTCACCAACCGCACCACGCGCCTCTACTCCGGCCAGATCGTGCCGGTGGTCGAGGTCAAGAGCCGAGGCCTGTACACGTGGAACGAAGCCGCGCTCGTCGACTCCGTCTTCACCGAGGTCACGAAGGACGCCGAGGTCCAGACACCCGAGGACAAGAAGAAGCAGGGCAAGGTACAGGTCCGCGACGAGGCCGAGTTGAAGCTGACCATCCGGGCGTTCCTCGACAAGATCTACTACCAGTTCCGCAACCTCGGCCAGACCTCCGCCGACCGCGCGCTCAACTACATGGGCACCAACGCCTTCCTGTTCGGCGACAAGATCGCGGAAGGCCTGCTGTCCGCGAGCAGGGTGCCCGGCTCCACCAAGAACCTGTACGCGCTCGACACCATCACCGTCACCAAGAGTCCGTACTGCAGGGTCGGTTCGGACTGCCAGGACGTGACCGTGACCTTCTACGACCCGGAGGACGAACGCAGGTCCCGGCTCTCGTACCTGTTCACCATCGACGTGAGCGACGAGCTGCCGGTCACCCTCGCCCCGGTCCACACGTTCCTCGGCTCCTTCTGAAGCCCCCACGGCCCGAGGTCCCGCCGACCATCGAGAGGAGAAACCGTCATGGACACCCGGCGCACTCCACACCACCGGCACACCCCGCGCAACCGCCCAGGAGCCATGCCGCTCCAAGTACGCCCCGTCCACCGCGACGCCCCCGGGAGCGAGGCCCCGGGTACCGGTTCCGGCGTCGAGGCCGCCCTGTCCTCCTGCGCCACCCTGACGGGCCCTGCCCGGCAGATGTGCTACGCGGGCGGCGGCGTCTACGTCTGATCCACGCGGATCCGCGACCGGATCCACGACACCGAGGAGAGGAAACCACCATGTTCGACGAGACCCTCGCTCCGGACACGGACACCGGCGCCCCCCGCCGGTCCGCTCCCGGACAGCTCCGACTGCAGCTGCCCCACCAGTCCGCACCCGTCCACCGCGAACGCCACGTCGAGGGATCCGGTGCCGGCGACGGCGGCGCCGCCGCCAGCGGACTGTTCAACATCATCGGCAACCTCGCCGACGGCATCCTGCCGTTCTGACCCGCACAAGCCTCTGCGGGCACAAGGCCCGCAGACAGAAGAAGCAGGGAAAGGAGTACGTGATGTTCGACGAGACCCACGAGACGAACACCGACACCGGCACCTCCCGCCGGTCCGCTCCCGGACAGCTCCGACTGCAGCTGCCCCACCAGTCCGCACCGGTCCGGCGCGGACGGCACGTCGAGGGATCCGGTGCCACCGAGGGCGGCGCCGCCGCCAGCGGGCTCCTGAGCATGCTGGGCCAGGGCATCGACGACCTGTTCCCGTTCTGACGTACTCGGCCGGGCCGTCGCCGGGCATCCGCCCGGTGCCGGCCCGGCCCCCGATCTGAGGAAACGCCATGCGACTCGATCTGCCGATCCAGGCACCGGCGGTGAACCGGCGGGAGCACTACCAGCCGTACCGCATCGTCGTTCTCTTCCTGGACAAGAAGACCGGGAAATCGGAACCGGTGCACAAGCAGCCGAGAGGCAACTACGGGGCTCTGCCCGCGGACCCCGCGGCACTCGTCCACGGCTACGGCCGCGGCTGGAGCTGCGCTCCCACGGGCTGCCGGTGGACCGGTGTCCTGTGACAAGCGTCCTGTGAGGGAAAGGGAAGGGACGGGTCCTGCTCGGCGGCCCGTCCCCGCAGGAAGGAGCCGAGACCACCATGGCCACACTGAGGTCGGCCGTCTCCTGGCCGAACGACAAGACATACCTCTTCTTCGACGACGACACGTACGACCGGTACGACGCGGTCACCGGTCTCCGCGAGGACTCCGGGCTGCCCGTCTCCAACTGGCCCGGCCTCCCCCGCTCGCCGGACGCCTTCGTCTGGTGGGGCGCGGGCAAGGCGTACGCGTTCCTGGGCAGCACCTACGTCCGCTACGACAACCCGACCGACGAGAGCGCGGACGGCGTGGAGGCCGAGTACCTGCCACCCCACTTCACCCTCGAAGAGGGATGGCCCGGTCTGCCCACCGGAGCCGACGGCGGCCCCGACTGGCGTACCGGCATCGACGCGGCCGTGAACTGGGGAAACGGCAAGCTGTACCTCTTCAAGGGCGACTCCTACGTCCGGTACGACATGACCGCGGACCGGGTCGACCCCGACTACCCCCGCCCCATCGCGGGCAACTGGACGGGCCTCACCCCCGACGGCGTGGACGCCGCCGTGAACCCCGGCGGCCGCTTCGCCTACTTCTTCCGCGGCGGGCAGTTCCAGCGCTTCGACGTGGATGCCGACCGGGTGGACGCGAGCGGTCCTCTGGACGCCTCCTTCCGTCTCGCGCCCACCCCGTCCGGAGCCGTGGCCCCCGCCCGCGTACTGACTCCGGACCAGGCGAACAAGCTCATGGCCGACCTGATCCGGCGGGGCCTCGTGACCCTGAAGAGCCCGGCGTTCGTCGACGGACCGTCCGGGATCGTGGCACCGACGCCCGCCCAGCGGGTCGTGGTGAGCCCGCCGACGTTCGGCGGCGTCCGCTACACGAACCAGATCGCGCCGGCGTCCGCGGTCATCGACAACCTCGACCAGCGGATGCTGATCGCGCTGTACCGCCTGACCCGCTGGATCAACTCCTCGGCGCCGGACGTCGCCGAACTCCTCCACCTCGGCATCGGCCACGGCGGGCCGAACCTGAAGGACTGTCACAACCAGGGCCGCGCGCTCGATCTCTCGGGCATCACGGGGCAGTCGGACGGGACCGCGTTCACCCGGTCGGTGAAGAAGGACTGGGGCAACCTGCCACGCCCGCCCGGCGTCAAGGTCCGCATCGACCCCGCCGTGGACCCGCTCGGGCACGGGCTCTTCACGACCGTCTTCCGGTTCGCCACCTTCGAGTGCGAGGCGACGGCGATCGGCCGGGCCAACAAGTGGCCCATGCCGGAACTCGGCGGCACCGGTTTCGTGATCTACCCGGACTACGCCCCGGACGCCGCCCCCGGCACCGACAACGCCAAGCTCCGCGCCGCCCACCAGGACCACTTCCACATCCAGATCGGTGTCACCCGGCTGCCCTGAGCACCGCCGGGCGCCCTGAAGTCCGTCCGCCGCGCTGAACGTCGCCGCGCTGAAGACCGTCCGCCGCCCTGAACGTCATCGCGCTGGACCGCACACCGTCAGGCGGATGCCGGCCGGCCCTTCGGCCGTCGGAGCCCCGCCGCCGTGAGGCGCCGCAGCAGCTCCTTCGACCCGACCTCGACCGCACCGCCGGCCACGGCGTCCGCGTACCGGTCGGAGGGGATGTCGTAGTGGTCCCGCTCGAAGGCGCGCGGCGGAGCGCCTATCGAGGCGGCGAAGGTGTGCAGCTCCTCGAAGGAGACGTCGCTGACCAGGTGGGACCACATGCGGCCGTGGCCCGGCCAGGTGGGCGGGTCGATGTAGAGGGTCACGCGGTGTCCCCGTTCGTGTCGGCCCCGCCGGTGTTCACTTCAGACCGCCCACCGGCGCGACCACGACACCCTGCTTCCCGCAGACCCAGTGCGGGTCGGGCCCCAGCTCGGGCTCCACGTCCAGGGCGTGCGGGTCGCCGGTGGAGCAGACCGGGCAGAGCGGCCAGCGGCCGTACCGTTCGAGCAGGGCGTCCTGGACGTCCTGGGCGACGAGACCGGCGACGTACGTCAGACCCTCGGGCCACTGCTCGACCCACCAGCGCCGGTGGGTCACCGAATCCTCCACCATCGACACCACCTCGGCGGCGGCGACCTCGCGGGCCACCAGGTCGGCCAGTACCAGGGCGCGAGCGGCGTGCAGCGCCTGCTCCACGGGGTCGATGTCGTCCATGCACCCATTGTCACCCCGGTCGAGCGCACCCAGGGAACGGGCCGAAGGTCCCTCCCCGATCCGGGACCGACGGGGTCTTGTCGCACCACCCCTCCGAAAGTATCTTTCAGACGTGACCAATGAAGTGAAGGAAAGTTTCACGGGCGACGCACCCCCCGCCCCCGCCGCGCTCGCGGCCAAGGTGCGGACCCTCGCGCCGTCCATGACCCGCTCGATGCAGCGGGTCGCCGAAGCCGTCGCCGGAGACCCCGCCGGCTGCGCCGCGCTCACGGTCACCGGCCTCGCCGAGCTCACCGGCACCAGTGAGGCGACCGTCGTCCGCACCGCCCGCCTCCTCGGCTACCCCGGCTACCGCGACCTCCGGCTCGCCCTCGCCGGGCTCGCCGCCCAGCAGCAGTCCGGCCGCGCCCCAGCCGTCACCGCCGACATCGCCGTCGACGACCCGATCGCCGACGTCGTCGCCAAGCTCGCCTACGACGAGCAGCAGACCCTCGCCGACACCGCCGCCGGACTCGACACCGTCCAGCTCGGCGCCGCCGTCGCCGCCCTGGCCACCGCCCGCCGCATCGACATCTACGGCATCGGCGCCTCCGGCCTCGTCGCCCAGGACCTCGGCCAGAAACTCCTCCGCATCGGCCTCATCGCCCACGCCCACAGCGACCCGCACCTCGCCGTCACCAACGCCGTGCAGCTCCGCTCCGGCGACGTCGCCATCGCCATCACCCACTCCGGCTCGACCGGCGACGTCATAGAACCGCTCCGGGTCGCCTTCGACCACGGGGCCACGACGGTAGCGATCACCGGCCGCCCGGACGGGCCGGTCACCCAGTACGCCGACCACGTCCTCACCACCTCCACCGCCCGCGAGAGCGAGCTGCGCCCCGCGGCCATGTCGTCCCGGACCAGCCAACTCCTGGTCGTGGACTGCCTGTTCACCTGTGTCACACAGCGTACGTACGAGACGGCGGCCCCTGCCCTCGCCGCCTCGTACGAAGCCCTGGCCCACCGCCACTCACCCCGCACCCGCTGACGACCACAGCACCGAAAGAGCCGCACGTGTCTGCTACGTACTCCGAACTCCGCGCCCAGCTGGCCACCCTCACCACCGAGGCGTTCCGCCCGGAACTGGCCGAGATCGACCAGCTCCCCACCGCCGAGATCGCCGCGCTCATGAACGGCGAGGACGCCACCGTCCCCACCGCCGTCGCCCGGCAGCTGCCCGCCATCGCCGCCGCCATCGACGCCACCGCCGAGCGCATGGCCCGTGGCGGCCGCCTCATCTACATGGGCGCCGGCACCGCGGGCCGCCTCGGCGTCCTCGACGCCAGCGAGTGCCCGCCCACCTTCAACACCGACCCGAGCGAGGTCGTCGGCCTCATCGCGGGCGGCCCCTCCGCCATGGTCAAGGCCGTCGAAGGCGCCGAGGACTCCAAGGAACTCGCCGCCGAGGACCTCACCGCGCTCGGCGTCACGGAGGACGACACCGTCGTCGGCGTCTCCGCCTCCGGCCGCACCCCGTACGCCATCGGCGCCGTCGAGCACGCCCGCGCACGCGGCGCGCTCACCATCGGCCTCTCCTGCAACGAGGACAGCGCGCTCGCCGCCGCCGCCGAGCACGGCATCGAGGTCGTCCCCGGCCCGGAGCTGCTCACCGGCTCGACCCGGCTCAAGGCGGGCACCGCCCAGAAGCTCGTCCTCAACATGATCTCGACCATCACGATGATCCGGCTCGGCAAGACGTACGGAAACCTGATGGTCGACGTCCGCGCCTCCAACGAGAAGCTCCAGGCCCGCTCGCGGCGGATCGTCGCCCTGGCCACCGGAGCACCGGACGAGCAGATCGAGACCGCCCTCGCCGCCGCCGACGGGGAGGTGAAGAACGCGATCCTCATGATCCTCGCCGACATCGACGCCCCCACGGCCGCCGAGCGGCTGAAGGTCTCCCGGGGCCACCTGCGCGCGGCGCTGCACGCGACCGGACCCACGCCGTAACCCCCAGGGGGCACCATCCGTCGGCCCCCTCCCCCCAGAGGCACCCCTCACAGCAAGGCACCACCGCACCATGAGCACAGACGACAAGAACCGCGCCATCGCCGCCGCGATCCTCCCCCTCGTCGGCGGCGCCGGGAACATCAGCTCCGTGGCCCACTGCATGACCCGCCTCCGGCTGGGTCTGCGGGACCGCTCGCTCGTCCAGGACGAGGCCCTCAAGGCACTGCCCGCCGTGATGGGCGTGGTGGAGGACGACACGTACCAGATCGTCCTCGGCCCGGGCACCGTCGCCCGCGTGACCCCGGAGATCGAGGCCCTGGTGGCCGCCGCCCCGCAGCCGGCGCACTCGGCGGAGGACCTCGCGGCGCAGGGCGCGGCCCTGAAGGCGGCGCGGAAGGCGAAGAACGCCACCCCGTTCAAGCTCTTCCTCCGCCGGATCGCGAACATCTTCGTCCCGCTGATCCCCGCGCTCATCGGCTGCGGCATCATCGCCGGCCTCAACGGCCTGCTGATCAACCTCGGCTGGCTGCCCGGCGTCACCCCGGCGCTCGCGGCGATGGCGAGCGGCTTCATGGCCCTCATCGCGGTCTTCGTCGGATACAACACGGCGAAGGAGTTCGGCGGTACGGCGATCCTCGGCGGCGCGGTCGCGGCGATCATCGTCTTCCCGGGCGTCGCCAAGATCGACGCCTTCGGCCAGACGCTCTCCCCCGGCCAGGGCGGTGTGCTCGGCGCGCTCGGCGCGGCGATCCTCGCGGTGTACGTGGAGAAGTGGTGCCGCCGCTGGGTGCCGGAGTCCCTCGACGTCCTGGTCACCCCGACCCTGACGGTCCTGATCTCGGGCCTGGTCACGATCTTCGGCCTGATGTTCGTCGCCGGTGAGATCTCCACCGCCATCGGCGAGTTCGCCGACTGGCTCCTCGCCCACGCGGGCGCCGGAGCGGGCTTCCTCCTCGGCGGCCTGTTCCTGCCGCTGGTGATGCTGGGCCTGCACCAGGCCCTCATCCCCATCCACACCACGCTCATCGAGCAGCAGGGCTACACGGTCCTCCTGCCCATCCTGGCGATGGCGGGCGCGGGCCAGGTCGGCGCGGCGATGGCCGTCTACCTGAAGCTCCCGCGCAACGGCTCGATCCGCCGCACGATCAGGTCCGCGCTCCCGGCCGGCTTCCTGGGCGTCGGCGAGCCGCTCATCTACGGCGTCTCGCTGCCCCTCGGCCGCCCCTTCGTCACGGCCTGCGTCGGCGGAGCGTTCGGCGGCGGCTTCGTCGGGCTGTTCAGCATGCTGGGCGACACGGTCGGCTCGACGGCGATCGGCCCCTCGGGCTGGGCCCTCTTCCCGCTCCTCGACGGCAACAAGGGCCTGGGCGAGACGATCGCGATCTACGCGGGCGGCCTGATCGTCGGCTACCTGGCGGGCTTCGTGGCGACGTACTTCTGGGGCTTCAGCAAGGAACTCCTGGAGGAGTTCGACGTGGACACGGAGACGGAACAGGCGGAGGCGACCGTGGCGAAGGGCGGCCCGACGCCGGAACGCGAGCCGGAGCCGGCGAAGGTCTGAGCGACGGCGGAAAGGAGCCCGGGCGGAAGGATTCCGACCGGGCTCCCGCGTCTCCGTGGCGTACGGGAGTTGCCTACCGGCAGAGAACGTCACCGTCCGGCCGGACGCCCTCGGTGAGGAACCGGGTCACCGCCCGGTCCCCGCAGGCGTTCCCGTTCCCGAGATAGACCCCGTGGCCGCCGTGGTCGACGGAGACGAGCCGCGCCCGGTCGCCGAGTGCGCGCCGCATCCCCATCCCCTTGGAGTGCGGGGTGGCCGGATCCCGCAGGTTCTGGATCATCAGGATGTTGGACGGCCCCCGGTCGGTGACGCGGACGGGTTTCTCCGCCGCGCCGCCCTTCCAGAAGGAGCAGGGGGTGATGTTCGCCGGCATCCCCGCCGTCAGCGGGAACCGCTCGCGGTCCTTCGCCACGGCCCGTTCGTGCGCGGACACGGACGCGGGCCAGTTCACGTCGTTGCAGATCACACCCACGGTGATGGCCGCGGCGTCGTCCGGCATCGCGCCCGCCAGCTCGCGCGGCAGCACCGGCCGGCCCTCCGGGTCGAGCGCCTCCGTCACCAGCTGCGCGAAGGACGGGAAGAAGCCGTCGGAGTAGAGCGCGAGCTGGAGCGACTGGAGCAGCATCGAGCCCGTGAGCGGAGGGCCCGGCTTCGCGGGCTCGCCCGGCGCACCCGGCAGCACGGAGGCGTGCGGCTCCCGGTCGAGCCGGCCCACCAGTTCCATGACGACCGCCCGTACGTCCTCGGGCCGCTCCGCGAGTCGCACCCCCTCGACCGCCCGGTCCGGATGCGCCGCGTAGGCCGCGAAGTCCGGGAACCGGTCCTCGGCGCCCTGCGCCATGCCCTCCAGCCAGCCCCGGGCGACCCGCTTCGGGTCGGGGTCGTTGCTGCTGTCGAGCACCCAGCGATCGGTCCGTCCGGGGAACTGCTCGGCGTAGGCGGCCGCCACGTACGTCCCGTACGACACGCCCCACGCCGACAGCTTCCGCTCGCCGAGCGCCTTCCTCAGCTGTTCCAGGTCCCGCACCTGGTTGGCGGTGGTCAGCCCGCGCAGCATGGCACCCCCGTTCCGGGCACAGGCCTGGGCGATCCGCTTCGACCGGGCGACGTTCTCGTCGATGCCGCCGTCCGCGTCCGGCCACGACCGCAGCGTCATCATCCACCGGTCGCCCTCGTCGAGCCCGCACCGCGCCTTGGCCGAGCCGCCGATCCCGCGCGGGTCGAACGCCACGAGGTCGTACGCCCCGTCCATCTCCTTCGCCAGCGCGGCACCCTTCTGCGCCAGCCGCTGCACCCCGGAGCTGCCGGGCCCACCGGGAATCACCATGAGCACCCCGCGCCGCGCCTCGGGCCGCGCGCCGGGCAGCCGGGAGACGGCGAGCTGGATCTGCTCCCCGTCGGGACGGGCGTAGTCGAGGGGTACGGAGAGCTTGGCGCACTGCTGCCCGGGAAGCGGCTTGACGGCGGGGTCGCACACCCCCCAGTCGAGCCCGGCGGCGGAGGCGGGCGCGACGCCGCCGGCGGCGAGGCCGAGCCCGGCGACGATGGCGACGGAGAGACCGAGAAGAGAAGCGCTACGTCCTGGATTCGCTGTCATGCCCACAGCCTGTCGAAGCCGGTCCTCCCGCCCCATCCGGCAGGCACGCGGCCCGGAGGTAGGGCCAACCCCCGGAGGTACGGCGGGTGTTCGGGCGGCCGCGAGGAGAGACCCGGAGGACCACCCGACACCCCCGACCCCCGGCCTCGGAACGCGACCGCCGCCGACGCTTCCTAGACTCCACCCCCATGACGCACACGCCGAGCCCCGCCCCCTCCTCCGCCCTGGCCGCCGACCTCGCCCCCACCGGCACCCTCCGGGCCTCCATCAACCTCGGGAACCCGGTGCTCGCCCAGGGCACCCCCGAGGCGCCGTCCGGGATCACCGTCGATCTGGCGCGGGAGATCGGGGCGCGGCTCGGGCTTCCCGTCGAGCTGCTCTGCTTCGACGCGGCACGGAAGTCCTTCGAGGCGATGGCCGACGGCCGGGCCGACCTCTGCTTCCTCGCCGTGGATCCGGCGCGGGAGACGGAGGTCGCGTTCACCGCCCCGTACGCCGTCATCGAGGGCGTGTACGCCGTCCCGCGCGACTCCGGCCTCACCACCGTCGAGGACGTCGACGCGCCCGGCGTCCGGATCGGCGTCAAGCAGGGCTCCGCGTACGACCTCTTCCTCTCCCGGTCCCTCGCGCACGCGACGGTCGTCCGCGGGGCGGAGGGCGTCGACACGTTCCGGGAGGAGGGCCTGGAGGCGGGCGCCGGCATCCGTCAGCCGATGACCTCGTACGTGGCGGAACACCCCGAAGTCCGGCTGATCGAGGGCCGGTTCATGGAGATCCGGCAGGCGGTCGGCACGACGGCCGGCCGCGCGCCCGAGACGGTCGCCTTCCTCCGCTCCACCGTCGAGGAGCTGAAGGCGAACGGCTTCGTGGCGGACTCGCTCCGTCGCGCCGGGCAGGACACGGGGCTGCTCGCCCCGCCCGCCTGACGGATCCGGGGGGCGGGGGTTCAGCCGCCCGTCATGTCCGCGGGCGTCAGCGGCTCCCCCGGGATCAGGATCCGGTCCCGGGGGCCGTACGCGGTCAGCTCGTCCCACCACCTCGCCGCCGGGTCGAAGCGGGCGTACGCCACGGCGCCGGCCAGGGCCGGATCGCGGACCCGGAGCGCGCGGAGGGCGAAGGCCGGGCCCTGCCCGAGCCGAACGACGCCGTCCACGGCGAGCGTGCCCAGCTCCGTGGACATCACCGGGCCGCCGACAGCGGGCGCGAGCCCCCGCGCCCACTGCCGTACCGCCTCCGCGTGAACGTCCACGACCTCGGCGAGCGGCAGACCGAAGCAGCGGCGCCCGCCCGCGCCGCGCTCGACGAGCATGCGGTACGGGACGAGGCCGAGCGCGGTCTGTTCGCGCCACATGCGCGCCCAGACCCCGGCGTCGTCGTTGACGTGCCGGAGGACGGGGGCCTGGGTACGGACCGCCGCTCCCGTCGCGAGGACGCGGGCGACGGCCCGGCGGGTCGGTGCCGGGTCGAGCTCCCGGGGGTGGGTGAGGTGGAGGAGCAGCGAGAGGTGGCGGCCTGCCGCGACGACCCGTTCGAGGACGCGGAGGAGGTCATCGGCGTCGGCGGCGTCGCCGGTCGCGGCGAGGAAGCGCTCCGGGGTGTGGAGCACGGCCCTCGTCCGGATGCGGATCGTCCGCACCTGGGGAGTGGCGAGGAGTGGTGAGAGGTACGCGTCGAGCTCCGCCGCCCGCATGGCGAGCGGGTCCTCGCCGTCGAGGACGACGTCCGTGATCTCCGGGTGCCGGGCCAGGCGGGCCGTCATCGCCTCGGGCCCGCCCCGTGCCCCTCCGAGCGCCGGGTCGCCGGGGTCCGGGGGCCGGCGGAAGCAGGACACGCAGGGGATGGGGCAGGTGCGGCGCCGGTCGGGGAGGACGAGCAGGGTGCCGGGGTAGAGGTCCCGGACGGCCTCGGTGTCCCGGCCGGCCGGGTGCGGGTCGAGCCGTTCGCGCAGACCGTCGACGACGAGCCGCAATCGGTCCCGGTCGCCGTCCCGCAGGGTCTGCTCGACGGCGGCGAAGTCCGCGGGGGCGAGCAGGTCGCGGTGGGGCACGAGGAGCCGGTAGAGGGGGTCGTCGGGGGCGCGCGACCAGTCGATGAGCGCGTCGGCGGCGTGGGAGCCGACCCTGAACGGCAGCACGCGGCCGACGACGTCGGCGTCGTGCGCGAGGGCGGGCTGCCCGGTGCGCTCGGCGATGAGCCGGGCGAGGCGGTGACCGGTGAAGACGGTCACCCGTTCCCCACCGCCGGGACGTCGGTCGTCTGCACGGTCGTCGCCTCCCCGAAGGCCTCACCGATGGCTGGTGCGGCGCACCCCGGACGATGATGGGGAGTGGGTGCCCCGGCCGCCAATGGCCCTAGCGGTGGCCCGGTTCGGGGGCAACGGAGGAGTCCGGCCAATCGTGCGCGGCACGTACCGGACAGCACCCCGCGCCACGAAGGTCCGTTCCATACCGTTACGACCGGGTTCGCACCCGAGGGCTTTCGGCCTGGGGCACGCCCCGGTCATCTGCCAGATTGGCGCCTTTCCTCCGGAAGGCGCGGGCCGGATGAGCGCGGGTGAACCGGGCTGGAATCCCGTACGGAAACCGGTCCGGGCGACGCCCCGGAAGGCCCCTTCCCGAGCCTGGGCGGGCACGTGGGGCCCGCGGGAGGCGGCGCGGCACCCGGCGGGCCGGACCTCGGCCCCGAGCGCCGCACGACCCCCTCCAGGGCATCCACACACCCCCTCTGACCTGGGCTTTTAATCCTTCACCCCCTACCCTGGAGATCGACTCGGAGGGGGATCCCGATGGACTTGGACAACCGTGACATCCGCACGGTCGAGGACGTACTGCGCCTGCTCGACGGACTCTTCGCACCCGGTGCCGACCGGTGGACCGACGGCGGCGCCGACTGGTGGGACGGGTTCTACGCCGACCGGGACAGGCCCGTGCCGTTCTTCGTCGCCAAGCCCGACGAGAACCTCGTCTCGTACGTCGAGCGCGGGCTGCTCCCGGCCGGTGGCGGGCGGGCCCTCGACCTCGGGTGCGGGCCCGGGCGGAACACCCTGTACCTCGCGTCGCTCGGGTACGAGGTGGACGCCGTCGACCTCTCCGCGACCGCGATCCGCTGGGCGGAGGAACGCGCCGCGGAGGCCGGTGCGCAGGGCGTGCGGTTCATGTGCGGCGACGCCTTCGCCGCCCCTCTGGAAGGCCCGTACGACCTCGTCTACGACTCCGGCTGCTTCCACCACCTGCCACCGCACCGTCGCATCAGCCACCTCGCGCTCCTGGACCGCGTCCTCGCGCCCGGCGGGCACTTCGCGCTCACCGCGTTCGCCGCCGGAGAAGGCGGCATGGGCTCCGAACTGCCCGACGCCGACTTCTACCGGAAGGGCGCGCTGGACGGCGGACTCGCCTATACGGACGCCTCGTTGCGCGGCATCTTCGCCGGCCTGACCGACATCGAGGTCCGCCGCATGCGCGACGAGGCCACCGACTCCCCCGCCTTCGGAGAGGCCTTCCTCTGGACGGCGCTCTTCCGACGCCCGTAGCACGGCCGAGGGCGACCGGCCCTCACATCGACCTCAGGTGCTCCGCGAGGCGGTCGTACTGCTCCCGCACCCCCGCCTCCATGCCCGCCGCCAGCGCCTGGTCCCTGACCTCGTTCGACGGCCAGAACGACGTGCTGGTCAGGGCCGTGCCGCCGTCCGGGGTCGCGTCGAAGGTGAGCGTGACCCGGACCGCGTCGGCGTCCGGCATCTGCTCGAAGACCTCCGTGTAGTCGAGCCGCTCGACCGGGACGACGTCCTCGTACGTGCCGGAGAAGACGATCTCCTGGCCGTCCGGGGCGGTCTGGCCCCAGCGCCACGCACCGCCCACCCGCAGATCGATGTCGACGACCGTCGTGGTCAGCGCGGCCGCCCCGTACCACTCCCGGACGTGCCCGGGGACCGTCCACGCCTCCCAGACCCGGGCCGGCGGGGCGTCGAAGGTGCGGGTGATGACCAGCTCACGATCGGCCGGGGTCGTCAGGAGGGTGACCATGGTCCGTTCCCTTCATGAAGGGGCACTTCCAGGATCGCCCCGCCGTCCCCGCCCAGCACGTCCGGCACCACGGACCCGCTGACCGCTCCGCCGGCTGATCCGCCGCCGGGAAACGCCCGAGGGCGGCACCCCCACCAGGGGGGTGCCGCCCTCGTTCGCGTTCAGCGATGAACTGCCGATCCCGGAGGATCAGAAGTCCATGTCACCGCCCGGCATGCCGCCGCCGGCCGGCGCGGACGCCTTCTCCGGCTTGTCGGCGATGACGGCCTCGGTGGTGAGGAACAGCGCGGCGATCGACGCGGCGTTCTGCAGCGCGGAGCGCGTGACCTTCGCCGGGTCGATGATGCCCTCGGCGATGAGGTCGACGTACTCGTTG
Source organism: Streptomyces sp. NPDC088553 (assembly GCF_044752965.1). Taxonomy (NCBI): domain Bacteria; kingdom Bacillati; phylum Actinomycetota; class Actinomycetes; order Kitasatosporales; family Streptomycetaceae; genus Streptomyces; species Streptomyces sp. NPDC088553. The sequence continues at coordinate 137,927 of NZ_JBIVMG010000005.1, read as the reverse complement.
GTCGCGGCGTTGAGGCCGTGGCCGACGGGCAGGTTGCGGACCTTCTCCGCCACGACGCCGCCCTCGAGACCGGCGTTGACCGCGATCTGCTTCAGCGGGGCCTCAAGGGCCAGCTTCACGATGTTCGCGCCCGTGGCCTCGTCACCCGTGAGGTCGGCCTCGAGCTTCTCGAAGACCGAGGAAGCCTGGAGCAGGGCCACGCCACCGCCGGCGACGATGCCCTCCTCGACGGCCGCCTTCGCGTTGCGAACGGCGTCCTCGATGCGGTGCTTGCGCTCCTTGAGCTCGACCTCGGTCGCGGCACCGGCCTTGATGACCGCGACACCGCCGGCGAGCTTCGCCAGGCGCTCCTGCAGCTTCTCGCGGTCGTAGTCCGAGTCGCTGTTCTCGATCTCGGCGCGGATCTGGTTCACGCGACCGGCGACCTGCTCGCTGTCACCGGCACCGTCGACGATGGTGGTCTCGTCCTTGGTGATGACGACCTTGCGGGCGCGGCCCAGCAGGTCGAGGCCCGCGTTCTCCAGCTTCAGGCCGACCTCCTCGGAGATGACCGTGCCGCCGGTGAGGATGGCGATGTCGTTCAGCATGGCCTTGCGACGGTCGCCGAAGCCCGGGGCCTTGACCGCGACGGACTTGAAGGTGCCGCGGATCTTGTTGACGACCAGGGTCGACAGGGCCTCGCCCTCGACGTCCTCGGCGATGATCAGCAGCGGCTTGCCCGACTGCATGACCTTCTCCAGGAGCGGGAGCAGGTCCTTCACGGAGGAGATCTTGGAGTTGACGATCAGGAGGTACGGGTCGTCGAGCGACGCCTCCATACGCTCCATGTCGGTGGCGAAGTACGCCGAGATGTAGCCCTTGTCGAAGCGCATGCCCTCGGTGAGCTCCAGCTCCAGACCGAAGGTCTGGGACTCCTCGACGGTGATGACGCCTTCCTTGCCGACCTTGTCCATCGCCTCGGCGATGAGCTCGCCGATCTGGGTGTCGGCGGCGGAGATGGAGGCCGTGGAAGCGATCTGCTCCTTGGTCTCGACATCCTTCGCCTGCTCGAGCAGGGCGCCGGAGACGGCCTCGACGGCCTTCTCGATACCGCGCTTGAGGGCCATCGGGTTGGCACCGGCGGCCACGTTGCGCAGGCCCTCGCGGACGAGCGCCTGGGCGAGAACGGTGGCGGTGGTCGTACCGTCGCCGGCGACGTCGTCCGTCTTCTTGGCGACTTCCTTGACCAGCTCGGCGCCGATCTTCTCGTACGGGTCCTCGAGCTCGATCTCCTTGGCGATGGAGACACCATCGTTGGTGATCGTGGGGGCGCCCCACTTCTTCTCGAGGACGACGTTGCGACCCTTGGGGCCGAGGGTGACCTTGACGGCGTCAGCGAGCTGGTTCATGCCGCGCTCGAGACCGCGCCGGGCCTCCTCGTCGAACGCGATGATCTTGGCCATGTGAAGTGGTCCTCCCGGACATGGGGTGGATAACGCTCCAGGACCGCGCCGACGCCCGCGACGGACGGCCTCCGCAGCTCCGCGTGGTTCCTTGCCCCACCCGGCCGGCGGCCTCGTCTGCCCGATCCTCGTAGCACTCTCACCTTCCGAGTGCTAACGCCAATGATTAGCACTCGCCCTATGAGAGTGCAAGCGACTCTCGATGATCGGGATGCGGGGCGGGGGGTCACGGGAGGGGCGCGAGAGGGGCGCGGAACGGGCTCGGGACGCGCATGGAACGGGCGCGGAACCCGCTCGGAAGGCGGCCGGGAACGCGTGAGGGGTCCGCATCCCCTCAGGGATGCGGACCCCTCGACGGCGTTGCGTCGGTGGCCGATCGCGCCGCGCTCAGACGGCGAGCTTGACCATGTCCGCCTGCGGACCCTTCTGGCCCTGCGAGATCTCGAACTCGACTCGCTGTCCCTCTTCGAGGCTGCGGTAGCCATCCATCTGGATCGCGCTGTAGTGGACGAAAACATCCGCACCACCGTCGACCGCGATGAAGCCGTAGCCCTTCTCCGCGTTGAACCACTTGACGGTGCCCTGAGCCATGCCTAACTCCCCTATTACTGGCCCTTGCGCGGGACCCGCACTTCGCGGAACCCGGGTCAGACCCTGCGCCGGAACGCGTCGACCGCGGCTGAATGTATCTGCCCAACTGCCCTCTGCAACAGGTCAATCGACTGAGAATTCTGGGCGCCACGGAAAGGCGAATTGGGGAGATTCCCTTGATTTACCGGGCAATTCGGGCCCGGCAAAGCGTGCAGAAGGTACACAACGCGCACGCACTTTGGCTGCTTCTTGTCGTGCGGGGACGCATTCTCATATGCGCCCGGCATGAGCAGCGGAGGGGACTTCCCCAACTCTACCGCGCCCAACCATGCAGAATTGCCCCTTCCGCTTTATGGCGCGGAAGGGGCAATTCAAGAAAGACGGGACAAGCGGCGAGCCGTGAGGGGCTCAGCAGCCTCCGGCGACGGCCGGGATGATCGAGACGCCGGCGCCGGCCGGGGTGGCCGTCTCCAGGCCCTGCTCGAAGCGCACGTCGTCGTCGTTCACGTAGACGTTGACGAAGCGGCGCAGCTTGCCCTGGTCGTCCAGGACCCGGGCGGCGATGCCCGTGTGGTTCTTCTCCAGGTCCGCAATGACCTCGGCGAGGGTCGCGCCCTCGGCCTGGACCTCGGACTGCCCGCCCGTGTAGGTGCGGAGGATGGTGGGGATGCGGACGTTCACGGCCATGTCTTCGAAACCTTTCAGAGGGCCAGGCCGGCGTCGCGGAACGCGTCCAGGCTCGGGCGGATGGTGACGGTCGCCTGAGAGGTGTCGGCCACCGCGTCCAGGGTCTTGAGTCCGTCGCCGGTGTTGAGGACGACGGTGGTGAGGTTCGGGTCGATCAGCCCGTTCTCGACGAGCTTCCTCGTGACGCCGACGGTCACGCCGCCCGCGGTCTCGGCGAAGATGCCCTCGGTCTGCGCGAGGAGCTTGATCGCGTCCACGACCTGCTCGTCGTTCACGTCCTCCACGGCGCCGCCGGTGCGGCGGGCGATGTCGAGGACGTACGGGCCGTCGGCCGGGTTGCCGATCGCGAGCGACTTGGCGATCGTGTTCGGCTTCTGGGGCCGTACGACGTCGTGGCCGGCCTTGAAGGCCACCGACACCGGGGAGCAGCCCTCGGCCTGGGCGCCGAAGATCTTGTACGGCTTGTCCTCGACGAGGCCGAGCTTGATGAGCTCCTGGAGACCCTTGTCGATCTTCGTGAGCTGGGAGCCGGAGGCGATCGGGATGACGAGCTGGTCGGGGATGACCCAGCCGAGCTGCTCGCAGATCTCGTACGCCAGCGTCTTGGAGCCCTCGCCGTAGTACGGGCGGAGGTTGACGTTGACGAAGCCCCAGCCCTCGCCCAGCGGGTCGCCGATGAGCTCGGAGCAGAAGCGGTTGACGTCGTCGTAGTTGCCCTCGATGGCGACGAGGTCACCGCCGTAGACACCGGCCATGACGACCTTGCCCTGCTCCAGGTCGTGCGGGATGAACACGCAGGAGCGGAAGCCGGCGCGGGCGGCGGCGGCACCGACGGCGCCGGCCAGGTTGCCCGTGGAGGAGCAGGAGAGGGTGGTGAAGCCGAAGGCGCGGGCGGCCTCGATGGCCTGGGCGACGACCCGGTCCTTGAAGGAGTGGGTCGGGTTGCCGGAGTCGTCCTTGACGAAGAGCCTGCCGGGGGCGACGCCGATCTCGCGGGCGAGGTTGTCGGCCTGGACGAGCTTGGTCCAGCCCGGGTTCAGGTTGGGCTTGTCGGCGACGTCGGCGGGGACGGGCAGCAGCGGGGCGTAGCGCCAGATGTTGGCGGGGCCGGCCTCGATCTGCTTGCGCAGCGCCTCGGGGTCACCGGTGGGGAGGTCGTACGCGACTTCGAGCGGTCCGAAACAGAGTTCGCAGGCGAAGATCGGGCCGAGCGGGAAGACTTCACCGCATTCGCGACAGGAGAGTCCGGACGCGGGACCGAGGTCGACCGAAGTGGCGGGGGTAGCAGTCTGTACAGCCATGGAGGCGAGGCCCTTTCTCCTCATCTTTCCCATGACGAATTTTTCGCCATGAGACGGATTTGGCACCTTCCCTAGCCGGGGGCCTCGCTGGAGGACGAGACAAACCGACTGGAGGGTTGCCGGGGCTTCAACGGGCCGTTTCCCTCTGCCCCTCTGGATGAGCGGTATTCGATTGTGAAGCGCGGTGAACTTTCGTTCCTGCGCTCCGGCGCGGGCGGCACCCCGACGTGCATCGGGCATCCGCGTTGTTCAAGACTGTAACCGAAGGCCCGGACGCTTGGACCGGCCGTCCGAACCGCGAGATGGAGATCACGTGCTGGAAGAGGTGGAGCGCTGGCTGGACCGGGGGTCCTGGTCCGTGGCGGACCGGCCGCTGGAGCGGATCCTCGCCGCGAAGCGGAACACGAAGGTCAGCGTCGTCCTGCCGGCGCTGAACGAGGAAGCGACGGTGGGTGACATCGTCGCCGTGATCCGGCGTGAGCTCATGTCGGAGGCGGTGCCGCTCGTCGACGAGCTGGTGGTGATCGACTCGGGCTCCTCGGACCGTACGGCGGAGGTGGCGGCGGCGGCCGGGGCGCGGGTGGTGGCGCGGGACGCGATACTCCCCCGGATACCGGCCGTGCCGGGCAAGGGCGAGGTCCTGTGGCGGTCGCTGATGGTGACCACCGGGGACGTCGTGTGCTTCATCGACGCGGACCTGCGGGACTTCTCGGCGGACTTCGTGTCGGGGATCGTGGGCCCTCTCCTCACCGACCCGGACGTGGACTTCGTGAAGGCGATGTACGACCGCCCGTTCGGAGACACCCCTGGTCAGGGGGGTCGGGTGACGGAGCTCGTGGCCCGTCCTCTGCTCAATCTGCACTGGCCGCGGCTGGCCGGTTTCGTGCAGCCGCTGGGCGGCGAGTACGCGGCGCGCCGGTCCCTCCTCGAACGGCTGCCCTTCCCTGTCGGTTACGGAGTGGAGCTCGGCCTGCTGGTGGACGCCCTGCACACGGTGGGCCTGGACGCGCTCGCGCAGGTGGACGTGGGGGTGCGCAAGCACCGGCACCAGGACGGGCAGGCGCTGGGCCGGATGGCGGCGGCGATCTACCGGACGGCGCAGCTGCGGCTCTCGCGGGGCCATCTGGTGCGCCCCCGGCTGACGCAGTTCGAGCGGGGCGAGGAGGGCTTCGAGCCGCGGACGTACGACGTGGACACGGAGGAGCGGCCACCGATGGCCGAAATCACCGAGTATGCGCACCGCCGCGTGGCGTAACGCCGGATGATGATCCGTTTTGCCTACATTGCCCTTTTATGGGCTTCAGACAACATCACCTGGGCAGGGGGCTCGCGGCCGCCGTGGCCGTCGGACTGACGGCGGGCTCGCTGGCGTTCACGGCGGCGGGGCCGGCCGCGGCGGACGTGGTCGAGCCGTTCGGCAAGCGGTACGACGCGTCGCTGTACGGCGACTTCACGACCGTCGGCAACACGGTCATGGGCTGTCCGGACGCCCCCGCCGACCTGGCCGCCCGTTGTGCGCTCGCGGCGAGCGGCCAGGGCTCGGACAACAACAACACCTTCGCGATGCGGCGGATCGACGCCGGCGCCCTCGGGAGCGAGTACGGCTCCAGCACCGGCCGTGTACGGATCCCGGCGGGCGCGGAGGTGGCGTACGCCCGGCTCTTCTGGGGTGGCAACGACGGCACGTACACGGGGCCGAGCGGGGCGCGGCTGAAGCGCTGCGACATCTCCGGCGCCGATGTCGAGCGCTCGCCCGGCGACCCCACGACGACCGCCCCGGTGATCAAGGTCGGGGCGGGCGCCCTGACCCCGGTCTCGATCGACAGCATGGTCGCCGACCCGGCCGACACCAACGGCCCGCACTACTACACCGGCGAGTCGGACGTGACGGCCGCGTTCGCGGGCACCTCCGGTACGGACGCGCAGGTGACCGTCGGCAACATCTGGGCGCCCGACGGCAAGGGCTGCGTGGCGGGCTGGTCGCTGACCGTCGTCCACAGGTTCCCGGGTCCCGACCCGGTCCGCGCGCCCGAGCGGCGGAACGTGTACGTGTACGGCGGGCACGTCCTCCAGCGCTCGTCCTCCCCCGCGACCACGATCAGCGTGGACGGCTTCCATCGGAGCGGCGGCAAGGCGCGGGCGAGCGTCACCGCGTACGAGGGCGACTGGAACACCCCGGGTGACACCTTCCTCGTCGACGGCAGGAACGTCACCGAGGCCCACACGGGCAACACCAGCAACTTCTTCATCAGCGGGGACGACGGTGCCGTCGCCCCCGACCTGGTCAACAACCTGAGCATCGACGCGAAGGCCTTCGACATCCCCGACGGCGCCGTCCCGCAGGGCGCCACCTCGGCCGATCTGACCTTCACGACGCGCGGCGACACCTACGTGCCCTCCGCGCTGGCCTTCTCCGTTCCGGTCCCCGACCTGGAGATCACCAAGACGGCGAGCCCGCGCACGGTGAAGCCGGGCGACACGCTCACGTACACGATCACCGCGAAGAACGTCAGCGCGCACGACTACCCGAACGCCAGGTTCAGCGACGACCTGAGCGGGAACCTCGACGACGCCGAGTACCGGGGCGACGTGCGGACGGACCTGGGCACGGTGACCTACAAGGCGTCCAGGATCGGATTCGCGGGGACCATCCCGGCCGGGCGGACGGCGACCGTCACCTACTCGGTGAAGATCAAGAGCCCGCCGACCGGAGACGGGAGGCTCCGCAACAGCGTGAAGGTCGAGACCCCCCGCTCCAACTGCGGAGACGGCAGCGAGGACCCCGCCTGCGGAGCGACCCCGGAGCTCAGGAAGCCGAAGCCGACCCCCACGCCGACGCCGGCCCCGGTGGATCCGACCCCGACGCCGGTGGACCCCACGCCCACCCCCACGGACCCGACACCGGCCCCGGTCGAGCCCACGCCCACCCCGACCCCCGCCGATTCCACCCCCGCACCCCCGGCCCCCGGACCGCACGGGATCGGCGGCGGCGGCTCGATGGCCGACACCGGCGCCGACGGCGAGCGGCTGTGGCTGCTGGGCGCCCTGGGCCTGGCCCTCGCCGCCACCGGCCTGGTCGCGAAGGCCGCGATGCGCGGCCGGCGCGAGAACTGACGGCCCTCCGGAGGTCCGGCCACCCTCCGTGGCCGGATCCCCTCGTCTCGTATACGTACGTTTGAGCGTTTACGGGACGGGCTAGGTTCGCCACATGGCATCCGTACTCGTGGCATCCAACCGGGGACCCGTCTCGTACGTGCGCGGCGAGGACGGTGAGCTCGACGCCCGCAGGGGCGGCGGCGGCCTGGTCTCCGGGCTGAGCGCCGTCTCCTCGCAGGACAGCCTGTGGGTGTGCGCGGCGCTCGGCGAGGGCGACCGGGAGGCCGTCCGGCGCGGCATCGGCGAGCCGGGCGTCCGGATGCTGGACATCGACCCGGAGGTGTACGCCGACGCGTACAACGGCATCGCGAACTCGGTTCTGTGGTTCCTCCACCACCACCTGTACGACATCCCCCGCGAGCCCGTCTTCGACGCGGAGTTCCGGCGCCTCTGGGAGTCGTACCGCGCCTACAACCGCGCCTTCGCCGAAGCCCTGGCCGCCGAGGCGGACGACGGCGCGGCGGTCCTGGTGCAGGACTACCACATGGCGCTCGTCCCCGGGATGCTGCGGGAGCTCCGCCCCGACCTGCGGATCGGGCACTTCACCCACACGCCCTGGGTGTCCCCCGAGTACCTGCGCATGGTTCCGGACGACATCGTCGAGGAACTCCTGTGGGGCATGCTCGGCGCCGACGAGCTGGGCTTCCACACCTGGGGATGGGCGTCGGCGTTCATCAGCTGCTGCTCCCAGCGCGACGACCCGACCGGGACGGCCCAGGGCGTCCGGCCGAGCGGCGACCCCTGGCACGGGGTGGAGTGGCGCCGCCACGGCGTCGGGAAGGGCCGCACCCGGGTCCGGGCGTACCCGCTGGGCGTCGACGGCGACGAGCTGCGGGCCCTGGCCCACCGCCCCGAGGTGGACGAGGCCCTCGCCCGTCTCCGCGCCGAGGTGGGCGAGCGCAGGACCATCGTCCGCGTCGACCGCACGGAGCTGTCGAAGAACATCCTGCGCGGCCTCCTCGCCTACCGGGAGCTGCTCACCGTCCACCCGGAGTGGCGCGACCGGGTGGTCCACCTGGCCTCGGCGTACCCCTCCCGGCAGGATCTGGAGTCGTACCGCGCGTACACGGCCTCGGTGGCCGACCTGGCCGCCGAGATCAACGCGGAGTTCGGCACGGCCGACTGGCAGCCGGTGATCGTCTCCGTGGAGGACGACTTCACCCGCTCCCTCGCCGCGTACCGCCTGGCGGACGTGGCCCTGGTCAACCCGGTGCGCGACGGCATGAACCTGGTCGCGAAGGAGATACCGGTGGTCTCGGACGCGGGCTGCGCGCTCGTCCTGTCGACGGGCGCGGGCGCGTACGAGGAGCTGCGCGAGGACGTCCTCGCGGTGAACCCCTTCGACGTCTCGGAGACCGCCGTCGCCCTCCACACCGCCCTGACGATGCCCCTGTCCGAACGCGCCGACCGCACGAAGCGCCTCGCGGCGACGGCCACGGCCCTGCCCCCGCAGCGCTGGTTCCTGAACCAGCTCGACGCGCTGCGGGAGCAGAGCTAGGAGGAGGACCGCTCCGGGGAGGCGGCGGCCGCCCGCTCGCGCCCCCACAGCGCCAGGGGTTCGAGGGCCTCGTTGAGGCGGACGCCGTCCTTCGTGAGGGCGTACTCGACGCGGGGCGGGACCTCCTCGTAGGAGACCCGGTCCACGATGCCGTCCGCCTCCAGCTCCCGCAGATGGGAGGCCAGGACCTTCTCCGTGATGCCCGGGACGAGCCGGCGCAGCTCGCCGAAACGGCAGTGCGGCCGCTGGTGCAGCGCCCACAGGATGAGCACCTTCCACTTGCCGCCGATGACCTCCATCGCCGCGTCGATCCCGCAGACGTGGCCGTCCTCGGTGCCGGGCCGGTTCAGCGTCGCCATGTGCCCCACCCTTCTGACCTGTTCGCTCACCTCAGGGTAACCACCCACTTCCAAGTGGGTACTTGAGCAGGTCAGAGCCCTGGAGCAGCCTTGTGATCATGACAGCGAACACGATCGAAAAGACCCCCGTCACCCTCCTCGGCCTCGGCGCGATGGGCACCGCCCTGGCCCGCACCTGGCTCGCCGCCGGGCACCCGCTCACCGTCTGGAACCGCACCCCGGCCCGCGCGGAGGCGCTGGCCCCCGAGGGCGCGAAGGTCGCGGACACCGCGGCCGAGGCGGTCGCGGCGAGCACCCTCGTCATCGTCTGCCTCCTCGACGACGCCTCGGTGGAGACCGCCCTGGACGGTGTCGACCTGACCGGCAAGGACCTGGTCAACCTGACCACCACGACCCCCGCCCAGGCCCGGACCCGCGCCGCGTGGGCCGAGGAGCGCGGCGCCCGCTACCTGGACGGCGGCATCATGGCCGTCCCGCCGATGGTCGGGATCCCGGAGGCCGGCAGCTACGTCTTCTACAGCGGCTCGCGGGAGCTGTTCGAGCTCCACCGGGAGTCCCTCGCCGTGCCGGTGAACACCACCTACGTCGGCGAGGACGCGGGCTTCGCGGCCCTGCACGACGTGGCCCTGCTGAGCGCCATGTACGGGATGTTCGCGGGGGCCGCGCACGCCTTCGCCCTGATCCGCGAGGAGGACATCGACCCGGTCGCGTTCGCCCCGCTGCTCGGGGACTGGATCCGGGCGATGGTCGGTCCCGGGGTCGACGGGACCGCTCGCCGGCTGGCGAGCGGCGACCACGACGACACGGACTCCAACCTGGCGATGCAGGTGGCCGGCACGCCGACCTTCCTGGCGACCGCCGAGGGCCAGGGCGTCAGCCCGGAGCTGGTCCTGCCCTACTTCGAGCTGATGCGCCGCGGGCTAGAGGCGAACAGCGCCGGGCAGGAGGCGACGAGCCTGGTGGACCTGCTCGTACGGAAGGGCTGACGGGGACGGCCCCGGCTCAGGCCTCCCGCCGTACCGCCTCCGCCAGCGCCCTCAGGAACTCCACCACCCCCGGCGGGCCAGCCACCGCGAGGTCCCCGCGGTCGGCCAGCTCCGGGACCTCCGTGGACCCGGAGCAGACCAGGAGCCCCGGGACGCCGTCGAAGCGGAGCTTCTCGACGGCGGCGAAGGCGGGCAGGTCGCCCAGGTCGTCGCCTGCGTAGAGCACGGACCCGGCGCCCACCTCCCGTACGTACTCCGCGAGCGCGACGCCCTTGTCCATGCCCGGCGGCCGCAGCTCCAGGACCATGCGGCCGGGCTCCAGGACGAGGCCGTGGTGGGTGGCGAGGTCGCTCAGCGGGCCCTTGAGGGCCTCGAAGGCGCCCTCCGGGTCGAGGGCGCGGCGGGTGTGGACGGCGACCGCGCGGCCCTTCTCCTCGATCCAGACGCCCGGCCAGGCGCCGGCCCGGTCGAGGAAGCCGGGGAGCTCGGCGCGGACGGAGGCGACGCCCGGGTGCGGGGCGGCGGCCCGGACGGTACCGGTGACGGCGTCCCAGCGTTCGGCGCCGTAGTGGCCGAGGACGACGAGGTGCTCCAGGCCGGGGACGCCGGCGAAGCCGCCGTACCGGACGGCGACCCCGGCGGGGCGGCCGGTCACGACGGCGACGGAGGCGACCTCGGGCGCGAGCGCGGCGAGCGCCTCGACGGCGCCGGGGTGGGCGCGGGCCCGTTCGGGGTCGGGGACGATCTCGGCGAGGGTGCCGTCGAAGTCGAGGGCGACGACGGCCTTCTCGGGCCGCGCGAGCAGCGCGGCCAGACCGTCGCGGCCGGCGGATGTGGTCGGGTGCGGGAGGCTGACCATACTCCCGACCCTACCCACGCACGCCGCCCACGTCAGGGCCACGGACAAGACGGCACGTGAGGAGCCCGGCGCGGGCACCGGGGGCCCTCGCTTCAGCGCTTGAGTCTCTTCTCGTCCCGCACCCGCCGCAGCCGGTTCACCGTCACCGGGTCGTGGGCGAGGGCCCTGGGGTCGTCCAGGAGGGCGTTGAGAAGCTGGTAGTAGCGGGTCGGGGAGAGTCCGAGGCTCTCGCGGACCGCGCGTTCCTTGGCGCCGGGGCCGGGCCAGGAGCGGCGCTCGACGGCGAGGAGGGCCTGCTCGCGCTCTCTGAGCCCGCCTTCGTCGCCGTTGTCCGCCGCTTCCCGCTCCTCGGTCATACGACCAACCTATTACCCGGCGCTCCTCGACGCCGTGGCCGCCCGGTCGAGCGGCGCTCCTCGACGCCGTGGCCGCCCGGTCGAGCGGCCCCTCCTACTCGGCGTTCTCCGCCGCCGTCGCCGCGCGTCCGATCGCCCCGAGGACCTCGGAGGGGACCCCGGCCGGGGCGACGGCCTTGCCGATGTTCTGCTTGACGTTCTCGCTGACCTTGGCCCAGGACGTCTTGCCGACCGGCGGGAGCTGGCTCTCCGGGAGCGTCTTGAGGAAGACGCGCAGGTTGGCGTGCTCGGGCTCGGTCTCCATGCGGGTGGAGGCGGTGACGGTGACCGGCAGGAGGTCGTTGTCGCCGGCGAACTTCAGGACGTTCTCGTCGCTGAAGACGAAGTTGAGGAAGTCGCCGATCTCCTTGCGGTGACCGTTCTGCTTGAAGCCCATGATCCAGTCGGCCACGCCCATGGCGGCCTCGGCCTGGCCGTCGGCGCCCGGGAGCGGGATCTGCCCGACCTCGACGCCCTTCTTGGCGGCTTCCTTGAGGAGCGAGGGGTGGCCGTTGAGCATGCCGACCTCGCCGTTCGCGAAGGCGGCGAAGGCGGCCTTGCGGTTGAGCTTGCCGGGGGCGACGGGCCCGGTGAGGCCCTTGCCGACCAGGTGGTTCTTGAGCCAGTCGAAGGTCTTGATGTTGGCGTCGGAGTCGACCGCGTAGTGGTCGGTGCCGTCGGTCCAGCCACCGCCGCCGCTGAGCATCCACATCAGGGCCTCGGCCTGGGCCTCCTCGGGGCCGAGGGGCAGCGCGAAGGGGGTGCGGACACCGTCGTCCTTCAGCTTCCCGGCGGCCTCGGCGAGCTCGGCCCAGGTGGTGGGGGGCTTGGCGCCGGCCTTGTCGAAGAGGGCCTTGTTGTAGAACAGCGGCCGGGTGGAGGCGACGAAGGGCAGCCCGTACTGGGTCCGCTTGTGCTCCCCGGCGTCGACGAGCGGCGCGAGGAAGTTGGACTGGACGGGTATGGAGAGGAGCTCGTCGGCGGCGTAGAGCTGGTCGGCTGCCGCGTAGTCGGCGTAGGCGCCGATCTGCGCGATGTCGGGGGCCTTGTCGGCCGCGACCATCTCGGCGACCTTGCGGTCGACGTCGTCCCAGGACTCGACCTGCACCTCGACCTTGACGCCGGGGTGTCCGGCCTCGAAGGCGGCGACGAGGCCGGCCCAGTACTTCTTGGTGGTGTCGCCGCCGGTGAGGTCGTAGTCGGCCGCGACCAGTCTCAGGGTCACGTCGCCGGAGTCACCCCCGAGGGAACCACAGCCGGCGACCGTGGCGGTCAGTCCGAGTGCGGCGACGGCCGCGGTCAATCCAAGAAATCGTCGCCGCTCCACGGCTTCATCCACCTTTTGCTCGTCGTTGAGCTGCATCGAGCCGCACGTTTGCTCTGCGCAGGGCCGTAAGTCTCTCGCGTGCGCGGGTATGAGGTCTACACCACTCGGGTATCACTTCCGCAACGCCACCGGGACGATGGGCCCCATGACGGGACCCGAATTTGTATCCGTACGCAACAATCCTCGGCAGTGGACTAGACCTTTTGGGTCCCCGAGGGCCAAACTGTCACCCGTGAGACACGTCATCGCCCTGGATGTGGGCGGCACCGGCATGAAGGCCGCCCTCGTCGGGGCGGACGGCACCCTGCTCCACGAGGCCCGCCGCGCCACCGGACGCGACCGCGGCCCCGAGGCCGTCGTGGAGACCATCCTCGGCTTCGCCGCCGAGCTCCGCGCCCTCGGCCAGGAGCGGTATGGCGAGCCCGCGGCGGCCGCCGGAGTCGCCGTCCCCGGCATCGTCGACGCGGAGAACGGCATCGCCGTCTACGCCGCCAACCTCGGCTGGCACGACGTTCCCATGCGCGAACTCCTCAGCGGCAGACTCGACGGCATCCCCGTCGCCCTCGGCCACGACGTCCGCACCGGCGGCCTCGCCGAAGGCCGCATCGGCGCGGGCAACGGCGCCGACCGCTTCCTCTTCGTGCCCCTCGGCACCGGCATCGCCGGCGCCATCGGCATCGGCGACCGCATCGAGGCCGGCGCCCACGGCTACGCCGGCGAGATCGGCCACATCGTCGTCCGCCCCGGCGGCACCGTCTGCGGCTGCGGCCAGCGCGGCTGCCTGGAGCGGTACGCCTCCGCCTCCGCCGTCTCCCAGGCCTGGGCCGAGGCGAGCGGCGACCCCAAGGCCGACGCCGCCGACTGCGCCAAGGCCGTCGAGTCCGGCGACGCCGCCGCCCTGCGGATCTGGCAGGACGCCGTCGACGCCCTCGCGGACGGCCTGGTCACGGCCCTCACCCTGCTGGACCCCCGCACGCTCATCATCGGTGGCGGACTCGCCGAGGCCGGGGAAACCTTGTTCACACCACTTCGGGCCGCGGTGGAGGAGCGAGTCACGTTCCAGAAGCTGCCCGCCATCGTCCCGGCGGCCCTCGGGGACACCGCCGGATGCCTGGGCGCGGGCCTCCTCGCCTGGGACCTGCTCGCCGACCAGCGCCCCCAGCGCCCCACCGACTCGGAGGTTTCCGCCTGATGGCCGATCACAAGGTTCTCGCCGGCGCACACGTCGTGCTGCCCACCGGGATCGTCGAGAACGGACGCGTGATCGTCGAAGGCGACCGCATTGTCGGCAGCGCACCGGAGGGCACCCCGGCCGTCGACCTGACCGGACACTGGCTCGTCCCCGGCTTCGTCGACATGCACAACCACGGCGGCGGCGGCGCGTCCTTCACCTCCGGCAGCGTCGACGAGGTCCTCAAGGGCGTCCACACCCACCGGCTGCACGGCACGACCACCGTCGTCGCCTCCTTCGTCACCGGCGAGATGGACTTCCTCACCCAGCGGGCCGGGCTCCTCTCCGAGCTCGCCGAACAGGGCGAGATCGCCGGCCTCCACTTCGAGGGCCCCTTCATCTCCCCCTGCCGCAAGGGCGCCCACGACGAGACGCTGCTCCGCGACCCCGACCCGGCAGACGTCCGCAAGCTGATCGACGCCGCCCGCGGCCAGGCCAAGATGGTCACCCTCGCCACCGAACTGCCCGGCGGCATCGACTCCGTACGCCTGCTCGCCGAGCACGGCGTGATCGCCGCCATCGGCCACACCGACGCCAGCTACGAGCAGACCGTCGAGGCCATCGACGCCGGCGCCACCGTCGCCACCCACCTCTACAACGCGATGCCCGCCCTCGGCCACCGCGCACCCGGCCCGATCGCCGCCCTCCTGGAGGACGAGCGGATCACCGTCGAGCTCATCAACGACGGCACCCACCTCCACCCCGCCGCCCTGGAGCTCGCCTTCCACCACGCGGGACCCGAGCGCGTCGCCCTCATCACCGACGCCATGGACGCCGCCGGCTTCGGCGACGGCCGCTACATGCTGGGCCCCCTGGAGGTCGAGGTGAAGGACAGCGTCGCCCGCCTCGTCGAGGGCGGCTCCATCGCCGGCTCCACCCTCACCCTGGACCGCGCCTTCAAGCGCGCCGCCACCATCGACGGCCTCCCCGTCGAGTCGGTCGTCCAGGCGATCTCCGCCAACCCGGCCCGGCTGCTCGGCGTGTACGACCGCGTCGGCTCCCTGGAACCCGGCAAGGACGCCGACATCGTGGTCCTGGACGCCGAGTTCACCGTCAAGGGCGTCATGCGCAAGGGCGAGTGGATCGTCGACCCGAAGGTCTGAGCACGCCCCGAGGACGCTTCTGATCAGGAGTCACACGGAACGGCGGTGGGCCGAGGGTCTGGGCCAACCGCCTTTCGTTTGGCATGATCAGTGCCCGTCGGAGCACGCGTTCCGCAGGACTTCACACGGAGTACGGGGGTTGGTCAGGTGATTCTCACG
Source organism: Streptomyces sp. NPDC088553 (assembly GCF_044752965.1). Classification (NCBI taxonomy): domain Bacteria; kingdom Bacillati; phylum Actinomycetota; class Actinomycetes; order Kitasatosporales; family Streptomycetaceae; genus Streptomyces; species Streptomyces sp. NPDC088553. The sequence goes on along the minus strand of NZ_JBIVMG010000005.1, from coordinate 122,833 downwards.
GTCACCCTCAACACGGCGGTGGACCTGACCTACCGGGTCCCCGCCCTCACCCCGCACGCCTCCCACCGGGTCACCCAGGTCATCGAGCGCCCCGGCGGCAAGGGCCTCAACGTCGCCCGGGTGCTCGCCGCGCTCGGCCACGAGACCGTCGCCACCGGCTTCGCGGGCGGCGCCACCGGTGCCGTGCTCCGCGAGCGGCTGGCCACGACCCCGGTCCGCGACGAGCTCGTCGAGACCACCGGCCCCACCCGCCGCACCGTCGCGATCGTCGACACCACGACCGGCGACACCACCCAGCTCAACGAACCGGGCCCCACCGTCACCGCCGCCGAGTGGACCGCCTTCCGCACCCGCTTCACCGCGCTCCTCGACGGCGCCGCGGCGGTCGCCCTCTGCGGCAGCCTCCCGCCGGGCATCCACGTGGGGGCGTACGCGGAACTCGTCCGCCTCGCCCGCACGGCCGGAGTCCCCGTCCTCCTCGACACCAGCGGCGAACCCCTCCGGCGCGGCATCGCCGCCCGCCCGGACCTCGTCAAGCCCAACGCGGACGAACTCGCCCAGCTCACCGGCACCCGCGACCCGCTGCGCGCGACCCGCGAGGCGCGGGGCCGCGGCGCCCGCACGGTCGTCTCCTCGCTCGGCCCCGACGGCCTGCTCGCCGCGACCCCGGAGGGCCTGTGGCGCGCGGCCCCGCCGGCGGCCGTCAAGGGCAACCCGACGGGCGCGGGCGACTCGGCCGTCGCCGGCCTGCTGTCGGGCCTGGTCGACGGCACACCGTGGCCCGACCGCCTGTCCCGCGCGGTCGCCCTCTCGGCGGCGACGGTGCTCTCACCGGTGGCCGGCGAGTTCGACCCGACGGCCTACGAGGAGCTGCTGCCCCGCGTGAAGGTCACAGAGGAACCGGACCGGCCGTGACGCACGGCGCCGTCATGCGGTGACTAGGACTGCTTCGGCGGCCCGACTTCCAGCCAGTCGAGCAGCACGTCGCACTGATTGCCCGTCTCGCACGAGATCTTGATCTCGTTCTCGCCCTTCTGGAGGTCGACCGGCGCCCAGGTGGTCTGCCAGTTCTTCTCCAGGTTCGGGTCCGAGGAGTGGATGAAGTTCTTCAGGCCGAGGGGCGAGGTGTTCGGCTTGCCGTTCACCGTCAGGGTGGCGTTGGCGTCCACGGCGGGGATCGCGTAGCGCACGGTCAGGGCGTACTTCCCCTTCGCCGGCATGTTCGCCTTCCAGGTCACCGAGGAACCGACCTGGTTGAAGCCCGCGACGTACGTGCCGTTCGAGCCCTCGGCACCCTTGACGTCCGTGGCGAGTCCCGCGCTGCCACCCAGCTTCAGCGTGGCCGCGTCCTGCTTCGGGAGCTCGGCCGGGGTCTCGTCGGCGCTCGGCTCGGTGCTGGGCTCCTCGGACGGCTTCACCGGCGCGGTCGCGCTGGTGCCACCGGTGCCGGCCTGCTTGTCCTTGTCGTCGTCCTTGCCCGAGTTCGTGATCACCGCGGCCGCGATGCCCACCACGACGACCGCGACGACCGCGACCGCGCCGATGAGGATGCCCCGGGTGTTGGGGCCGCGGCCGGAGCCGCCACCGTGGTGGTGCTGCGGCGGGGGTCCCTGCCGGGTCGGCGGGCCGCCGTAGGTCTCCGGAGCGGCGTACTGCGCCTGCGGCTGGCCGTACGGTGCCTGCTGCTGCGGCGGTACGTAGGGCTGCGCGTGCTGCTGGCCGCCGTGACCGCCGTACTGGCGCTCGCCGACCGTTCTGACCTGGTTGTACGAGGTCCGGGGCACGCCTGGCTGCGCCGCGGCCGGGCCGGGATAGCCGTAGCCGCCCCCACCCGGGGGCTGGGCGCCCGCTGCCTGACCGTCCTCGTACAGGTAGCCGAACGGGTCGTCGTTCTCGGGCTTGTTCGCGCCGTCGTTACCGGCAGCCATCCGGGTTCCTCTCCATGCTCGCCAGCCGTCGCCGACCGGCCGAGCCTACCCCGAACGGACCAGCCCCCGAAGCGGCCCCGGGCGTGTCAGGAGCCTCAGCCGGCGCGGCGGTGGACCTTGGCGCGGGAGCGTTTCTCCACGTACATCCGCTGGTCGGCGGAGTTCAGGACCTCTTCCACGGTCATCCCGCATTCGGCCCATCCGATGCCGAAACTCGCCCCGACCCGGACCGCCCGACCGTCCACCCGGATCGGCGGAATGATCGCGTTGCGCAGGCGTACGGCCAGATCGGCCGCGTCGGCCGCGCCGAGCCCGTCGGCGAGGACGACGAACTCGTCACCGCCGAGCCGGGCGACCGTGTCACCGTCGCGGACCCCGGTGGTGAGACGGCGCGCGACCTCGATGAGCACCGCGTCACCGGTGTGGTGCCCGAAGCGGTCGTTGATCGACTTGAAGCCGTCGAGGTCGCAGAAGAGGACGGCGAGGCCCTTGGTGCCGTCGTCGATGTCACCGCCCGAGGGGGCCACCATGTGGACGTGGTGGTCGTACGGGCCGACGCCCGCCGGCTCGAAACCGAAGCCGTGCTCGTGTTCGTGCTCGTACGGCGACTCGTAGCCGGAGTGACCGGGGCCACCGGAGCCGCCGGAGTCGTATCCGGCGTGGCCGGGCTGATCGGCGTGGGCCTGGTCGTAACCCGTCCCGTAGCCGCCGTCCCGGCCCGACTCGTACCCCCCGCCGTACCCCGCGGCCTGGTCGGCCGACACGTGCGCCGCCGGGCGCTCGCACAGCCGGGCGGAGAGCCGGGAGCGCAGCTCGGCGCTGTTGGGGAGGCCGGTGAGGGCGTCGTGCGAGGCGCGGTGGGCGAGCTGGAGCTCGTGCCGCTTGCGCTCCTCGATGTCCTCGACGTGGGTGAGGAGGAAACGCGGACCGTCGGCCGCGTCGGCGACGACCGAGTTCCGCAGGGACACCCACACGTACGTGCCGTCGCGCCGCCCGAGCCGCAGCTCGGCCCGGCCGCCCTCGGCGGAGGTCCGCAGCAGCGTCCCTATGTCCTCGGGGTGGACGAGGTCGGCGAAGGAGTAGCGCCGCATGGCGGCGGCGGGCCGGCCGAGGAGCCGGCACAGGGCGTCGTTCGTACGCAGCAGCCGGCCGTGCTGGTCGCCGCCCATCTCGGCGATGGCCATGCCGGAGGGGGCGTACTCGAAGGCCTGCCGGAAGGACTCCTCGCTGGCGCGGAGCGCCTGCTGCTCCCGCTCCAGGCGGACGAGGGCACGCTGCATGTTGGAGCGGAGCCGGGCGTTGCTGATGGCGATCGCCGACTGGGAGGCGTACATCTGGAGCGCCTCCTGGCCCCAGGGGCCCGGGTGTCGGCCGTTGCGCGGACGGTCGACGGATATGACCCCGAGGAGCTCACGGCCGGAGCCGGGCGGGGGTCCCCCCGGGCGGGCGGAGCCGAGCCGGGGCGAGTACATGGGGGCGTAGAGACGGTCGTGCGGGTGCCACTCGTCCTCGAAGCGGGGCGCGGGGCCGTCGGTGTGCCATTGGGGGACGTCGTCCTCCATCAGCACCCAGCCCTCGGTGTGCGGGATGAACCGCAGGTCGCCCCAGGCGGTCGCCATCGACAGGCGGCGGTCCCAGGAGGCGCGGGAGCCGACCCGGCCGGTGATCAGGGCCTCGGCGGCGGAGCTGCCGGCGAAGGCGGCGACGACGAGGTCACCGTCGGGGCGTACGAGGTTGACGCAGGCAAGCTCGTAGTTGAGACCGGCGACCACACCGTCGGCGACGGTCTGCAGGGTGTCCGCCAGGCTGCGCGCAGTGTTGAGGTCCGCCACGACCTGATGCAGCTGCCGCAGGGTCGAGAGACGGACGTACGGCTCCGACTCGGTCTCCATCGCTCGCTCTCCCCGAGACCTCGACAGCAACTCCAGGGTTCTCATCGGCTTCGTGTTGCACAGTCACCGTTCGTATTGCACTGTCACTGCCACTGAATCACAGCGAGCTGCACACCCGGTACACAGGGTCAGCAAATACTGGTCGCTGTGACTCAAGTCACAGCAGGTCATGGCGGGTCGCCCCGGTCCGCGCGGGGCCGCGCCCGCCCCGGGCCCCGGGTCCTAGGACCGGCGGGGGTGGCGGCCTGGTCCCCGGGCCCGATGCGGCACCCGAACGGCCGGGACTAGCGTGCGAATGTGCTGCAGAAGACCCCGACCTCGCCTCCCGTGTCCGATCTGGCCATCCCTCATGCTGAGGGGGTGAGCAACGACGAGTTCCGGGCGGCGATGTCCCGCCTCGCGGCCGGTGTGGTCCTGGTGACCGCGCACGACCCCGACGACGGGCCGCGCGGCGAGGACGTCGGCATGACCGCCACGGCCTTCGTGTCGGTCTCCCTCGACCCGCCCCTGGTCCTGGTCAGCCTCCGCAACGGCTCCCGCATGGACGACCTGCTCACCGACGTCCCCGTGTGGGCGGTGTCGATCCTCGGTGAGAACCAGCGCCACATCGCCGGGCGCTTCGCCATGAAGAACCGCGTCAGCGACAGGCTCCTCTTCGCCGACCTGCCGTACACCCGCGGCGAGGAGAGCGGCGCCCCGCTCATGGGCGGCGCGCTGGCGACCCTGGAGTGCCGCACGGAGAGCCGGGTCGTGGCCGGTGACCACACGCTCGTGGTGGGCCGGGTCCTGTCGGTGGACGCCGGCGCGGCGGGCGGCGGGCCGTTGACGTACTACCAGGGGAAGTACCGGAGCCTGTCCTGAGCCCTCAGCGGTGGGGAGCGGCCCTCAGCCCCAGTCGCGGGACTGGCGCGTCCGCTTCGTCTCCGAGCGCTGCTTCTTCTCGCGCAGCCGCCGCTCGTTGATACCGCGGGGGATCTTCGTCGGACGGCGGGGCTTCGGCGGCGGGGCCGTCGCCTCGGCGAGCAGCGCGGCGAGCCGCACCGCCGCCGTCTCGCGGTTGCGCCACTGGGAGCGGTGCTCCGAGGCGCGGACCGTCACGACGCCGCCCACCAGGCGGCCGGCGAGGCGCTCCAGGGCGCGGGCCTTCCACACCTCGGGCAGCGCGTCGGTGGCCGCGAGGTCGAAGCGCAGCTCGACCTGGGAATCGCTGGTGTTCACATGCTGACCGCCCGGGCCCGAGGAACGCGAGAAACGCCACTGGAGCTCGGCCTCGGGGAGCGAGACGGAGCCGCGGATGGGATACGGACCGGACATGCCCTCCATGTTCCCCGCAGGGGGCCATCGGAGTCATCCTGTTTTCGCCGGGAGCGCCCCGGGAACCGTCCGGGGGCACCACGCGTTTCTCCAGGCGAAGACATCACGATGAAAGGGACTTTCCATGGCTGTGAGCCTGTCCAAGGGCGGCAACGTCTCTCTGACCAAGGAGGCCCCGGGCCTCGCCGCTGTCACCGTGGGCCTCGGCTGGGACGTCCGCACCACCACCGGCACCGACTTCGACCTCGACGCCTCGGCGATCGGCGTGGACGCCGCCGGCAAGGTCGCGTCCGACGCGCACTTCGTCTTCTTCAACAACAAGTCGACGCCGGACCAGACCATCGTCCACACCGGTGACAACCGCACCGGCGAGGGCGGCGGCGACGACGAGCAGATCAACGTCAACCTCGCGGCCCTCCCGCCGACCGTCGACAAGATCGTCTTCCCGGTCTCCATCTACGACGCGGTCAACCGCTCGCAGAACTTCGGCCAGGTGCGCAACGCCTACATCCGCATCGTGAACCAGGCCGGCGGCGCCGAGCTCGCCCGCTACGACCTCTCCGAGGACGCCGCCGTCGAGACCGCCATGGTCTTCGGCGAGCTGTACCGCAACGGCGCCGAGTGGAAGTTCCGCGCGGTCGGCCAGGGCTACGCCTCGGGCCTCGAAGGCATCGCCCGCGACTTCGGCGTCAACCTCTGACCGACGCCCCGCGACACCCTTGAGCCCCGGCGGTTCGCCCGCCGGGGCTCTACCCTTGCCGCGTGATCGTCGAAGCCCTCGTGCCCAAGGCCCTGGAGGACGGTGCGGCCCTCCCCGGCCCGCTGCTCACCGAACTCACCGCGCTGTACGCCTCGAACGAGGAGTTCCAGCAGCTGAGCGGCGACTTCCCGGACCCGTCCGACATCCGGCCCGAGCAGGTCGCGGCCGCCCTCGCCGACGAACTCGCGCAGGCCACCGCCGAGGTCCTGCTGGGCCGTTCCGAGGGCCGGCTCGTCGCCGTCGCCATCACCCTCGGCCGCCACCCCGACCCGGCGGAAACCGAACCGTGGCTCGGACTCCTCATGGTCCACGGGGACGAACGGCGCGCGGGCCACGGCCGCCGGCTCGCCGCGTACGTCGAGGACCGCTTCCGCGCCCAGGGCCGTACGGGCCTGCGGCTCGCCGTCCTGGAGAACAACCCGAAGGCCCTCGCCTTCTGGACCTCCCTCGGCTACGAGGAGACCGACCGCCGCCCGGACCTCGCCCACGGCCGCGCGTGCGTGGTCATGCGGAAGGCCCTGGCCTGACCCCCACCAGGGACAGCGCGTCGGCCGCCGCCGGGGAGAGCTCCTCCACCGGCCCGGTCAGCGGCCGCCAGGCGACGGCCTCCGTACTGCCGTCCGTCTCGGTGACGACCAGGGGATCACCGGGGCGGAGCTCCACCGCGTAGAAGACCGCCACCAGGTGCCAGGTCACACCGTTCCGGGTGACCGTGTAGGTACGGGCGTCGACCAGCCGGGCCCCGGTGAGCACCTGGCCCGTCTCCTCGTACAGCTCGCGCGCCAGCGCCTCCACCGGCTGCTCGCCGGGGTCGATCCCGCCTCCCGGGAGATGCCAGAGACCGGGCTCGAAGACCGGCGAGGCCTCCGACAGACGGGTCAGGAGCAACTGCTCGCGCTCGACGACGATCGCGTAGGCCGAGACGCGTTTCCGCACACCTGTGGTCATCGTTTCCCCTCCGGGTTCATCGGTTCCGGGTTCCTCGGTTCCCCTCCGGGTTCGTCGGCGGGACCAGCCCCGCCTCGTGCGCGGTGATGGCGGCCTCCACCCGGTTGCGGGCCCCGAGCTTGGCGAGGACCGCGCTGACGTGCGCCTTCACGGTGCCTTCGACCAGATGGAGCCGGGCACCGATCTCCGCGTTGGAGAGCCCGGCGCCGAGCCCCGCGAGCACGTCCCGCTCCCGTGGCGTCAGATGGTCGAGAGGGCGGTGCGGCCGGGCCGCCCGGTGGGCGCGCAGGCCCGCGATGACCCGGGCGGCCACCCTCGGGGACAGATACGCCCCGCCCGCGCCCACCGCCTGCACGCCGTGGAGGAGCTCCCGGGGGTCGTCCGCCTTCAGCAGGAAGCCGCTGGCCCCCTCTTCGAGCGCGCGCGAGATGAACGCGTCCTCCCCGAAGGTCGTCAGCATGATCACGCCGGTCGCCGGCCGCACGCGGTGGATCCGTACCGCCGCCGCCAGGCCGTCGAGGCCCGGCATCCGGATGTCGAGGAGGACCACGTCGGGGCGGTGCCGGCGGGTCAGCTCGACGGCCTCGTGCCCGTCGGCGGCCTCCGCGACCACCTCCGCCCGCTCGTCCCGGGCCAGGATGGCCCGCACCCCGGCCCGGACCATCGCCTCGTCGTCCGCCACCAGGACACGGACCGGACGACGGGCTGCTGCGCTCTCTTCCACCGGTCGAGCCTACGGCCGGAGGAGGAGGCCGTACCCCTGACGAAGGGAAGGAAGCCGCTGCCGAAGGCCCCATGCGCCGTCCCGGCACCCGCTCCTAGCGTCCACCCCGTGATCGCACTCAGAGAACTCACGAAACGGTACGGCGGCACGACCGCCGTGCACGGCCTCACCCTGGACGTCCGCGAGGGGAAGGTGACCGGCTTCCTCGGCCCCAACGGCGCCGGGAAATCCACCACGATGCGGATGATCCTGGGCCTCGACCACCCCACCCGGGGCTCCGCCCTCATCGATGGCAGGCCCTACGCGGCCCTGCGCCACCCGGTCCGAGAGGTCGGGGCGCTCCTCGACGCCAAAGCCGTGCACCCGACCCGTACGGCCCGCTCCCATCTGGTCGCGCACGCCCGCAGCAACGGCATCCCGGTACGCCGGGTCGACGAGGTCCTGGATCTGGTGGGCCTCGCCAAGGCGGCCCGCCGCCGGGCCGGTTCGTACTCCCTGGGCATGTTCCAGCGTCTCGGAGTGGCCGGGGCGCTGCTCGGCGACCCCCCGACGCTCGTCCTGGACGAACCCGTCAACGGCCTCGACCCCGACGGCGTGCGCTGGATGCGCCGACTCGTGCGGGGGCAGGCCGCCCAGGGCCGCACGGTCTTCCTCTCCAGCCATCTGATGAGCGAGATGCAGCTGACGGCCGACCACCTCGTCGTCATCGGCCGGGGCAGGCTGCTCGCCGACACCCCGATGGCCGACTTCCTCGCGGGCGGCGCCACCGCGTCCGTACGGGCCGAGGTGCCCGATCCCGGAGAACGGTCCGTCCTCGTCCGCCACCTCGCCGCCGAGCCCGGGGTGACGGTGGAGGCGGAGACGTCGCCCTCCCCCGGGTCGGTCGTCGTCCGGGGCCGGACCGCCGCCCAGGTCGGCGACCTCGCCCACCGCCACGGCGTCCGACTGCACCGGCTGAGCGACGTCGGGGCCTCCCTGGAAGAGGCGTACATGGAACTGACGGCACGGAGCGTCGAGTACGTGACGGGAGGCGAGAACGGTGACCACGAGCCGCACGCGTAACGGAACCACGGACGGCCCTCCGCCGGGTGGCGCCCCGACGGGGGACGGTCCGACGGGGGACGGTCCGACGGGGGACGGTCGGGCGGGCAGGGGCCGCACGCACCCGAGCCCGGGACCCGCCGGCCTCGCGGGGGCATTCGGCGCGGAGTGGACCAAGCTGTGGTCCGTCCGCGCCCCGTACGTCTGTCTGCTCGCGGCCCTCGCGGTCACCGGGGTGTTCACCTACTACTACGGCTCGATCGCCCGCATCAACGCCCGCCCCGTCCAGCCCCTCGGCAACGCCCCCGTCTCCTCCGCGGTCCTCGTCCAGTTCGCCGTCGTCGTCCTGGCCATGACCACGGTGACCAGCGAGTACACGACCACCGGCATCCGCGCCTCGCTCCTCTGGGTGCCCGTCCGGCACCGGGTCCTGCTCGCCAAGGCCCTGCTCACCGCCGCGGTCTCGTTCGCCGCCGGCGCCGTGAGCGCGGTCCTGGGCATGGCGGTGGCCTGGGCCCCGTTCTCCGGCCACGCGTCCTTCGACGCCGCGTCAGCCACCCGTCAGACCCTCGCCGTCGGCGGCTACTACGCCCTCGTCGCCGTCCTCACCGTGGGCGTGTCCTTCGCCACCCGGCACGCCGCCGGAGCGCTCGCCGTCCTCGTCACCCTGCTCTGGGCGCTGCCGGCCACCCTTCTGGCGCTAGGCGGCCCCGCCCTGCTCACCGTGCACGACCTGCTCCCGCACAGCCTGGGCAGCCACCTCATGCGCGGCGGCCCCGACACCCCCCATCCCCCGGGCGTGGCGGTCCTGCTCCTGGTGGCCTGGGCCCTGGCCGCCCATCTGACGGGCCGCTGCCTGCTGCTCCGGCGCGACGCGTAGCGTCGGACGGATGACAGCCCCGGCGCACCGGCGCCTCCTCGGCGACCTGGCCCTCTGGGCGGCCCTGTGCGGCGCCCACGTCGTCTGGTTCCGCGGCGACTCGGACCCCTCGGTCACGGGGGACCTGGTGCTCCCGCTCCTCGTGGCGACCGTCGCCGTCCCGCTCGCCCGGCGCCGGCCGACAGCGGCGGTCGCCCTGGCCGGCGCCCTGTGCGCCGCGGGCCTGGCGGACGCCACGAGCCCCGCGCACGTCGCCGTCCTCACCCTGGGCACGACGAGCTGTCTCCTCGGGGTGCGGACCGCCGGCGCGCGCACCCCGCTGCTGGTCCTCGCGGGCTGCCTGGCCGCCGCCCTCGCCGTCTGCGCCGTCCTGCGGGCGGGGCCGGTGTGGTGGTTCTACACGCTGGCGGTGCTGCCGACCGCGCTCCTCCTGCCGTGGCTCGCCGGCCGGTACTGGCGCGGGCGGACCGAGCTGGTCAGCGGCGGCTGGCGGCTCGCGCGCAGCCTGGAGGAGCGGCAGCGGTTCGTGGCGGAGCGGGCCCGGCTGACGGAACGCGCGGACATCGCCGCCGACATGCACGACTCCCTCGGCCACGCCCTCAGCCTGGCCGCGCTGCGGGCCGGGGCCCTCGAACTCTCCCCCACCCTGACCGAGCGGGACCGGGAGGACCTGGCCGAGCTGCGCGGGACGATCGCGGACGCCGTCGACCAGCTACGGGAGACGGTCTCGGTGCTGCGCACGGGGCCGGACGCGCTCCCGCCCTCGGCCGTGGCCCCCGCCGACACCGTCGAGGAGCTCCTCGGCCGGGCGGTCGCCTCCGGCGTCCCCGTCCGGTGGGAGCGCGAGGGACCGGCGCCCGCGCTCTCCCCGCTGATCGAACGCGGGGTGTACCGGGTGGTGCGCGAAGCCCTCACCAACGCCGTCAAGCACGCGCCCGGCGGCACCGTCCGGGTCCGCATCACCCACGACCACGAGCGGGACCACACCCGCGTACGGGTCGTCAACGCCCTGCCGGTGCCGGGCCCGCCGCCCGTCCGGCCGATCGGCGGCCACGGTCTGGCGGGGCTGCGGGAACGGGTCACCGTCCTCGGTGGCACCCTGTGGGCCGGTCCGTACGAGGACGGCTTCCACGTCAGCGCCACCCTGCCGCACCGCGCGACCCCACCGCACGGCGCCGCGAAGGGCGGCGGAGAGCAGCAGAGCCGCCCGAGGAACAGCGGCGGTCCTCGCACCGGCGGCTCCGCGTCCGAAGCCGCCGGTCGGCTCGCCCAGGTGCGGCGCAGCACCCGGCTCAGGCTCGCGGCCGCTTTCGCGATACCCGCCGGAGCGGCGCTCTTCTTCGTGCCGGCCGCCGTGTTCCTCGCGTACCAGCTGGGCACCGGTGTGCTGGCGCCGTCCCGCTACGAGGAGCTGCACGTCGGCGGGACCCGCGCCGAGCTGGCGGAACTGCTCCCGGCGCGCCCCTTCCCGTATCCGCCGGACGACGCGCGTGCCGCGCCCCGGCCGCCCGGCACGGAGTGCGTGTTCTACCGGTCGAACGGCAACCTCCTGGCGGAGGTCGACCTCTACCGCCTGTGCTGGTCCGGCCCGCGCCTGGCCGCCAAGGACGTGCTGGTCCCCTAGCCCCTGGTCCCCGGGCGGCCCCTACGGCTTCGCCGGCCTGCCGTCGCCGTACAGCCACACGTCCCACAGCTCGTCCAGATCGCGGCCCGCGACGCTCTCCGCGTAGGCGGTGAAGTCGTCCGTGGAGGCGTTGGCGTGGCGGTACTTCGCGGGCCAGCCGCGCAGGATCTCGTCGAAGGTCTCGTCCCCGACCGTCTCGCGCAGCTTGTGCAGGACCATCGCGCCCCGCTGGTACACGGGCGGGGCGAAGAGGTTCTCGGCGGCCGGCGGGGCGGCCGGTGGGAAGGCCCAGTTGGACTCCTGGGCGAAGGCCCGCTCGAAGTGCGTCCGCGCGGGGACGTGCTCGTACTCCTCCGAGTACAGCCACTCGGCGTACGTCGCGAAGCCCTCGTTCAGCCACAGGTCCCGCCAGGTCGCGGGCGACACCGAGTTCCCGAACCACTGGTGGGCCAGCTCGTGGACCAGGGTCGTCCGGTCGAACGCGGCAGCCGGGAACACCGGCCGCGTCTGGGTCTCCAGGGCGTAGCCGAGCGTCCCGTCCTCGGTGACGATCGCGCCGGCCGTGGAGAAGGGGTACGGGCCGAAGCGCCGGGCCTGCCGGGCGAGGATCTCGGGGATCTCGTCGCGCAGCGGGGCGGTCGCGGCGGCGATCGGGCGTTCGGCGGCCGTCAGCACGGGGACGGCGCCGGAGCCGGGTGCGGAGGCCACCGTCTCGTACCGGCCGATCGCGACCGTCGCGAGATAGCTCGCCATCGGCTCGGCCGAGTGCCACTCGGTCGTCACCCGGCCGTCCGCCGCCGTCCGGCGAGCCGTCCTGACGCCGTTGGAGATTCCTTCGAGCCCGGCCGGGACGGTGAGCGTCAGCTCGTACGCGGCCTTGTCGGAGGGGTGGTGGTTGCCCGGGAACCAGGTCATCGAGCCCGCCGGTTCGCCGACCGCCACCGCACCGTCTTCGGTGCGCAGCCAGCCCTCCTCGGAGCCGTCCGCGTCCGTGACCGGCTCGGGCACGCCCCCGTACGTGACGGTGGTCCGGAACTCCGCGCCCTCGCGGATCTCCTCGCGCGGCCGGAGCGTCAGCTCGTTCCCGGCCCGGTTGACCGCGGCGGGCGCGTCGTCGACGGACGCCCGGTCGACGGTGAGCCCGGCGAGGTCGAGGTTGAAGGCACTGAGGTCCTGGGTGGCGCGGGCGGTGATCTCGGCGGTGCCGTCGAGCCGCCCGGTCCCGGGGTCGTACGCGAGGGTGAGGGCGTAGTGGCTGACGTCGTAGCCGCCGTTGCCCAGCTTCGGGAAGTACGGGTCGCGCAGCCCGGCCGCCCCGGGGGTCCCCCGGACGCCGCCGGTGGCCTCCGTACAGCCGCCCGCGAGGAGTGCGAGGGCGGTGAGGGCGGCGGCGAGGCCGCCCGCGGCTGCTCCGGTCCGGTGGTGCCGGTCCGTCCGGTGGTCCCGGTCCGTCCGGTTGCGCTGGGTCACGTATCGATCCTAAGCAGGGCCGACACGGAAAAGGCGACGGCGCCCGGCGGGGGATCCGGGCGCCATCGCCGACTGTGGACCGCCGGCGGGGTTACTTGCCGAGGGCGGCGACGCCGGCCTGGGCGAACTTCTCGTCGAGGTCGCCCGAGGGGGCGCCCGCGACACCGATGCCCGCGATGGGCGCGCCCTTGGCGGTCACCGGGGCGCCACCGGCGAGGAACAGGGTGCCGGGGATGTCCTTCAGGGTCGGGGCCTGGGCGAGGCGGCCGGCGAGGACGGAGGTCGGGGCGTTCCAGGAGACGGCGGTGAACGCCTTCTTCTCGGCCGACTCGTAGGACTGCGGGCCCGCGCCGTCGCCGCGGAGGGTGACGATGGTGTTGCCGTTGCGGTCGACGACGGCGACGGAGACGCGCTGGTTCTCCTTCTCTGCGGCGTCGAGCGTCGCCTGCGCGGCCTTCGTCGCGGCCTCGATCGTCAGGTGGGTCGACTGCTGCAGGTTGTCGTTGCCGGCGTCGGCGCGGACCACCGCGGCGGGGGCGGCGGCCGGGGCGGAGGCGTTCGCGGAGACCGCGCCGAAGGTACCGGCGGCGACGACAGCGGCGGCGGTGGCACCGAAGAGGATCTTCTTCATGAGGAACTCCGTGAGGGTGAGAAGGGCGGACTGCGAGGAGAAGCGAGCGAGCCGAGGTGAACCGTGTGAGTGGTCCGTTCCTTCGCTCTGCAACCCATCCTGTGGCCGGAACCCGGGCCGTACGGTCCACGGTCCGGCTGCCCTCCTCACGCACACTGGAGGACGGCCGGGTCAGCCGATCGGCTGATGCCCCCGTGGTCCTCCCGGGCCAGGATGGACAGATATCCCCAGGTCAGGAAGGTGAGAACGTGGCACGGCCGACGAAGACCGAGCAGGACCCCGACGCCACCTGGCTGGCGCGGGTCATGCACATCGCCTTCTTCCTCCTCCTCGGCGCCTCGCTCGCCCGCTTCCTGCTGCGCCACCCCTGGGAGGACCGCAGCCCCTGGATCGTCGCCCTCTCCGGCGCCCTCGCCTCCCTCTACCTCCTCGGCCCCGTCGTCGGCACCCGCGCCGCGCCCCGCCGGATCGCCTGGCTGAGCACCGTCGTCGCCGTCTGGATCCTGCTCGTCGTCCTCGCGCCGAGCTTCGCCTGGTGCGCGGTGCCGCTCTTCTACACGGGCCTGCGCACCCTCCCGGCCCGGGCCGCGCTCGGCCTGGTCGCGCTGCTCACCGCGTTCGTCGTGTTCGCGCAGGTGCAGCTCGCGCACGGCGGCTGGGACCCGAACCTGATCGTCGCCCCGCCGGCCGTCGCCGCCATCGCCACCGGCGTCTTCGTGTACTCGGACCGGCAGGCGGCCCGTCAGCGGGCGCTCATCGACGACCTCATCCGCACCCGGCGCGAACTCGCCGCGATCGAGCGCCGCGAGGGCACCCTCGCCGAGCGCCAGCGGCTGTCGATGGAGATCCACGACACCCTGGCGCAGGGCCTGTCCAGCCAGCAGATGCTGCTGCAGGCCGCCGACCGCACCTGGGACAGCGACCCGGCCACCGCCCGCCGCCATGTCCGTACGGCCGAGTCCATCGCCGAACGCAACCTGGCCGAGGCTCGCCGCTTCGTGCACGACCTGGCGCCCGCCGACCTCGCGGAGGGCGGTGGCCTCGAAGAGGCCCTGCGGGGTCTGGCGGCCCGTGAGTCGACGGCGTTCCGGGTCGACGGGACCGCCGTCCCGCTCCCCGAACGGGTGCAGTCGGCGCTCCTGCGGATCGCTCAGGGCGCCCTCGCCAACATCCGCGAGCACGCCGGCGCCGACTCCGCCGCGCTGACCCTCACATACCTCGACGACCAGGTGGTCCTGGACATCGCCGACGACGGCCGCGGCTTCGACCCGGCCGAGCGGCCCGGCGGGGTCCGGGGCCATGGGCTGCCCGCGATGCGCGTGCGGGCCCAGCAGCTGGGCGGCTCCCTGACGGTCGAGTCGACCCCGGGCGAGGGCACGGTCCTCTCGGCCGCGATCCCGCTCCCGAGCACCCACCCGCACCCGCACCCGGACCCGCACGGGAACCCGCACCCGCGCCCGCACGCGGACCCGTCGCCGAACCCTTCCTCGAACCCGCCCTCCCAGGAGTCGTGATGTCCGTACGGATCCTCCTCTGCGACGACCACGTCGTCGTCCGCGCCGGCCTGCTCGCCCTGCTGGGCAGCACCCCCGACATCGAGGTGGTCGGCGAGGCCGGCAGCGGCGAGGAGGCCGTCGCGATGGCGGCGAAGCTGAAGCCGGACGTCGTCCTGATGGACCTCCAGCTGGGCGCGGGCATCGACGGTGTGGAGGCGACCCGCCTGATCGCGCCCACCGGCGTCCACGTCCTCGTCCTCACCACGTACGACACGGACGCCGACATCACCCGGGCCATCGAGGCCGGCGCCACCGGCTACCTCCTGAAGGCCGAGCGCCCGGAGGAGCTGTTCGCCGCCATCCACGCGGCCGCCCAGGGCCGCACCGCCCTCTCCCCGCCGGTCGCCAGCCGGGTCATGGACCGCATGCGCGGCGCGGCGGGCCCGAGCCTCACGGACCGGGAGCGGGACATCCTGGGGCAGCTGGGGCGAGGCCTCGGCAACCGCGAGATCGCGCGGGCGCTGTTCATCAGCGAGGCGACCGTGAAGACCCACCTCGGCCGCATCTACGCGAAGCTCGGCGTCGACACGCGCGCGGGCGCCGTCGCGGTGGCGAAGGAACGGCGCCTGCTGCCGTAGGCCGCGCTTCGCGCGCACCCGGGGGTCCACCACTGCTACTGTGCGTTGCCGTCCGACAGCACGGTGTCATGCCTCAGGCCCGGTCAGTCCAGTGGGAGCGCACGTGAAGCTCGCGATCGTCGGCGGCGGACCCGCCGGCCTCTACCTCTCGATCCTGCTGAAGCGGCAGGACCCCGCCCACGAGATCACCGTGTACGAGCGGAACCCCGAGGGTTCCACGTACGGCTGGGGTGTGACGTACTGGGCCGGGCTCCTCGACAAGCTGCGCGCGGGCGACCCCGAGTCCGCTGCCGCCGTCGCCGAGGCCTCGGTGACCTGGACCGACGGGGTCGCGATCGTCCGCGACGAGCGGACCGTCCACCGGGGCGACGCGGGCTTCGGCATCGGGCGGCGGCGGATGCTGGCGCTGCTCGCCGACCGGGCCGAAGAGCTCGGCGTGCGCGTCGAGTTCGAGCACGACATCGCGGGCCCGGACGCGCCCGAGCTGGCCGACGCGGACCTGGTGGTCGCCGCCGACGGCGTCCACAGCGTGCTCCGCGAGGCCCACCCCGAGCACTTCGGCAGCGCGGTGACGAGCGGCCGCAACCAGTACATCTGGCTCGGCACCACCAAGGTCTTCGACTCCTTCAGCTTCGCCTTCAAGGAGACCGACCACGGCTGGATCTGGTGCTACGCCTACGGGTTCAGCGGCGAGCGTTCCACCTGCGTCGTCGAGTGCTCCCGTGAGACGTGGACCGGCCTCGGTCTCGACACGCTCGGCGAGGCCGACAGCCTCCACCTCCTGGAGAAGCTGTTCCACGACCTCCTCGACGGGCACGAGCTGATCGGCCGCGACCGGGCCGACGACCCCGCCCAGTGGCTCACCTTCCGCACCCTCACCAACCGGGCCTGGCACCGCGGCAACCTCGTCCTCCTCGGCGACGCCGCCCACACCACCCACTACTCGATCGGCGCGGGCACGACCCTGGCCCTGGAGGACGCGCTGGCCCTGGCGGACGCGCTCCGCGCGCACACCGACCTGGACACGGCCCTCACCACGTACGGGAAGCGCCGCCGCGCCGAACTCGTCTCCGCGCAGAGCGCCGCCCGCTACAGCGCCCAGTGGTACGAGAACCTCCCGCGGTACATGCGCCTGGAGCCGGCCCAGATGTTCGCCCTCCTCGGCCAGCGCCACTCGCCACTGCTCCCCCACATCCCGCCGCAGCTCTACTACCGGATCGACCGGGCCGCCGAACAGCTGGAGCCGCTGCGCCGCCTCAAGCGCTGGCTCGGCCCGCGCGTGGCGCGCGCGGTGCACGGCCGCCGCTGAGCGCCGCTCACACGTCCCGGCGGTGGACCGCGACCAGGGCCACCGCCACCGCGCCCAGCGACCAGACCGCGTACACCGTCCACGCCCCGCCCGCCGTCCACGGGAACTCCACCGGCACCGGCGAGTCCCCCACCTCCGTAAGACGCCGCCACGCGCCCTGCGGCAGGGCGTGCAGGAACGTCGCCGACCAGCGGCCGCGCCCGTCGACGAGCGCGGGCAGCAGGAGCAGGACACGGGTGAGGGTGACGATCGGCCCTGGACGACATCCTCGCGGCGATCCGGGTCGTCGCCGCCGGGGACGCCCTGATCGCGCCGGGCGTCACACGCCGTCTGATCGAGGAGTTCGCGGCCCGCCCGGAGCCCGCCCCCGCCGCCGGGCCCGCCCCCGCAGGCCCACCCCCGCACGCCCTCCCCGGAGTCACCGCCCGGGAGCGCGAGGTGCTCGCCCTCGTCGGCCGGGGGCTGTCCAACGGCGAGATCGCGGAGCGGCTCCACATCAGCGCGGCCACGGCCAAGGCGCACGTGGCGCGCCTCTTCACCAAGCTGGACGCCCGCGACCGGGTGCAGCTGGTGATCCTCGCGTACGAGGTGGGCCTGGCGCCGTGACACCATCGGTTCCGTGCTCGACATCGGCTACTCCCTCTCCCGTCGCTTCCCCGACCCGCCGCAGACCGACTACCGCCACGCGGACGTCCACGCCCTGCGTCACGACCTGTTCTGCGGGGACGTGTACCTCGCCGACACCAAGACGGACCGCGAGGTGTCCACAGCCTGGGGATGGGTGCCGGTCCTCGACTTCGCCTGGGCCCTGTGCGACATCGTCGAGCAGATCGACCAGGACCCGCGCGGCAACCGCGCCTCCCAGCCGCAGTACGCCGAGCTCGACTTCACCGAGTCCTCGGACCGCATGCTCTTCGAGCGCCGCTTCGGCTGGGTCGACGTCGAGGCCGACTGGATGCCGGGCGACGAGCCGCCGCTCACCTTCAACCACAAGGTGCTCCGCCGTGAGGCCCGCGACTTCCTGCACGACCTGATCGCCGACCTCACGGACATGCACGAGGGCCTCGCCGACAACCCGGCCATCTGGTCCCTCCAGGCCCGCTTCCCCCGCCTGCCCTGACCCGGGCGCACAAGCCCCGACCTCCCGAGCCGGGCGCACGCCCCCTACTCCTCCACCCGCACCCCCAGCTGCGCCGCGAGCACCGGCGCCAGGTCGAGGAGCTGGGCCGTAGAGATCACCGCGCCCGCGAGCGACTCGACCCCGCGCGCGATCTCCAACCGCTGCACGCCTCTCAGGTCCACGTCCTTGAGCCGCGCCCCGCTGAAGTCCACGCCCGTGAGCACGCAGTCCACGAACTCCACCCGTTCGAGCAGGGCGCCGCCGAAGTCGGGCTCGCTCAGCACGCAGCCCTCGAAGACGACGTCCTTCAGCTTCGCCGACCGCAGGTTCAGGTAGTCGCTCTTCCCTCCCCGTACGACCACTCTCTCCAGCACCGCCCCGTGCAGCTGCGCCCCGCCGAGCCGCGCGTCCACGAGCTCCACGTCCCGCAGCTGCGCCCCGGCGAGGACCGTCCCCACCCCCCGTACGCCCGTGAGCACCGAGTCGAGGAAGCGGGCCCCCGTCAGCCGCGCCTCGTCGAGCCCGCAGTCGCGCAGCGCGCAGTCCAGGAACCGCGCGCCCTCCCCCGACTGGCCCGTGAGGTCGAGCCCGCTCAGTTCGAGGCCGTCGTAGTCCCCGTCCGGTTCGAGCCCTCCCCCGTACGGCTCCAGGGGAGTCAGCCGCAGCTCAGGGCGCCGCGCCCCCGCGACCGCCTTCTTCTTCTTCCGAGTCGTCGCCATGACCCCATGGTGATGTACGCCACTGACAACGCCCCGATGTCACGAACGCGAGCCCGCCGTCCGTCCCCCTTGCGAGACCGGACACGAGACCGGACACGAGAGCGGACAAGGGGTCGACGAGAGGTCGGCCCGGTCGAGAGGGAGAGCGACATGCGGAAGCTCACGATCATCGGCGGCGGCTTCGCCGGACTGACCGCGGCCATCACCGCCGCCGAGGCGGGCGTCAAGGTGACCGTCCACGAGGCGCACCGGACCCCCGGTGGCCGGGCCCGCACCGCCGAGGGCCCGTACCTCACCAACGAGGGCCCGCACGCGATCTACTCCGGTGGCCCGCACTGGACCTGGCTCAAGCAGCGTGGCCTCCTCGGCGAGCTGGCCCCGCTGCCGGTCTCCGAGGCCCTCAAGCTCCGTTTCCACCGCGGCGGCTCCCTGCGCCGCACCCCGCCGTTCGGCATGCTGCGCCAGTCCCTCCGTGACGCCGGACAGGCCCCCGCGGACGTCGACTTCCGCACCTGGGCCACCGGGCTCGTGGGCGAGCGGGCCGCGCACGCCGCCGCCTCGTACGCGGCCGTCGCGACCTTCCACCACGACCCGGGCGCGCTCTCCGCCCGCTTCGTGCAGGAGCGGCTCCACCGGGCCACGTCCGTGCCGCCGGAGGCGCATTTCGTCCGGGGCGGCTGGGGCAGGCTGATCGAGCGGATGGTCGCGCACGCGTGGGAGACGGGCGTACGGATCGAGACGTCGTCCCGTGTCGACAGCCTCGACGCCCTGCCGTCCGGCGAGGGGCCCGTGATCGTCGCGACCACCCTGCCGGCCGCCGCCCGGCTGCTCGGCGACCCGTCGCTGACGTGGGAGAGCGGCCGTACCGTCCTGTTCGACCTGGCGCTGCGCACCCGGAAGGGCGACCCGTTCGTGATCTCGGACCTGGACGCGCCGGGCTGGATCGAGCGGTTCACGGCCCAGGACCCCACGCTCGCCCCGGCCGGGGTGCAGCTGATCCAGGCCCAGCTGCCGATCGGCCCCGGCGAGGCGAAGGCGGACGGCGTGGCCCACGCCGAACGGCTCCTCGACCTCGGCTTCCCGGGCTGGCGCGAGCGGACGGTGTGGCGGCGGGACGCCCTGTGCCAGGGACGTACGGGAGCGGTCGACCGGCCCGGCACGACCTGGCGCGACCGGCCGGCCGTCGACCGGGGCGACGGGGTGTACCTGGTGGGCGACCAGGTGGCGGCGCCCGGCGTGCTCGCGGAGGTGTCGTTCACGAGCGCGGTGGAGGCGGTGTCGCTGGCGCTGCGCTCGGATCGAGGTGTCCTGCGGAAGGGGCTTGACCTCAAGCATGCTTGAGGTCGGAGGCTGTTCCTCGTCGGACGACGCCCGCCCACGCGACGAACGGGGAACACCATGCACGCCATCCGCCTCCACGCCTTCGGCCCCGCCGAGAACCTCACGTACGAGGAGACCCCCGACCCCGTACCGGGCCCCGGACAGGTCCGTGTCAAGGTCGCGGCGGCCGGGGTGCACCTCCTCGACACCGCGCTCCGGGAGGGGATGCCGGGCCCGTTCCCGGCACCCACCGAACTGCCCACGATCCCGGGGCGCGAGGTCGCCGGCACCGTCGACGCGCTCGGCGAGGGCACCGACCCCACCTGGCTCGGCAAGCGGGTCGTCGTCCACCTCGGCATGAACCCCGGCGGATACGCCGAGCTCGCCGTCACCGACGCCGCCCGCCTCCACGCGCTGCCCGACCACCTCGGCGAGGCGGAGGCCGTCGCCATGATCGGCACCGGCCGCACCACTCTGGGCATCCTGCAGTTCACCGAACTCGGCCCCGACTCGGTGGCGATCGTGCCCGCGGCGGCCGGCGGCATCGGCACCCTGCTCGTCCAGTACGCCAAGAACGCCGGCGCCACCGTCATCGGCCTCGCCGGCGGCCCGGCGAAGGCCGCGCTCGTCGAGGAGAACGGCGCCGACCTGGCCGTCGACTACAAGCGGCCCGACTGGCCCGAGAAGGTCCGCGCGTACCTGGGCGAGCGCACCGCCACCGTCGTCTTCGACTCGGTCGGCGGCGACACGGGCCGCGCGGCCGTCGACCTCCTCGGCAAGGGCGGGCAGCACGTCGTCTTCGGCTGGTCGGGCGCCGGACTCCACGACGGAGAGGCGCTCACCTTCACCCCGGAGGAACTGGCGGCGCGCGGCATCACGTCGGAGTCCGTCCTCGGCCCCGTCATGATCCAGAAGGCGGGCGGCGACGTCCGCAACCTCGAACTCGCCGCCCTGGCCGCGGCGACCACGGGCACCCTCCGCCCCGCGGTCCACCGCTTCCCGCTCGCGGACGCGGCGGGCGCCCACCGCGCGCTGGAGACGCGCGGCACGACGGGCAAGGTGGTCCTGATCCCCTAGGAGCTGCCCGGTCGATCAGGCTCGACCAGGACACCCCCGGTCCCTCAGACGGCCGCCCCGACCACATCCCAGGAGTGCGCCTTGAACTCCTTCTGGAAGTCGGGGTGGTCCTCCCACATCCGGGCGACGGAGCGCAGCACGTCCCAGTTGTGCTCCAACGCCTGGTCCACCACCTGCCGCAGCTCGGGCGCCGACTCCCGCTTCTCCACGAGCCCGTTGACGGCGGACGCGGCCTGCACGGTGTACCGCGCGGCCCGCAGCGCCCGGGAGGTGTCGTCCATCCCGAACCCGTGGTCACTCCCGTTCGCCGGATCGAAGAGCGGCGTCAACCGCGCCTCGATGAACGCCGTGATCCGCTGAAACCGCTGGGCAATATCCGTATCCATGCCCCCCTTCCTACACCCCCGCCCCACCCAGCTCGGCCAGCGCCCCGTCCGTCAGCCGGTACACCGTCCACTCGTCCTGCGGGCGGGCGCCGAGGGACTCGTAGAAGTCGATCGACGGCTTGTTCCAGTTCAGGACGGACCACTCCAGGCGCTCGTACCCGCGCTCCACGCAGATCCGGGCCAGTTCGGTGAGCAGTGCCTTGCCGTGGCCGCCGCCGCGCACCTCCGGGCGGACGTACAGGTCCTCCAGGTAGATGCCGTGGACCCCGCGCCAGGTCGAGAAGTTGAGGAACCAGATCGCGAAGCCGACCACCTCGCCGTCCTCGGTCTCTGCGACGTGCGCGAAGGCGGCGGGGCGCTCGCCGAAGAGGGCCTCCTGGAGCTGTTCGGGGGTCGTACGGACCTCGTCGAGGGCCTTCTCGTACTCCGCGAGGTCACGGACGAGGGCGTGGATGACGGGAACGTCGGCAGGCGTGGCTGTACGGATCATGGGGCAAGCCTGCCTCGGCCGCACCGGTCCTGGCCAGGAGGTTTCACGGGACCCGGCAGACGCCTCACCCCCGCGCCGCCCGCAGGATCCGCGCCACCTCCACACCCGGCAGACGCCTCGCCCCCGCGCCGCCCGCAGGATCCGCGCCACCTCCACACCCGGCAGACGCCTCACCCCCGCGCCGCCCGCAGGATCCGCGCCACCTCCACCTGTTCCGCGTCCAGCCCCGGCTCCCCGTCCTCCACGTCCCACAACCCGTTCTGCAGCACCCGCCCCAGCGTCCACGCCACCGCCCTCCCCCGGTCGCCGACGACCTCGGCGAGGAGGTCGAAGCGCCACAGGACGTCCGCGGGGTCGAAGCGGTCCATCAGCGCCGGCAGCAGGTCGAAGCCCGGGTCGCCCGCGAGCGGCTTGGGGTCGATCGCCAGCCACGGTTCACGCTCGGCCGCGAGGACGTTGTCGAGGTGCAGGTCCCAGTGGAGCAGCCGGTCGCCCGGCTCCCCCGCCACCTCCCGTACGGCCGCCGCGCAGTCCCGCAGCACCGCCGCGTCCTCCGCGCCGAGCCGCCCGGCCGCCTCCGGCACGTCCGCGAGCATCCCGGCCGCGATCTCGCCGAGCCCACGCATCCCCTCCGGCGCCGGCAGCGCCACCAGCCGGGCGAGCAACCCCGCGACGACGCCCATCGCCTCCCGCGTGTCGGCGACGGAGCTCAGCGGCCGGGCCTCGTCGAGCCGCTCCAGGAGCATCGTCCCCGTACCGGCGTCGTGGTCGAGGAGACGCACGACACCGCCGCCGTCCCAGACGCGCAGCCCGACCGGCTCCCCCTCGGTCTCCTCGTCGAGAATCTGCATCTTCAGCGCCGCCGCCGTACCGTCCGCGACCCGCTCGACGGGCAGCACCAGCGACGCCATGCCGTACATGGAGGGCCCCGCGACCCGCAGCCCCCACCGGTCGAGGAACTCCTCGGCCCGCTCTGGCAGCGCGGCAACGAACGCCCGCCCCGCCTCCCCGTTGTACTTCACCTGAGACGCGACAAGTTGGTCCGGTACGTGAATCACCCCACGACCCTAGACACCGGCGTCGCGCAGCGCCTCCGAGAATCGGGCCGCGTCGTACAGGGCGTCCCCGCCCGGCAGCCCCGCCCCGTCCACCAGGACGGTCGGCGTGCCGCCGACGCCCGAGTCCTCGAAGGCCTTCTCGGAGTCCGCCACCCACCGCTGGTACGCGTTCTCCCGTACGGCCCGGTCGAAGGCCGTACTCCGCAGCCCCTCCACCCCGTCCGCGATCCGCAGCAGGTGCCCGACCGAGAAACCGTCCCCGGCCCCGTCCCCGGAGCCCGGCTGCGAGGCGAAGAGCGCCGCCTGGAACGCGGCGAACTTCCCCGGCCCCGCCTCCACCGCCGCCCGCAACGCGTTCGCGGCCCGCGCCGAGGCCGTACCGCCGGTCCGGTCGTCGAGGAAGGACGCGACGACGTACTCGACCTTCACCGTGCCCGCCGCGGCCTCCTCCGCGAGGACCGTCCCGCCGCTCGCCTCGAACTTCGCGCAGTAGCCGCACCGGGGATCGACGTACACCGTGACCGTGTGCGGAGCCTTCGCGTCACCCACGACGATCCTCGTACCGTCCACCGCCGCGGGAGCCTTCGCGAGCACGTCCGCGTGCCCCTCCGGAACCACCGTCACCGCCGCGGCCGCCGGCGCCCCGCCCGCCGAACACCCCACCGCCGCAAGGCCGATGAGACCTGCTGAGACAGCCGCGGCGAACAGGCGCCGGGTCCTGCGTACGGGCATGGGAGAGTCCTTCCGGAGCGACGGAATCCGTGGCGGCCGCGCGTGCGCCGTCCACCCTCGAAGCTAGGCCGGGCCCCGTCCGGGAATCGCCGCCGAAGGACCCGTATCCACAGGACCAAGGCCCCCGGTAACCTCCCGCCCACGCACCCGGAAGAGGGATACACATGAGTACGGTCAACGGCGGCATCTCGTTCTGGTACGCGCAGGACGGCGCCCCCGATCCCCGCGAACCGCTCCCCGGCGACACCACCGCCGACGTCTGCATCGTCGGCGGCGGTTACACGGGCCTGTGGACCGCCTACTACCTCAAGAAGGCCGTCCCCTTCCTCAACATCACCGTCCTCGAGGCGAAGTTCTGCGGCTACGGCGCCTCCGGCCGCAACGGAGGCTGGCTCTACAACGGCATCGCCGGCCGCGACCGCTACGCCAAGCTCCACGGCCACGACGCCGCCGTCCGCCTCCAGCAGGCCATGAACGCCACCGTCACCGAGGTCCTCGACGTCTGCGAGACCGAGAAGATCGAGGCCGACCAGCACCGCGGCGGCGTCCTGGAGGTCGCCCTCTCCCCCGCCCAGCTGGCCCGCCTCAAGGACTTCCACGCGGTCGAGATCGCCTTCGGCGAGACGGACCGCGAGATGTACGGCGCCCGCGAGACCTCCGACCGCATCCGCGTCACCGGCGCCGTCGGCTCCTCCTGGACCCCGCACGGCGCCCGCCTGCACCCGGTGAAACTCGTGAAGGGCCTCGCGGCGGCCGTCGAGGCGCTCGGCGTCACCCTCCACGAGTCCACCCCGGTCACCGAGATCAAGCCGAAGCACGCGGTCACCCCGTACGGCACGGTCCGCGCCCCGTACATCCTGCGCTGCACCGAGGGCTTCACGGCCTCCCTCGCCGGCCAGCGCCGCACCTGGCTGCCGATGAACTCCTCGATGATCGCCACCGAGCCGCTCACCGACGCGCAGTGGGAGTCGATCGGCTGGAACGGCCGCGAGACCCTCGGCGACATGGCGCACGCCTACATGTACGCCCAGCGCACCGCCGACGGCCGCATCGCCCTGGGCGGCCGCGGAGTCCCGTACCGCTTCGGCTCGAAGACCGACAACGACGGCCGCACCCAGCCCCAGACGATCGAGGCGCTCCGCGACATCCTGGTCCGCTTCTTCCCCCAGCTGGCGGGGGTACGGGTGGACCACGCCTGGTCCGGCGTCCTCGGCGTCCCGCGCGACTGGTGCGCCACGGTCACCCTGGACCGCTCGACGGGCCTGGGCTGGGCGGGCGGCTACGTCGGCTCGGGCGTCGCGACGGCGAACCTCGCGGCCCGCACCCTGCGCGACCTCATCCAGCAGGACTCGGGCCAGTCGGGCCCGACCGACCTCACCGCCCTCCCCTGGGTGAACCACAAGGTCCGCAAGTGGGAACCCGAGCCGCTGCGCTGGCTGGGGGTGCAGACGATGTACGCGGCGTTCCGGGGCGCGGACCGCCGCGAGGCGACGGGCCACGCGGCGACGACGGACAGGGTGGCGATCCTGGCGAACCGGCTGAGCGGCCGCTGAGGGCGGGGGGGAGGGGTCCCCCAAGGGGGTTTCCCAAGGGGGTCCCCCTCCCCCCATCCCCCCTCTTCACTCCTCTTCGCTCCACTTCACTCCACGTCGATACCGAAGTCTCCGACGAGCTCCTCAAGGCCGCCCCGGTACCCCTTCCCGCCGAGGACGAAGTCCCAGTCGCCGCCGGCGCGCCGCCGGAAGGAGCCGAGGACGAGCGCGGTCTCACCGGGACGGCCGTCGGAGACGACGAGCCGGTCGAGCTCGGCACCGGAGTCGTCGCGCAGCCGGATGGCGGCGTCGGTGAACCCGGCGAGGTCGGCATCCGGATTGACCTCGGGGTCGACGGCGGCGACGAGCACGAGCCGGTCGGCGGCGGACGGCAGGGCGTCGAATCCGACCCGGACGGCGGCCCGGTCGCCGACCGGGGCGGCGGCCATGGCGACGGAACCGTCGGGCGTGGAGGGGTTGTTGAAGAAGACGAACCACTCGTCGCCGAGTACCCGCCGGCCGGAGCAGACGAGCGCGCAGACGTCGAGGGCGGCGGACCCGGCCCAGTCCATCCCGAGCAGGTTGAAGTCGGCGTCGGCCTCGGCGGTGGGGGCGGCGACGGGCGCGGCGGAAGCGCCCGGTGACGCGAGCGGCGCGGACGACCCGGACGCGCCGGACGCTGCGGACGACCCGGGCGACCCGGACGCCGCGGACGACCCGGGCGACCCGGACGCCGCGGATATCGCGGACGACGCGGGTGTCGTCCTGGACCCCAGCCGCCCGCGAAGTCCGTGCTGATGCAGCAGATCGACGAGCTCGACCCCGGAGATCAGGGTCAGCGGCTTGCCGTTGGCGAAGGTGTAGGAGCCGGGCCCGAACCCTGAAGTGGTCACGAGGACACCCTTGTTGGCGCCGGCGCTCTGCACGGTCCCGAAGAGGTCGCGTACGGCGGAGGGCGGGACGGTGTTCCGGTACCGCTTCACCTGGACGAGGATGGACCCGCCGCTGATGGGGTCGGGGTCGAGGGCCTCGACGTCGACGCCGCCGTCGTTGGACCGCTGGGTGGTGACGGCCTGCAGGCCCCGGGCGCGGAAGAGCTGGGCGACGAGCCCCTCGAAGGCGATCGGGTCCATGGCGAGCAGATCGGGCTCGTCACCGTCCCCCTGTACGACGACCTCGACCCCGACCTGCTCGGGGGTCCACAGGGGGGCTACGGCCACGCGTTCGTCGGGCTTGGCGGAGAGCCGTCCGGCGAGCGCGCCGGTCACGCACTCCACGGCCCCGACGAACTCCAGGTTGAGCCGCTCGAAGACGTCCCGCCCGACGGCGACGGAGGCGACGCACACGCGCCCGGCAAGCCCGGTGGCGGGGTCGACGCCACCGACGTACCCATTGAGGGTGACGGCGTCCAGGGCGCCGGAGCGATCGGCGCGGAAGAGCTCGTGCAGGGCGAGGAGAACGCTCTGGGCGAGCACGTCGCGATAGAGCGCGCGCCGCTGGGTGACGGGCCGGGGAACGTCCTTCTCCTGGTCGGTGCTGGGAAGGTACTTGACGCCCTTGGCCTCGGGAACGAGGTCGTACCCGGGCAGGTCCCAGTCCAGCACGAGCCGGCGCCGGCCGGGCTCGTAGGCGGCGGACACCTCGCGGGGGAAGCCCTCGGGCCAGGCGGTGGAGGCGAAGAGCACGGCGGAGAAGAACTCGACGACGGTCTCGGGGTCCCCGCCGCCGAGGGCGACCTCGGTCCCGGCGACCCCACGGTTGTGCGCACGTATCTCGTCGAGCCGGGCGGCGGCCCATTCGTCGTACGCCCTCCGGTAGGCGGCGAGTTGCTCGACGCGCCGCGCCTCGGCGGCCTGGGCGGCGTACCAGTCCCGCTCGAACCGGGCGCGCGCGTCCCGCTCGGCCTGGGCCCGCCCGGAGGCGGTCCAGGCGGCCTCGGGCTGATAGAACCGCTGATCGGGCATGGGTACGGGCTCCCCGAGGGGCCCGGGCGAGAACGGCTCGACCGTCTCGGCCCTCCGCAGCCCGTCGACACTGAAGGCGGGCGTCCGGCACCCGGAGGCCAGCAGGCCCTCAAGGACCTGCACGCGCGCGTCCAGCTCCTGGGTCCGCCGCAGGGCATCGGCCTCGCGCCGCTGCCGGTAGGCGGCCTTCTGCTCCCGCTGCATCCGGGCGACGTCCCGCTCGTACGCCCGCTGCACCCGCTCGGCGTCCCGCTGCTGCCGCAGCACGGCCTGGTGCTGCCCCTCCCGCTGCCGCTGCGCCACCCGCTGCTGCTCGGCCCACACCCCGATCAGCCCCCCGGAACGCCGCCCCATCAGCCCCACCCCTCCCGCAGAACACCCCAGACACCAGTACGCCCCCGTAACGGCCAAGTGTCCCGGACCAGGACGGTCCGGGACACAGGAACGACGGCCCGGGTGCGATCCGAGGCCGGGGTGCGATCCGAGGCCCGGGTGCGATCCGAAGTGGGGGTGCGATCCGAGGCCCGGGTGCGATCCGAGGAGACCTTGCGCCCACGGCTCAGGGCTGCGCCGCCTGTTTCAGCAGCCCCTTGACGGACACCTCCGAGTTGACGGAGACCGAGCCGAGGCCGTATCTCTCGGCCTCTGTCGCCGTCTCGTCGACGTCCAACTCTTCGTACATCTCCATGGCCGACGGGCTTTTCTCGCGCCCCGTGAGGTCGATCGAGGTGATGAAGCCGTCCATGTTCTCCTCCGGCGACCAGAACGCCACCACATAGCGCGGCTTGCGCGTCACGTTGATCAAGTTGGTGTTGTAGCGCACTCTGCCGTGGTAAATGACGTACTCGCCACAGTCGTCGGGCGCGCAGCGCCCACCGTCCGCCTCGACCCAGGAGAGCTCCGTGTAGAAGTCGTCGTCGAGTTTTCCGCGATCCTGCCTCAGGAAGGTGAACGAGAGAAGGGCGTTCAGCGTCTCGAATTTCGTGTCCTTGGGGAGAGTGATCACCCGCTCCATCTTGAACTCCTCCCCGATGTCCAACGTCGAACCAGGCCCCTGGAACTGCCCTGACGCGATGATCTCAGGGGATTCTCCCCTCACGAAGGCCTGCGCATCGGCGTTCCAGGAGACGTCCCCCTCGTCGGTCTTCCACTCGGCCATCCCCAGCCCGTCCCGGGCGAATTCCGCGGTGGATCCGGTGACCGTGTAGTCGTCGACGATGAGGTACACCGGAATCCCGCCCGCGTTCTTCGCGTAGAGCTTCAGGGGGACGTGCATGTAGGGCGAATCGGCGTCTGTCTGCGGCGTCCCGAATTCTGCCTTGAGGACGAAGTGCAGGGGAGCGGCGATGGGTTGGTAAAGAATCGAGTATCCCAGGCTGACGGCTGTCAGTGTTGCCGTGATGGTGACACCTGCCGCGAACTTCTTGGGGTGCGGAATCCCGCGCCACACCTTTTCGCGGATGAGGACGTTGAGGGCCCACAGCGACCAGAGCCACAGGGCGAGAAACACCACGACCGTGCGGATGAACTCTCGTTCCTGCAGCCACAGGAACAGGAGAAGGGTCGTGGTGGCCAGCGCCATGAGCACGCCGAGCAGGACCAGCGCTCCGGACAGCTTGACCTGTCGACGGCCCCAGTGGTCGACGACCGCGGGCAACGCGGCCCCCTGAACCACGCCGGCCAACAGGAACAGAACGCCGACCAGCCGTTGCGCGAAGGTCAGCGCGCCCAGGGCATCGGCCCAGCCGATGACGAAATGGAGCCCCATCGATCCGAGCAGCCCGACGAGCATGAGGCCGACGACGAGATGCCGTCTCCAGCCCCGGTCGTCGGGCCAGAAGCTGCTGTCGCCGCCACGCCAGTGAACGCGCGAACGGTCGTCGAGGTCCATGTCGTCCGGGTAGCCGAGCCGGCTGAGCACCTTCCGCAACTCACGAAGCGACCAGGCGCTGCCCACAGTCTTGCCATGAATGGTGATCCGGCGAAGACCGCGCCGGTCAGGTGGCTCGACGACCACCCAAGGTCGTATGCCCATGCCCCCAGCCTCGGCGCCCCACCCGCCATGTGCACGCCGAACTGCTGCGTTGGACTGAATCGGAAACCACGAGGCCGGACGCCACAAGGCCGGACACCGCTCGCCAGGGAGCGGAGACCACGAACACCACGCACACCTCCCCCACCACCACCCACGACCCACACCCTCCAACCCCACGCACCGCCACTCTATGGAGTCACCCGATTACCACGCGCTAGGATCACGGACGTTGCCGCGGCCACGCGGCGGACCGAGAGAGGGGCATCTGAATGGCCATCATCGTCACCTTCGACCTCCCTGGCGCCGGACAGGACCTGTACGACGCGGTCATCGATCGTGTGACCGACGGGCGAGGCTTCACACAGTTCGCCGACCTGCCGAACACAGGGCTCGTCTCCCACGCGGCGGGGCCGGTCGAGGGAGGGTTCCGCGTGACCGAGGTCTGGGAGAGCGCGGAGGCCCTCGAAACCCACGCGAAGACCTTCGGCCCGATCCTGGCCGACCTCGGCCACGCCGACCTCCAGCCCACGATCATTCCGGCACACAACGTCGTCGTCCGATAAGGCCGGCCGGGGCCTTCACGACCCGGTAGTGCGCGGGCTCTCACGCGGCAGGTCGGCACCCGTCGGGTGGTCCAGCCGAGGGTCGGGCGGCCCGCACCCAGGATGGCGTCCACGGCCGGCCACACCTCGACCGGAACCGAGCAACAGAGCAGCATCCAGGGATTGTCGGCGTCCGGCCTGATCAGGTGCCGACGTTCGGTTCCGAGGAAGACATCCGCCGATCACAGGACGCGCCGCCCCTCGCCATGCCTTGGGATGGGAATCACCGCACCGCCTTCGCCAAGCCGATCAGGGGGCGGCGAGCTGTCGTAGGTGCCTGACAGGATCCCGAACGTGATCCCCATCGAAGATCTCGTTCCCCGCGTGGCGGCGAAGGCCAGGGCCACCTCGTCGACGTTGCCGTCCGCCGCCGGTGCCGAGGAGGTGGCCGCGGCAGAGGCAGTTCTCGGCTTCGCGCTCCCGCCCCTGTTGGCGAGCCTGTACCGGAGGTGGCCAACGGTGGTTACGGCCCCGATCACCAGCTTCTTCCACTGGTCGGGCCAGGGCGTACGGCGCTGATCGAGTACCGGTCCGAACGATCCGCCTCGGCCGAGGGCGGGACACCGTACTGGCCGGCGGGCGTGCTGCCGATCCTCGACTGGGGCTGCGGCATGTACGCCGCCGTGGACTGCCTCAGCGAGACCGCTGCGGTCCTCCTCTTCGAGCCGAACGCCATGGCGGACGACGGAGCCGCCGCCTGGTTCGTCGACGCCGGGAGTCTGGCCGAGTGGCTCGAAACCTGGCTCACCGGAACGGGGTGGTACCGGGAAGACGCCGACGAGGACGAGGACGTGGCAGAACCGACCCCGTGGGAGATGGCCGCCTCCCGGATCGCGGAGTGAACGAACCCCGGAACGACCGCTGAGCTCACTCGGCGGACCAACTCCTCACCCCACAGCGCCGAACGCTCCGACCGTCTTGCAAGACCGGTCGAGCGATCCCGCCCGTGACCTGCGGCACGGCCATGATCAACTCATGGACAGCACGATCGAGATCCGGCAGGATCGGCGGATGTCGACGTGGGAACGACCGGTGGTGGTCGCGGTATGCGGGTCCCCGGGCGCCGGGAAGACCACCGTCGCCCGCGCGACGGCGCGCCGCCTCGGTGTGCCGTTCCTGACCCGGGATGAGATCAAGCTCGGTCTCGGCCTGTCCTCCGCTTCCCTCACGCAGGACGGCGGTGTTCAGCTCAACCCGGACTTCCACGTGGCCGGCGGCCCTTTGAGTCTCCGCGCCGAGACCGTGATGGTCGACACGGCCCGGCTGCTCGCCTCCTCGGGAACGAGCTTCGTCGTGGAGTCCTCCGTGCTGTCGCACACGCTGCTGGACGCGCTCCGCGCCCATGACGCCCGCGTGCTCGCGGTCCACGTCGTCGCCCGTGAACCGGTCATCGCCGACCGCCTCCGCGCCCGGGTGGCCGAAGGCAGTGCCGTCGACCGACAGCTGGCATCCCAGCTCCAGCGGGGCGACATGAAGCGGTCGATCTTCCATCCGCCGAGCGGAGTCGACGCCGTGGTCGAAGTCGACACCTCGGACGACGCCGATCCGAACCTGGCACCCATCGAGGCAGCAGTCGTCACTCTGATGCGATGACTGAGCGCGCATCGGCTTCCGGGGGTTCCAGCCCTGAAGGGAACCATCCGGCCCTTCGGCACGGCTGCCGTACGAGGGCACTCGTGTGCGCCCCTGTACGGCGTCTTCGCTGTCAGCCGTGGACGGTTACCAGGGGTGCGGTACCTGGCTGCTGCACCGCCCGATCCAGACGGGGGTGACCATGGAACGGCACGTGCTGGAATCGCTGTTGAGCGATTGGGGCTGTCCCTGGCATGGCGGAGGATGGTGCTCATGTGCGCTTTCTTCGACCCCCCTGAGCCTCGCCGTGTCTCGCCGGGCGAGTACCCAGTGTGGGACCAGGCTCTCGCCCTTCTGCACCGGGACCTGGCGGTGACGCTTCCTCAGCTGGAACCCCTGCAGCTGCTGGCCCTTCCGTCCTACGACGCGGATGAGCCGGAGAACGTCTACGTCGCCATGGCCAACGGCGAGTGGCACGGTAATTACTTGGACCCGGACTCACAGGACAGCCTTGCCTCTGCACTGGCGAGCGTCGCCGATGCCGCGCAGGAGACCGTCATGGAGCTTCTGTGGCAGGCGTGGCCCCTGTGCCCCGAGCATGGCCTGGGCATGCATCCAAGGGAGGACACGGAAGAGCGACTGTCCTGGTGGTGCGCGGGAGAACGGTTGCGTCGCGGCCCGGCTCATATCCACGCGGCCGTGGGCGCACTCGACGCTTTGGGAGCGCCGATCCGTACACGGTCTTGAAAACCGTCGTGGCAGCGATGTCACCGTGGGTTCACATCCCACACCCACCGCAGACGAACGGCCCCTGACCAGCATCGACGGTCAGGGGTCGTCGGCCTGTCCGGTCGCTGAAATCGCCCGGTGTTCCCCGTTGTTCCCTGTCCGATCGGGCACGGAAGGGGCACGTAGAAACGCGTAAACTGCGCGGCCCGCGAGCCGTCGTGGGCGTACGGTCGGCCTGATCGCATGGCCGTGTCTGTGGGTCCACAAGGGCTACCCATCAACCCGAGCCGCCAGGTGTGCGGACGGCGCCCGGGCTGGAGCGGGGCGGCAGACCGGAGCGCAGGCCCGGGCGACGGGCCACGCGCGGCGGGTTCCTCGATGAGGTAGAGAAATCTGTAGCAGCGGCCTTCGGCTGCGCCTCTCGCTGGTGGGCTGGAGCATCTCGCCTCGGCTGTCCCGAAGCAGGCGGCTCGTGAACCCGTTCGACCCGGGCCGCGCTGATCCACCAGCACATGACGAGCGACCGGGATCAGCACATCGCGGGGAAGCTCGGCGAGATGATCCGCCAGGCCCGCCAAGCCTGCCCAGAAGGGCCATCTGGCACGTAGGTGGCACGGCCGTGATCATGCGAAAAGGCCGGCGCCGGGGAAACATGCCCCTGCGCCGGCCCTTCGCCTGGAGCCCCCTGTCGGGTTCGAACCGACGACCCCCGCTTTACAAGAGCGGTGCTCTGGCCAGCTGAGCTAAGGAGGCAGCGAGTGCAGTGTAACCAACCTCGTCCCGGCGACGGTCGGAAATCTCACCCCGGGTGGAGTGCTGACAGATGCCGCGGCGCCAGGTAGCGTCACGTGCAGTTCATCCAGGTGGACTAGACCTCAATCCTTCCTTTACTCGGATCGTCCGGCACGTTCCTGCCGGTGAAGGGACACATCACCATGGCTTCCGTCACTTTCGACAAGGCGACCCGGGTGTACCCCGGTGCCACCAAGCCCTCCGTCGACCAGCTCGACATCGAGATCGCCGACGGCGAGTTCCTCGTCCTCGTCGGGCCCTCCGGCTGTGGCAAGTCGACCTCCCTGCGCATGCTCGCGGGTCTCGAGGACGTCAACGCCGGCTCCATCCGCATCGGTGACCGCGACGTCACGCACCTGCCGCCCAAGGACCGGGACATCGCCATGGTGTTCCAGAACTACGCGCTGTACCCGCACATGAGCGTCGCCGACAACATGGGCTTCGCGCTCAAGATCGCCGGTGTCAACAAGTCCGAGATCCGCACCAAGGTCGAAGAGGCCGCGAAGATCCTGGACCTCACCGAGTACCTCGACCGCAAGCCGAAGGCGCTCTCCGGCGGTCAGCGTCAGCGTGTCGCCATGGGTCGCGCCATCGTGCGTGAGCCGCAGGTCTTCCTCATGGACGAGCCGCTGTCGAACCTCGACGCCAAGCTCCGCGTCTCGACCCGTACGCAGATCGCCGGCCTCCAGCGCCGCCTCGGCATCACCACGGTCTACGTCACCCACGACCAGACCGAGGCCCTCACCATGGGCGACCGCGTCGCCGTCCTCAAGGACGGTCTGCTCCAGCAGGTCGACTCGCCGCGCAACATGTACGACAAGCCGGCCAACCTCTTCGTCGCCGGCTTCATCGGCTCCCCCGCCATGAACCTGGTCGAGGTCCCGATCACCGACGGCGGCGTCAAGTTCGGCAACAGCGTCGTCCCGGTCTCCCGTGACGCCATCGCCGCCGCCTCCGCCAACGGCGACACCACCGTCACCGTCGGCGTCCGCCCCGAGCACTTCGACGTGCAGGGCCCCACCGGCAAGGACGGCCTGGCCGTCACCGTCAACGTCGTCGAGGAGCTCGGCTCCGACGGCTTCGTGTACGGCTCCACCCGCGTCGGCGGCGAGGACAAGGACCTGGTCGTCCGCGTCGGCGGCCGTGACGTCCCCGCCAAGGGCACCACGCTGCACGTCGTCCCGCGCGCCGCCGAGCTCCACGTCTTCTCGACGTCGACCGGCGCCCGCCTCAGCGACTGACCCTCGCCGGACACCGGCACCACGCCGTGGCGGAACGGCCCCGTATCTCTTGCAGATGCGGGGTCGTTCGTCTTGATGGAGGACCCGAGGACACGGGCCGGGGTTTACCGGGGAAAACCCCGGCATTCCCGGCCCACCCCCGCCCGGCGCGTCAACACGGAATTCGAAAAGCCGCCTCGAACCATCCCCCGCGAGAGTGACTAAATGTCGCCATATCACTACCGGCCGCTACGCTCGCCTGCGTGACGCCTACTGCCCGCCGAATCGGCCGCTCTCTCGCCCTCGTCCTGCCCGTCGTCCTGGTGCTCTCGGGAACGCTCGCGGTGTCCGCCGTGCCGTGGGCCGGCGAGGACGCCGGGACCCAGCTGACAGCGTCCTCCTCCGAGGTCTCCGTCCGGGCCAAGTCCCGTGCCCCGCAGGACGTTCTGCGCGACCAGCTCCTCGCCGAGCTCCAGGAGAAGGACCCCGGGGTCGCCCTCACCCACCTCCAGCGCGAGGTGGAGAACCGGCCCTCCCTCGCCAAGCACTGCATGTCCATCGCCCGCTCCCTCGGCCGCGCCGCCGTCGAGCAGTACGGCCCCTCCCGCGCCCAGAGCTTCTCGCGGCCGGTCTGCGACACCTCGTACGCGACCGGCGTGATGCGCGCGAGCTGAGCGACGACGCTGAGCCACGACGCGCGTCCGGCCGTCGGGTGTCCGACCGCCGGACGTACGGGGCGCCTATCGTTCCCCGTATGCACACCACTCCGACGCAGGCCGTGGTCCTGGCGGGCGGCCAGGGCTCACGGCTCCGCCCGTACACCGACGACCGCCCCAAGCCGATGGTCGAGATCCCGGGCACCGGGACCCCGATCATCGGCCATCAGCTTTCCTGGCTTGCCGCCGAGGGCGTGACCGACGCCGTCGTCTCCTGCGGCCACCTCGCCGAAGTGCTCCAGGAGTGGCTGGAGGGTGCCGACCTCCCCCTCAAGGTGACCACGGTCGTCGAGACCGAGCCCCTGGGCCGCGGCGGAGGCCTCAAGTACGCCGCCGCGCATCTGCCCGCGCCGGACCAGCCCTGGTACGCCACCAACGGCGACATCTGGACCCGCTTCTCGCTGCGCGAGATGGCCGCCTTCCACGACGAGCGCGACGCCCTCGCCACCCTCGCCCTGGCCCGCCCCCGCATCCCGTGGGGCGCCGTCGAGACGGACACCTTCGGCCACATCACCGACTTCATCGAGGCGCCGCCGTCGCCGTTCCTCATCAACGCGGGCGTGTACGTCTTCTCCGCGGCCTTCACGGAGCTCCTCCCGGACCTGGGCGACCACGAGCGCACCACGTTCCCCCGGCTCGCCCGTGAGCGGCGGCTGGCCGGCTTCCCGCTGCCCCAGGGGGCCTACTGGCGGGCCATCGACACCGCCAAGGACCTCACCGAGGCCGCCAAGGAGCTTGCCGCACAGCGGGGATGACAGCCCCGCGCGTACGGAAAGGGCGGCACCGCCTTCTCGCGGTGCCGCCCTTTCCGTGTCCGTAGCCGTGGACCCTGGCCGGAGGTTCCGACGCCGACGCCGGAGGTCCGTACGTCCGGACCTCCGGCCGTACGGAGTCCTCAGCCCAGCAGGCCGCCGATCGGGTTCCTCGCCCCGCCCGACGTCGAGCTGCTCTCCGACGGCGTGCCCGTCGAGCCGGTCGAGCCGCCGCCGGAGCCGCCGCCCGACGTGCCGCCGCCCGTGCTGCTCGGGGTGTCGCTGGTGGACGGCGGGGGCTCCGGGTCGGATCGCGTGGGCGTACGGCTGCTGCCGCCGCCCCCGGTGCCCGTGCCCCGCGTGGCCGTCGGGCGCTGCTCCTGCGTCCGGGTGGCCTCCCGGGTGGTCTCGGTGGGCCGGGCCGCCTCCCGCGTCTCCTCGCGCTCGGCCGGCGCCTCGCTGGTCGCGGCGGGCGCGGGCACGGTGGACGCGGCCTTGGAGGGGGCGCGGTGCTTCGGCTCGGTGGGGAGCGGCCGGCCCGGGAGGTGGTTGATCGGGTCGTCGTTGGGGCCCGGGACGGTGACCATCTCGGTGGAGCGGACGGCGCCGCCGAGGACGGAGCCGATGAGGAGGGTGAGGCCGACGACGACCGCGGCGACGAGGGTGCTGCGGCGCATGACGCGGCGGCGCAGGTCCCACAGGTCGGCGCGCGGGCCGAGGGTGCGCCAGGCCTCTCCGGCGAGGCGGCCGTCGATCGAGTAGACAGGGGCGCCGGCGATGATCAGCGGGGACCAGGCGGCCAGGAAGATGATGTCCGCGGAGTCGTAGACCGGGACGGTCCTCCAGCTGACCGTGAGGAGCAGCGCGGCGGAGAGCAGGGCTCCGACGACGGCGGCGACGCGCTGCCAGAGGCCGAGGACGGTGAGGACGCCGACGACGACCTGGAGGAAGGCGACGGTGAGTCCGGCGCCGACCGGGTGCTGGAGGGCGAAGTCGCGGAGGGGTTCGGCGAGCGGCCAGGGGTGCAGGGAGTTGAGCCACTTCACCATGGAGCCGCGCTCGCCGCCGTCGAAGTAGACGGGGTCGCAGAGCTTGCCCATGCCCGCGTAGATGGAGATGAAGCCGAGGAAGACGCGGAGCGGGAGGAGGACGACGCCGAGGTTCATCCGGCGGCCCGGGTAGTAGGCGTGCCGGACGGTGTCCTGCCCGTGGCGCTGCGCGGGCCGGGCCTCCGCCGGCTCGTCCTCGTGCGCCGCCGCGCCGGGGCCCTCGGCCTCGGGGCGGAGCTCGTACAGGTCGTCGTACGCGCCCTCGGCGCGACGCATCGGCGGCAGCAGGGGGCCGGAGTCGGCGGGCACCACGGGGGTGGGCATGGTGTCGTCGATGCGCGGGATGGCCTGGGTGGAGCCCGCGTCCATCCCCGCGTGGCCGCCGCGGCCGAGGCCACCGCCACGACCGCCGTGGCCGACCGCCGGCTCCAGCGTGGAGACGGAGGACTCCCGCACGGCCTGGAGGAGGCCGGTCGCGCCCGGCGAGGACTTTCCGGTCCATACGACGGGACGACGGCGCGGTCCGCCCGCTCCTGCCCCGGCCCCGGACAGGGCTGCGGTGCGGGCGCCGGCGCCGATCTTCGGCTGCGGAGCCGGCGCGAGCCGCACACGGAAGCTGGCGTGGTTCACGATCACCTGGGCGGGATCGGAATCCACCTTGACCATGCTCAACGCGGGCTGATCGTCGAACCCCGGCCGGGGCGTTCTGGTGTCCACACTCATCTAACCGAGTGATCTGGGTTTAGGACACTGCCTTGACGGCTCGCAAATGTCCGAGACCCGTCAAGATCACGCCACGGCCGGGGCCGGAAGTACTACTGGCCCGGTGTCAGCGGGCCATCCGGCGGCGGGCCGCCTCGTAGAGCACGACACCGGCCGCGACACCGGCGTTCAGCGACTCGGCGCCGCCCGGCATCGGGATGCGGACGAGGAAGTCGCAGGTCTCGCCGACGAGGCGGGACAGGCCCTTGCCCTCGGAGCCGACGACGATGACGACCGGACCGCCCAGCTCCTCCAGCTCGTGCACCTCGCGGTCACCGTCGGCGGCGAGGCCGACGACCGTGACACCGGCCTTCTGGTACTGCTCCAGGCAGCGCGTCAGGTTGGTGGCGCGGGCGACCGGGGTACGGGCGGCGGTGCCGGCCGAGGTCTTCCACGCACCGGCGGTCATGCCGGCGGCGCGGCGCTCGGGGACGACGACACCGTGGCCGCCGAAGGCGGAGACGGAGCGGACGACGGCGCCGAGGTTGCGCGGGTCGGTGACGCCGTCGAGGGCGACGATCAGCGGGTCGTCGTGGTCGTCGAACGCGGCCGTGACGAGGTCCTCGGGGTGCGCGTACTCGTACGGCGGGACCTGGAGGACGAGACCCTGGTGGTTCAGGCCGTTCGTCATCCGGTCGAGCTCGGGGCGCGGCGCCTCCATGATGTTGATGTTGCCGCGGCCGGTGGCGAGGTTCAGGGCCTCGCGCACGCGCTCGTCGTTGTCGATGAACTGCTGCACGTACAGCGTCGAGGCGGGCACGCCGTCGCGCAGGGCCTCGAAGACCGGGTTGCGGCCGACGACCATCTCGGACTGGCCCTTGCCGCCGCGGCGGACGACCGGCTTGCGCTTGGCCGCGTTCCGGGCCATCGCGTTGTTGACGCGGAATGCCTTGTGGCCCTTTCGGGCCTCGGCCTTGGGCGTCGGGCCCTTGCCTTCGAGGCCCTTGCGCCGCTGGCCACCGCTGCCGATCGTCGCACCCTTCTTGTTGGACGTGCGACGGTTCCTGCGCTGGCTGTTCCCGGCCATGACTACCTAATCCTCGGTGTTGCGTACGGAGGCGTACTCGCCCTCGTACAAGGTCTGTAACTGAAGTGTGCCGCCCGGAGGCCCGAGCGGCACGTCTTCTAACGGTTGCCCAGCGTCCAGCGGGGGCCGTCGGGGCTGTCCTCGATGGCGAGGCCGGACTGGTTGAGCTGGTCGCGGATCGCGTCCGCGGTCGCCCAGTCCTTGCGCTCGCGGGCCGACTCGCGCTGCTGCAGCACGAGCCGTACGAGGGTGTCGACGGCGCCGTGGAGCTCGTCGCCGCCACCGCTCTCCTCGGCCCAGTGCGGGTCGAGCGGGTCCAGGCCGAGGACGCCGAGCATGGCCCGGACCTCGGCGAGGCGGGCGATGGCCTCGTCCTTGTCGTCCGCGGCGAGGGCGCTGTTGCCCTGCCGGACGGTGGTGTGGATGATCGCGAGCGCGTGCGGCACGCCCAGGTCGTCGTCCATGGCCTCGGCGAAGGCCGGCGGCACCTCGGCGGCGGGGGCGACGTCCTTCCCGGCCTTCTCGGTGGCGCGCTGGACGAAGCCCTCGATCCGGGCGAACGCCGACTCGGCCTCGCGCAGGGACTCCTCGCTGTACTCGATCATCGAGCGGTAGTGCGGGGTGCCCAGGTAGTAGCGGAGGACGATGGGGCGCCAGTTCTTCACCATCTCGGACACCAGCACGCTGTTGCCGAGCGACTTCGACATCTTCTCGCCGCTCATGGTGACCCAGGCGTTGTGCACCCAGTACTGGGCGAAGGAGTCGCCGAAGGCCTTGGCCTGGGCGATCTCGTTCTCGTGGTGCGGGAAGATCAGGTCGAGGCCGCCGCCGTGGATGTCGAAGGCGGAGCCCAGGTACTTGTGGGCCATCGCCGAGCACTCCAGGTGCCAGCCGGGGCGGCCGCGGCCCCACGGGGTCTCCCAGTCGGGCTCGCCCGGCTTGGTCGCCTTCCACATGGCGAAGTCGCGCGGGTCGCGCTTGCCGGAGACGCCCTCGTCGGGCTGGCGGAGGTCGTCGATGTCCTGGTTGGACAGCTCCAGGTAGCCCGGGAAGGAGCGCACGTCGAAGTAGACGCTGCCGTCCGCCTCGTACGCGTGACCGCGCTCGATGAGGCCGCGCATCATCTCGATCATCTCGGGGACGTGCCCGGTGGCGCGGGGCTCGTAGCTGGGCGGCAGGCAACCGAGCGCGTCGTAACCGGAGTTGAACGCGCGCTCGTTCTCGTAGCCGATGGACCACCAGGGGCGGCCCTGCTCGACGCCCTTCCTGATGATCTTGTCGTCGATGTCGGTGACGTTGCGGATGAACGTGACGTCGTAGCCGCGGTACGCGAACCAGCGGCGCATGATGTCGAAGTTCAGCCCCGAACGGATGTGGCCGATGTGCGGGGCCGCCTGGACGGTGGCACCACAGAGGTAGATCGAGACCTGGCCCGGCGTGAGCGGGGTGAAGTCACGGATCTGCCGGGCGCTGGTGTCGTACAGGCGAATAGTCACCACTCCAGGGTAGTGGGCGTGTGGTAGTGCCCCGATACCTGTTCGCCGTCTCCGATGACGTTTTTCACCGGTACCGGTGGATGCCGGTACCGGTGAACGTGATGACGGACGCTCCGGAAGGTGACGGCGGACGCCCTGGAACGTGGTTACGCGCGTGCCACCGGGTACACGAGGGCCGTCGCCAGCGCCGCGAGGCCCTCCGCCCGGCCGGTCAGACCGAGGCCGTCCGTCGTGGTGCCGGAGACGGAGACCGGTGCGCCGGCCGCCTCGCTCAGCGCCTTCTGCGCCTCGTCGCGCCGCTTGCCGACCTTGGGGCGGACGCCGATGACCTGGACGGCGATGTTGCCGATCTCGTATCCCTCGGCGCGGACGATCCGGGCGGCCTCGGCGAGCAGGGTGACGCCGGAGGCGCCGGAGTACTCGGGGCGGGAGGTGCCGAAGTGGGCGCCGAGGTCGCCGACGCCGGCGGCGGAGAAGAGCGCGTCGCAGGCGGCGTGGGCGGCGACGTCGCCGTCGGAGTGCCCGGCGAGGCCGTATCCGTCGTTCTCGTCGGCGTCCCAGAGGAGGCCCGCGCACCAGAGTTCGCGGCCCTTCTCGAAGGCGTGGACGTCGGTACCGATGCCGGTACGCGGCAGCACGGGGAGATCAGAAGCCATCGTTGGCCCTCCTGCGGGCGAGTACGGCCTCGGCGAGGACGAGGTCGAGGGGGCGGGTCACCTTGAAGGCCTCCTCGTGGCCGGGCACGACGACGACGGGCGCGCCGAGCCGCTCGACCATACCGGCGTCGTCGGTGGCGCCCTCACCGGTGAGGGCGATGGTGGCGTGGGCGTTGACCAGGGTGTCGCGGTCGAAGCCCTGGGGGGTCTGGACGGCGCGGAGCCGGGCCCTGACCGGGGTGGCGACGACCTGCTCGGGGTCGCCCGGCTTCTCGGCCGGCTCGACCTCCTTGACGGTGTCGGCGACGGGCATCGCGGGGACGACGGCGACGGCCCCGTCCCGTACGGCCTCGATGACCGCGTCCACGGTGTCGACGGGGACGAGCGGGCGGGCCGCG
This sequence comes from Streptomyces sp. NPDC088553, assembly GCF_044752965.1. Taxonomy (NCBI): domain Bacteria; kingdom Bacillati; phylum Actinomycetota; class Actinomycetes; order Kitasatosporales; family Streptomycetaceae; genus Streptomyces; species Streptomyces sp. NPDC088553. The sequence continues at coordinate 81,974 of NZ_JBIVMG010000005.1, read as the reverse complement.
TCGTGGACGAGGACGATGTCGACGCCCTCGGGGAGCGCGTCGAGTCCGAGGCGTACGGACTCCTGGCGGGTGTCACCGCCGGGTACGACGAGGTAGTCGGTGCGTTCGGGGAGGGCGTGGGCGTCGAGGAGGTTCTTGACCTCGGCGGCGCCGTCGGGGGGTGCGACCACGACGACGAGCGAGACCGCGCGGGAGGCGGCCATCGCGCGGACGGCGTGGATGAGCATGGGGGTGCCGTTCAGCGCGCGCAGCGCCTTGGGGGCGCCCGGACCGAGGCGTACGCCCCGTCCGGCCGCCGGGATCACCACGGCGGTACGAGGAGGACGCGCTTCGTCTGACATCGGTTGCACTCCGGCAGGTTTGTTTCCGCGGCCGACATGGGTATGGCCTCACCGTGCCGGACGCTCCGCCTTGACCGGGCCCTTTCCGTGACGACGGTCGAGGCGTTGACGCCCGCGCACAGGGGTTCGGACGTAACAGGGGGAACGAGAGCATACGTACATGAACACGCGTACGCGAACGTGCGTACAGGAACATGCGTGCTGTCGCGGTCGTGCGCTGTCTCGGTGGTGAGAAGCCGCACGTGTGAAGCGCTGGACTCATGAAGCGCCGCACTCGTGTGGCGCCCCGCTCGTGAAGCGCCGCACTCGTGAAGCGCCGCACTCGTGAAATGCCGCACTCGTGAAATGCCGCAGTGCCCGGCGGCAGCACTGTGTGGATCACAGCACGCCAGCGGGCACCGCGGCATCGCTTCACTTGGTAGCGCGCTCGGATTCTTCAGAGCACGCTCAGGACGCGAGGACCTCGTCGAGGAGAGCCTCGGCCTTGTCCTCGTTCGTGTTCTCCGCGAGGGCCAGCTCGCTGACCAGGATCTGCCGAGCCTTGGCGAGCATGCGCTTCTCACCGGCGGAGAGACCGCGCTCGCGCTCACGCCGCCACAGGTCGCGGACTACTTCGGCGACCTTGATGACATCGCCGGAGGCGAGCTTCTCGAGATTTGCCTTGTAGCGACGGGACCAGTTCGTCGGCTCTTCGGCGTACGGCGCGCGCAGCACCTCGAAGACCCGGTCCAGCCCGTCCTGACCGACTACGTCGCGAACACCGACGAACTCCGCATTGTCCGCCGGCACACGAACCGTCAGGTCGCCCTGCGCGACCTTGAGCACCAAGTAGGTCTTGTCCACGCCTTTGATCTGGCGAGTTTCGATGGCCTCGATCAGCGCGGCCCCGTGATGGGGATAGACCACGGTGTCGCCAACCTTGAACGTCATGTGACAGGTACCCCTTCCGTGGCTATCCAGGGTAACACGGATACGGCTTCTTCTGAATGGCGTTTTCGCAGGTCAGGGCATATCTCAGGGCTTGACAACAGCGACACGAACGTGCTGCGGAGGGCTTCCGGAAGGCGGTATTCGCAGGTCGGAGCGGCTGCGCGGACGGAGAGAAACGCGCACGTTACACCTACTCGAAGCCCCTCCAGGGGGGCTCGATGCCCCGTTTTGTCGGGTTCGGCGTGGCCTTCCCAACGTACTCCGTTCGAGGATCGTCCACCCGTACGGATGCATCACGGGGTGATTCCGTAATTGATCAGCGGACGCCGGTCCCGGCTTTTCCGGAGGTACGGCTCCGGAGAATGCGGGGCGGCCCTCGAATTGATCAAGGCAGTTATGTGAACAACAGGTCAATGGGTCGTGATCCAGCCACGACGGCCGGTGCGTGGCGAGAACGGCGGAGGGCGTGAGGGGCCGCCACGGGATCACCCACGGATCCCCCCGCGGATCGCCCGTGGGATCGCCCACGGAGACCCCGTGGCCGGTAAGGGGCGGGTCGGGTGCGGGACGGAGAGTGCGGCTCGGTAACCTGAGCGCGCTGACACACCCTTAGTTGGCCTTTAGTTCCGAAGCCTGTCCGTAGCCTGTCCGTACGTCCTAGGAGATGCCGCCGCCGTGAGCCGCAGCCTTCGACGCGGCGCCCTCGCCGCCACCGCCATCGTTCTCTCCATCGCCGCGCTGTCCGCCTGTGGGGCGGGCAACGACGCGCAGACGCTCGAAATCAAGCCGGACAACGCCGCGGTCACCGTGGACGACGTCAAGATCCAGAACGCCCTGGTGATCACCCAGCCCCTGGACGTGGCCAAGGGCCCGGCCGTCGTCTCGGCCACCGTCTTCAACAACGGTCGGCTGCCCCAGACGATCCAGTCCATCACCCTGCCGGGCAGCAACGCCACCGTGGCGCTGAAGCCGGCCTCGGGTGCCGGCCCGGTCGTCGTCCCGGCCAACGGCTCCGTCGTCATCGGCGGCGACGGCAACGCGTCCGCCGTCATCGAGAACGGCAGCGAGGCCACCCGCGACGGTGACGCGCAGAAGCTCGTCTTCAAGCTCAGCCGCACCGGCGACGTGAGCCTGAGCGCCTTCGTGGTCCCGGCGACGAGCTACTTCAAGGACTTCGGCCCGACGATCATCCCGGCGCCCCCGGGCACCCAGCCGACCGCCACCGCGACGCCCTCGGGCGCTGCCGAGGGCGAGCACGGCGGCGAGGCCACCGGCGAGCCGTCGGGCGAGGCGAGCCACGCGGCCGGTCACTGACCGTAGGCACATGAAGGGCGCCCTCCCCGCTGGGGAGGGCGCCCTTCACATGTATCCGGCTGCCGGCGCTGCGCCGGACTCCGTACCGGGCAGCCGCCGCGGCGACCGTCCGGCCTCGTGGGGCGAGGGCCGGTCCACGGCTCGAACTTGTAGCCCAGGCCCCGGACCGTGACCAGGTAGCGCGGCGCGCCCGGGTCGGGCTCGAGCCCCATCCCGCGTGCGCCCCTCGCACCGATCGGCCCAGAGGGCCTCACGGGCTTCGGAGCGCTGCGCCGGACTCCGTCCGGCCTCGTGGGCCGAGGGCCGGTCTACGGCTCGAACTTGTAGCCCAGGCCCCGGACCGTGACCAGGTAGCGCGGCGCGCCCGGGTCGGGCTCGATCTTGGCGCGGAGGCGCTTCACGTGGACGTCGAGGGTCTTGGTGTCGCCGACGTAGTCCGCGCCCCAGACCCGGTCGATGAGCTGCATACGGGTCAGCACACGGCCCGCGTTGCGCAGCAGCATCTCCAGGAGGTCGAACTCCTTCAGGGGCAGGTCGACCTTGCCGCCCGCGACCGTCACCACGTGGCGGTCGACGTCCATCCGGACCGGGCCGGCCTCCAGGGCCGCGGGGGTGACCTCCTCCGGCTCACCGCGGCGGCGCAGGACCGCGCGGATGCGGGCGACAAGCTCCCGCGAGGAGAAGGGCTTCGTCACGTAGTCGTCGGCTCCTATCTCCAGCCCGACGACCTTGTCGATCTCGCTGTCCTTGGCCGTCACCATGATGACGGGGACGTTCGAGCGGCCGCGCAGCTGACGGCACACCTCGGTACCGGGGAGCCCCGGAAGCATCAGGTCGAGGAGGACGAGGTCGGCCCCGTTGCGCTCGAACTCGTCGAGACCGTCGGGCCCGGTCGCCGCTACTGCGACCTCGAAGCCCTCCTTGCGAAGCATGTAGGACAGGGCGTCGCTGAAGGATTCCTCATCCTCGACGACAAGCACTCGGGTCACGGAAGGACCTCCGGGGCAGGAAGCGGTTCGGTCATGAGATCAGGGGTGAGGGACGAGGCGGGTCGGCGGTCCCGTACGGCGCCCGCCTCGGGCAGCCGCAGGGTGAAGGTGGAGCCCTGACCCTCGGTGCTCCAGACGGTGACCTCTCCACCGTGGGAGGCGGCCACGTGCTTGACGATGGCCAGGCCGAGTCCCGTACCGCCGGTGGCACGGGAGCGGGCCGGGTCGACGCGGTAGAAGCGCTCGAAGATGCGCTCGCGGTCCCTCTCGGAGATGCCGATGCCCTGGTCGGTCACGGCTATCTCGATCAGGTCCCCGCCCGGCGCCGCGATGTGGCGGGCTGCGATGCCCACCCTCGTACGGGCCGGTGAGTAGTTGACGGCGTTCTCCACGAGGTTGCCCAGGGCGGCGGCGAGCTGGCCGCGGCTGCCCCAGACGTAGAGGTCGGCCGCACCCCCCGACACCATGGTGATCTGCTTGGTGGAGGCGGGCTGCCGGGAGCGGTCGATCGCCTCGGCGACGAGTTCGTCCACGGACACGGGCTCGGAGTCTTCCAGCGGGTCGTCGTTCTGCACGCGGGAGAGGTCGATGAGCTCCTGTACGAGGTTGGTCAGGCGGGTCGCCTCGATCTGCATGCGGCCGGCGAAGCGGGTGACCGCCTCGGGGTCGTCCGAGGCGTCCATGACCGCCTCGGAGAGCAGGGAGAGCGCGCCCGTCGGGGTCTTGAGCTCATGGCTCACGTTGGCGACGAAGTCGCGCCGTACCGCTTCGATACGACGGGCCTCGGTGAGGTCCTCGACCAGCAGCAGCACGAGGCGCGAGCCCAGCGGGGCGACCCGGGCGGAGACGGCAAGGGCCTCGCCGCGTCCGGTGCCGCGCCGGGCCAGGTCCAGCTCGACCTGCCGTATCTCTCCGTCTCGGCGGGTGTCACGGGCCATGTTGAGCATGGGCTCGACGGCCAGTTTCCCGCCACGGACCAGGCCGAGCGCGTACGCCGCCGAGCTGGCCTTCACCACGGAGTCGCTCTCGTCGAGGACGACCGCGGAGGAGCGCAGCACGGACAGCACGGTGTCGACACCGGGCGGGAGCACGGCGTCGGTGTGCAGAGAAGTACGGGTGGGTCTCGCCTGGTCGCGCTCGCTCCAGCGGAACGCCAGCATGGCGATCACGCCGGTGCACACGCCGGCGATCGCGGCCAATGCGGCGACCGCCGCGTTCACGTCCATGCCTCCCAGGTTATGCGGGTGCGAGGACTCTCTCCCAGCCGTCCGAGTGGCTCCTCGAACACTCGTCGCTCAGAGTTCACCCCGAGGACCGGGCTGGTTCACATGTACCGGGAGGGGCGGCGGCTTACGTCGCCCAGAGTTCACCTTGGGGAAAGTATTGATTCATGTGTGCGGGTGGAGCCGGACGCGTGAGGGGCCGAAGGTGGGAGCGTGGGGATCCGAGGCCCCCGATCCGGACCCCGGAGCTTTGCCGAGCTTTGCGTAGAGAGGGACATCCATGCGGGACGCGTACCACGAGGAACTGGACTCGATCGGCGAGAGCCTGGTCGAGATGGCACGGCTCGTCGGGTCGGCGGTCGGGCGCGCCACCACGGCGATGCTCGACGCGGATCTCAAGCTCGCGGAGAGCGTGATCGCCGCCGACCAGAAGGTCGACGATCTCCAGCACGAGCTGGAGGCCCGGGCGATAGCGCTGCTCGCGCGGCAGCAGCCGGTGGCGACGGACCTGCGCATCGTGGTGACCTCGCTGCGCATGAGCGCCGACCTGGAGCGCTCGGGTGACCTGGCGCAGCACGTGGCGAAGCTCGCCCGTCTGCGGTTCCCCGAGTCCGCGGTGCCGCGGGACCTGCACGCGACCATCCTGGAGATGGGGCAGCTGGCGCAGCGCCTGATGGCGAAGGCGGCGGAGGTCATCATCACGAAGGACGTCGACCTGGCGCTCCAGCTGGAGCAGGACGACGACGAGATGGACCTGCTGCACCGGACGCTGTTCCAGCACCTGATCGACGACCGCTGGAAGCACGGCATCGAGACGGCGGTCGACGTGACGCTGCTCGGCCGCTACTACGAGCGGTTCGCCGACCACGCGGTGTCGGTGGCGAAGCGCGTCGTGTACCTGGTGACGGGCGAGCACGCGGACGAGCTCCAGGCGGCGGACGCGCCGGTCGAGGGCGCGTAGCGCACGGGCGCCGATGCGCCGTTGATGCGCCGGTCCGGGTGGGCATGCAATGGGGGGAGGCGATGTGCGCCTCGAAAGGGAGGGACCCTCATGGCCGAATCCCCCGACACGACCCTGACCGACTCCGGGGCGGAGGCACCGCGCGAGGCGGTGCACCTGCCCCTCCTGGGCGCCTGCGGGTGCGGCTCGGGCTGCGGCTGCGGCTGCCAGTCGGGCGGCCCGTGCCAGTGCGGCGGCTGCTCGGGCTGATCGGGTGTGCGGAGGGGGTGGGGTGCGACATCGGCACCCCACCCCCTCCGCTCCTTCTCTCTCCCGCCCTATATGTCCAGCACGCCGACGATCTGGTCGCCGCTGGTCTCCCCCGTCGTACGGAAACCGAGCCGGTCGTAGAAGACGCCCGGCCCGTCGTCGCCGGGTTCCCAGGTGACGTACAGCTGCGATGCGCCGCGCCGGCGCAGCTCGTCGCGGACGGCCTCGACGGCGAAGCGGCCGTACCCCTTGCCCTGCTTCTCGGCGGCGATGTTGAGCCGCCAGAGACCGCTGCGCCGGTCGTCGGGGTCCTTCTTGGCGTTCCACTGGAGGTCGAGGAAGGCCATCAGGAAGCCGACGAGCTCGTCCCCGTCGAAGATCAGCCTCGGCCAGGCGGCCTCCCCGAAGGCGTAGGCCTCGGCGAGGGAGGTCGCGACGGGAGCGACGTTCCGCTCCTGGTGAGGGTGGACGCGCAGGGCGAGGGCGGCGTCGATGGTGGCGGGGGTGACTGTCTCCAGGCGGAGCGACGTACTCATGGCACGGACGCTAGCGAGAGCGTGCGAATTCGGCGCGCGAATATGTGTGCGCACGCCAGAATGCGGCATGCCCACCTTGCGCCGCCTGCGCGGCCCGCTGCTCCTCACCGCCCTCACGGCCGTGACCGCGACCGCCCTCTCCGGCTGCACCGTGCCGCCCGCCGGCCTGGCCGGCGTGACGGTGGCGGCGGACGGCTCGCCGGTCGGGGTGATCGTGATGTGCCACGACCACGTCGACGGGGCGACGCTCCACCCCGACGACGGTGACGCCACCGGCACCCCGGAGAGCGGGGGGGAGTGGCGGCACGACACCCCGGTCACCGGCTTCACGAGCTGGTCCCTGACCTCGCCCGCCGACGGCTGGACGGCGGAGAAGGCCCCCGGCCGACTGGTCCCCGGGCAGCGGTACGGGCTGTACGGCTGGACCGAGGACAGTTCCTGGTCCGCGGCGCACGTCTACTTCACGACGGCGGACCTGGAGGCACTCGCACCGGGGCAGGTGCGGTACGCGAGGGGGGACGAGGTCAGGACGGTCTCGACGGACGAGTTCCGCGAGAAGGCGTGCGAGGGCTTCTGACCCCGCCGTCCTCTTGCCCCTGACATGCGAACCCCGGCGAACCGGTGGCCCGATCGGGGCCCCCGAGGCGCCCGCCTCAGCGGGTCGGCGGAGCCGTCGGATCCGGAGTCGGAGTCGGAGTCGGATTCGGCGAAGCCGGAGTCGGGTTCGGCGGAGTCGAACGGGCATAGCGCGACCCGAGCCGGCGGAGGTGGGTGACCAGTTCCTCCGGCTCGGTGACGTCGAAGTCGAAGTCGAGCATGCCCAGATGGACGGCGAGGGTCTGCACCGTGTCGGCCCCGGTGGTCAGGACGCAGGTGTCGGAGTCGACGGCCTCGACGGTGCCGACCGCGGGGTTGATCCGCTCGATCACCGCCGCCGCCGGCGCATGGACGGTCACGCGCGCGTGGTGGCGCCAGGCCGCGCCCGACACCCGTCGGGAGACGTACGCGGCGACGTCGCCGCCGGGCGGTTCCCGCGGGGCGAAGCGCGGTCCGGTCGGGGTGCGGGGCTGGATCCGGTCGATCCTGAACGTACGCCAGTCCTCGCGCTCGACGTCCCAGGCGACCAGATACCACCGCCGTCCCCAGTTCACCGCCCGGTACGGCTCCACCACGCGACGGGTGGACGAGCCGCCGTGGTCCAGGTAGTCGAAGCGCAGTCGTTCCCGGTCGCGGCAGGCGGACACCAGAGTGGTGAGCACCTCCGCGGAGACGGTCGGCGCCGGACGGTCGGCGGGCACGGCCACGGTGTAGGCCTGGAGTGCCCGCACCCGTCGGCGCAGCCGCGAGGGCAGCACCTGCTCCAGCTTGACCAGCGCCCTCAGCGCGTTCTCCTCGGTGCCCGGGACAGCGCCCTGCGCGGCGGTGCGCAGCGCGATCGTCACCGCGACGGCCTCCTCGTCGTCGAGGAGCAGCGGGGGCATCGCCGCCCCGGCGCCCAGCCGGTAGCCGCCGGTGGATCCGCGTTCGGCGTCGACGGGATAGCCGAGCTCGCGCAGTCGGTCGATGTCGTTGCGGATGGTGCGGCCGCTCACCCCCAGGCGCTCGGCCAGTACGGATCCTGGCCAGGCCCGTGGGGTCTGCAGGAGGGAGAGCAGGCGCAGCAGCCGTGCGGAGGTGTCGAGCATGAGACCCAGCCTGTTGTGTCATTAGGAACGCAACGTGCCTATATCGAGAATACTGTTTCATCCATGGAGATCAGCAGCAGCACCGACGCCCGGATCCACCCGTACCGCATCGACGTCCCGCAGGCCGAGCTCGACGATCTGCGCGACAGGCTGGCCCGTAGCCGCTGGGGCAGCGAGATCCCCGGCGCCGGCTGGAGCCGGGGGGTCCCCACCGACTACCTCAAGGCTCTGGCCGCGTACTGGGCCGACGGTTTCGACTGGCGCAAGGCGGAGGCGGAGCTCAACGAGTTCCCCCAGTTCACCACCGAGATCGACGGCCAGAACATCCACTTCCTGCACGTCCGTTCGCAGAATCCGGCGGCCGTCCCGCTGCTCCTGATGCACGACTGGCCCTGCTCGTTCGTGCAGTTCGTCGAGGTGATCCGACCGCTGGCGGAGGACTTCCACGTCATCGTGACCTCGACGCCGGGCACCGGCTTCTCCGGTCCGCTCGGCGAGGCCGGGTGGACCACCGGACGCATCGCGGGTGCGTTCGTCGAGCTGATGGGCCGGCTCGGCTACGACTCCTACGGCGTCCAGGGAACGGGTGGCGGCGCCTGGATCGCCACCGAGATGGGGCGCCAGGCGCCCGATCGGGTCATCGGCGTCCACGTCAACGGCCTGATCACCTTCCCCTCGGGGGACCCCGCCGAATTCGAGGGGCTCACCGGATCCGAGCAGGAGCGCCTGGCCCGTCTGGAGGACTTCCAGCAGGACAAGATGGGCTTCAACGCCATCCAGTCCACCCGCCCGCAGACCCTGGCCCATGGACTGCACGACTCGCCGGTGGGCCAGCTCGCCTGGATCGCGGAGAAGTTCAAGGAGTGGACGGACCCCGCCGCCGAACTTCCCGAGGACGCCGTGGGCCGGGACCGGCTCCTGACGAACGTCAGCGTCTACTGGTTCAGCGGCACGGCCGGCTCCTCGGCGAACCTCTACTACGAGTCGGGCCACGACGCGAGCGCGTGGGCCCCGAAGGCTCGCGGCACCGTCCCGACGGGTGTCGCCGTGGCCCTGGGCACCGACGTCGCCATCCGCCGCTTCGCCGAGCGGGACCACCACGTCACCCACTGGACCGAGCTGGAGCGCGGCGGCAATTTCCTCTCGCTGGAGCAGCCCGAGGCGTTCGTCACCGACGTCCGCGCCTTCTTCGGCACACTCGCCGGCTGAGCCCGGCTGAGCTGGGCTGAGCCCGGCTTGGCCCGGGGCGCCCGGTGATCTCGGCCCCAGCCATGAACAAGGCCCCCACCCGCGGAGAAACCGCAGGCGGGGGCCTTGATCGCGCGTCGTGTTACTTCTTGCCCTGGTTCTTGACCGCCTCGATGGCCGCCGCAGCGGCCTCCGGGTCGAGGTAGGTGCCGCCCGGGTTGAGGGGCTTGAAGTTCTCGTCCAGCTCGTAGGCCAGCGGGATGCCCGTCGGGATGTTGAGGCCCGCGATGGCCTCGTCCGAGATGCCGTCGAGGTGCTTCACCAGCGCGCGGAGGCTGTTGCCGTGGGCCGCGACCAGGACCGTGCGGCCCGACAGCAGGTCCGGGACGATCGCGTCGTACCAGTACGGGAGCATCCGCTCCACGACGTCCTTCAGGCACTCGGTGTCCGGGCGCAGCTCCGGCGGGATCGTCGCGTAGCGCGCGTCGTGCGCCTGCGAGAACTCGCTGTCGTCCGAGAGCGGCGGCGGCGGGGTGTCGTACGAGCGGCGCCACAGCATGAACTGCTCCTCGCCGAACTCGGCGAGGGTCTGGGCCTTGTCCTTGCCCTGGAGGGCGCCGTAGTGGCGCTCGTTCAGACGCCAGGAGCGGTTCACCGGGATCCAGTGGCGGTCCGCGGACTCCAGCGCGAGCTGGGCGGTGCGGATGGCGCGCTTCTGGAGGGAGGTGTGCAGCACGTCGGGGAGCAGGCCGGCGTCCTTGAGCAGCTCGCCGCCGCGCGTCGCCTCCTTCTCACCCTTCGCGGTGAGGTTCACGTCCACCCAACCGGTGAACAGATTCTTCTCGTTCCACTCGCTCTCGCCATGGCGGAGGAGGATCAACTTGTACGGTGCGTCGGCCATGCGTACGAGCCTAATGGACCGCTGACGATTGACGCGCGTCGTCAATTCGCTGGCGTCCGGCACATGAGATGCGTAAGTTACGAGAGCCGTAAGAGGGACTTACAGATAGCAGGGGGCCGGCCACACATGTCCATCGACTCGCTCAGACGATCAGCCAGTGCGACCGTCTCCGGCCTCCCCCAGGGCTTCTGGTGGCTGTGGCTGTCGACCCTGGTCAACCGGACCGGGGCTTTCGTCCTGACGTTCCTCTCCCTCTATCTGACGGTGGAGCTCGGGCACTCGGCGTGGTTCGCCGGACTCGTCGTCGCCCTCCACGGCCTCGGCGGCGTCGCCGGCTCCCCGCTCGGCGGCGCGCTCACCGACCGCTGGGGCCGCCGCCCCACCATGGTCACCATGCACCTCGCGGCCGCCGCGTCCGCCGCCGCCCTCGCCTTCGTCACCAGCGCCTGGGGCATCGCGACGGTCGTCCTCCTCATGGGCGTCGCCATGCAGGCCGTCCGCCCGTCCATCAACGCCACCATCGCCGACATGGTCCCCGCCCAGGACGTGCGCCGGGCCTACGCCCTCAACTACTGGGCCCTGAACCTCGGCTTCGCCATCGCCTCCATCGGAGGCGGCGCCGCGATCTTCCTCGGCTACCGGACGCTGTTCGTCGTCGACGCCGTCGCCACCACCCTGTGCGCCCTCATCGTCTTCCTCCGCCTTCCCGAGACCCGCCCCGAGGCCCGGACCGACAAGGCCGGCAAGCCGGTCGTCGAGGCCAAGGTCAGCATGCTGACCGTGCTGCGCGACGCGCCCTTCCGCACCCTGGTCCTCCTCAACCTCTTCGTCTGCCTCGTCTTCACCGCCCCCTGGATCGGCCTCCCCCTCACCATGGCGGACAAGGGCCTCTCCCCCTCGTCCTACGGCGTCGTCATCGCCGTGAACGGCATCGTGATCGTCGGCTTCCAGCTGCTGGTCAACAAGCTGACCGACAAGCGCTCCCCCGTCCTCCTGCTCACCCTCTCCTCCCTCCTCTTCGCCGTCGGCACCGGCGCCACGGCCCTCGCGGGCTCCTCCGTGGTGGCCTTCGCCGCGACCGTCGTCGTGTGGACCGTCGGCGAGATGATCCACGTGCCGACGAACGCCGCCGCCACCGCCCTCCTCGCCCCCGAGCACGCCCGCGGCCGCTACCAGGGCGTCATGGGCATGTCCTGGGCCGTCGCCGGTTTCGTCGCCCCGATCGGCGCCGGCGCCATCGTCGGCGGCCCCGGCCCGAACGTCCTCTGGGCGGCGACCTTCGCCATCGGCGTCCTCGCCGCCGTCGGCTACACGGTGCGGCTCCGCAAGGCCCTCGACGACGACACCGACATCGACCGTGACGCCGACAGCGGCAGCAGCACCGACGGCGGCAGCGCCGTCGACGCGGTCATCGATGCCGCCGTCGAGCCCGGCCTCGCCGTCGAGCCCGGCAAGGGCCTCGGCGACGTCGACCCCGCCGGGAAGTCCCCCGTCACCGCCTGACCCCGGGCTCCCTCCCGACGAGCCCGAACCCGCTCCCCTCCCCGCGCACTTCGGCGATGCCCGATCCGCCGAAGTGCGCGGGCACGACCAGCTCCCGCTCGTCGGCGGCCCGTTCGAGGATGCGACGGCGGCTCGCCGACGCCCCTCTCGGGTCCAGGCAGAAGCAGCTGTTGTGCGCGGGGTCGAGGATCTGTACGGGACTGTGCAGCAGGTCCCCGACGAAGACCGCCCGCTCCCCCGCCGACGCGAGCCTCAGCACGGCCGATCCGGGTGTGTGGCCGGGCGCGGACTCCAGGGTGAGGTGCTCGTCGAGGCGGTGGACGCCGTCCCAGAGGACGATCCGCCCCTCGCGGTGGAGGGGCGCGACGCTGTCCTCGTAGACGAACCGGTCGCTCCGGCTCCGGCCGCCGCCGTAGGCGTTGTCCGGCCCGAAGTGGGCGTCGTCCGCCGCCGGTACGAGGTACTCGGCGCGCGGGAAGGTCGGCACCCACTCCCCGCCGGTGCCGCCGCCACCCCCGCTGCCGCCGTCGGAACCGTCGGCGGCTCGGGTGTTCCAGCCGACGTGGTCGGCGTGGAGGTGGGTGTTGACGACGACGTCCACGTCCTCGGGGCGCACCCCGGCCCGCTCCAGGGCGCCGAGGAAGTCCCCCTGCCAGTGGTGGAACTGCGGCGCGCCGGGCCGCTCGCGCCCGTTGCCCACCCCGGTGTCGACCAGGATCGTCCGTCCCCCGCTGCGCAGCACCCACGTCTGCAGCGCCATCACCGCCCGGTCGCTCTCCGGGTCCCAGTGGTCCGGTGCCAGCCAGTCCTCGTTGTCCTTCCAGGTCTCCTCGCCGGCCGAGGGAACGAGCTCGCCGGCGGCCACGAACGGCCCCTGCCACTCGACGACCCGGATGACCTCGACGTCCCCCACCACCATGCGCTGTGCGCTCTCCTGTGTCATGCCGTCGACGTTAGGGAGCGCCGATGAGCCTCTCAATGCCCGTACGGCTCCACCGGATACGCGTACGTCTCACCGTGGGGCCCTCGGCCGCTCGGGCAGGGCTACGCTGGCGCGATGGACGTGGTGAGCGACGCGATCTCGGCCGTACGGGTCGGGCGGCCCTCCTCCCAGCGGGTGCGGGTCGCCGGGAGCTGGTGCACCCGCCTCGCCCCATACGACGGCGCGGGCTTCCACGTCGTCCTGGAGGGGCACTGCTGGCTGCTGCCCGACGGCGGCGACCCGGTCGAACTCGGCCCGGGCGACGCGGTCCTGCTGCCGCACGGGACCGGGCACGTGATCGCCGACAGGCCCGCCGACGCGGCGCGGCTCGCCCGCGCCGTGCCCTTCGAGCGGTGGCAGGCCTGGACCGGGGCGGGGCCGCGGAGGCCGGAGCCGCCCGCCGCCCCCGAGGACGGCGCGGCGGTCGAGATGCTGTGCGGCAAGTACCGGCTCGACCGCAGCCACGTCCACCCGCTCCTCGCGGAGCTCCCCCCGCTCGTCCATCTGCCCCACCGGGGCGACAGGGACGACCGGGCCGACGGCAGCGACGCCGGCGGCGGTCCCGGCGGCGCCGATCCCGGCCTCCGCTCCGCCATCGCCCTGCTCGGCCACGAGGTGGGCGAGCGGCTTCCCGGCTCCGGTGTCGCCCTGCCGAGCCTGCTCGACCTGCTCCTCGTCTACATGATCCGTTCCTGGACGGCCGAGAACGCCGCCCCTGAAAGCCGGGACGGCACGGCCGGCCCGCCCGGCACGGCCGGAACCTGGCCGGCCGCCCTCGGCGATCCGGTGACCGCCGCCGCCCTGCGGGCCCTGCACACCGACCCGGCCGCCCCCTGGACGATCGAACTCCTCGCGGCCGAGGCCGGGGTCTCCCGGCCCACCCTGGCCCGCCGTTTCACCGCCCTCGTCGGCCGGCCCCCGATGGCGTACCTCACCTGGTGGCGGCTCACCCGCGCCGCCGCCCTGCTCCGGGACACCCCCGACCCGTTGGCCGCCGTCGCCCGACGCGTCGGCTACAGCACGCCGTACGCCCTCTCGCACGCCTTCCGCCGGGAGTTCGGCACGACCCCGGGGCAGTACCGGGCGGGCCTGGCCGCGGCTACCGCCGACTGAGCGCGCGCTGCGCCTCGTACAGGTTCGCCGGTCGCACCGCGCCCGGGCTGCCGTACGCCTCCGCGCGCGCGTGGAGCTCGCCCGTGAAGTCCGGTACGTCGATCTGGTCGAACTCGCGGACCTCGCTGATGCCGACGGTCGCGCTGTACGGGGCGATGGTGTCGATCTTCACCAGGCCGGCCCGGCCGTTCGTCACCGTCACGTTCCAGTGGGCGAACCGGGCCCCGTAGAGGGGTCCGGCGGAGGCGTCCCCGCCGTGCCGGCCGTCGTTCTCGACCGTGATCTCGGTCCGTACGTTCGCGAAGGGCATGCCCCGGTGGGTGTCGAAGGTGCCCATCTCCATCACCCCGCGCGACCAGACGTTGTGGCTGGACAGGCCCTCGACGTTGATGCCGTGGAGCTGGGTGCCGGCCGGCGCCGGGACCGTGCGGGCCGTGATGCGGAAGTCCTCGACCAGGTTGTCGTGCGCGCCCTCCCGGCAGAAGTACGGGTGGTGGGAGCCGCGGCCCTCCACCCGGGTGCGGCGCAGGGTGCAGGCGGAAGCGGCGACGAGCCCGAAGCCGTTGTCGACGTGCCGGACCACCACGTCCTCCGCCCAGCAGTCGTACGCGCACTGGAAGGCGACGCCGTTGTAGCCCTTGTCCAGGAGGTGCGGGGACTGCGGGGTCTCCACCGCCTCCAGGGTCAGACCCACCACCCCGGAGTTCGTGAGCGCCTCCGCCCCCGCGATGAGCCGGGGGTCCCACTCCGGGCGCGCGTCGAGCGGGAGCGGGCGCTCCAGGGTGACCGTCCGGCCGCGGACGGCGGTGATCCGCACGGGCCACTCGTAGGGGACGTAGCTGGTCAGCTTGGTCTTGTCGGCCCAGACGTACGCCTGCGGGCCCGCGCCGTCGCCCGCCATGTGCTCCAGGAGCGTGTGGTCGGCGTCGTCGGCGAGGCGGAGGACGACGAGTTGCCCGCGCCGGAGGACGGAGGGGTCGTCGACCGTGACCGTGCGGTCGCCCCGGCGGCCCGGGCGGACGGTCGTCAGGGTGCTCCACTCGTCGCGCCGGTTGCCGGTCCAGCCCTCGAAGGGCCAGGCCCGGTCCCGTATCGCGGCGACGAGGGAGGCGTGCCGGGCCTGCGGGGAGAGCCAGATCAGGCCGCCGGCCCAGGACCAGGAGGACTTGTCGCCGCCGTAGCGGGAACCGTAGGGGCCGATCAGTTCGGTGAGGTGCCGGGTGGCGAGCAGTCTCGTACGGCCGGAGCCGGCGCCGCGCAGGACGACGCCGCTGTGGCCGATCCGCAGGTAGTCGTCGATCCGGTACGTGCCCGGCGGCAGGAGGACCGTGCCGCCGCCGCGCTCCCCCGCCTCCGCGAGGGCGCGGTTGATGGCGGGCGCCGAGTCGGTCGAGCCGTCGGGGGCGGCCCCGTGGGCGAGGACGTCGGCGACGACGCGGGGGCGGGGTGCGCGGCGGGCGCCGCCGTGGGCGCCGGCCCGGCCCACGTACGGGATCTGGGGGTGGGTGTAAGGAGCGGCCTCGAACTCCCGCCAGAGCACCGCGGGGCGGCTGGGGGAAGCGAAGCCGGTGGTGCCCAGTGCCGCGGTCGTGGCTCCCGCGACGGCCACCGCGCCGCCGACGAACTGCCTTCTGCTCAGTGCCATGCCCCTGAACCTTTCATGTATATGAACGGCGTTCAGATCTGCGTCGGGCGTGAGCATGGCACTGGAAGCCTCTTGCGGGAAGAGGTCAGTTGGAGGGTTTCTGGGTCAGGTTCTTGAACGCGTCGAGGTTCCGGGTCGACTCGCCGCGCGAGACCCGCCACTCGTACTCACGCCGGATCGCCGACGCGAAACCCAGCTCCAGGAGCGTGTTGAAGTCGCCGTCCGCCGCCTCCAGGACCGAGCCGAGGAGCCGGTCCAGCTCCTCGGGGGTCACGGCGGAGAGCGGCAGCTTGCCGGCCAGGTAGATGTCGCCGAGGCCGTCGACCGCGTAACTCACCCCGTACAGCCTGAGGTTGCGTTCGAGGAGCCAGCGGTGGACACCGGCCTCGTTCTCGTCGGGGTGGCGGATGACGAAGGCGTTGAGGGAGAGCGAGTGGCGTCCGACGCGCAGCGAAAGCGTGGTGAAGAGCTTGCGCGTGCCGGGGAGCTTGACCACGTAGGAGCCCGGTTCGGGCGACTCCCACTCCAGTTCCGCGTCCTTGAACGTGTCCTCGACGGTCCGCCGGACGTCCTCAAGATCAGACATGGTGGGAGCGTACGCGACGGCGGTTCTCGCGCAGCCGATGGTCGTGCACGGCGGCCGTGTACACATCCGCCGTGCCCGAGGCCGCCGTGTCCCAGCCGAACGACCCGGCGTGCAGCGCCGCGGCCGCGCCCATCCGCTCCGAGAGCGACGGGTCCGCGACGAAGCGGCCGAGCGCCCGGGCGTAGTCCACCGGGTCGTGCCCCTGGACGAGGAAGCCGGTCACGTCGTCCCGTACGGCCACGGGCAGACCGCCCACCGCCGCCGCGACGACCGGGGTGCCGGCCGCCTGCGCCTCGATCGCGACCAGTCCGAAGGACTCGCTGTACGACGGCATGACGAGGACGCTGGCCGCGCGGAACCAGTCGGCGAGCCGGTCCTGGCCCACCGGCGGGTGGAAGCGCACGATGTCCGCTATGCCCAGCCGGGCGGCCAGCTTCTGCAGCCCCTCCGGCTTCGCCAGGCCGCTACCGCTCGGGCCGCCGACCACAGGAACGATCATGCGCGAGCGCAGCGAGGGGTCCCGGTCGAGGAGCTCGGCGGCGGCCCGCAGCAGGATGTCCGGGGCCTTCAGCGGCTGGATGCGGCCGGCGAAGACGGGGATGAAGGCGTCCCGCGGCAGCCCGAGCCGGGCGCGCGCGGCGGCCCGGCCGTCGGCCGGGCGGAAGTGGTCGAGATTGACGCCCGGGTGGACGACCGCGATCTTGCCGGGGTCCGCGTCGTAGAAACGGGCGAGCTCGTCGGCCTCCTCGGCCGTGTTCGCGATCAGCCGGTCGGCGGCGTCGACGATCTGCGTCTCGCCGATCACCCGGGCCGCGGGCTCGGGGGTGTCGCCCTCGGCGAGCGCCGCGTTCTTGACCTTCGCCATGGTGTGCATGGCGTGGACGAGCGGGACGCCCCAGCGCTGGGCGGCCAGCCAGCCGACGTGGCCGGAGAGCCAGTAGTGGGAGTGGACCAGGTCGTAGTGGCCGGGCCGGTGCCCCGCCCAGGCCTGCATCACGCCGTGCGTGAAGGCACAGAGCTGGGCCGGCAGCTCCTCCTTGGCCAGGCCCTCGTACGGGCCGGCGTCGACGTGCCGGACGAGGACGCCGGGGGTGAGCTCGACGACCGGCGGGAGGCCACCGGTGGTGGCCCGGGTGAAGATCTCGACCTCGATGTCGATGGCGGCGAGACGTTTCGCCAGCTCGACGATGTAGACGTTCATGCCGCCCGCGTCGCCCGTGCCGGGCTGGTGCAGCGGAGAGGTGTGGACGCTGAGCATGGCCACGCGGCGCGGGGTGCGGCTCCGGCCGGGGAGCCGGAGCCGGGCCGGAGCCGGGTGCCGGTGCCGGGTACCGGCGAACCGGGACACGTACTGGCTCACGTCGGCGGTCCTTCCGCTCGGGGGCGAACGCATCGGGTCCGACACGTCCGGGCTGAGCACGTCGGGCTGAACAAGTCGAACAGGTCGGGCCGGGCAGGTCGACCCGGACGGGTCGGCCGAGCTCGGCGCCGTGGGCATGACGGCGGGAGGGCGTGGTGCGCCCTCCGGCCGGGACAACACCGGAACGGACCCTTTCATTTCCATCGCCGACACCGCTTTGCCAATTCATTACCGGGGCGCGTCACCCCCCACCCCCACCCCGTAACCTTTCGGCATGGCCCCGCGCACCACCCGACCCGTCGGCACACCGACCCGCGGGACCACCAACCCCAACCGTCTGCGCCGCATGGACCGCTGGATCGCCGCCGTCCACGGGCCCGCCCTGCGCCGCTCCCCCGAGCCGCCGCTCGCCGTGGACCTCGGATACGGGGCCGCCCCCTGGACCGCCGTCGAGCTCCTCGCCCGGCTGCGCACCGCCGAACCCCGCACCCGGCTCTACGGCATCGAGATCGAGCCCGCCCGCGTCGAGGCC
This sequence comes from Streptomyces sp. NPDC088553, assembly GCF_044752965.1. NCBI lineage: Bacteria > Bacillati > Actinomycetota > Actinomycetes > Kitasatosporales > Streptomycetaceae > Streptomyces > Streptomyces sp. NPDC088553. The sequence continues at coordinate 63,936 of NZ_JBIVMG010000005.1, read as the reverse complement.
GCGAAGCCGTACGAGCACGAGGGCCTCTCCTTCCTGCACGGCGGCTTCGAGGTGCCCGTCCCCGGCCGGGTCGCGCTGATCCGGGCGGCGAACGTGCTGCGCCAGTACGACGAGGAGCGGGTCGCGGCCGTCTGGGAGCGGCTGTGCGGGCGGCTCGCCCCGGGCGGACTGCTCGTGGAGGGCACCTGCGACGAGATCGGGCGTCGGCACGTCTGGGTCGCGCTCGACGGGAGCGGGCCGCGGACGGTGACCTTCGCGACCCGGCTCGGCTCGCTGGACCGGCCGTCGGACCTGGCGGAGCGGCTGCCGAAGGCGCTGATCCACCGCAATGTGCCGGGTGAGCCGGTGTACGCGTTCCTGCGGGACTTCGACCGGGCGTGGGCGGCGGCGGCCCCGTACGCCTCGCTCGGCGCGCGGCAGCGGTGGATCCGCTCGGCCCGCGACCTGGCGGCGGACTGGCCGCTGACGGACGGTCCCCGGCGGTGGCGCCAGGGCGAGGTGACGGTGCGGTGGGAGGCGCTGGCGCCTCGGGGGTGAGAGGGCGGCGACCCGGGGGTGGGGCTCCGGTGGGGGCGGCGGCGCCTCGGGGGGCGGGGCTCCGGTGGGGGCGGCGGCGCCTCGGGAGTGACTGAACGAGACCTCGCTTTTCCCAACGGCCGCTGAATTTCCCGTACGTCGGGAACGCCACGCACGTATCCCTCGTCCCCCCTGGGGGGAGCGGGCCCGACAGGCCCCGGTTTCCCCTGTTGCTTTACGGTTTCGCATGGCACTATCGCCAAGGTCACCACAAGTTACTGACGGTAAATCAGATTTGGTCACTCGAGGGGGAGCTCGTGAACCGACGCCGCCACGCCACCGCCGCGATCACCATGATCTGCGCCTTGACCGTGCTGGCCTCGCCCGCGCTGACCCTGCAGGCCTCCGCCGCGCCGCTCCCGCCGCCTCCTCCGAAGAAGAGCCTGGAGGAGGTGCGCGTGGAGATAGACACCCTGTACCGGCAGGCCGCCGTCGCCACCGACGCGTACAACCTCGCGGAGGAGAAGACGAAGGAGCAGTCCGCCGAGATCGTCCGGGTCGCCCTGATGATCGTGGAGGGCCGCGAGAAGATCGAGGCCCTCAAGGCCAAGGCCGGCGCCACCGCCCGCGCCCAGTACCGCAACGGCGGGCTCCCCGACGGCGCGCAGCTCGTCCTCACGAACGACCCCCAGCTCTTCCTCGACAACGCGGGACGCCTCAAGGCCGGGGCGAAGGCCACCACGGACCTGCTCGGTGAAATGACTCGCACCCAGGCCCAGTTGGACGTCTACGCCAAGGACGCGGGCGTGAACTGGACGAAGCTGGAGGCCAACCGCGTGCGGCAGGCCCAGGCGAAGAAGGAGATCGACGGCAAGATCACCGCCGCGAAGAAGCTGGAGTCCGAACTCGCCGCCGAGGAGCGGGAGCGGCTGCGCCGGCTCGAGGAGCTGGCACTGTCCAGGGCCCAGACGACCTGGCTCGGCACCGGTGTCCTCGCCGGGCTCAAGGGGGACACGACGCCGGCGGCGAAGAAGGCGATCGAGTTCGCGACCGCGCAGATCGGCAAGCCGTACGTGTGGGGAGCGGAGGGACCGGACTCGTACGACTGCTCGGGACTGACCCAGCTCGCCTGGGGCACGGCGGGCCGGCCGATCCCGCGCACCTCGCAGGAGCAATGGCGCCTGCTGCCGCGCGTGGACATCAAGGACATGCGGCCCGGCGACCTGATCGTCTACTTCAAGGACGCGAGCCACATCGGGATGTACGTCGGAGACGGCACGATCGTCCACGCGCCGCGCCCCGGCCGGGACGTGACGCTCGCGGGGGCGGGCTCGATGGAGATCCTGGGCGTCGTCCGCCCGACGTGACGGGTCGCCGTGCGCGGAGTGACGGGGGACAGCGCGTCGCCCTCCCCCTCCCTCCTCCAGGTTCTCCCGACGTGACGGAGTCCACGCGCGGCGGCGGAACCGCGGGCGCCGCCCCGGCGTGACCTTTCTCATTGCCTCGGGGGCACCCTGTCGGCCGTACGAGGGCAAGTACCTCCCCTTCCGCGGCATATGCCAATCGAGACGCGGACGCCGACCCACTGATCGCCATTCCGCTGCGCACCGCCCTACCGCTAGGGTCCGGGACGGGCGGGACGCCACCCGGCGCCCTGCGCACCCTCGGGGGGAGGGAAGGAAACCCGGACCGATGCCCGTATCCGTACCGCGTCAGAGAAACGTCTCTGCCGTTGCGGGACCCGGCGACGTCGCCACTACGGACGCCACCGCCATGGACGCCACCGCTATGACAGGCACAGTCACAGGCACCGATCGCACCGATCTCACTCTCCTGGTCGTCGAGGACGACCCGGCGGGTGCCCTCGCCGTACCCGAACTGCTCGACGCGGCCGACGCCGCCGGCACCCGGGTCCGCATCCGTACCGCCCGCAATCTCACCGAGGCCGAGCGGCTCCTCACCGACGACGTCCACTGCATCCTCGTCGACCTGTCCCTGCCCGGCCCCCGCGCCGCCGCGGGCGACGACCCGCTCGCCCCGCTGCGGCACATCCTGCGGCTCGCCCCGCGCCACGCCGTCCTCGCGCTCGCGGCCTCCGCCGATGCCGAGCTGGCGGCCGAGGCCGTACGCGTCGGAGCCCAGGACCACCTCTTCCGGGAGGAGCTCGACGGGCGGCTGCTCAGCCGGGCCATCCGGTACGCGGTCGAGCGCAAGCGCGCCGACGCCGTCCAGGTGAAGCTCGCCGAGTCCCGGCTGCGCGCCCAGGAGAACGCCCGCCTGGAGCGCGGACTGCTCCCCACGCCGCTCCTGGAGGGCTCCGACCTCCGGTTCGCCGCCCACTACCGGCCCGGCCGCTCGCGCGCCCTGCTCGGCGGCGACTTCTACGACGTGGTCCGTACGCCCGACGGCACCGTCCACGCCATGATCGGCGACGTCTGCGGCCACGGCCCCGACGAGGCCGCGCTCGGCGTCGAGCTGCGGATCGCCTGGCGGGCCCTGACCTTCGCGGGGCTGTGCGGGGACGAGCTGCTCTCCACGATGCAGCAGGTCCTGGAGCACGAGCGGGAGAGCGAGGAGATCTTCGCGACCCTCTGCACCGTCGACATCGCGCCCGACGGCCGCCGCGCGGGCCTGTGCCTGGCCGGGCACCCGTCGCCGCTGATCGCCCGGCAGGGGCGGGCGGCACGGCTGCTGCCGTACGAGGACGGCGGCCCGGCTCTCGGACTGCTGCCGCGCGCCCGCTGGCCGCGCCGGCAGGTGGAGCTCGGCGGGGCGTGGAGCCTGCTCATGTACACGGACGGACTGATCGAGGGCCGCTCGGCCGGGCCCGGCTCGCCCCGGCTCGGCCAGGACGGGATGGTCGACATGATCAACCGGCAGCTGGCCTCGGGCCTGCGGGGCGACGAGCTCCTGGAGGCCGCGGTGACGGAGGTCCGGTCCCTGAACGGCGGCGAGCTGACGGACGACGTCGCGGTCCTGGCCCTGGAAAGGGACAGGGCCCGGGGATGACCCGGGCCCTGCTGTCGCGCTCGTGCTGTCGCCGCTCGCGGCGAGCGCCTAGCGGCCGCCGTTGTAGGGGCCGTACGGCCCGTCGCTGCTGGAGCCGCCGCCCCGTCGGCCGCCTCCGCCACCCGACACCTGCTGGAGCGCCGGGCGGACGTCGACCATGAAGACGATGGCCGCGATCACGCCCGCGATCTGCAGGAACAGCATCGGGAACAGCAGATTCAGGGCGAGGTTGATGCCCAGGACGATCAGCCAGAACTTCTTCGTCTGCTTCTCGGCGGCGCGGTAGGCGTCCTCGCGCGCCATGGCGGCGAAGACGAGCGCGGCGACGGCGAAGCCGGTGAAGACCAGGAACATCACCAGGGAGAGGAGGGAGTCGAATCCCGCGCGCAACATGCTGAGCACCGCCTAGGAAAGAGGGAAAGAGCGCCTCGCGGTCAAGGTACCCGGTTCAACGCACCAGGTACCCGTATTGGTGCCCGGTACTACTCCTTCTCGGCGGCGACGGCCGCCTTCTTCGCGGGAGCCTTGCGGGCGGTGGTCTTCCGGGCGGGCGCCTTCTTGGCCTCGGCGGGCTCGGCGGAGGCCTCCACGGGCTCCTCGGCCTTGTTCTCCTCGGCCTTGCTCTCCTCCGGCTCGACGACGACGGCGATCTCGACGATCTCCTCGGCGACCTCCCCGCGCCAGGCCTTGACGGCCTCCTCGCCGTGGGCGGCGACCTCCTCGTACTTCTCGCGCGCCTTCACGGCGTACTCGGCGGCGACGCCGACGCCGCGCAGGGCGAGGTCCTGGGCGGTCTCGCCGAGCTTCTTGAGGTCCGTGTCGAGACCGCCGACGACATCGGCGAGCTTCGACTGCACGGTGGCCTGGGCCTCCTTGGCCTGCGCGGTCACCTTCTCCTGCACGGCCTTGGGGTCGGTGTTCCGCACGGCCTCGATGCGGGCGGGCGCCTCGGCGGCGATCTGCTCGATCAGGCCGGGAACCTTCTTGGCCTGCTGCACGGCGAGGTCCGCGGTGCCGGCGGCGAAGTAGAGAGGGGTACGCAGTTCGTCGATGATGGCCATGCTGGTGGTCCTCCCGGTGGTGACGTACGAGCGAGCGCTGGGCTCAGGGCGGTCAGGCATCGGGCGCGTCGGCGGGCCGCTCGGCGGCCGCGGCGGGGGCGCCCGCGGGGGTCTCGGTGGTTCTGGCGGCCTGGTCGGCCTCGGCGGTTCGGGCGGCCTGGGCGGCCGCCGCGGCCGCCTCGGCGGCGTTCTCCTTGCGGAACGAGTCGTAGATCTGGAGCAGCACCTGCTTCTGCCGCTCGTTGATCGAGGGATCGGCGAGGATGACGGCGCGCGTCTCCAGCTCCTCCCGCTCCTTCTCGTCGAGGATCCCGGCCCGTACGTAGAGCGTCTCGGCGGAGATCCGCAGCGCCTTCGCGACCTGCTGCAACACCTCGGCGCTGGGCTTCCGCAGCCCCCGCTCGATCTGGCTCAGGTACGGGTTCGACACACCGGCGGCGTCGGCGAGCTGCCGCAGGGAGAGCTGCGCGGTCCGCCGCTGTTCGCGGAGGTACTCACCGAGATTGCCGACGTTGAGCGATGCCATGCTCCGACCATGCCAGCCTTTGCTAACTATTGCAAGCATCCGCTTGCAAGAGTCGCCCCCGCTCGGCGACCGCACCGGTCCACACCGGTCCGCCCTCCCCGCACCCGCACGGAGGCCCCGTAATCCCCGTGATCTTCGCGGTCGCTGCTGCGAGACTGGGCCGCATGGAGACGACGACGGGGCGCTTCCGGGTGGCGGTCAGGGAGTGGGCGGCCGATGGCGCGGAGGCGTCGGCGGCCGCCGCGGTCGCGCGCGAACTCGCGGCCGGCACCGGGCTGCGTACGGCCGTGCTCGTGGAGGGGGTCAGCGACCACGTCGCGCTCGACGCGCTCGCGGCCCGTCACGGCCGCTCCCTCGACGCCGAGGGCATCGCCGTCGTTCCGCTCGGCGGCGCGACCAACATCGGCAGATTCGTGCATCTGCTCGGACCCCAGGGGCTCGGCGTCCCGCTGGCGGGCCTCTGCGACGCCGGCGAGGAGGGCCACTTCTCGCGCGCGCTCGAACGCGAGGGACTCGGCCACGACCTCGCGCGCGCCGACATGGAGCCGCTCGGCTTCTACGTGTGCGTCGCCGACCTCGAGGAGGAGCTGATCCGCTCCCTCGGCGCCGAGTCGGTGCAGCGGGTCGTCGACGCTCAGGGCGACCTGCGGGCCTTCCGCATCTTCCAGAAGCAGCCCGCCCAGCGGGAGCGCGAGGTCGAGCGGCAGCTGCGGCGCTTCATGGGCACCATCAGCGGCCGCAAGAGCCAGTACGCCCGCTCGCTCGTCGACGCCCTCGACCTCGCCGAGGTGCCCCGACCGCTGGACCGCCTGCTCGCACACGTGTCCGCGTCCACGTCCACGTCCACGAGCTGAGGCATCCGCGCCCCGCCGCCCCCTCAGGCCGTCGGGGTGTCGAAGCGGCGGCGGGCCGTCTCGATGGCGCCGAGGTACTGGTGGGTCCAGTCGCACATGCCGCCGATCGTCGCCTGGAGCGCCCGGCCCGGCGCCGTGAGGGTGTACTCGACGCGGGGCGGGATCTCGGGGTGCACGGTCCGGTCGATCAGGCCGTAGCGCTCCAGCATGCGCAGGTTCTGGCTGAGCATCTTGTGGCTGATGCCCTCGATCTCGTTCCGCAGCTCGCTGAAGCGCAGGGTGCGCTCACCGAGCCGTTCGACGATCAGGAACGCCCACTTGTTGGCGAGGTCGGAGAAGATCTCCCGCGCGAGGGAGTCCGCGCGCCGCAGGTCCGCGTCTTCGGGCGAGCCGCTGTACTGCTTGGTCACCATCAGGTTCCCCAGTCACCGAAAAGTGCGTTCTTCCATGTCAGCGGCCACTCTCCTACGGTTCCCGAGTCACCACAAGAGACCGCGTTCGCGTCCGCTCTCCCCCGGAGGAACCCCATGGCCATCACCCTCGTGAACCCCGACGGACTGCCCGCCGTCGACGTCTACCGCCAGGTGTCGGTCGCGACCGGCTCGAAGCTGGTCTTCCTCGCCGGCCAGGTCGCCTGGGACGCGGACGGCGGCACCGTCGGCGTCGGCGACCTCGCCGCCCAGGTCGAGCGGTGCTACCTCAACGTCGGCACCGCCCTCGCCGGCGTCGGCGCCTCCTTCGACGACGTCGCCAAGCTGACCGTGTACGCCGTCGACTGGACCCCCGACAAGATGCCCCTGCTCATGGAGGGGATCGCCCGGGCGGCCGCCCGGCTCGGCGTCACCCCCGTGCCGCCCGCCACCCTGATCGGCGTCGCCGCGCTCGACGTGCCCGAGCACCTCGTCGAGGTCGAGGCCACGGCCGTCGTCGACTGAGACCGCCGGACGCGCCGGACGCGCCCCGCGCCCCTCCTGTCCCGCCGTGCCATGCTGGTGGGCGTGGAGCTGGAGGACCTGGTACGGCTGCGCCGGGCGCGGGACGTGATGGATCGCGACTACGCGCTGCCGCTCGACGTACCCGCGCTCGCCTCCGTCGCCCTCATGTCGACCGGGCACTTCGCCCGCAGCTTCCGCGCCGCCTACGGCGAGTCCCCGTACAGCTATCTCATGACCCGCCGCGTCGAACGGGCCAAGGCACTGCTCCGGCGGGGTGACATGAGCGTCACGGACGTCTGCTTCGCCGTCGGGTGCACCTCGCTCGGGTCCTTCAGCTCCCGCTTCACCGAACTCGTCGGCGAGACGCCGTCGGCCTACCGGGCCCGCCGCCACGAGGACGGGGCCGCGATCCCGGCGTGCGTCGCGAAGGTCCGTACGCGGCCGGTCCGCAGGACCTGAGCCGCCGAGCCACGGCCCTGCGGCCCTGCGGCCCATCGATCAGTTCCGGAGAAGCGGAATCCTGCGGTCCGCCGTAGCTTCGAAGGCATGAACGTCAAGCTCTCGCAGTGCTTCATCGCAGTCGACGACCACGACAAGGCCCTCGCCTTCTACCGCGACGCCCTCGGCCTCGAAGTGCGGAACGACGTCGGTTTCGAGGGGATGCGCTGGGTGACCGTCGGGTCCCCCGCGCAGCCGGACGTGGAGATCGTCCTCGAACCGCCGCTGGCCGACCCCAACGCCTCCCCCGCCGACCGGCAGGCGGTGGCCGAGCTGCTCGCCAAGGGCATGCTGCGCGGCGTGATCTTCTCCACCGAGGACGTCGACGCCACCTTCGAACACGTCCGGGCGGCCGGCGGCGAGGTCCTCCAGGAGCCGGTCGACCAGCCGTACGGCGTCCGCGACTGCGCCTTCCGCGACCCGGCGGGCAACATGCTGCGCTTCACCCAGCCCCGCGCCTCGTAGCACCCCGAACGTCCCCGAACCCCCTGCCGGCCTCCGCCGCCCGTGCCACGACGGGCCGGGGCACCCGGGGCGGGCGAGAGCGCCCGCCCCCGGCCCGACTCCCGCTCAGGCGTGGCAGCGCAGCATCACCAGCGGCGGGTGGGCGAGGAGGTCCGCCCAGAAGTCCTCGCCGAACTCCTTGACGCCCTCGTCCGACACCTCCAGCGGCACCCACTCCACGTCCCGGAACCCGGCAGCCCGCAGGCACTCCTCGTAGACCTCGCGGCGCGGGACCGTGCCGATGATGCTGATCGGCTCCGGGTCGAGGAGCGCCGTGACCCGGACGCGCGGACCCGCCTCGGCCTCCTCGCCCGTCGGCTCGCAGCGGAAGCCGTACGTGGGCAGGGACGCGCAGTCGAAGCGGTAGTCGGGCCGCTGGGCGAGCACGAAGAACTCGCCGCCCGGCAGCAGGTTCCGGTGGATGCGGCGGCACATCCGCTCCATCCCCGCGATGTCCTCGGCGTAGTTGAGACACTGAACGCCGAGCGCGATGTCGAACTTCCGGTCCAACAAGGGAAGTTCGGCCACGTCGCCGACCTCGTAGCGCATGCCGCCCAGCGGGTCGCGCTGCTCGAACTCCCGCGCAGCGGCGATCATCTCGACGGAGATGTCGACGCCGAAGACCTCCGTGGCGCCGCGCCGCCTGAACTCCCGGCTGTAGAAGCCGGTTCCGCACGCCAGGTCGAGGACCGACCTTCCGCTGACGTCCCCGACCATGCCCAGGAAGCTGGGCACCTCCCCGTACCGCATCAGGGGGAGGGACTTGAAGCCCTCGAACGCCTCGCCGATTCCGTCGTACTGCTGCCGCACGCCCATATGGCGCCCCCTCGTGTCCTTCGTCGTGTGGTTCCGAAGTCCTGCGCGCCCGTCGAGTCTGCGCCGCCGCACCCCGTCCGCCGTACTGGCGGAAGACACGAGAGGTCGGCGGGGTGATCCTCGTATCACCCAACACCCTTCGACAGAAGGGTGGTTGGATCGCAGGTCACCCCACCCAGCCGGCGAGCGTCCGGAAGTCCGCGGCCGTGAGCCCCTGCCGGGGATCCACCCGGTGGAGCAGCGCGCGGCCGGGGTGGTGGGCGGCCACCCAGTCACGGTCGGCCGCGCCGATCTCGTCGTCGACCCAGGCGAACGGCCGCCCGCCGGCCCAGGCCACGAGGCCGGGCACCTTCCAATGCACTCCCGGCGTGGGCTCGGGCCCGTCCTCGGGCCACCGAACCAGCGGCAGCGCCGCCAGCCCGAGCCGCGACGCGACCCAGGCGTTCGCGTCGTCCTCCCAGGTCGTCGCCCAGACGAGTGCGTACGGGAGTGCCTCGAGCCGCGGCCCCTGCGCGGGATCGAGCCGTGCGAGGAGCGGGCTCACGGACGGGGGCGGCGGCGGTGCGTACGTCGGGTACTCCCGCCCGCTCGCCCCGAAGGGGATCAGCGGACCGTCGACGTCCAGGAAGAGCAGGGGGGTCGTCATGGGTCCATCCTGGCCCGGCGGCCGCCCCCGTCCGTCCTGGCCCGGCGCGCCCACCCCCGCCCATCCTGGCCCAGCGCCCACCCCCGTCCGTCCCGGCTCGGCGGCCACGCCCCCCATTCGTCCACTTCGCGATAATCCGCGACGGATCGATCCTCGTTACCCTTGCAGGCATGACAGCCATGGCACCCACCCGCACCGAGCCCGACCTCTCCTACCTCCTCGATCACACCAGCCACGTCCTGCGGACCCGGATGACCGCCGCGCTCGACGCGATCGGGCTCACCCCCCGGATGCACTGCGTTCTCGTCCACGCCCTGGAGGAGGAGCGCACCCAGGCGCAGCTCGCGGAGATCGGGGACATGGACAAGACGACCATGGTCGTCACCGTCGACGCCCTGGAGAAGGCGGGGCTCGCCGAGCGGCGGCCATCGAGCACCGACCGGCGCGCGCGGATCATCGCCGTGACCGAGGCGGGGGTCGAGGTCGCCGCGGAGAGCCAGAAGATCGTCGACGGCGTCCACGAGAGCGCCCTCGCCTCCCTCCCCGACGACACGCGCACCGCCCTCCTGAGGGCCCTGAACCTGCTGGTCACCGGCCACCTGGAGACACCGGTGGAGAGCCCGAGGCCGGCCCGCCGGGCCCGTCAGCGCGGCTGAACCGGAAGCGCGACCACCCTCACTCGTTCCGTAAAAAATAGTCCGCAACAAAACCTTCTGCTAACGTCACTCCTGTCGGCTCCACCGAACAGGAGTGATCCCCGTGCCCACGTCCCCCGTGCCCACGCCCCCCGCACCCACATCCCCGCGCACCCCCTCCCGCCGGCTCGCCCTCGGCGTCCTCGCCACCGGCATGCTCATGACGGTCCTCGATGGCAGCATCGTCACCGTCGCGATGCCCGCCATCCAGAGCGACCTCGGCTTCACCCCCGTCGGCCTCAGCTGGGTCGTCAACGCCTACCTGATCGCCTTCGGCTCGCTCCTCCTCCTCGCCGGCCGCCTCGGCGACCTGATCGGCCGCAAGCGGATGTTCCTCGCGGGCACCGGGATCTTCACCGCCGCCTCCCTCCTCGCCGGAGTCGCCACCTCCCCCGGCGTCCTCATCGCCGCCCGCTTCCTCCAGGGCGTCGGCAGCGCGATGTCCTCCGCCGTCGGCCTCGGCATCCTCGTCACGCTCTTCACCGTGCCGCGCGAACGGGCCCGCGCCATCGCCGTGTTCAGCTTCACCGGCGCCGCCGGCGCCTCCCTCGGCCAGGTCCTCGGCGGCATCCTCACCGACGCCCTCACCTGGAACTGGATCTTCTTCATCAACCTGCCCATCGGCCTCGCCACCCTCCTCGTGGCCCTCCGCGCCCTCCCCTCCGACCAGGGCCTCGGGCTCAGGGCCGGCGCCGACGTCCTCGGCGCGGTGCTCGTCACGACCGGCCTCATGACCGGGATCTACGCGGTCGTCAAGATCGAGGAGTACGGGGCCGGCTCGGCGCACACCCTCGGCCTGGGGGCCCTCGCGCTCGCCCTCCTCGCCGCCTTCCTCGTCCGCCAGGCGAAGACCGCCAACCCGCTCATGCCGCTGCGGATCCTCCGCTCGCGCAGCGTCTCCGGCGCCAACGCCGTCCAGATGCTGATGGTCGCAGCGCTCTTCTCCTTCCAGATCCTCGTCGCGCTCTACCTGCAGAAGGTCCTCGGGTACGGGGCCGCGGAGACGGGTCTCGCGATGCTGCCCGCCGCGGCCGTCATCGGCGCCGTCTCCCTCGGCGTCTCGGCCCGCCTCATCGCCCGCTTCGGCGAGCGGAACGTCCTGCTCACCGGCCTCGTCCTGCTCGTCGGCGTCCTCGGCCTGCTGGCCCGCGTGCCCGTCCACGCCTCCTACACCACCGACCTGCTCCCCGTGATGCTGCTCGCCGCCGGCTTCGGCCTGGCGCTCCCCGCCCTCACCTCGCTCGCCATGTCGGGCGCCGAGGAGAAGGACGCGGGCCTCGCCTCCGGACTCTTCAACACCACCCAGCAGATCGGCATGGCCCTCGGCATCGCCGTCCTCTCCACCCTGGCCGCCACCCGCACCGAGTCGCTCACCGCGGCCGGCCGGCCCGCCGCCGAGGCCCTGACCGGCGGCTACCACCTGGCGTTCGCCGTCGGCGCCGGTCTCCTGCTCGCCGCCCTGGCCCTCGCCTTCACCGTCCTGCGCCGCCCCGGGAAGCCGGGGTCGCCGGGAACCCCGCAGCGGACCTCGAGGAAGAGGAAGGCCAAGTCCCCCGCGACAATGGCGGCATGAGAGCCGACCGACTCGTCGCCGCCCTCCTCTTCCTCCAGACCCGGCAGCGCGTCACCGCCGCCGAACTGGCCGCGGAACTGGACGTGTCCGAGCGCACCGCACGCCGGGATCTCGAAGCTCTCGCGAGCTCCGGGATCCCGGTGTACTCGCAGGCCGGCCAGGGCGGCGGCTGGTCCCTCGTCGGCGGAGCCCGTACCGATCTGAGCGGTCTCACCGCCCCCGAGATCCGCGCGCTCTTCCTCCTGACCGGACCGGACACCGACGCCGACCCCCGGACCCGGACCGCCCTGCGGAAGCTCGTACGGGCCCTCCCCGCGACCCTCCGGGAAGGCGCCGAGGCGGCGGCCCGCGCCGGTGTCTCCGACGGCACGGACTGGGCGGGCACGGAGACGGACGAGGCTCGACTCGCCCCGCTCCAGCGGGCGGTGGTCGACGCGCGGGAGGTCAGGATCGGCTACGCCCGCCCCGGCCGGGAGCCCCGCGAGCGCACCGTCCAGCCGCTCGGCATCGCCGCGAAGTCCGGGGTCCGCTACCTCGTCGCCGGCACCGAGCACGGCCTGCGGACCTTCCGGATCGGCCGCGTCACCTCCGTCACCGAGACCGGCGCCCCCGCCGTACGCCCCGACGGCTTCGACCTCCCCACCGCCTGGCGCGCGCTCGCCGCCCGCATGGAGGACCGGATGGTCGCCGCGACGGTACGGGGCCGGGCCGCCCCCGGCACGGAGCCGGTCCTGGAGGGCCTGCTCGGCGGGCGCATACGGTACGGGGAACGCGCCGCGGACGGCTGGGCGCCGTTCGAGGCCGACGGGCCGTCCCCCGAGGTGGTCGCCGCCCGACTGGCCGGCCTCGGCGCCCGCGTGGAACTCCTCGACCCGCCGCAGGCACGTGCGGCCCTCGCCCGCGTCGGAACCGAACTCACCCTGCTGTACGGGCGGCCGGCGCCGCCGGACAGTCCGGTACCGGCGCCGTCGGACAGTCCGGTACCGGCGCCGTCGGACAGTCCGGTACCGGCGCCGCCAGGCACTCCGGAAGCGCCGCCTCGTGGACCAGGGTCAGCCGTGACACCGCCCGTGTGAGCGCCACGTACAGCCGGTTCCGCCCCCGCGCCTCGGCCGCCACGATCGCGGGCGCCGGGACATCACCCGCTTCGGACTGCACACGGCCACGCTCGACGACGTCTTCCTGGCCCTCACCGCCGAGAAGGAGCCGACGCCTCAGAAGATGTCGGGCGAGAACGGCCGCAGCGGCGTACGGAACAGCAGGTCGGCGCGGGCGGCCGCGCCGGCCGTCAGCTCCTCGACGCGCCCGAGCCGGGTGAGCCGTACCGCCGACTCGTCACCGAAGGCGAGCACGCCCAACTCCGCGATGTCGAAGGCGAGATCGGCGGACTCGTCCGTAGGGACGCAGGAGACGCCCTCCGGGGAGGCGTCCAGCCGGTAGCGCCCGCCGGCGAACCCGCCCCCGTCCCGCAGGTCGAGCACCAGGGCGTCCGCCACCGGGTACGTCCGGCTCTCCAGGACCCGGACGACGTCGAGGACCCGCACCCACAGCATGTCCACGTGGGTCAGCACCCGCGCGGCGCGCGGGTCCGGCAGCAGCAGCGGCAGCGGCTCGTCGGGCGCCCGGTAGCCGGAACGGACGGTGGAGATCCAGTCGACGGAGCAGAGGTAGTGCCAGAGGGCCCGCTCGGCGGCCGGGGTGACGGCGATCAGGTCCCGTACCCTCGCCGTGTTCACCGGCTGCTTGGCGTCGTCCCACTTGTCGTCCGAGGTGTACGCCACGAAGCCCTCGACCTCGCCGGACTCCGACCGGTACACCGCGTAGTACGGCTCCCGCCACGGATCGCTCTGCACGCTGCGGCCGGTGCCGACCTCCCAGTCGCGCGGGGAGCGGTCGGTGACCCCGGCGCGGACGCCGGCGAGCCGGCGGTGCGTCTCGGGGCCGATCTTGCGGATCTCGTCGGCGTCGGTCAGATCGATCCGGCCGCCGTCCTCCGGACGGCCCGAGCGCCGCGGGTCGAGCCCGGCCCGGCCCACGTCCACGCTCCACTCGGTGCTGTGGCTCGCCGGGCCGAAGCCGAAGCGCCCGTAGATCGGGTACTCGGCGGCGATCAGGGTGGCGATCGCGTCGCCCCGCTCCTTCGCGGCGGCCAGGTCCTCGGACATCATCCGGCTGAGCAGTCCGCGCCTGCGGTGCGTCGGGGAGACGGTGACCTGGGTGATCGCGTCGGCGGTGAGACTGCCGCCGCCGACCGTGCTGACCTCCTGCCGGAAGGACCGGAAGGTGGCGACGATCCGGTCCCCGTCGAAGGCCCCGGCGGTCCGCGCGAGGTCGACGTGCGGCAGCCGGTCGGCGACCTCCGCGTCGGTCACGACCGGTGGGCGGAGGAAGCCGGTGCGCAGGGCGCGCTGCCAGTCGGGGAACTCGGACTCCGTCACCGCGCGTACGTCGACAGTCATCCCTCGACCCTACGCACGGCCCCGGCACACCCGCACGCGAGTTTCCCGGGGCGTCCCCCACCGCTCACGCCAGCAGGTCGTCGACCTGCGCCTCGCCCTCCCGGTAGCGGCGGGCGATCTCGGCGCTGCAGTCGTCGGCGGTCCGCTGGAGGTGCTGCCGGCGACGGGAGATCTGCTGCTCGTACCCGGCGAGCCGCCCCATCCCCGCGTGCAGCTCCTCGTCCGTGCGGGCCGTGAGGTCCGACAGCTCGACCTCCGACAGCATCTCGGACGCGAGCCGCCGGTACTCCTCGCTGCGCGGCGTCGAAAGGGTCACGTGCCGGGCCGACGAGCGGTGCCGCGAGGGCACGTCGGCGAGGATCTCGGAGAGCCGGTCGAGGACCGGGGCCTCAGGGTCGGTCCGCCGCGCCAGCTCGGCCCGCAGGATGTCGATCCGGCCCTGGAGCATCCGGCGGACGTAGCTCAGGTCGGCCTCGTCGCTCTGCGCGTCCCGGCGCAGGGCGCGCAGCTCGGGCAGCCGGAGCGCACCGAGCTCGGGCTGGGTCCGGTCCGGCAGGGCGGCTTCGGCGGTCCTCTGTACGGGTGGGCGCGTGGCCGGGCCTCCGCCCGGTCCACCGCCCCTGGTTCCGGCGCGGATCAGCGGTACGGGGCCGGACGGCGTCGGCCCGGTGCCAGGTGCACTCATGAGAATCGTCCCCTCGACCGGTGCGGAGCCGCACCGCCTGACACGCATCGTGCCACTCATGCACGGGCGCGTGCAGGCGCTCTGCACCCGTTCGGCCCCTCATCCGTCGGACTGGTGGCCACTCGGTAGGTTGGGGCCCATGCGTGCAGTGGTGCAGAGGGTGGACGGCGCGAGCGTCGTCGTCGCAGGGGAGACCGTCGGTGAGATCACCGGCGAGGGCTTGTGCGTGCTGGTCGGGGTGACCCACGACGACACCCCGGAGAAGGCCGCCCAATTGGCCAGAAAGCTCTGGTCCGTCCGGGTACTGGACGACGAGAAGTCGTGCTCGGACGTGAACGCCCCGCTGCTCGTCATCTCCCAGTTCACGCTCTACGGCGACGCCCGCAAGGGCCGCCGCCCCACCTGGAACGCGGCCGCGCCCGGCCCGGTGGCCGAGCCCCTCGTGGACGAGGTCGTGGCCCGGCTGCGCGCGCTGGGCGCCCACGTGGAGACGGGCCGGTTCGGAGCGGACATGCGCGTCTCGCTCACGAACCACGGCCCGTTCACGGTGCTGATCGAGGTCTGAGCGGCCCCGGCGGCGTCACGGCTCGACGACCGTCTCCTGCGCCGCCGCTGTCGTCCCGGCGATCAGGGGGGCGTCCACCGGTACGTTCCGCTTCACCAGGGCCAGGGCGATCGGCCCCAGCTCGTGGTGGCGGACGGAGCTGGTCACGAAGCCGAGCTGGCGGCCCTCCTCGCCGTCGGCGGCGAGCCGGAGCGGGGTGCCGTGCCCGGGCAGCAGCACCTCGCTGCCGTCCAGGTGCAGGAAGACCAGGCGGCGCGGCGGCTTCCCCAGGTTCTGCACCCGGGCCACGGTCTCCTGGCCCCGGTAGCAGCCCTTCTGGAGGTGGACGGCGCTGCCGATGAGGCCGACCTCGTGGGGGATGGTCCGGTGGTCGGTCTCGAAGCCGAGCCGCGGCCGGTGGGCCTCGACGCGCAGCGCCTCGTACGCGAGGATGCCGGCGGCCGGGCCGTGCGAGGCCCCGAAGGACTCCAGGTCGGCGCGGGGCAGGAAGAGGTCGCGGCCGTGCGGGGTCTCGCGTACGACGACTCCCTCGGGCACCTCGGCGATGGAACCGGCCGGGAGGTGGACGACGGCGATGTCGTCCGTACGGTCGGCCACCTCGACCCGGTAGAAGAACTTCATCGACTCCAGGTACGCGACGAGCTCCTCGCGCGTCCCCGGCTCGACGTGCGCCCACACCGTCTCGCCGTCGTCGACGAGGTACAGGGCGTGCTCGATGTGCCCGTTCGCCGAGAGGATCAGCGCCTCGGTGGCCTGTCCGGGCACGAGGTCGGTCATGTGCTGGGTGACGAGCAGGTGCAGCCAGCTCAGCCGGTCGTCACCGGTGACGGCGACGACACCGCGGTGCGAGAGGTCGACGAAACCGCGTCCGTCGGCGAGGGAACGCTGCTCACGGAACAGGTCGCCGTAGTGCGCGGCGACACCTTCGTCGCGGCCTTCCGCGGCGACGGCGCCGGGCAGGGACAGCAGAGGGCTGGTCGTTGAATGTCGCTGCATGGGGCAAGCCTACGACTCGCTGTCCAGCGCCTTCCGCGTGCAGTCCGCACACCGCCCGAAGATGGCGAAGTGCTTCATGTCGGTCTCGAAGCCGAAGGTCTCGCGGAGCTTCCCGGTGAACTCGGCGGCCACCTCGACATCCGCCTCGATCACCTCGGAGCAGTCCCGGCAGACCAGGTGCAGATGGTGGTGCCGGTCGGCGAGGTGGTACGTCGGAGCCCCGTGCCCCAGATGGGCGTGGCTCACCAGACCGAGCTCCTCCAGGAGCTCCAGGGTCCGGTAGACGGTGGAGATGTTCACCCCGGACGCGGTCCTGCGGACCTCGACGAGGATGTCGTCGGGCGTCGCGTGTTCGAGCGCGTCGACCGCCTCCAGGACGAGCTGACGCTGCGGCGTCAGCCGATAGCCGCGCTGCCGCAGGTCGCTTTTCCAGTCGGTACTCACCACGCCCCCCAGTGTAGGAGGGCGCGGCGCTCCGCCCCAGGTTCCGGCGGGATCCCGGGGGGATCCCGCGGCTTCTAGCGGAAGAAGGCGATGCCGTCGTCGGGCAGGTCGCCGAGGTTGCGGGCCATGTCCGCGACCTCTTCCGGCGTCACGACCTTCTTCAGGTGCGCCGACATGTACGGCCGCAGGGAGACCTCGGGGGTCGCCTTCTCGCCCACCCACATGAGGTCGCTCTTGACGTAGCCGTAGAGGCGCTTGCCACCGGAGTACGGCCCCGAGGCCGCGGTGCGGGCGACGGCGTCCGTGGCCAGGTCGATCTGCGGCTTCTGGTCGGCGAGCTCGCCGTACCAGATCTCGACGATGCCCTGGTCACGGACCATGACGACCTCGACCTTGCGGTCCTTGTCGATGCGCCAGTAGCCGCTCTCGCTCTCCAGCGGACGGACCTTGTTGCCCTCGTTGTCCAGGACCCAGGAGTGGGACGTGTACTCGAGGAAGTCCCGGCCGTCGTGGCTGAAGGTCACGGACTGCCCGAAGTTGCACTTCTCGGCGCCGGGGAAGTCGGAGACACCCGCGCCCTCCCACGTGCCGAGCAGGAACGCGAGGGGGACGAGGTCCGGGTTGAGGTCGGACGGGATCTCGATCATGAGCAGCTCTGGCGTTCTCTAGAAGTGGTTGGCGAGAAGGATTAGCGCTGGCCCTGGTACAGCTTCTTCACGGCCAGACCGGCGAAGGCGATCACGCCGACGGCGACCAGGACCAGGAGGGTTTCGAAGAAGATGATCACAGGGTGCTCCTCGACTGAGCGGTGAAGGCGGAACGGGCCGGACCCCAGCTTAGTGGGCGGGGGCCCGGCCCACTCGGTGAGGTGGGTCTCGCACGCTGTGACCGGCGCGGCGGAGCCGCCCACTACAGTTCGGCACATGCCGAAGAAGCTCGTGATCAAGGTGACCGCGGGGGCCGAGGCCCCCGAACGCTGCTCCCAGGCCTTCACGGTGGCCGCCGTGGCCGCCGCCAGCGGCGTCGAGGTCTCGCTCTGGCTGACCGGCGAGTCCTCGTGGTTCGCCCTCCCCGGCCGCGCCGCCGAGTTCGAGCTCCCGCACGCCGCGCCTCTCCCGGACCTGATCGACGGGATCGTGGCGGCCGGCGGCCGCATCACGGTCTGCACGCAGTGCGCGGCCCGCCGTGACATCGAGGAGAAGGACCTCCTGGAGGGCTTCCGCATCGCCGGCGCCCAGCTCTTCGTCCAGGAGGCGATGGCGGACGAGACGCAGGCGCTCGTCTACTAGCGCTCGCCCACCGGCCGGCGCCCGGGGTCAGGGCTCCCGGCGCTTCTTGCCGTCCAGCTCGTCCCACCACTCGTCCGACTGCGGGTCGCCCGAGGGGTCGTCCCACCAGCGATCCTCCGGGCCCCGGCGGTTCGCGACCATCGCGGCGACCGGGGGGATGACCATGGCGACCACGCACATGCCGATGGCCACCGGCATCGAGAAGAGGCGCACGACGGCCCAGGCGCCCACGAAGAGCAGCAGGCAGGCGCCCATCATCCAGAAATAGATGTGGCGACGTCGTGCGTACACACCTTCAGGGTACGACCGAAGGGCCGTGCCTCAAGTCCTGGAAATGGCGTCCAACCCCCCAGGAGGCACGGCCCTTCGGCCGGTTCGGTGTCGCGGATCAGACCGCGATGGCGACCTCCGCGAGGCCACCGTGCTGCGCCACGACCTGACGGTCGGCGGTGCCGCCGGGGACCAGGGCGCGGACGGTCCAGGTGCCCTCGGCCGCGTAGAAACGGAACTGGCCGGTGGCGGAGGTCGGGACCTCGGCCGTGAACTCGCCGGTCGAGTCCAGGAGGCGGACGTAACCGGTGACGGGCTCGCCGTCCTTGGTCACGAAGCCCTGGATGGTGGTCTCACCGGGCTTGATCGTCGAGGCGTCGGGGCCGCCGGGCTGCGCTCCACACATGTCGTTCTGTCCTTACGGTCGAGGGGTCCGGAGGAGGGAGGTCCGGGGTTACTTGTTGGCGCCGAGCTCGATCGGCACGCCGACGAGGGAGCCGTACTCGGTCCACGAGCCGTCGTAGTTCTTGACGTTCGGGACGTTCAGCAGCTCGTGCAGGACGAACCACGTGAGCGCGGAGCGCTCGCCGATGCGGCAGTAGGCGATGGTGTCCTTCGCCAGGTCGACCTGCTCGTCCTCGTAGAGGGCCTTGAGCTCGTCGTCCGACTTGAACGTGCCGTCGTCGTTGGCGTTCTTCGACCACGGGATGTTGCGGGCGCTCGGCACGTGGCCGGGGCGCTGCGACTGCTCCTGCGGGAGGTGCGCCGGGGCGAGCAGCTTGCCGGAGAACTCGTCGGGCGAGCGGACGTCGACCAGGTTCTGGGCGCCGATCGCGGCCACGACGTCGTCGCGGAAGGCGCGGATCGAGGAGTCCTGGGCCTTGGCCTTGTACTCGGTGGCCGGGCGGGCCGGGACGGCGGAGCCGTCGACCAGGTCGCGGGAGTCGAGCTCCCACTTCTTGCGGCCGCCGTCGAGGAGCTTCACGTCCTGGTGGCCGTAGAGCTTGAAGTACCAGTAGGCGTAGGAGGCGAACCAGTTGTTGTTGCCGCCGTAGAGCACGACCGTGGTGTCGTTCGCGATGCCCTTCGCCGAGAGGAGCTTCTCGAAGCCCTCCTGGTCGATGAAGTCGCGGCGGACCGGGTCCTGCAGGTCCTGGGTCCAGTCGATACGGATGGCGTTGCGGATGTGGTTCTTCTCGTAGGCCGAGGTGTCCTCGTCCACCTCGACGATGGCGACCTGCGGGTTGTCGAGGTTGGCCTCGACCCAGTCCGCGTCGACCAGGACGTCGCTGCGAGCCATGCTGTTCTCCTCCGGGGCAGTGTGCGGCGGTGTGGTGCGGGTGTGCGATGTGGTGCGGTACGCCTCGTCGCGGGCGGCTCGTCGGGTGACGTGTCAGGGACGTGTCGGGCAAGCGGACGTGCGTGACGGACGTGCGGCTACACGGGGCGGCCCCGACCTCGGTCGGAGGGCCTGAGGAATACGGGAGTGGTGAGTCCCGCTCAGACGGAGCGACAGAGCATGGCGGCGACGCGGCACAGGTCTACTGCCCGCCGCTTCGTGAGATCCGCCTGTCGCTTCATGCCCTCGATCGTAGGGACGGACAGGCGGCCGTGTCACCGGTGTGTCGTATTTTGAGACGCGATCGTCCGAGATGCGAGACGCGATCACCGTACGAGACGGCTCCGGACGCCTCCGTGCCGGGGCGTCCGGTTCAGATTCTGCTGGCCGGACAGCGCTGTCTCAGCATGTGACCAACGGGTACGCAATCGGGGGCCGTACGGCCGACTCGGACCTCTCGGCCGGCTCGGATACGCTCGGGCGGCTCACTCGGCCGGCTCGGACCGCTCGGGCGGCCTCCCGGGCCGTCAGCCCGCCAGGACGACGTCCCTGCCGGTCACCGAGACGGCGAGGCCGTCCGGCCTCGGCTCGACCTTCTCCACCTTCATCCCGGCGATCACGCCGATCGACCGGTCGAAGTCGGTGCGCGCCCGGACCAGGTCCTCGATGCCGGGGATGCCCTCGCCGGGCACCTCGTCGGCGCGGACGCGGATCGTGTCGCCGTTCACCACGGTCACCGTCGAGACGACCGTACGGGTCAGGGTGCGGCCCATCACCTTCACGCCGCCGGTCACCTTCACCTTCCCGTTGCCGCCGTAGGCGACGACGGCCTCCTGGTCGGAGGCGGCGGTGAGGTCCGCGTACGAGATGAGGGCGGTCCCGCTCGCGGAACCCGCCTTCGCGCCCGACCAGTCGCCGGTCACGGTCACGTCCCGCAGCGCCACGTTCAGCTCGCCGACCCGGATGTTCTTGTCGCCCGCCGTCGCGGTGACGCCGGTCAGCCGGACGTCGACCTCGTCGAGCCGCTTGGCCGCGACCTGGGTCAGGAACGGGAAGCCCTTGATGTCGACCTCGACGGCGTCGCTCTTCGCCGAGGAGAGCTTCACCCGGCCCGCCGCCTCGTCCTCGGCGTACGCCACGGCCAGCCGGTCGATCCCCACCAGGACCCCGCCCAGCACGACGGCCACGATCAACAGAATCCGCAGTGCTCGCATGGGCTGTGCGTCCCCCCTGGAGATGAATGAAGTCCGGCCCCCCGACACGAAGATCGACGTGCCGGGGGGCCGGTTGGTTCCCTCGTGGTCCCCAGGAGGGGTCAGACCAGAGCCCGGCCCAGCAGGTAGACCGCGGGTGCGGCGGCCGTCAGCGGCAGCGCGACACCGGCCGTCATGTGCACGAAGCGGGACGGATAGTCGTAGCTCGCCACCCGCAGGCCGACCAGCGCGCAGACCCCGGCCCCGAGGCCCAGCAGCGCACCGGAGGAGCCCAGGTCGGCGAGACCGCCGGCCGCGATCCCCGCGCCCGCCGAGGCCAGCAGCGCGGCGATCAGGGAGACGGGTCCGGGCAGCGGGAGCGCCCGGGCGAGCACGGCCGCGGCGACCGCGACCCCGCCGACGACGACCGCGTCCGGGTCGGCGCCCAGGTGTCCGGTGGCGACGACGGTGAGGGCCGCCGAGGCGATCGTGGCCATCAGGCCGTACATGCGCTCGTCCGGGTCGGCGTGGCTGCGCAGCTGGAGGACCAGGCAGAGCAGCACCCAGACGCCGAGCGTGCCGAAGATCGCGGCGGCCGCGTTCTCCCGGCCGGTGACGAGCAGGGCCGCGTCGGCGGCGAGGCCGCCGGCGAAGGCGAGGGCGATGCCCTGGCGGGCGGGCCACATGCCGTTGAGCCGGAACCAGCCGGCCGCGGTGAGGCCCTGGAGCAGCACGAGCGGGACGAGGAGCCCGTACGTGCCGAGGGCGGCGCCACCGGCGAGCAGCAGTCCGAGGACGGCGGTCAGCGCGGCGGGCTGCATCCCCGGCTCGATGATCGGCGAGCGGCCCTCGGCGCGGGCGCGCTGGGCGTCGGTGATCCGGGTGTTCCCGGAGGTGGTCGGCGAGGACCAGCCGGGACCCGCCCCACCGGGGGGCGCGGGAACGGGCTCCGCGACGGGGGCGGGGGCGGGGGCGGGGGCCGCCACCGGCTGTGCCTGCTGCCGAGGCTGCTGGTGCTGCGGCTCCGCGTAGTACCCGGCGGGGCTCCCGTACGACTCGTAGGAGGCCTGGCCCGACGCGTACGCGTCGTACGGCTGCTGCTGAGGCTGGTGGTGCGGCTGCTGCTGGTAGGCCTGCTGGGCCTGCGCGGCCTGCGCCCGGTCGGCCTGGACCTGCTCGTACGTGACGGCCGGCTGGAACTGGGTGTCCCAGGTCTGGCCCTCCCACGTCTGGGTGACGTCGGGGCCCTGCTGCTCCTGGTGCCCGTTCCCGGTCCCGTTCGCGTACGGGTCGTACTGCTGACCGCCGTGGTACTGGTCGTTGCTCATGCTCTGGGGTTCACCCTCCTGCGAACGGGGGGAGCACCTCGACCGTGCCGCCCTCGGCAAGCCGTACCGTCTCATGGCTCCGGGTCCCGACGGGGTCGCCGTCGACCAGGAACGAGCACCGCTTGAGGACCTGGACGAGCTCGCCCGGGTGCTTCGCGCGGGCCGCGTCGAGGGCCTCGGCGAGATGCTCGGCGGTGTACGGCTCCTCCGCGACACCGGCGGCGGCCTTGGCCGCGGCCCAGTAGCGGATGGTTCCCGCTGCCATAGCGGCGCTCCCTTCGTTCGTGTGCGCGCCGCCCCCCATGATGGGCTATGCGCGCGTCAGCCAGTCCCCGAGCCGGGCGAGCAGCGCCTCGTCCGCCGCGTTCTCGGCGTGGCCCATCCCCCGCTCGAGCCACAGTTCCGCCTCCCCCGCCCCGGCCAGCATCCGCGGGTGGTCGAGCGGGAAGTACGCGTCCCGGTCGCCGTGCACGATCAGCAGCGGGGTCGGCGCGATCAGCGGCACCGCCTCCACGGGAGAGAGGGGCACGGGGTCCCAGGCGCGGCTGTCGATCCGGGTGCGGAACCCGTACCGCCCGACGAGGCGGCCCGCCGGACGGGTGACCACCCAGTGGAGGCGGCGCATCGGCGCCGTCCCCCGGTAGTACCAGCGGGCGGGCGCGGAGACGGCGGCCACCGCGTCGGCGCGTCCGTCCGTGTCCCGGGCGAGGGCCGCGTGGCGCAGGACCACGGAGCCGCCCATGGAGAAGCCGACCGTCGCCACGCGCGCGTGGCCGAGCTCACGTGCCCAGCGGACGGCGGCGGCCAGGTCGAGGACCTCCCGGTCGCCGACGGTGGAGAGGCCGCCGGAGGCGCCGTGGCCCCGGAAGGAGAAGGTGATCACCGCCGCGCCCCGCCCGGCGAACACCCGTGCGGCGCGGCGGACGGCGGGCCGGTCGGCCGACCCGGTGAACCCGTGGGCGACGACGACCGCCGTATCGGTGACACTTGCCGGAGAGGGTTCGTAAACCGCCTCGATCCGGACATCGTCATCCGTACGCAACATTGCCCGCCGGGAGCCGGAAGTGATCAGGGAGACATCCACCATATGAAATCGACCCTCTCCCTCTGAACTCATGTGGGCTATTCTCCTTGGCAGAGGATCCGGGCGACGCAGCCCCCGGGTCCTTTTGCGTTTTCCGACCGTTGTTACGGACGGATGAACAAAAGCTCTCAGGGCGCGAGAGCCGGCAGTGATCTGTACGAAGCAGTGCACGTCCTCGCAGGGACCGAGGAGGAACCGACGTTATGAGCGAGCGACCGAAGCACGACCGACCGACGGCAGGGGCGGCAGGTGGTGCGCGATGAGCGCCTTGCTGCTCCTCACCAACGCTCTCCAGCCTTCCACCGAGGTGCTGCCCGCCCTCGGTCTGCTCCTGCACAACGTCCGGGTCGCCCCGGCCGAGGGCCCGGCCCTCGTGGACACCCCCGGCGCGGACGTGATCCTCGTCGACGGGCGGCGCGACCTCCCGCAGGTCCGTTCGCTCTGCCAGCTGCTCCGGTCCACCGGGCCCGGCTGTCCGCTGATCCTCGTCGTCACCGAGGGCGGTCTCGCGGCCGTCACCGCCGACTGGGGCATCGACGACGTGCTCCTCGACACGGCGGGTCCCGCCGAGGTCGAGGCGCGGCTGCGGCTCGCGATGGGCCGCCAGCAGATCGTCGCGGACGACTCCCCCATGGAGATCCGCAACGGCGACCTGTCGGTCGACGAGGCGACGTACAGCGCCAAGCTCAAGGGCCGGGTCCTGGACCTGACCTTCAAGGAGTTCGAGCTCCTCAAGTACCTGGCCCAGCACCCGGGCCGGGTCTTCACCCGCGCGCAGCTCCTGCAGGAGGTGTGGGGGTACGACTACTTCGGCGGCACCCGGACGGTCGACGTCCACGTACGGCGGCTGCGGGCCAAGCTGGGCCCCGAGCACGAGTCGCTGATCGGCACCGTCCGTAACGTCGGCTACCGCTTCGTCACCCCCGAGAAGGTCGAGCGGGCGGCGGAGGAGGCGCGGGCCAAGGCAGAGGAGACCCGTGCGCAGGAAGAGGCGCGGGCGGCCGCCCGCGTCAAGGACGCCACGGGGGATGTCACCCCCCTGGCGGACAAGAACGTGGCGGATGCCACAGTGCGACCTGCCGGTAGGTAGGTCACCCCGCGTAGACTGCCGCGCGTGGCCAAGGTGACGCGGGATGACGTAGCTCGACTGGCAGGTACTTCGACCGCGGTCGTGAGCTACGTCATCAACAACGGACCCCGGCCGGTCGCCCCGGCCACGCGCGAGCGTGTCCTCGCCGCCATCAAGGAACTGGGCTACCGCCCCGACCGGGTGGCCCAGGCGATGGCGTCCCGGCGCACGGATCTCATAGGCATGATCGTGCCGGACGCGCGGCAGCCGTTCTTCGCGGAGATGGCGCACGCGGTCGAGCAGGCCGCCGCGGAGCGCGGGAAAATGGTGCTGGTCGGCAACTCGGACTACCGCGACGAGCGCGAGGTCCACTACCTGCGGGCCTTCCTCGGCATGCGGGTCTCCGGACTGATCCTGGTCAGCCAGGGCATGAGCGAGCGGGCCGCGAGCGAGATCGAGGCCTGGGACGCGCGCGTGGTGCTGCTGCACGAGCGGCCCGAGGCCCTCGACGACGTGGCCGTCGTCACCGACGACATCGGCGGCGCCCAGCTCGCCACCCGGCACCTCCTGGAGCACGGCCACCCGTACGTGGCCTGCATGGGCGGCATCCCGAACACCCCGGCCGTCGGCGACCCCGTCGCCGACCACGAGGAGGGCTGGCGGCGGGCCATGCTGGAGGCGGGCCGCTCGATCGAGGGCCGGCTCTTCCAGGCCCCGTACAACCGCTACGACGCCTACCAGGTGGCCCTCAAGCTGCTCGCGGGCCCGGACAGGCCGCCGGCCATCTTCTGCTCCACCGACGACCAGGCCTTCGGTGTCCTGCGGGCGGCGCGCGAGCTGCGCATCGAGGTGCCGACGGAGCTGGCGGTCGCGGGCTTCGACGACGTGAAGGAGGCGGCGCTCACCGACCCGCCGCTGACCACGATCTCCTCGGACCGGCCGGCCATGGCCCGTGCGGCGGTGGACCTGGTCCTGGACGACTCGCTCCGCGTGGCGGGCTCGCGCCGCGAGCGCGTGAAGCTCTTCCCGTCGGCGCTGGTGGTCCGCCGCTCCTGCGGCTGCGACGGCGGCTGAGCGGTTCGCCCCACCGAGAGCCCTCCCTTCCAGGAGGGCTCTTTATATCGGGCATACAGGCTTCTGTCGGGCTTCTCAGCCGGTCCTCAGACGGCTCTCATGAACAGCTCCGAGAGTCATTGCCATGACGGACTTCCAGGAGCAGCAGCCGCAGCAGCCCTACTACCCGCCGCACCCGCCGAGGCCGCCCTACGCCCCGGCCCAGCCGCCGGTGGGCGCCGGGCAGACCGCCGCCCAGCCGATCGTCACCGAGCCCGGCACCACCGTCTGGCCGTCCGGTGGGCACGTACCGCCGTCGGGTCCGCCCGTCCCGCCCGTCCCGCCCGTCGCCCCCATGGGCGCCCCGTCCGGCGCCCCCGCCGGAGGCCCCGGCTCCCGGCGCCGCGCCAAGCGCGGGGTCGGTCTGATGGCCGCCGTGGCCATCGCGGCCGCCGCGATCGGCGGCGGTACGGCGACGCTGGTCCAGCAGGCCACCTCGGGCACCCCCGTCGCCGCCTCCTCCTCGAACGTGAACGGCACCAACGTCTCCACCGGCAACACGGGCACGGTCGCCGGCGTCGCCGAGGCCGTCTCCCCCTCCATCGTCGAGATCTCCGCGAGCTCCACCTCCGGCAAGTCCACCGGCTCGGGCGTGATCATCACCTCCGACGGAGAGATCGTCACCAACAACCATGTGATCTCCGGCGCGTCCGAGATCACCGTGCAGCTCAGCAACGGCAAGTCCTACCGGGCCGAGGTCGTCGGCACCGACCCCGACAAGGACCTCGCCCTCATCAAGCTCCAGGGCGCCTCCGGCCTCAAGACCGCCACCCTCGGCGACTCGTCCAAGGTGCGGGTCGGCGACCAGGTCGTCGCCATCGGCTCCCCCGAGGGCCTGACCGGGACCGTCACCAGCGGCATCGTCTCCGCGCTCGACCGGGACGTGACCGTGGCCAAGGACGACGGCGGCGGCGACAGCCAGGACCAGCAGGGGCAGCAGCAGTACGACCCGCGACAGGGCTGGCCGTTCGAGTTCGGCGGACAGCAGTTCAACGGCGACACCGGCTCGTCGAAGACCACGTACAAGGCGCTGCAGACCGACGCCTCGCTCAATCCGGGGAATTCCGGCGGCGCGTTGATCAATATGAACGGCGAGATCATCGGAATCAATTCGGCCATGTATTCGCCCAGTTCTTCGAATGGTTCGACGGCCGGCAGCGTCGGCCTCGGATTCGCCATCCCGGTCGACACCGTGAAGGCCGACCTGGACAGCCTGCGCGCGGGCGGCGACAGCTGACCGGCGACCGGACGGCATGCGACGCTGAGCCCATGACCGCCCAGCGACACGAGCCCGAACGCATCCTCATCGTCGACGACGAGCCCGCCGTACGGGAGGCCCTGCGCCGCAGCCTCGCCTTCGAGGGGTACGGGACGCAGGACGCCGTGGACGGACTCGACGCGCTCGGCCGGATGGAGTCGTACGCCCCCGATCTCGTCGTCCTCGACGTCCAGATGCCCCGCATGGACGGGCTGACGGCGGCCCGCCGGATCAGAGCGTCCGGATCGACCGTGCCGATCCTGATGCTGACCGCGCGCGACACGGTCGGCGACCGGGTCACCGGGCTCGACGCGGGCGCCGACGACTACCTCGTGAAGCCGTTCGAGCTGGACGAGCTGTTCGCCCGGATCAGGGCGCTGCTGCGGCGCAGCTCGTACGCCTCCGCCACGGCCTCCGGCCCGGCCGAAGCCGACGTGCTGTCCTTCGAGGACCTGCGGATGGACCTCGCCACCCGCGAGGTGACCCGGGGCGGGCGGACGGTGGAGCTGACGCGGACGGAGTTCACGCTCCTGGAGATGTTCCTGGCGCACCCGCGGCAGGTGCTGACCCGGGAGCAGATCCTCAAGGCCGTATGGGGCTTCGACTTCGAACCGAGCTCGAACTCACTGGACGTGTACGTGATGTACCTGCGACGCAAGACGGAGGCGGGCGGCGAGCCGCGCCTCGTGCACACGGTGCGGGGCGTGGGATACGCGCTGCGCGGAGGGGGCGGGGAGTGAGAAGTCCCCTCGCCTGGTTCCGGTCGCGGCCTCTGCGCTCGCGCCTCGCCCTCCTCACGGCCTTCGCCGTGGCCGTGGCCGTGGCCGCGGTGTCGCTCGCGTGCTGGTTCGTGACGCGGACGCAGCTGGAGCACGAGATGGACGCCTCGCTGCGCAGCACCCGGCTCGACCGGAGCGGGGTGCAGGGCCTGCTCAACCTGTGCCGGCAGGGCACCACACTGCCGCCGGTGGCCGGCTCGTACACGGTGCAGGTGATCTTCGGCAATGGCACCGTGTGCACCTCCGGCAAGGCCGCGATCCCGGCCGGGCCCGGCGATCTCGCGGTGGCCCGGGGGCAGCTGGAGTTCGCCCTGCACACGGTGAAGGACGACGCCGGACGGGAGATGCGGGTCTTCACCTACCCGCAGGAGGGCTCGATCGGGCTCGCCGTCTCCGTCGCCCGCCCGCTCGACGAGATCGACAACTCGATGTCCACCCTGCGCTGGGTGCTGCTCCTGGTCTCCGGGATCGGCGTCGTCGGCGCGGGCGCGGCCGGCCTGTGGGTGGCGCGGACCGGCCTCGAGCCGGTGAACCGGCTGACCGGGGCGGTCGAGCACGTGGCCGCGACCGAGGACCTGACCGTGCGGATCCCCGTCGAGGGAGAGGACGAGATCGCCCGTCTGTCGCGTTCGTTCAACGCGATGACGGCGGCGCTCGCGACGTCCCGCGACCGGCAGGCACAGCTGATCGCGGACGCCGGGCACGAGCTCCGTACGCCGCTGACCTCGCTGCGTACGAACGTCGAGCTGCTGGCGCGAAGCGAGGAGACCGGCCGGGCGATCCCGCCGGACGACCGGCGGGCGCTGATGGCCTCGGTGAAGGCGCAGATGACGGAGCTGGCGGCGCTGATCGGCGACCTTCAGGAGCTGGCCCGGCCGGACGCGGTGCAGCAGGGGCCCCTCGAAGTGGTCCCGCTGCACACGATCCTGCGGGCGGCCCTGGACCGGGCGCGGCTGCGCGGCCCCGAGCTGACCTTCGTGACCGATCTGGCGCCCTGGTACGTGCGGGCGGAACCGGCCGGCCTGGAGCGGGCCCTGGTGAACGTCCTGGACAACGCGGTGAAGTTCTCGCCGCCCCGGGGCACGGTCGGGGTGACCCTGATGCGTGGCGAACTGACCGTCCGCGACCAGGGTCCCGGCATCGCCCCGGACGAGCTCCCGCACGTCTTCGACCGGTTCTGGCGCTCCCCTTCGGCCCGTAGTCTCCCGGGCTCGGGTCTCGGCCTGTCGATCGTGGCCCGCACGGTCCACCACGCGGGCGGCACGATCACCCTGACCCCGGCGGAGGGGGGCGGCACCGTGGCGACGCTCCGTCTGCCGGGGGCGCCGACCCCGCCGCCGTCAGTTGTGGCGGATGAGGGACTCGACGAGGCCTGAGCGGGTGTTCGGGTAGTCCAGGACGGTGATGCCGAGGCCCTTCCAGGTGTTCGCCGTGCCGTCCAGGAAGCCGTGGACGCGGGGGTTGAGGTTGTCGGAGTTCCACCGCGGCGGCAGGGACGCGGACGTGCTGACGAAGTTGATGTAGAGCTTGCCGGGCTGCTCGACGGCCTTGCGGTAGTGGGCCTCGATCTTGGGGTACTTGGCGTTGGGCAGGGCGTTCCAGTCGTCCTGGAGCGCGATGGCCCCGCCGTCCCACCACTTGAGGCCGGGCAGGCCGCCGTTGTCGGCGATGAGGACGACCTTGCCGCGGGCCTCGCCGAGGGAGGGGACGGTGTCGCCGATGCGGAACAGCGAGCGCCAGCCGCGGTTGGCGAGGTAGTCGGTGAAGACGGCGCCGAAGGTGGCGTCGGAGTCGGAGGAGTACTCCTGCTTGACCCTCATCAGGACGGTCTCGGAGGGGTGGGCGGCCAGGAAGTCGCGGCAGGCGACGAGGACGTCGCCGAACATCATGTTCTGGTACGAGGCGCCGTGGTGGATGGCGAAGGAGCCGCCGGTGACCCGGCACCGTACGTCGAGGAATCTGATTCCGGCGGCGAGCTGCTGCGCGATCGTGGTGTTCTGGCACTCGGACCAGGGGCCGCCGAAGCGGGCGCCGGAGTCGTGGGTGCCGGGGATGGTGAGCTTCTGGAGCGGGGTGGGGTCGCCGTGGCCGGCCATCCAGTCCTGGGTGGTGGCCGCCCGCGCGGAGGGGGCGCCGACCAGGAGGACGGCACCCGCTGCCGCGGCTCCCGCGAGAAAGCTTCTACGGTCCATGCGCGGAGTATGACGTGTACGCGTCAGGACACGCCAGAGTGCCGCGCCCCCTGGACACGCCGGAGTGCCGCGTACCCGAAACGCGAGGGGGCGGCGGACCGTCGAACGGTCCACCGCCCCCTCGGACGTAGGAGTTACTTGACGACCGTGATCCGGCCGGTCGCCGGCGGGGCCAGCGGGGCGGTCGCGGTGGAGTGCGCCGCCAGGTAGGCGGTGAACATGTCCAGGTCGGACGCGCCGACCAGCTTGTTCTTGTGCTCCTTCAGGACGGCGAAGCCGTCACCGCCGCCGGCCAGGAACTCGTTCATCGCGACGCGGTAGGTCTTCGACGGGTCGATCGCCTCGCCGTTCAGCTTCACCGAGGACACCACGATCCGGTCGGCGCCGGTCTTCGTCATGTCCAGGGTGTAGGTGAGGCCCTTCGAGATCTGGAGGATCTTCGGGGCGGCCTGGTTGGCGCCGCTGACCTGCTGCTGGAGCGTCGTGATGAGCTGGGCGCCGGTCAGGTCGACCGCCGTCATCATGTTGGTGAACGGCTGGACCGTGTACGCCTCGCCGTAGGTCACCACCCCGTCGCCCTCGGCGCCGGACGCCTTGTGGACCAGCGGCGCGCGGACACCGCCCGGGTTCATCAGGGCCAGCTGCGCGCCGCCCTTGTCGGCCGGGGCCATGCCCTCGAGCTGCGCGTCGGCGATCAGGTTGCCCAGCGGCTTCTCGGGCGCGTCGGCGGGGTTGTCGACGTCACCGGAGATGTAGCCGACGGGACGGCTCGCGATCGGCGCCGCCAGCGCGTTCCAGCGGGTGATCAGCCGGGTCATGTCCGCGGCCTTCGGCACGTCACGGGTGACGACGTGGTTCGCGGAGGCGACGGCCGTACGGACGATGTCCTTCGTACGACGGTCGTAGGTGAGGGTCGTGTCGGTGTAGAGCTTGCCGAACGAGGCCGCCGAGGTGACCGTGCGCGGCTTGCCCGCGGGGTCCGGGATGGTGCACGCGTACGCCTGGTGGGTGTGGCCCGTGACCAGGGCGTCGACCTGCGGGCTGACGTTCTTCGCGATGTCCACGATCGGGCCGGAGATGCCGTCGCCGGGGCCGGGGCTGTCGCAGTTGTAGTTGTACGAGCCCGAGGCCGGCGCGCCGCCCTCGTGCAGCAGGGCGACGATGGACTTGACGCCCTTGCGCTCCAGCACCTTGGTGTACTTGTTGATCGTCTCGATCTCGTCGCCGAACTTCAGGCCCTTGATGCCCTCGGCGGAGACGATGTTGGCCGTGCCCTCCAGGGTCACGCCGATGAAGCCGATCTTGACGCCGTTGCGCTCCCAGATGAAGTACGGGTCGAGCAGCGGCTTGCCGCTCTCCTCGTTCGTCACGTTGGCCGCGAGGTACGGGAAGTCGGCGCCCCGGAACCGCTTGCCCTTCTCGAAGCAGCCGGCGGTCGGGTGACAGCCGCCGTTCTGGATCCGGGCCAGCTCCTTGGCGCCCTCGTCGAACTCGTGGTTGCCCACCGAGGTGACGTCGAGCTTCAGACGGTTGAGCGCCTCGACGGTCGGCTCGTCGTGGAAGAGCCCGGAGACCAGCGGAGACGCGCCGATCATGTCGCCGGCGGCGGCGGTGATGGAGTACCGGTTGCCCTCACGGGCCTGGCGCAGGTGCGTGGCCAGGTACTCGACGCCACCGGCGTCGATGGTCCTGGTGGTGCCGTCCGGGTTGGTGTGGGTGACCCGCCCCGCCGAGCCGGTCGGCGGCTCCAGGTTGCCGTGCAGGTCGTTGAAGGAGAGCAGCTGGACGTCGACGTACCGCCCGTGACTGCCCCCGTCCTTCGGCCCCGAGGCGCCCGCGGGCAGCGCGGCGACGAGTGCGCCGACGGTGGCGAGCCCCGCGCCGACGGCGAGTATCCGCCCGGCTGTCCTCTTCTTCTTCGGTGTCGCTGCCATCGCTCCCCTTGTCCCCGCGCCCGTTCCGGTGCGCCTCTCGACTGCTGACGTGCGAGCGAAGCCTAGAGTCAACGCGCGTAGCGCAACAGGGGGTAGCGGGTTACGAGACAGTTGCCGTCGCCTTTCCCCGGCGCGGCCGCGTGTCACCGTAGGCTCGGGCCCATGACTTCCGACGCGGCGCCGGCCCTCGAACCCGGACGGCAGATCCACACCTACGACGAGCTCACGCCCGAGCAGATCCAGGACGTACTGGACCTGCTGAAGGCCGCGGACCAGGCCGACGGCGTGCACGCCGTCTCCGAGCAGGGCAGGCTCTACCTCCGGCACGGCGGCCGCGAGGGCGTGCGGCACTTCCTCCTCACCGTCGGCACCCACCTCTACGGCTACGCCCAGCTGGAGGAGACCGACCCCATCGAGGCCCCGGCCGCCGAGCTGGTGGTCCACCCCGGACACCGCGGCCGCGGCCACGGCCGGGCACTCGGCACCGCCCTGCTCACCGCCTCCGGCAAGCGGCTGCGCGTCTGGGCGCACGGCGGGAAGTCCGCCGCCCGGCACCTCGCCCAGGTCCTCGGCCTGACCCTCTTCCGCGAACTGCGCCAGCTCCGCCGCTCCCTGACGCCGCTCGACATCCCGGAGCCGGTGCTCCCCGAGGGCGTCACCATCCGCACCTTCGTCCCGGGCCAGGACGACACGGCCTGGCTGGCCGTCAACTCCGCGGCCTTCGCCCACCACCCCGAGCAGGGCTCGCTCACCCAGCGGGACCTGGACGACCGGATGTCCGAGCCCTGGTTCGACCCGAAGGGCTTCTTCCTCGCCGAGAAGGACGGCCGGCTCATCGGCTTCCACTGGACGAAGACCCACGCCGAGGAGCAGCTCGGCGAGGTGTACGTCGTCGGGATCCTGCCCGACGCCCAGGGCGGCGGCCTCGGCAAGGCGCTCACCGCGACCGGGCTGCGGCACCTGGCGGCGCAGGCGCTGCCGACGGCGATGCTGTACGTGGACGCCGACAACACGGCGGCGGTGACGGTGTACGAGCGGCTGGGCTTCGTCACGCACGAGGTGGACCTCATGTACCGCACGGAGTCGTGAGCACGAAGTCGTAACACCTGTGACTCAGGGGGCGGTTGACACCGCCCCCTTCTTTCCACCACCCTTTCACTACTTGATTAGTGAAAGGGTGGTGGAAGCGATCGTGGTCGAGTACCGCATCGACCGGCGCAGTGGCGTCGCCACCTACCTCCAGATCGTCCAGCAGACGAAACAGGCCCTCCGGATGGGCCTCCTGGAGCCCGGCGACCGACTGCCCACCGCACGCGAGGTCGTCGAAGCGACGGCCATCAATCCCAACACGGTCCTCAAGGCCTACCGCGAGCTCGAACGCGAAGGCCTCGTCGAAGCCCGCCGCGGCCTCGGCACCTTCGTCCGCGCCACGCTCGGCACCGGCCCGGCCGACTCGCCCCTGCGCGGCGAACTCGCCGACTGGGCCCGCCGCGCCCGCACCGCCGGCCTGGACCGCGATGACGTGGCCGCGCTCTTCACATCCGTACTGAAGGAACACTTCGAGGGGGACGCATGACCGACCCGGTCATCGAGGCCGAGGGACTCGGCCTGCACTACCGACGGCGCGGCGGGGTCTGGGCCCTGAAAGACTGCACCTTCGCCCTGCCCGCCGGCCGTATCGTCGCCGTCGTCGGCCCCAACGGGGCAGGCAAGTCGACCCTCCTCACCCTGGCCGCGGGCCTGTCACGGCCCACCGAGGGCCGGATCACGACACCCGCGCGGGAGCGTCTCGCCTACGTCGCCCAGGACAAGCCGCTCTACGGACAGCTCACCGTCGCCGAGACACTGAGGCTGGGCCGCGAGCTCAACCCGGAACGCTGGGACCCGGCCACCGCCGAACGCCTCGTCGCGGCCGGACCCCTGCCCCTGAACGCCCGGGTCCACTCCCTCTCCGGCGGCCAGCGCACCCGCCTCGCGCTCGCGCTCGCCCTCGGCAAGCGGCCCGAGATCCTGCTCCTCGACGAACCGATGGCCGACCTCGACCCGCTCGCCCGGCACGAACTCATGGGCGCCCTCATGGCCGACGCCGCCGAACACGGCACGACCGTCCTCATGTCGTCGCACATCCTCACCGAACTGGAGGGCGCCTGCGACCACCTGCTGCTCGTGCAGGAAGGCCGGATCCGCCTCGACGGCGCGATCGACGACCTGCTCGCCGCGCACAGGCTGCTGACCGGACCGGTCGCCGACCTCGCCCCCCACACCGTCGTCGACTCCCGCACCACGGGCCGTCAGCTCACGGCGCTGGTCCGCCGGGAGGGCCCCATCGAAGGCCCCTGGACGTCCGCCGAGCCGTCCCTGGAGGAACTCCTCCTCGCCCATCTCCGCACCCCGCGCACACCGGAAGGAGCCTCCGCATGAGCACCCTCGCCCTCAAGGGCCCCTCCTGGGTGACCGTCCGTCAACACCGCAGGGCGATCTGGTGGGCGCTCGCGCTCGCCGCCGTCGGGGTGGCGACGATGGCCGCCTCACGGCTGTGGTCCGACAGCGCGGTGGAGGCACTGCGCGCGACCGGCTGCGCCTTCGACAGCACGGAGCCGGCCTGCATCCAGCACGCCGGCGACTTCACCGACGGCCAATGGTTCGCCCGCAACCTCCTCGGCTACGTCTCCGTGTGCATGCTCGTCCTGCCCGGCCTGCTCGGGGCGTTCGTCGCGGGCCCCATGCTCGCCCGCGAGCTGGAGTCCGGGACGTACAAGCTGGCGTGGACCCAGTCGATCAGCCCGGCCCGCTGGCTCGCCTCCAAGGTGGCCGTGCCCGCCGCGCTCACCCTCACCGTCGTCACACTGCTGAGCCTGGCCTTCCACTGGTCGTGGTCGACGGGCCCCACCAACGACTTCCCCACCTACTGGTACGACCCGGCCATGTTCGTCTCCTTCGGCATCGTGCCGATGGGGCACGCGCTCCTGGGTCTGGCCCTGGGCACGGTCATCGGCCTCCTCGTCCGACGCACGGTCGTCGCGATGGGCGTCGCCGCGCTGGTCATCGGCACGGCCCTCGCCCTCCTCGCCCGGCTGCGCGCAGGGCTCTGGCCCATCCAGACCCTGACCGGCCACGAGCTGTCACCGCGGGGCAACGTCTGGCAGCTGAGCAGGGGCATGCTCACCGCCTCGGGCGAGCGCCTCTCCTGGGACGACTGCTACGTCGGCCGGCCGCAGGACGCCGGGCAGTGCATGACCGACCGGGGCGGCGTCGTCGAGTTCATCGACGTCCACCCTGCCTCGCACTACTGGCCTCTCCAGCTCGTCGAGACCGGCATCTGCCTCGCCGTCGCCGCCCTGGCGCTGTACGCCGCCTTCCGCGTCCTGCGCACCCTTCACCCGTAAGGACGCACGGGCACCCCTGGGCACGCACCGGCAACCCGTAGGGACGCACCGGCACCCGTAAAACATTCAGACGATCAGGGGGCGGGGCCCGCACACGGCCCCGCCCCCGATTCCCGTACGACATGTCGTCGTTACCGGCCATTCAGACGCGCTTGCGACGCTCACGCAATGAAGCGCTCCGTGACCCCGCCCGGCAGGGCGGCCCTCCCCAAGGGGAGACTTCCCTCCCCCACGGCCCGCTCCGACGCGCCCGACCACCCCTTCGCGCGGAAGAATGGGGCCATGAGCCAGCAGCCCGCCGAGGTCCCGGTCCAGTCCTCCGCCACGCAGTCCGTCCCGTCGTCCGCCGCACGGTCCGCGGACTCCATAGCCACGCGCCGCGCGCAGGTGGTCAACGGTGCCGTCGTCACCGATCTGGACGGCGACCTGGACTCCGACCCGGACACCTACAAGGACGACGGCGCGCTCGGCGACGACCTGCCGCAGGGGCGCTTCCTCGACCGGGAGCGCAGCTGGCTCGCCTTCAACGAGCGCGTGCTCGAACTGGCCGAGGACCCCACCACCCCGCTCCTCGAACGGGCGAACTTCCTCGCGATCTTCGCGTCGAACCTCGACGAGTTCTTCATGGTCCGGGTCGCCGGCCTCAAGCGCCGCATCGCCACCGGCGTCGCCACCCGTTCGGCCTCCGGCCTCCAGCCCCGCGAGGTCCTCGACCTGATCTGGACCCGCTCGCGCGAGCTCATGGCCCGGCACGCGGCCTGCTTCCAGCAGGACGTGGCCCCCGCCCTGGCCGACGAGGGCATCCACCTGATCCGCTGGCCCGAACTCACGGAGAAGGAGCAGGCCCGCCTCTTCACCCTGTTCCGGCAGCAGATCTTCCCGGTCCTCACCCCGCTGGCCGTGGACCCGGCGCACCCCTTCCCGTACATCTCGGGGCTCTCGCTCAACCTCGCCGTGGTCGTACGCAACCCGGTCAGCGGCCACCGGCACTTCGCGCGCGTGAAGGTGCCGCCGCTGCTGTCCCGCTTCCTGGAGGCCTCCCCGCAGCGCTACGTCCCCCTCGAGGACGTCATCGCGGCGCACCTGGAAGAGCTCTTCCCCGGCATGGAGGTGCTCGCGCACCACATGTTCCGGGTCACCAGGAACGAGGACCTGGAGGTCGAGGAGGACGACGCCGAGAACCTGCTCCAGGCCCTGGAGAAGGAGCTCATGCGGCGCCGCTTCGGCCCGCCGGTGCGCCTGGAGGTCGAGGAGTCCATCGACCCGTACGTCCTCGACCTGCTCGTCCGCGAGCTGAAGGTCTCCGACGCCGAGGTCTACCCGCTGCCCGGCCCGCTCGACCTCACCGGCCTCTTCGGCATCTCCGGGCAGGACCGGCCCGAGCTCAAGTTCCCCACGTTCGTGGCCGGCACCCACCGGGACCTCGCCGAGGTCGAGTCCGCGTCCCCACCGGACATCTTCGCGGCGCTGCGCGAGCGCGACGTCCTGCTCCACCACCCGTACGACTCGTTCTCGACGTCCGTACAGGCCTTCCTGGAGCAGGCGGCGGCCGACCCGGACGTCCTCGCCATCAAGCAGACGCTGTACCGGACCTCCGGCGACTCGCCGATAGTCGACGCCCTCATCGACGCCGCCGAGTCCGGCAAGCAGGTCCTCGTCCTCGTCGAGATCAAGGCCCGCTTCGACGAACAGGCCAACATCAAGTGGGCGCGCAAGCTGGAGGAGGCCGGCTGCCACGTCGTCTACGGCCTCGTCGGCCTGAAGACCCACTGCAAGCTGTCGCTCGTCGTACGGCAGGAGGGCGAGCTCCTGCGCCGCTACTCCCACGTCGGCACCGGCAACTACCACCCGAAGACGGCCCGCCTCTACGAGGACCTGGGCCTGCTGACCGCCGACCCGCAGGTCGGCGCGGACCTCTCGGACCTGTTCAACCGGCTCTCCGGCTACTCCCGCCGCGAGACGTACCGCCGGCTGCTCACCGCCCCGAAGTCGCTGCGCGACGGGCTCGTCTCCCGCATCACCAAGGAGATCGCCCACCACCGCGCCGGCCGGCCCGCGTACGTCCGGATCAAGGTCAACTCGATGGTCGACGAGGCCGTCATCGACGCCTGCTACCAGGCCTCGCGGGCGGGCGTCCCGGTCGACATCTGGGTCCGCGGCATCTGCGCCGTACGCCCCGGGGTCACCGGCCTCTCGGAGAACATCCGGGTCCGCTCGATCCTCGGCCGCTTCCTGGAACACTCCCGGATCTTCGCCTTCGGCAACGGCGGCGAACCCGAGGTGTGGTTCGGCAGCGCCGACATGATGCACCGCAACCTGGACCGCCGGATCGAGGCCCTCGTGCGGGTCTCGGACCCGGCGCACCGGGCAGCGCTCACCCGGCTCCTGGAGACCGGGATGTCCGACACCACCTCCTCCTGGCACCTCGGCCCCGACGGGAACTGGACGCGGCACGCGACCGACCCCGAGGGCCGACCGCTCCGGCACGTCCAGGAGATGCTCATCGACGCGCGGAGGCGCCGGCGTGCACAACCCTGACCAGTCGCAGGACGTCTCGGCGGGCGAGGTCCTGGCCCCCTACCTGCACGCCCGCGCCGCGGACTTCCTCCGCGGCCTCCGGCTCCACGGCGAGAGCGGCTCGGACACGGCCGGATCGGAGGAGGCGGCCCGCACGCTGCGCGGCGCCGCCCGCCGCATCAGCGGGACGCTCCACACGTTCCGGCCGCTGCTCGACACGGCCTGGGCGGACCAGCTGCGCACCGAGCTCGCCTGGCTCTCGGGCACCCTCGCCCTTGAGCACGCCTGCACCTCACGGCTCGTCCGCCTGGTGGACGCGCTGTCCCGGCTGTCGAACGGTACGGGCGGGATGAACGGCAGCGGACCCGTCCCCGCCGCCCGCGGCGGCGAGGCGGCCGGCCTCACCGTCGGCGCCGCCCGGGCGGGCGCCCTCCTGGAACGGCAGCTGACACTGGCCCGGACGCGCGCCCACTCGGCGTCGCTCCAGGCCCTGGGCTCGGCCCGCTTCCACGCGGTCGCCGACGCCGTCGCGCTCCTCGCCTCCGAGGTCCCGCTCGGCCCCGCGGGCGGCGCCCCCGCCGTCGAGGTCCTGGACGGCCCCGCCGAGGTCGCCGAGCGGCGCCTCCTGGACGCGGTGGCCGCCCTGCCGCTGACGCGGGCGGCCCACCCGTACAACGCGGACGCCCTCGCGCTGGCCGCCGGGGAGAGCCAGGACGCCCCCTGGCACCAGACACGGCTCCTGCTCCGGCTGCACCGGTACGCCACCGAGGCCCTGCACACCGGGGGCGAACCCGACGCCGTCCTGTTCGAGGCCGCCCGGGCCCTCGACCGGCACCGGGACGCCGCCGAGGCCGCGTCGGCGGCCGCCGCGGCCGCCCGTACCCCTCGGATCGCCCCGGCGACCGCGTACGCCCTGGGCGTCCTCCACGCCGACCAACGCCACGAGGTCGAGGCCTCCCGCTTCGCCTTCCAGCGCGCCTGGCGCAGAACGACGGCACCCGTCCCGTGAGCGTCCCCGCCCCCGAGTCCCCGATCCTCGCCGCCGGCTGCGTCCTCTGGCGTCCGGCGCGTTCCGGCCACGGCATCGAGATCGCCGTCGTCTTCCGACCGAAGTGGTCCGACTGGTCCCACCCCAAGGGCAAGCTGAAGTCCGGAGAAGAGGCGCGAGCGGCTGCGGTCCGCGAGGTTCGGGAGGAGACGGGCATGACGTGTGTGCTGGGCGTCGAGCTGCCCACCGTCCGCTACCAGGTCCAGGGCCGTCCCAAGGAGGTCCGCTACTGGGCGGCCGAGGCCACAGGCGGCTCGTTCGAACCGAACCGGGAAGTGACGCGTCTACTGTGGCTCGACCCCGATGCCGCCCGCGCCTGCCTCACCCAGGAGAGGGACAAGCACTTGATCAGCGTGTTCCTCAGGGGGCGCGGCGCCCGGACGTCGTCTCCCGGCGCCACTCGGGGATGAGCAGGGCGGGGTCGAACGGCGCCTTGTCGCTGATGCCCTGCGGGACGGGCAGGACAAGGACCGACGCGAGGATGCGCGTGATCACCGCGCGCTTCTCGCGCACGGTCATGCGGGCCCACCTGTCCGGGCTCCACGCGCGCAGCAGCTTCTTCTCCGCCTGCTCTAGGGTGTGCTCCCGCCGCTCCGACTCCAGACTCTCGATGTGCCGCCCGAGCCGCACCAGCAGATCCCGGACGTCATCCCAGGCCACCTCGCCGCTGACGAGCGCCGACTCGATTCCGCCTCGCGCTGCGCGCAGCTCGGCCAGCTTCCCCTCGCCACGCCACGCGGCCGTGTCGGGAGTACCGTCCGTGACGTGTTCCTCGAGATGGCCGATCACCAGCCCTTCCAGGAACGCGTCCACGGGAGCCACCCTCCGGCCCACACCTCTGCAGTTGGGGTCCCCGCAGCGGTAGTAGTCGCCGTACTTCGCGTTCCGCCCGGTGGCCCTGTTTCCGCAGAGCCGGGACCGGCAGATCTGCCCCAGGTCGTTGACACGCCCGCACCGGAGTACGCCCGAGAACAGGTAGACGCGGGGAGTCCGCGCCATGGCTGCCGGGGCCAAGGCACGTCCCGGAGCCAGGCCTCGTCGCGCGCGCCCCGCCCTCACCCCGTTCATGATGCCGATCCATGTCCCGTGGCCGACGCCGTCCCGAGCCTCGTCGGCGTGGTCCCACCGG
This sequence comes from Streptomyces sp. NPDC088553, assembly GCF_044752965.1. Classification (NCBI taxonomy): domain Bacteria; kingdom Bacillati; phylum Actinomycetota; class Actinomycetes; order Kitasatosporales; family Streptomycetaceae; genus Streptomyces; species Streptomyces sp. NPDC088553. The sequence goes on along the minus strand of NZ_JBIVMG010000005.1, from coordinate 24,226 downwards.
CCGATCACCGGTTCCCCGGTGGCGGGATCCCGTACAAGGGCACCGTCCAAGATCCGGCCGCCCCACCAGGCAGGATGGGTCACCAGGCCCTTCACTCCCTGCTCTGACCAGCGACCCTCCCTCGCCGTCCTGACCCCCCTCCGGTTCAGGTCGGCGGCGATCCCCCGCCATGACCCGCCGGCCGCCCGCGCCTTGATCATGCTCAGCAGGTGACGCCACTCCTCGTCGTTCCTGTGCTTGTTCCCGATCCGGTGGGGGTCCGTGGAAGCCCCCAACCAGCCGAACCGGCGCGGTCCGGCGTAGACCCCGCCTTCCTCGGCACGGTCGGCTCGGCTCCTGGCTGTACGGGCCCGCACTCTGTCGACTTCGCCCCGTCCCGACGGAGCATCCGCCTCGGTGAGGTCGACCGCCACGGCCCCCTCGACGAAGACCCCGCCACCGGCCATGGCAAAGGCGTCCTGGAAAGCGACGAAGTCACGGGACAAGCGGTAGACCCTCTCCCGCTCGACGCTGACGCACCCCTGGACCGGAATGCCCGTCTCCCTCTCGGAGCCGTGGGCGATGTCCTGGCACATGCGCCGGAAAGCCGGCCTCGGCGTCTGTTCCTTGGCAGCCGTCAGGTTGTTGTCCTCGTAGTGCAGCACCACGACACACCCCAGAGCCGCCGCACTCCTGGTGTTGCCGCGGTGCTGACGCGTGACCCCGACGGAGCCCCCGTCCAGTCGGTCCGCGGAGATCCGTGCGTACGAGATCAAGGGTGTACGTCCGCGCAACCAGCCCTCCGCGGTCCCGCCCCCGTCGAGCCACGCCTGGAGCGCCGGTGCGACGAAACAGCGGGAGAAGGTTCTGGACGGTCGCTCCGGGTCGCGCGTGTCGAGCATGTTCACGTAGCCCTCCTGCATCGTGGTCGACACGACAACAGCCGGTAGCACCGAAAGGGCACGTGTCCGCCCCGCCCGGCCTCACCACCGCCCCCACGACCCGCACCCGGCCTTACGGCACGGTTCACTTTCCGTTCACCCTGTCCCGTCGACGGCTTCACCTGTTCTGCCTAATTTCGGCCTTACACGGTGCACAGAGCACAGCGATGCACCACCCACCGACACACGCCGCCGTAGAACGTTCAGGACACTCGGTCCGCGACAGGGCGGCTTCTGGAAGGAACACCCGAAAGTGAAGCTTTCGCGCAAGAACGGGCTTCGCGCCTCCGCGATCGGTGCCCTCGTCGTCTCCGGTGCGCTCGTCCTCTCGGCGTGTGGCTCGGACAACAACACGGAGACGCCGGCCAAGGAAGGCGGCACGAAGAGCTCCTCCGCCGCCGCCTCGAACATCGCCTGCGAGGGCGCCAAGGGCCAGCTCCTCGCCGCCGGCTCCAGCGCGCAGAAGAACGCGATGGACCTCTGGGTCAAGAACTTCCAGGCCGCGTGCTCCGGTGTCGAGATCAACTACCAGGCCATCGGCTCCGGCGGTGGCATCACCAAGTTCAACCAGGGCCAGGTCGCCTTCGCGGGCTCCGACTCCGCCCTGAAGGACGAGGAGGTCGCCGAGTCGGCGAAGATCTGCAAGACCGGCAAGGGTGTCAACCTGCCCATGGTCGGCGGCCCCATCGCCATCGGTTACAAGCTGGACGGCGTGGACAACCTGGTCCTCGACGCCTCCACCATCGCCAAGATCTTCGACAACAAGATCACCAAGTGGAACGACCCGGCGATCGCCAAGCTGAACCCGGGCGCCAAGCTCCCCGACAGCACGATCCAGGCCTTCCACCGCTCGGACGAGTCGGGCACCACCCAGAACCTGGGCAAGTACCTCTCCACCGCGGCCGCCGCCGACTGGAAGCACGACCCGAAGTCGAAGTCGTGGCCCGCCCAGGGTGGCCAGGCCGCCAACGGCTCCTCCGGTGTCGCCACCGCGGTGAAGGACGCCGAGGGCTCCATCGGCTACTTCGAGCTCTCGTACGCCGCCGCGAACAAGATCTCCACCGTCAGCATCAACACCGGTGCCGCCGCCCCGGTCGCCGCCTCCTCGGAGAACGCGTCCAAGGCCATCGCCGCCGCCAAGGTCAAGGGCACGGGCAGCGACGTCGCCCTCTCCCTCGACTACGCCACGAAGGCCGAGGGTGCCTACCCGATCGTCCTCGTCACCTACGAGATCGCCTGCGACAAGGGCAACAAGGCGGAGACCCTGCCGACCCTGAAGGCGTTCCTCAACTACACCGTGAGCGAGGAGGGCCAGAAGGTCCTCGCCGACGCCGGCTACGCCCCGCTCCCGGCCGAGATCGCCGCGAAGGTCCGCGCGATCGTCCCCACCCTGTCCTGACCCCCGGCCGGGTCCGGCCCCCCGCTCCGGGGGCCGGACCCGGCATCCGGTGCACCGCCGCCAGGAGCCCGTACGTCCGTAGGGGCCCCGCAGACCGGAGAAGCAGATGGCTACCACCACACCAGACATAAAGAGGAGCCGGAGCGCCAAGGGCGCGTCCCGCCCCGGGGACCGCATCTTCAGCGGTCTGTCCCGCGGCTCCGGCATCACCCTTCTCGTGATCATGGCCGCGATCGCCGGCTTCCTCACCTACCGCGCCGTCCTCGCGATCTCGAAGGACAGCACGAACTTCTTCACCACCTTCGAGTGGAACCCGGCCGGCAACCCGCCGGTCTTCGGCATCGCCGTCCTCGCCTTCGGCACGGTCGTCTCGTCGATCATCGCCATGGCCATCGCCGTCCCCATCGCGATCGGCATCGCCCTCTTCATCTCGCACTACGCCCCGCGCAAGCTGGCCAAGCCGCTCGCGTACGTCGTCGACCTGCTCGCCGCCGTGCCCAGCATCATCTACGGCCTCTGGGGCGCGATCTTCCTCGTCCCGTACCTGGACGGCCTCAACAAGTGGCTGAACGAGTACTTCGGCTGGACGTACATCTTCGACAAGGCCAACGACGGCCCGGCCCGCAACCTCTTCACCGTGGGCATCCTGCTGGCGATCATGATCCTGCCGATCATCACCAACGTCACCCGTGAGGTCTTCCTCCAGGCCCCGAAGATGATCGAGGAAGCCGCGCTCGCCCTCGGCGCCACGCGCTGGGAGGTCATCCGCATGTCGGTGCTGCCCTTCGGCCGCTCCGGCATCATCTCCGCCTCCATGCTGGGCCTCGGCCGCGCACTCGGCGAGACCATGGCCGTCGCCGTGGTCCTCTCCCCCAGCTTCCTCATCTCGGGCCACCTTCTCGACCCCGGTGGCGGCACGTTCGCGCAGAACATCGCCGCCAAGTTCAACGAGGCCAACGAGTTCGGCCGGGACGCGCTGATCGCGTCCGGTCTCGTCCTCTTCGCCATCACCCTGCTGGTCAACGGCGCCGCCCGCTGGATCATCGGTCGCCGCAAGGAGTACTCGGGGGCAGCGGCATGAGCCACGCCATACAGGATCGTCCGGTCTCGACGGTCAAGCGCGCCAGTTCGCTCTCCAGCGCCCGTCTCCCCCGCTGGAGCCCGATCGCCATCGCCGCCGGCTCCATCGCCGCCGGCATCGGCATCGGCCTCGGCGCCGGCTGGCACAGCAAGGTCCAGTGGGGCATGATCGCCGCGCTGCTCTTCGTGCTCACCACGTACGCGCTGACCACCAAGGTCGAGGGCAGCCGCCAGGCCAAGGACCGCGTCGCCACCAGCCTCGTCTGGGTCTGCTTCATCCTGGCCGTCGTCCCGCTGCTCTCCCTCGCCTGGGTCACGATCAGCAAGGGCATGGAAGTCCTCGACCCGTACTTCCTGAGCCACTCGATGAACGGCGTCCTCGACGCCGAGGCCGGCGGCGGCGTCTACCACGCGCTGCTCGGCACCATCGAGCAGGTCGCCATCGCGACCGTGATCGCCGCCCCGATCGGCCTCCTCACCGCCGTCTACCTCGTCGAGTACGGCGGCGGCAAGCTCGCCCAGGCCGTCACCTTCTTCGTCGACGTCATGACGGGCATCCCGTCGATCGTCGCCGGCCTCTTCATCCTCGCCACCTGGAACCTGATGCTGGGCTTCGGCCCCTCCGGTTTCGCCGGCGCGATGGCCCTGGCCATCCTGATGATGCCGGTCGTGGTCCGCTCCACCGAGGAGATGCTCAAGCTCGTCCCGAACGAGCTCCGCGAGGCCTCCCTCGCCCTCGGCATCCCCAAGTGGCGCACCATCCTGAAGGTGGTCCTCCCCACCGCGATCGGCGGCATCACCACGGGCGTCATGCTCGCGGTCGCCCGTATCACCGGTGAGACGGCCCCGGTCCTGCTCCTCGTGTTCGGTACGAAGCTCATCAACCCGAACCCCTTCGAAGGCGCTCAGTCCTCCCTGCCGCTCTACGTGTACGAGCAGTACGCGGTCGGCACCGACGCCGCCGTGTCCCGCGCGTGGGCAGCGGCGCTCGTCCTGATCGCCTTCGTCATGATCCTCAACCTGGTGGCCCGCGGCATCGCCCGCTGGAAGGCCCCCAAGACCGGCCGCTGACCAGCGTCCACCTCTGGAAGTGAATTGATATGGCCAAGCGAATCGACGTCAGCGGCCTCTCCGCGTACTACGGCGCCCACAAGGCGATCGACGACATCTCCATGACCGTCGAGCCCCGCTCCGTGACGGCCTTCATCGGCCCGTCCGGCTGCGGCAAGTCCACCTTCCTGCGCACCCTGAACCGCATGCACGAGGTCACCCCCGGCGGCCGCGTCGAGGGCAAGGTGATGCTGGACGACGAGAACCTGTACGGCAGCAACGTCGACCCGGTCGCCGTGCGCCGCACGGTCGGCATGGTCTTCCAGCGCCCGAACCCCTTCCCCACCATGTCGATCTTCGACAACGTGGCGGCGGGCCTGCGCCTCAACGGCAAGTACAAGAAGTCGCAGCTCAACGACATCGTCGAGAAGTCCCTCAAGGGCGCCAACCTCTGGAACGAGGTCAAGGACCGCCTGAACAAGCCGGGCTCCGGCCTCTCCGGCGGTCAGCAGCAGCGTCTGTGCATCGCCCGCGCCATCGCGGTCGAGCCCGACGTCCTGCTGATGGACGAGCCCTGCTCGGCCCTCGACCCGATCTCGACGCTGGCGATCGAGGACCTGATCGGCGAGCTGAAGGAGCGCTTCACGATCGTCATCGTGACGCACAACATGCAGCAGGCCGCCCGCGTCTCGGACCGCACGGCCTTCTTCAACCTGGCGGCCGTCGGCCAGCCCGGCAAGCTGATCGAGCTGGACGACACCGAGCGCATCTTCTCCAACCCGAGCGTCCAGGCGACCGAGGACTACATCTCCGGCCGCTTCGGATAAAGACTCGTCTACGGTGCTGCATGGCGGTGCCACCGTTAGACGAAGGGCCCGGCTCCCCCACAGGGGAGCCGGGCCCGACCATTTCAAGCCACCGCTCGTCAGCCGAAGAGCAGCTGCACCACGTAGAAGCTCGCCGCAGCGACAAGCGCGGCCGCCGGCATCGCGATACGGCATCCCCCGGGGGATCACCCCCGGACCCCCAGCAGAACAGCGGCCACCGCTCGTCAGCCGAAGAGCAGCTGCACCACGTAGAAGCTCGCCGCAGCGACAAGCGCGGCCGCCGGCATCGTGATGAACCAGCCCAGGATGATGTTCTTGGCGACACCCCACCGCACCGCGTTGACCCGCTTCGTCGCGCCCACGCCCATGATCGCGGAGGTGATGACGTGCGTCGTCGAGATCGGCGCGTGGAAGAGGAACGCCGAGCCGAACATGATCGACGCACCCGTGGTCTCCGCCGCGAAACCCTGTGGCGGGTCCAGCTCGATGATCTTCCGGCCGAGGGTCCGCATGATGCGCCAGCCACCCGCGTACGTACCCAGCGAGAGCATCACGGCGCACGCGATCTTGACCCACACCGGGATGTCGTCGCCGGAGTCCTGCACATCGGCGATGACGAGGGCCATCACCACGATGCCCATCGTCTTCTGCGCGTCCTGCAGACCGTGGCCGAGCGCCATGCCGGCCGCCGACACCGTCTGCGCGATACGGAAGCCGCGCTTGGCCTTGTGCGGGTTGGCCTTGCGGAACATCCACATGATCGCGCACATGACCAGGTAACCCGCCACGAGGCCGACCACCGGCGAGATGAACATCGGGATGACGACCTTGTCGAGGACGCCACCCCAGATGACCTCCGTACCGCCGGCCAGCGCCGCACCCACCATGCCGCCGAACAGGGCGTGCGAGGAGGAGGACGGCAGACCGAAGTACCAGGTCACCAGGTTCCAGATGATCGCGCCGACCAGCGCGGCGAAGAGGATCCCCATCCCCTTGTCGCCGTGCGGCGTCTCGATCAGGCCCTCGCTGACCGTCTTGGCGACCCCGCTGCCCATGAAGGCACCGGCGAGGTTCATGACGGCGGCCATGGCCAGGGCCGCGCGGGGGGTCAGCGCACGCGTCGACACCGAGGTGGCGATGGCGTTGGCCGAGTCGTGGAAGCCGTTCGTATAGGTGAAGCCGAGCGCGACACCGATGGTCACGATCAGAGCAAAGGTGTCCACGAAGCCTCAGGACTCCTTGACCGCGATGGTCTCCACCGTGTTGGCCACGTGCTCGAACGCGTCGGCCGCCTCTTCCAGCACGTCGACGATCTGCTTGAGCTTCAGCACCTCGATGGCGTCGTACTTGCCGTTGAAGAGCGTCGCGAGCAGCTTGCGGTGGATCTGGTCCGCCTGGTTCTCCAGCCGGTTGACCTCGATCCAGTACTCGGTCAGGTTGGCCATCGTCCGCAGGTTCGGCATCGCCTCGGCGGTCAGCTCCGCCGCCCGCGCCAGCACCTCGATCTGCTGCTCGACACCCTTGGGGAGCTCCTCGACGTTGTAGAGGACGACCAGGTCGACGGCCTCCTCCATGAAGTCCATGATGTCGTCGAGGGAGGACGCGAGGTTGTAGATGTCCTCACGGTCGAACGGCGTGATGAACGAGGAGTTCAGCTGGTGGAAGATGGCATGGGTCGCGTCGTCGCCGGCGTGCTCCGCTGCCCGCATCCGCTCCGCGATCTCGGCCCGGGCGGAAGGCTCCGCTCCGAGCAGTTCCATCAGGAGTTTCGAGCCCGTGACGATGTTGTCCGCGGACGCGGCGAACATGTCGTAGAAGCTCGTCTCCCTGGGGGTCAGACGAAATCGCACGTGAGGTCCTCGGGGTGCTGGGTTTCGGTCAGGCTGATGCTAGGCGCATCATCCGGCCACGGCTAACCGGCGTCTCTCAGTGTCGCCCATCAGGCACAGTGAACAGCACGGGCCCCCGCCCGGATCGGCGGGGATCGGTACCATATACCCACGAGGGGTATACACCCCCTTAATGGACAACGGGAGGACGCCATGACGACCACCGAGGCGGACCAGGTCACCCCCGAGGCCGTCGAGGCCGTCGGGCCGGCCGACCACGAGCACGGTGTGCACGGCTACCACAAACAGAAGGACGAGCACCTCAAGCGGCTCCGCCGGATCGAGGGCCAGATCCGCGGTCTCCAGCGGATGGTCGACGAGGACGTCTACTGCATCGACATACTCACGCAGGTCTCCGCCTCGACGAAGGCCCTGCAGTCGTTCGCCCTCCAGCTCCTGGAGGAGCACCTGCGGCACTGCGTCGCGGAGGCGGCGACCAAGGGCGGCGACGGCATCGACGCCAAGGTCGAGGAGGCCACCAAGGCCATCGCCCGCATGATGCGGACCTGAGGCCTCTCTCCCGCTCCTCCCGTACGCGGTGACGAGCCGGGCCGTCCCGTCAGAGGTCCTCCACGGCCCGCTCCACCGCCACCCTCAGCACCTCGTCGATCCGGTCGGCGCTGAGCCGCTCCCCGTCCGCGGCCGACGCGGCGATGATCAGCTCGCCGCACAGTTCGATCTCGGCGAGGGCGACGCAGTCCGGGTCTGCGGTCACGGTTGCTGTACCGGGCGGGGCCACGCGCATCCACCTCTTCCTGCCGGCGTCGGTCTCCCAGCGGTCTCCCAGCGTAGGGACGGCGACACGCACCGCGCATGACACGTCCGGACCATTTGCCGATGGTCCACGCCAGTACCGGGCCAGGTCAGCCCGTTCAGGCCTTGATCTTCCCGGCGTAGATGTCCCGGCGGTCCGGCAGCGTCACCTGGACGGGGACCCCGAAGCCGTACAGCAGGGTCGTCGACGCGACCGCGACCGTACGGCCCTGGTTGCTGAAGCTGAACTGGTGGCGCACCTTCCGCAGCCGCCCCTCCCCGTCGAGGTACGCGTCGAAGGGCACGGTGTCCGTGGTGAACCCTTTCGCCGCCGCGGCGAGCGCCCCCCTGAGCTGCGGCGCGGCGACCCGGGCGGCGTGCGCGATGTCCGCGACCCCCCGGTAGTGGCTGACTCTCACCCCTGCCAGATCGACCTCACCGACATAGGTGACCTGCCGGGCGCCCCGCAGCAGCTCCGCCGCGGCGGCGGGATCGGTGGCCCCGCCCGTGACGAGGTTCCCGTCGTCGAGGGTGGTGGTGTCGACCCGCACCCACTTGTCGGCGGGCACCCCGGCCCCCCGGTTCTTCATGTAGAGGGCGCCGGGGGTGAGGAGCTCGGTGATCGGCCGGTGCTCGCTGGCCCCGGCCGCGTCCTTCGGCAGCACCACCTGGAGCCGGCCGGTGCGGCGCCGGAAGTCGTAGCCGCCCTCGCCCCGGATGGTGACCCGCGTCCCGCCGGCCGCCATCTCCATGGAGGTGCTCGCCTTGGAGGTGCCGGCCTTCGTCAGCGCGTCGGGGGCGTTCCGTACGGCGAGGGTGGGGTCGCCCTTCGGCCTGGGGTCCTCGGGGGCGGCGCACCCCGAGACCGCCGCGGTCCCGACGAGGGAACCGACCAGGACGGCGGCGACGGCGAACGCCCCGCTCCCGCGCGCGCCCGGACGGCCGTACCGCAGCTGTACCACCATCGCCTGCCAACCCCCAACGCCTCACCGCTGTTTGCCCGGGACCCGCCCGTCCCCGGCCCGCAGGCCCTGGGGACGCCCGATCCGCATAACGACGGTCGAGGCGTGCCGTCACGCGCAGTACCGTGGTGAGGTGCACGCGCAGTCCTCTCCTCACACCACCACGACGTCGGAGCGCGGCTCGTTCGCGCTGGCACGCTGCAGCTGCGGCTGGACGGGACCGGCCCGAAGATCCCGCGACCGGGCCCGCACGGACGCGGCGGACCACCTCCGCACCGCGGAGGGCACAGAGGGCTAGGCGGCGAGGTCGTTGCGGCCGGGGCCGGAGGCCGGGCCCCCGACGCGGGGCTCGGGGATGCCGACCGCCTCCGGGTGCCGGGCCGGCGCGGCCCGGCGGGAGCGGACCAGCGCCGCGCAGCGGCCCGAGCGGGCGACGGCGGACATCACCGGGGTGAGCAGGGCGAGGGCGAGCGGGGCCAGGAGGAGCGCCACCGCCGTACCGAGGGCGAGGCCGCCGATCACGTCGGTCGGGTAGTGGACCCCCATGTAGACCCGCGCGAAGCCCTCGGCGAGGGCCAGGCCGATCGCGACGAGACCGAACCTGCGGTGGGCGACGAAGACTCCGACAGCGAGGGCCATCGCCAGCGTGGCGTGGTCGCTGACGAAGGAGAAGTCGGTCTTCCCGGCGACGAGGACCTCAAGTCCCTGATGGTCCCTGAAGGGCCGGGGACGCTCGACGAAGCCGCGGATGGGGATGTTCACCAGGAGGGCGATACCGGCGGCCAGCGGGGCCCAGACGAGCCCGGCGACGGCCGAGACGGAGTCGGCCAGGGTGCCGCGGCGGCGCACGCCCCACCAGCACCACAGCACGACGAGGGCCATCGCGAGCATGATCCCGTACTCGCCGACGAACTCCATGACGCGGTCGAACCACGGCGGGGCGGCCTTGGCCAGCCCGTTGATGTCGTAGAGCAGGCTGACATCGGGGTTCGAACCGTCCGATGCGAGTCCAGCCATCTGCTGAGGCCCCTTGCTCTCGTGTCTGTGTTTTCCAACCCCCGTGGTCAGAGCGGTCGGACCAAGGAACGAACCGCCTGAGGCGCACGTTCCGATCTCTCCGGTGGATCATGATGACGTTATCGAAGAGTGACGGTTCACCGCAGCTCAGGGCCTGTGCATGACGGAGAGTTCCGGCCATGTCCGGTACGGCCCGAAGGCGCGCGCCGGCCGACGGCCCGTCTGCTCCGCTCAGGCCTGCGGAGCCGACGGCCCGTCTGCTCGGCTCAGGCCTGCGGGAGATGAGTGGGCAGCGCCGCCGCGCCCTCCGCGGTGACCCGGGTCGCACCGAAGTAGTCCGGGGTGTCGATCCGGTCGAAACGGATCACCGCCCCGGTGCGCGGCGCGTCGATCATGTACCCGCCGCCGACGTAGATGCCGACGTGCCGGATGGCCCGCGAGTTGGTCAGGTCGTCGGAGAAGAAGACCAGGTCCCCGGGGAGCAGCTCCTCGCGCGAGGGGTGCGGCCCGGCGTTGTACTGGTCGTTGGCCACGCGCGGCAGCCGGATGCCGACACTCTCGTACGCGGCCTGGGTGAGACCCGAGCAGTCGAACCGGCCGTCCTGCGCGGCCGTGCCCGTACCGCCCCAGAGGTACGGCGTGCCGAGCTTCTCCTGCGCGTAGTGGATCGCACTGGCCGCCTGCCGGGAGGGATCGACACGGCCGACGGGCCGGGCGAAGCTCTTCTCCAGGGACTTGATGATGCGCACGTAGTTCCGGGTCTCGCTGATGGGCGGCACCCCGCCGTGCTTGATCACCCGGTACGCGCCCGCGTTGTACGCGGCCAGCATGTTGCTCGCCGGGTCCCCGGGCACGTTCTTCACATAGCCGGCCAGCTCGCAGTCGTACGAGGCGGCCGAGGGGATCGCGTCCTTGGGGTCCCAGATGTCCCGGTCGCCGTCCCCGTCGCCGTCCACCCCGTGACCGGCCCACGTGCCGGGGATGAACTGGGCGATGCCCCGCGCGTCGGCCGAGGAGACGGCCCGCGGGTTCCAGCCGCTCTCCTGGTAGAGCTGGGCGGCGAGCAGGGCCGGGTTGATGGCGGGGCAGAGGTTCCCCCACCGCTGCACGAGCCCCTGGTAGAGCGCCGGGACCGCGCCCTTGGCGAGCGCCACGGTGCCGTTCGCACTGCTGCCCGCACCGCCGGCGAGACCCGCCGCCGCCGAGTACGTACCGACGACGAGCAGCGCGACGAAGCTCAGACAGACCCCGAAGGCCCCACCGGCCACCAGCCACGCCTTGCCGGCCCTACGCACCGTCAACCACCCCTCGGCTCATGGCAGTACGCCCCCGGGAACGAGTCTAGGCGGTGGGCCGCCGACACCGCCCCAAGAGTGCAACAACGACAATCATTGCCCGGAGTCACTCTCCGTGATACACAGAGTGACCATACGCTTCTTTGCATAGAAACCGGCCAGACCGTCGCAGGTCAAGACGGTCAAGTCGGTCAGATGTGCGGGGATCGGGTAAAGAGAGCCGCCAAGCCGTCACACGCGGGCGGTTTCATCAGCGAAGATAGGGCGATGACCCATGCCGTCCGGCAGGGGCGACTAACTACCCATACAGGGGCGGTGAGTTACATGTACCTGGCGGCAGAAAAAGGCGACATCACCACCATCATCGGTGGAATCGCCCCGAACTGGGGCCCCTTCGGCAGCCTGGGCGCCGAGGCCAAGATCATGATCGAGGTGGTGATGGCCGTGGCCATCCTGCTCTGCCTCGGCATCGCCATCTGGGGAGCGGCCAAGCAGCGCATCGGCGCGACCGCCCTCCGCGACACGTTCAGCGCGGAACAGGGCAAGGGGCTCATCGTGGCCGGCCTGACCGGCGTCTTCATCATCGGATCCCTGGGGACGCTGTTCACCATCGTGTACGGGATGGCGGTCTGACCCCCCGTCGGACACCACCCCCTGAGAATGCGTTCCCCAGATGTCCAGCACGACGTACTGCCCGTACCGCGAACCAGTGAGGGGGCGTTCCCGGCATGAGTCCCGGTGACGAGCACGACAGCTTCGGCGGCGTGGGCGGCTCGGGCCAGACCCGGACCCGCCTGCCCGAAGGCAACAGCGGCGACGTGTACGGCGGCGCCCGCCGCCCCGTCCGCAGCTCCCGCTCCCTCATCACGGTCGTCGGCGTGGTGGTCCTCCTCGTCGCGGCCATCGCCTTCGCCAACCGCGGCGGCGGCGACCCGGCGGACGCGGCGGGCCCCTCCTCCGACACCCCCGGCCGAACGGCCCCCACAGCGGCGACGGGCGTCCGCCCGGTCACCGGCAAGAACGGCCAGATCCCCACGGGCTACGCGCAGGACGAGCAGGGGGCGCAGAGCGCGGCTACGAATTACGCGGTGGCGCTGGGTTCGGTCGACATGTTCAACGCCGACCGGCGCCGGGAGATCGTACGCACCGTCCACGCCCCGGCGGTCGTGGACGACTTCCTCAGGAAGTTCGACGCCTCCTACACAGCCGATCTCATGGCCAGCGCAGGACTCAACAAGGACGGAACCGCCCCCTCCGGCATGACCCTGGTGGCACGCACCATCCCTATCGGCGCGAGGGTCCTGGACTACACGGAGAACTCCGCGACGGTCGAGGTCTGGTGCACCAGCCTTGGTGGCCTCGCAGGCACGGGCTCGACCAAGCCCGTCACTTCCACGTGGTTCACCATCACGGAGAAACTCACGTGGGTCGGGGGCGACTGGCGCCTCGAATCCCTCGACCAGCGCGAGGGGCCCACCCCGGTCAACGGCGACAACCGTGCCTCCATGGCCGACGAGATCGCCGAAGCGGTCGAGGGATACGGAGGGTTCACCTATGCCCGCTGAGCGAAGCCTCCCCGTACGCGCGGCGACCGCGATCGTGGCCGTGTTCCTCTTCCTGCCACTCCTGCTCGCATCGGCCGCCCAGGCCGCTCCCACACCGACGCCTTCGACGCCCACGCCCTCCCCGAGCACGAGCGCGGGCAACAGCGAGTGCAGATTCCTGGTGGGAGAAGCCAGGACGCTCTGCGAGCGGAGTCAGCCCGGTGGTGGCACGGTGCCGCTCCCCGAGACCAACAACGAGCAGGACCCCCTCAAGTCCCTCGCCCGCGGCTTCTCCGACGCCGCCATCGCCACCATCGACTACCTCTCCAAGGCCGTCAAAGAAACCGCCGACGTCGACTTCACCAACACGGAGTTCCTCGGCCGGTACGCCATCGTCTTCGCCGCCTCCACCGTCCTCACCCTCCTCCTCTGGCTCCTCGCCGTCGCCAAGCGCGCCGTCCGCGGCGTCCCCCTCACCACCGCGCTCTCCGAAGCCATCGGCTTCCTCTGGCTGACGGTCCTCGCCTCCGCCTTCACCCCCCTGATCCTCTACACCGTCGTCAACGCCACCGACGCCGTCACCGAGGTCATCGCCTCCGGCACCGGCCAGCAGACCGACATCTTCTTCGGCAGCTTCAAGGAGGCCCTCCAGAAGGGCGACAGCATCGGTGGCGGCCCCATCATGCTGATCATCGTGTCCCTGGTGACCGTCATCGCCGCCGGCGTGCTCTACCTGGAGCTCTTCCTCCGCGCCGTCATGCTGTACGTCGGCGCCCTCCTCGGCGTCGTCGTCTACTCCGGCCTCGTCGACAAGAACATGTGGGGCCACGTCCGCCGCTGGGCCGGCATCATGATCGCGATCATCCTGGTCAAGCCGATCATCGTCATCGTCCTCGGCCTGGCCGGCGCGCTCTCCTCCGGCACCGGACCCGACTCGTTCTCCGCCGTCGTCTCCGGCCTCGCGATCATCCTGCTCGCGATCTTCGCCTCCGCGATGATCTACCGCTTCGTCCCCGGCTTCGGCGATGAGATCGCCGCCTCCCGCAACAACCGCCTCCACCGCGCCGGGGAGAACGCGGCCGCCGCCGTCATCTCCTCCCCCGCCTCCCTGGTCTCCCAGGGCATCAAGACCCACAGCTCCCGCGGCGACGGCGGCGGCGGCCAGGGCGCCCAGCCCGCCCGCCCCGCCAACCCCGTGTCCGGCGGCATGGCCGCCCACAGCAGCCGCGGCGGAAGCGGTGGCGGCGGCGCGACTCCCCCGCCCCCGCCCCGCAGCAGCAGTCCCACCGCGGGAACCCCGCACAGCAGCCGCAAGAACTCTGGAGGTGCAGGGCGTTGACGACCCAGTCCCAGCCGGTCGCGCCCCGCCGTACGTATCTCGTGGGCCGGGCCCGGCCGAACGCGATCGTCGGCAAGAACCGCGAGACGGGCGAGATCGCCCTGATCATCGTCGGCGCCTTCCTCGGCATGGTGAGCGGACTCCTCGTCCCCCTCCTCCCCCTGCGGATCGCGCTCCTCGCCGGCCTCCCGATGCTCGCGATCGCCGCCGTGTACCTCCCGTACAAGCACCGCACGTTCTACAAGTGGTTCGAGATCAACCGCAGCTACAAGCGGATGCTCAAGCGCGGCACGGCCTACCGCTCCGTCGTCACCGAGGCCGGCACCCACCTCGACGGCCGCGAGGTCGAGGTCGGCCCGCCGCCCGGCATCGGCCGCGTCGGCTGGCTCGCCGCCCCCTTCGGCCCCGACGAGATCGCCGTCCTCCTGCACGCCGACCGCCGCACCGTCACCGCCGCCATCGAGATCGAGGGCCCCGGCGTCGGCCTGCGCGACAGCGAGGACCAGGAGGCCCTGGTCGACCGCTTCGGCACCCTCCTCAAGCACGTCGCCAACGGCGACGGCTTCGTGACCCGCCTCCAGATGCTGGCCCGCACCCTCCCCGCCGACCCGGACGCCCACGCCAAGGACGTCGGCCAGCGCGGCGACCCGAACGCGCCGACCTGGCTCATGGAGTCGTACGACCAGCTCCAGTCGATGGTCTCCACCTCCAGCGAGCAGCACCGCGCCTACCTCGTCGCCTGCATGCACTACACCCGCGAACTCGCCGCCGAGGCCAACGCCATGGCCCGCGCCGCCAAGCACGCCTCCGGCGCCCGCAAGCTCGACCGCGACGCCGGCCTCGCCGTCGTCATGGCCCGCGAGCTCACCGACATCTGCGCCCGCCTCGCCGAGGCCGACATCCGCGTCCGCCAGCCCCTCGGCCAGTCCCGGCTCGCCTCCCTCGTGCACTCCATGTACGACCCGGACCACCCCATCGACCACATCCAGGCCATGACGAAACGAAACGCTTGGCCCGCCGAACTGGACGCGATGGAGCCGACGTACCTCCAGGCAAAGACCCGCGAGTCCTCCACCCGCGCCCCCTGGTGCCACGCCACCGCCTGGGTGAAGGAGTGGCCCATGACCCCCGTCGGCGTCAACTTCCTCGCCCCGCTGCTCGTCCACACCCCGGACGTGATCCGTACGGTCGCCGTGACCATGGATCTCGAGCCCACCGAGGTCGCCATCGAGCGGATGCTCACCGAGAAGACCAACGACGAGGCCGACGCCAGCCGCGCCGCCAAGATGAACCGCACCGTCGACCCGCGCGACATCGCCGCCCACGGCCGGCTCGACCAGCGGGGTGAAGATCTCGCCAGTGGCGCGGCCGGAGTGAACCTCGTCGGGTACATCACGGTGTCGTCGCGTTCACCCGAGGCCCTGGCCCGGGACAAGCGCACGATCAGGGCCTCCGCCGGCAAGTCGTATCTGAAGCTGGAGTGGTGCGACCGCGAGCACCACCGGGCCTTTGTGAACACCTTGCCGTTCGCGACCGGCATCCGCCGCTAGGGCCGAAGGGGCACAGACCCATGCGAGATCCGCTGTCCGTCCTCACCGACGCCTTCACCGCCTTCCTCTTCGGCAAGGTGGAGACGACCCGTCTGCCCGTCCGCACCTCCACCGGGCAGGCCCAGGCCGTCTACCTGCCGACCGCCGCCCCCGGCCTCGGCGACTCCGGCGTCATCATCGGCCGCGAGGTCTACAGCGGCAAGGGGTACATCTACGACCCCTTCCAGCTGTACGGGCAGCAGCTCCCCGCCCCGCACTGGCTGGTCCTCGGCGAGTCCGGCAACGGCAAGTCGGCGCTGGAGAAGACGTACGTGCTCCGCCAGCTCCGCTTCCGCGACCGGCAGGTCGTCGTCCTCGACGCCCAGGGCGAGGACGGCGTCGGCGAATGGAACCTCATCGCGCAGGAGCTGGGGATAACCCCCATCCGCCTGGACCCCATGGTCGCCAACGACTCCGGGATCCGCCTCAACCCGCTCGACCCGTCGATCACCACGACCGGCCAGCTCGCCCTGCTCCGGACGATCATCGAGGTGGCGATGGGCCACGGCCTCGACGAGCGCTCCGGCTTCGCGCTCAAGGTCGCCCACGCGTACGTCGTCGAGCACACCACCCACCGCCAGCCGATCCTCACCGACATCGTGGAGCGGCTCCGGCACCCCGAGGCGGAATCCGCCGAGGCGATGAACGTCGACATAGACGATGTACGGGCCTGGGGCCTGGACGTCGCCCTCGTCCTGGACCGGCTGGTCGACGGTGACCTCCGGGGCATGTTCGACGGCCCGACGACCGTCGGCATCGACCTCGACGCGCCCCTGATCGTCTTCGACCTCTCCCACATCGACCGCAACTCCATCGCCATGCCGATCCTCATGGCGATCGTCGGCGTCTGGCTGGAGCACACCTGGATCCGCCCCGACCGGAAGAAGCGCATCTTCCTCGTCGAGGAGGCCTGGCACATCATCAACAGCCCGTTCGTGGCGCAGCTGTTCCAGCGGCTGCTCAAGTTCGGCCGCCGCCTCGGCCTGTCCTTCGTCGCCGTCGTCCACCACCTCTCCGACGTCGTCGACGGAGCGGCGGCGAAGGAGGCCGCGGCGATCCTCAAGATGGCGTCCACCCGGACCATCTACGCCCAGAAGGCCGACGAGGCACGCAACACGGGCCGGGTCCTCGGACTGCCCCGCTGGGCGGTCGAGATCATCCCGACCCTCACCCCCGGCATCGCGGTCTGGGACGTCAACGGCAATGTGCAGGTGGTCAAACACCTCATCACCGAACGAGAACGCCCGCTGGTCTACACGGACCGCGCCATGACGGAGGCCTCGGCCCCGTCGGGAGACCCGGACCTCGAATGGGAGACGGAGCAGCGCGCGATCCTCATCGAGCAGCAGATGAACGGCACTTCGCAGTCGACGGTGGCATAGATGGAAGAGGCACGGAAGGGCGGGGGAGGGGTCTCCGACGGGCTGTTGCTCAGCCTGTTCGGCCTCCTTCTGTGCCTCACGGTCCTGGTGTGGACGGCGACCGGCCTGGCCGGTCTGTTCTCCCACGGCGCCTGGCCGCGGGGCGTCGCCTTCATGGGCACGCCCTCGGCCCTGCGCTCCCTGGCCACGGCCCCGACGGACCTCGCGGCGGCCTGGCCGGCCACCCCGCCGGGCCAGCTCTCCGGCTACGGCCTGTTCTGGGGCCTGCTGATCGGCGAGGCGATGATCCTCTTCGTCCTCGCGGTCTTCGCGCTGGGCACCCTGGCCCGCTGGCGTGCGGTGCGCGCCAACAGGAAGGCGGGGGCGTACGGGCACGTCCCCCCGGCTCCGGTACGGGAGGACCGGGCTCCGGCGTCCCCCGCCGAGGCCGCTCAGGTCATACCGCCCCGGACGGAGACCCCCGCGGCGTCCGCCCCGGCGGTCCCTCCCGCCCCTGCGACGTCACCGGGCCCGGGGGTCCCGGCGCCCGTCGGTGCGACGCCCGCCACCCCGTCCCCCGCGCCGACGGCCACGGCGGCGATGCCCGTCGTCCCGGCACCCGCCGAACCGACGTCCGCTTCCGCGGGCACGGGGGCGGGCACACCGGTCGTACCGGCGCCCCTCGTGACCTCGCCCGTTCCCGCTCCGCACCCCGTCTCCGGTACCGCTGCCGCTGCCGCCGGTCAGGCGACCCGTACGTTCTACGGCCCCCCGGACGCCCGCCTCCCCGCAGCCGTCCAGGCCGTCCAGGACGCCGAGGGCCCTGTCCTGGTCGTCACCTCCGACCCCGCCCTCTGGGCCGCGACCAAGGACGCGCGCGGCAAACTCGGCCCGGTCCTCGTCCACGACCCCGGCCACCTGTGCGACACGCCCGCGCGACTCCACTGGTCGCCGTCCGAGCGCTGCGAGGACCCGGCCGTGGCCGCGGAACGGGCGGTCGCCCTCCTCGCCCCCGTACGCCCGCATTCCCGCCTCGACGCGGCCACCGCCGACACCGCGGAAACGCTCCTGCGCTGCTGGCTGCACGCCGCCGCCGTGGACGGACGCCCGTTCCGCCAGGTCCACCGCTGGGCGCAGGGCACGGGCGCCCACGAACCGGTACGGATCCTCCGCAGCCACCCGAAGGCGGCCTCCGGCCACGCGGGACTGCTCGAATCGGCGCTCACCGCGCACCCGGAAAGCCGCCGCATGGCACAGGAACTGACGGCCCGTGCGCTGGCGTCGCTCTCCTCGGTCCACATCCGGGAGGCCTGCACCCCGAATCGAACGGATTCGCTGGCGCTGGCATCTTTCCTCCCCGAAGGGGGCACCCTCTACGTGGTGGGGGAACCGATCGAGGATCCCCGCACCCACCCCGGCGCGATGCCGCTCCTGACGGCGCTCGCCGCAAGCGTGGTCGAGCACGGCCGCCGCATGGCCGCACGGTCATCCGACGGTCGGCTCGACCCACCAATGACCCTCGTCCTGGACGACGTCGCCGCCGTGGCCCCGCTCCCCCAGCTCCCGGAGCTCCTCACCACCGGCCACACCCTGGGCCTCCCGACGCTGGCACTGATGCGCTCACCGGAACAGGCCCGCACCAGATGGCCGGAAACCTCCCTGAGCCACTGAGAGCCCCGGCCCCGCCCCTCCCGGGTCAGAGGGCGCGGCCGCGCAGGGAGTGCAGGTGGGCGCGGGCGGCCTCGGCGGCATGGGTGAACCAGTCGGCGATGACCGCGGTCTCCTCCGGGGTGTACCGGGCGAAGACCTCCTCAAGTCGGGCGTAGAACGGCTGGTACAGCGCGACGACCCGTGCGGCCGCGTCCGGGTCCGCGACCACGCGCACCCGCCGCCGGTCGGCCGGGTCCGGGGCCCGGCGGGCGTAGCCGGCCTTCTCCAGCCGGTTGAGCACACCGGTCACGGCCCCCGTGGTGAGGTTGGCGCGCTCCGCCAGGTCCCCGGCCGACAGCGGGTCCTCGCCGGCGCCGAGCACGTGCCCGAGACAGGTCAGGTCGGTCACGTTGAGGCCGAGGGCCTGGGCGACCTCCTGCTGGCCGATGAGGCCCAGGGCCACGTACGCGTCCATCCGATGGATCGCCTCGCCGACGGTGGCCGGGGGACGGCTCTTGCCCTCCACGCAGGGACTCCTTAGCATCTAAGTTACTTAGCTCGTGAGATAAACCGTCTCACCGATGCCTTCATCCTGCCTGCCCCGACACCCCACAGGAGCATCCATGAGCGCCCACGGCGACGTCGACCTCGGCCACACCCTGGCCGGCTGGACCGGAACCGCCCTCGCCGGACTGGGCTCCGCCGTCGCCGGAGCCGGAATCTGCCTGGACCGCACCTCGGCCCTGTGGCTCGGCGCGGCACTGACCGTCCTCGCCGCCGCCGTGACCTGGGCCCTCCACCTGGCCGGCTGGGGCAAGCCCTCCGGCCCCCGCCCGGCCGACCAGTGGGACTGGCGCGTCCGCGACGCCGGTGCCCGCCACGGCCACCCCGACTGCCTCGGCTGCCGCCTCGCGGGCCGCACCGACACGGCCACCGCCCGGACGCGGCCGCGTCCCGAACCGGCCCCCGCCCGCCCCTGATCCCGACGCTGGCCCCCGCCGTGGTCCCGGCCCTGATCCCCACCGTGATCCCGGCCCCACCACCGACGACCTACGAAGCCCGCCGCACCTCGTACTCGATCTCCGTCGCCGTGTCGTGCCCCGGGACGGGCGCCCGGTCCCCCGTCGCCACGAAGCCGAAGCGGCGGTAGAAGGCCGCGGCCCGCGCGTTGTCCTCGTGGACGTAGAGCCGCACCCGCTCGACCGGCTCCTCAAGCGACCAGGACCACTCGACGCCCGCACGGAACAGCGCGTCGATCACACCCGTCCCCCGCGCCTCGGGCCGTACATAGACACCCACGATGTGCGTCTGGTCGACCTTCGCCGGCCCCCCGAAGCGCACCTCGCCCGACGGCCGCTCCACCAGGAGCGAGATCGTGCCGACCCAACTCCCGTCCGGGGCCTCGGCCACGAACTGCCGCACCTTCCCGTCACCCGTCTCGGACGCCCCCTCGGCACGCTCCTGCCAGAACGAGTCCGGGCGCCGCACGGCGTCCTCGTACGTGTCGAGGAACGCGAGATGAGCGACCGGGTCCCGGAGCGCCGCCAGGCGGATCTCGCGGGTCTGCTCCCACTCGTCGGCGCGGATGACACGTATCGAAAAGTCCATGGGCCCGATCCTCCGACGCCCGCACCCGACTGACAAGGGCTTTTCGTCTCCGTCGTACCCCGGTACTACGCCCACGCCCCACCTCCCGCCCCAGGTCGGACGAACGCCCGCCGTCGGCTCCCTAGCGTCGTCAGCATGATCCGAGCAGAGAACCTCACCAAGCGGTACGGGGACACCACCGTCGTCCGGGACCTCAGCTTCACCGTCCGACCGGGCGCCGTCACCGGCTTCCTCGGCCCCAACGGCGCCGGAAAGTCCACCACCCTCCGCATGATCCTCGGCCTCGACGCCCCCACCCGCGGCCACGCCACCGTCGACGGCCGCCCCTACGCCCGGCACGGCGCCCCGCTCACCCGCGTCGGCGCCCTCCTCGAAGCCCGCTCCGTGCACCCCGGCCGCTCCGCCCGCCACCACCTCACGGCCCTCGCCCTCACCCACGGCATCCCGCGCTCCCGCGTCGACCGGGTCCTCGCCGTCACCGGCCTCACCCATGTCGCCGACAAGCGCGTGAAGGGCTTCTCCCTCGGCATGGGCCAGCGCCTCGGCATCGCCGCCGCCCTCCTCGGCGACCCGGCCACCGTCGTCCTCGACGAACCGGTCAACGGGCTCGACCCCGAGGGCGTGCTCTGGATCCGCACCCTCCTCAAGTCCCTCGCCGCCGAGGGCCGCACCGTCCTGGTCTCCTCCCACCTGATGAGCGAGATGGCCCTCACCGCCGAGCACCTCATCGTCATCGGCAAGGGCCGGCTCCTCGCCGACACCACCGTCGACGAACTCGTCCGCACCTCCGGCGGCGCCACCGTCAAGGTCGTCACCCCGGAGGCCGACCGGCTGCGGAACCTCCTCCTCGGCGCCGCCATCACCCTGGAGGCCCCCGACACCCTCCTCGTCACCGGCCCGGACGCACCGGAGATCGGCCGCACGGCCGCCGCCCACGGCCTCCCCCTCCATGAACTCACCCCCCAGGCCGCCTCCCTGGAACAGGCGTTCATGGCCCTCACCCACGATTCCGTCGAATACCAGGGAGCCCCCGCATGACCACCCCGACCATCCCCCGGACCGTCACCCCGGCCACCGCCCCGACCGTGACCGCGCGCCTCACCCACCCGCGCGTACTCCGCTCCGAGTGGCACAAACTGTGGACCGTCCGCTCGACCTGGATCACCGTCCTCACCGCCACGGCGCTCGTCCTCGGCATCGGCATCCTCATGGGCGCCACCTACACCTCCGACGGCGGCGACTCCGACGTCGACACCGTCATCCTCACCCTCTACGGCAGCCAGCTCGGCGCCATCGCCCTCGCCGTCCTCGGCATCCTGGTCACGGCCGGCGAGTACGCGACGGGCATGATCCGCGCCACCCTCACCGCCGTCCCCAGCCGCCTCCCCGTCCTGGGGGCGAAGGCCGCCGTCTACACCGGCACCGTCCTCACCCTCACCCTCGTCACCAACCTGCTGACCTTCCTCACCGCGCAGGTCTTCCTCTCCGACACCGACCAGGCAGCCTCCCTCACCGACGACGGCGTCCTCGCCGCCCTCGCGGGCAACGCCGCCGGCATCACCCTCCTCGGCCTGATCGCCCTCGGCCTCGGCGCGACCCTTCGTTCCGTACCCGGCGCGATCGGCGCCTTCGTCGGCGGCGTGATGATCCTGCCCGAGGTCCTCGGGATGCTCCCGTACGAGGTCATGGAGACGGCCGTCCGGTACTTCCCCACCCAGGCCGCCGGCGCCCTCGGCTCTGCCACCCCGCTCCCGGGCGCGGCGTCCCCCGGCGCCGGCCTCCTCGCCCTGCTCCTCTGGGCGGCCGCGACACTCGCGGTCCCCGCACTGTTGCTCAAGCGCCGGGACGTATGAGGATGATGACCGAGTGACCACGGAAGCGACCGCGACGACGGGCCTCAGCCGCTCCCTCCAGCGACTGCTCGCGCGGGCCCGGGCGTCCGACACCCGCCGACCCTGGTTGTGGGACTCCACGCTGACGCTCTTCTGGACGGCCGCGACACTGGTGGACGCGTCGGGCGGCTGGCGGAACACCGCCCCCGACCCGTCCGTCCCCACCTGGCTCGTGGTCACCCTGAGCCTCGGCCTCTCCCTCCCGCTGTACCGACGCCGCCGGAACCCCCTGGCCGTCCTCGCCGTGATGGCCTGCGCGGCGCTGGTCAGCGCCGCCTCGGGCGCCTTCCTCCAGGCCGGCTACCTCCAGCTGATCCCGCTCTTCCACATCGCCCTCACCCGCCCGCCCCGCGCCCTCCTGTGGTCCTCCGCCCTGCTCCTGCCGCCCCTCCTCACGGGGGCGGTCCGCTTCCCCCGGGGAAGCTGGGACCAGCACGTCGTCCCCACCCTGTGGACGTACGCGCTCGTCGCACTCCTCGGCATCGCGGTCCGCTCCCGCATGGACCACACGGCGGCCCTCGTCGACCGGGCCCGCCGCCTGGAGATCGAACGCGACCAGGAGGTACGGCTCGCGGCCGCGGCCGAACGCACCCGGATCGCCCGCGAGATGCACGACATCATCGGCCACAACCTCTCGGTCATCACGGGCCTCGCGGACGGCGGCCGGTACGCGGCGGCGAAGAACCCCGAGCGCGCCGCCCAGGCCCTCGAAGCCATCGGCACGACGAGCCGCGAGGCCCTCGCCGAACTCCGCCGGCTCCTCGGCGTCCTGCACGACGACGCCCCGGAGGCGGCCCGCGACCCCCAGCCCACCCTGGCCGACCTCGACGCCCTGATCACCGGCGTACGGAAGGCGGGCCTGCCGGTACGGTTCGACCGGGCCGGCACCTCCCCCGACCGCCCGCTCACCCCGGGCGCCCAGCTGACGGTCTACCGGGTGGTCCAGGAAGCCCTGACGAACGCCCTGAAGCACGCGGGCGAGGGCGCGAAGGCGACCGTGCTCCTCACCCACTCTCCCCAGGAGGTACGGGCGGAGATCACGAACACGGGCCCGGCCGTCCCGCCGACCCCACCGTCCGGTCAGGGCCAGGGACTTACCGGGATGCGGGAGCGCGCGGCCCTCTACGACGGCACACTCGACACCGGCCCGCTGCCGACCGGCGGCTGGCACGTCGGACTCCGACTTCCCCGGGAGGACTCCCCCTCGTGACGACCGTTCTCATCGCGGACGACCAGCCGATGCAACGCTTCGGCTTCCGCATGCTGTTGGAGAGCCAGGACGACATGACCGTCGTCGGCGAGGCCGCGAACGGCACCGAGGCGATCCGGCTGGTCGACCGCCACCACCCCGACGTCGTCCTGATGGACATCCGGATGCCGGGCCTCGACGGCATCGAGGCCACCCGCCGGATCGTCGCCGCGGGAGCCCGCACCCGCATCCTGATCGTCACCACGTTCGACCTGGACGAGTACGCGTACGACGGCCTGCGCGCCGGCGCCAGCGGCTTCCTGGTGAAGGACGCCCGGCCGGAGGAACTCCTCGCCGGGATCCGCGCGGTGGCGAGCGGCGACGCGGTCGTCGCCCCGAGCCTCACCCGCCGCCTCCTGGACGCCTACATCCACCACCTGCCGACGTCCCCCACGGCGGACCCACACCCGGAGGACCCGCGCCTCGGCTCCCTCACGGAGCGGGAACGCGAGATCCTCACGGTCATCGGCCAGGGCTGGACGAACAGCGAGATCGCCGAACGCCTCCACCTCGCGGAATCGACGGTGAAGACCCACGTCGGCCGCATCCTCGCGAAGACGGGCGCCCGCGACCGCGTCCAAGCGGTGATCCTGGCGTACGACACCCAACTGGTCACGCCGGCCTGAGCCGAGGGAGCCCCGAAAGGGGTTCCGGCCCGTAAACGCAGAAAAGCCCCGCACCATGAGGTGCGGGGCTTTCCCACAATGATTGTTCGGCGGCGTCCTACTCTCCCACAGGGTCCCCCCTGCAGTACCATCGGCGCTGAAAGGCTTAGCTTCCGGGTTCGGAATGTAACCGGGCG